>NZ_WOFB01000031.1 GCF_009733865.1 Oceanobacillus salinisoli | reverse complement strand
CCACTGAAAACATTTGTTGCGGGCGCCGACACTAGCACGTCCTGTGCGCCTTAAAGTTCGAGGCGGCTAAGCTTTGAGTAGCGGGCCCCAAGCGTGGTGTGTAACTTCTACGTTGCCCACAGGACAAGGAACACTTCGTCAGCGATACATCGCACGCAGAAAAAGTGCTTTTCTTTTTCAAGGACGTGGCGATTTTTGGTAGAAGTTCCTTACCATACGTGAACGAAAAGCGGGCCGACGAGCTTCCACAGGATGTGGTGACTTCGACGTTCGACACAGGACGTGTCGGTACTTAGTCGAAGGTCCCCTTTAGATGTGTCATATTCACCGGACTTTTTGAACATCCTCTATAAGAAATAAAACTTAAGAATTCATTCTCCCCTCACTACGTCACCACGCTGCTTATCCGGTTCCTGCTTAAAGTAGATAGCAACTACAATAAACAGAAGAACACCAACAATCAAATAGAAAAAGGAAACGTTAGGGAAATTTTCTACAAACGCTCCACCTAAAAATGGACCACTAATACTACCAATACTAAACACAATACTAATCATCAAATTCCCCGCAGGTAGCAGAGAGCTTGGTAATAAATCCGTCATAAAAGCTATTCCCATCGAGTACAGGGAGCCGACGAGCATTCCCGCTAAAGTAAAGGAAATAAATAGAACTGCTGTAGAATTTTCTAGTGTCGCTGCAAGCATAAAACTGAAGATACCTCCGGACAATACAAATAAAAGGGTATTTCTTCTGCCGATTTTATCACTCAGTATTCCGAGTGGCAGCTGGGTAATTAAACTACCGGCCGCAAAGCAGGGAATAATCAAGGTAAGTATTCCAATATCATGTCCAATTCGCATCCCATAAATCGGAAAAATGCTATGTAAAGCGGCTTCGAGAAATCCATAGCCAAATGCTGGGAGAAGTGCTACCCAAGCTATTTTTAAAGTGTCCATAAAACGGCCCATGGAATTCGTTGTATGTACGCTAGTATGGCTGTCTTCCCCAGGTCGTTCATTGCGGACAAGCAGCATCGTGGACCAAACAAGCAGGCTAAGTACAGCAGATACGATGAAGGGTGCTGCTTCACTTACAGAAAGCAATCTAGTCATTAATGGCCCGATAGCGAAACCTAAACCAAAAAACATTCCGTAATAGGCAACACGCCTACCGCGAATTTCCTTTGGTGTCGTGGTAGTAATCCACGTTTGGGTACCGAAATGGAGCATTTGATCACCAATTCCAACGGTGACCCTTAACATAAACCAAAACCATAATGCCTGCCAAAATGGGAATAGTGCCATGGAAACGATGACGAGCAGTCCACCGACTAAAATCATTGGTTTAAATCCAAATTTCTGCAATGGCTTTTCCATAAACGGGGAAGCAATGAGTACACCAATGTAAATCCCCGTAGCGTGGAGCCCATTAATGGTTGAAGAAACGTCATTTTGTTCCAATATGATGGAAAGAAGCGGCAGCAGCATCCCTTGAGAAAAGCCTGAAATGGTGACAAGTAATATTAAAATCCAAAATCTCGTATTTGATGATACCATGAGTTCCTCCATAAATAAGATGGCTTCATTAATAAATTTAAAGTCTAAATGTAAAAATAGCAATGGAATGAACCCAATTTAATCGATGGAGTGTATATTTTCCAAAGTTAAGAAAAAGCTAAGAAAAAACGAAAGGAATGGGAAACAATGAAAAGATATATACTTGCCGTTTTAATGGTATGTCTTTATGCTCTTGTCTTTCCTGCAGCTGGATTTGCAGAAGAAGAGAAAAGCGATGAAGATAAGAAAAAAGACCCATTTGAAATTCCAAGCCATGTACTTGATATAGCGAAAGAAAATACGTATCCAAATTCCACAGAAGATCAGGAAGTAATAGAGCCGAGTGATTTAACGGAGGAATTAATCAGTGATCTCGATGTTTCAATAACCAACCCGGACTTAATCAAAATGCTGAATGAAACATCGCTTAAGCCTTCTCCAATTGCCATTGGTTACCGTGGGATGGTATACCTTGGTCGCTGGCCGCTAAACTACGAATCCCTGGAGACGAATATTAACTGGGAATACCAGAAAATAAATACGAATGAACTGAACAATCTAGGTGGGGAACAAAATCAGGAAATGAATTACATTCAGCAGGAACAGAAGGAAATAAAAGGTGCACTAACGAATAAAATTAAAAATCCTGATGACGTGAAAAAAATGATGCTATTAGCTGCAAAAGAAAAAACCGACTTACCACTTTCGTATAATACAATTATTGGAAAAAATACAAAGAAAGACAATTCCTATAATATTCCTGTTGAGAAGTATGGTACATTAACTGCATATTCACCAGCTGTCAATGAAAAAGGCCAAGTTACCTTTGGTGAAGTATATGTAGAACTAAAAGGCAGCAGCAAATCGATTGTAGTCAAAAATGTAACGAAACAGGGGATTGGTGGATGGATTCCAATTCAAGACTATGTTTCATTCTCTCTTCAAGTTAAATAATGTAAGATAACCCTGTTCTGATGTTCAGGGTTTTTTTATTGTTTGGTACTGAGATGAATGCTGAATTATCGAGATGAATGCTGAATTAATGAAATGAAAGCTGAATTAATGAAAAGAAAGCTGAATTATCAAGATGAAAGCTGAATTAATGAAATGAATGTTGAATTATCAAGATGAAAGCTAATTATCCGAGGTGAGTGCTGAATTAATGAAATGAAAGCTGAATTATCGAGATGAAAGCTGAATTACCTTATGCTATGTTACAACTTCACTGATTTTGCGCTAATCAAATTTATCACGTGATTAACCGGATCTGAGGCCCCATCAAGAATTATAGTCGGGTAGGGCAGCCAATAAACCTAACAGTGGGGAAAAAAAACCTCCACTAATAGAAGATTCCCTTTATCACACAATTCTTTCTTTTTAAAAAGGGGTTGATTTTAACTCTTTAATACTTTATCATGATGAAGTATTAAAGAGAAAAAGAAAGATTAGAGGGGGAAACAGAAATGGAATGGGTAGTCGTTGTATCGGTACTCGTCATGTTAATACTTAGTTTACTACGAGTAAACGTCATTATAGCAATTATTGCTGCAGCAATTGTTGGCGGGCTTATGTCAGGAATGTCTGTAGTTGATTCGATAGATTTGTTTGTAAGCGGAATGGGAGGACAGTCAAGTACGGCTTTAAGCTATATTCTGTTAGGAGCTTTTGCAGTTGCCATTAGTTATACAGGTATCACTTCGCTTTTAGTCAATTATTTGATTCGTGTACTAACTGGAAAGAAAACGATGTTGTTACTTGCAATTGCTGGTGTTGCATCACTATCACAAAACTTGATTCCAGTTCATATCGCATTTATTCCGATTTTAATTCCACCATTATTAAAGCTTTTTGATAAAATGCGGATGGATCGCCGGGCAGTAGCAGTTTCCTTAACCTTTGGACTGAAAGCACCGTATATTATGATTCCAGCTGGGTTTGGTTTAATGTTTCACGAGACCATTTACAATGGAATGACGCAGAGTGGATTAACAGTTACAATGGATGATATTGCAATGGCTATGATTGTGCCTGGTTTGGGAATGGTCTTTGGTTTACTGTTTGCCATCTTTATAACGTATCGAAAAGACAGAGATGCGATAGCTGGTGCAGGTGGAACAGGAACCGTTTTGCCGGAAACAGAGGAAAAAGATGTAGCATTTAATTCCAAACATATGTTAACGATTGTAGCGATTATCGCAGCATTCGTCATTCAACTCTTAACAGATAGTTTAATTTTAGGTGCTTTAACTGGATTAGCATTAATGTTTTTATTTTTCGTCGTACCGTATTCGAATGGAGAGCAGGTTATAACAGATGGGATAAAAATGATGGGAACGATTGCGTTTGTTATGCTATCTGCATCTGGTTTTGCCAATGTTCTCCAGGAAACAGGAGCCGTTTCTGCATTAGTTGAAGTATCATCTGGGATTTTAGGGGATAATAAAGCAGTAATCGCCCTTGTTTTATTATTGGTTGGCTTACTTATTACGATTGGAATTGGCTCTTCATTTGGTACAGTTCCGATTCTAGCAGCATTGTATGTGCCAATTTGCCTGGCAGCCGGCTTTTCACCGATGGCAACCGCTGCATTAATTGGTACGGCTGGTGCACTAGGAGATGCAGGCTCTCCTGCTTCTGACAGTACACTTGGGCCAACGTCCGGATTAAACGCCGATGGAAAACATAATCACATTTGGGATACGGTTGTACCAACATTTGTTCACTTTAATATTCCGCTATTATTATTTGGCTGGATTGCAGCAGTTATCCTTTAGAATAATTTGATTAGAAAACGGGAAAGGTAAGAGAAAAATAATAGGTGGGTTGTTATGAAAAAAAGAGTTTTCACAACGATCACCCTTTCTCTTACCCTTTTTCTTGCACTGATGAACCCTGTTCAAATCGCAGCAAGTGGGTATGGATGGGGCTTCAAAAAAAATGATGAACATAAAGTACCTTATATTGGTGAATATCAGGAAATACTCGAGAAATACGGCGCATACTATGCCGATTTATCGGGAGACAAAGTCATTTATTTAACGTTTGATAATGGATATGAAGAAGGTTATACAGACGACATACTGGATGTACTTAAAAAACAGGATGTTCCAGCAACATTTTTTGTGACAGGGCACTTTGTCACGAGTCAGCCAGATCTGGTTAAAAGAATGGTCGATGAAGGACATATTATAGGAAATCATTCCTACCATCATCCTGACTTTACGATTGTCAGCAAAGAATCGATGAAAAAGGAACTAGAATCACTTGAAAAAGCGGTCGCTGAAGTTTCTGATCAAGAGGAGATTAAATTTTTACGGCCGCCTCGCGGAATGTTTAATGAAAGAACACTTCAATGGGCAAATGAATTAGGACTGACACATGTTTTCTGGTCCCTAACCTTTACAGATTGGAATACTGCCAATCAAAAAGGCTGGCGCTTCGCGTACGATCAAATTATGAAACAAATGCATCCTGGTGCTATTATATTGCTTCATGCCGTCTCCTCTGATAATGCACAGGCGTTAGAAAGGATTATCGAGGATTTGAAGAGTAAAGGATATGAATTCAAGAGTTTGGACCATTTATTGCTGAAGAATACATTACCAGAAGGATTTCTGGAGTTATAGGATGAAGTGGTTAAAGGAGCGGGGCATTTTTGCCTCGCTTTTCTGTATTTAGCTTTGGTATGATGGATAAAAATGGGAGGTGTTTCTCGTGTGGGAAGAAAAGGTGAGTTTAGAAACTCTGTATGATTTTGATTACACATTATACCGAATTTCCTTTGATCCGCTTTTATCCGTAAATATAGAGAAAAGATGGGTGAAGATTCCTTTTGTGTATGGGGAGGAGCGTCACATTATCCATGTTCATGCAGTAGGAACAACCGAACAGCCCCGCTTTCTCGTAAGGAGTCAAAATGCTGAACGAAAAGAAGAGATTTTACAATACATATATGATTTATTTCAGTGGTATGAAGATGTAACGAAGGTGATGGAGCATTTCCGGGGAACCAATTTGGATAAGCTATTTAATCAATATCCTGGAACACCGATTGTGAGAGAATTTGATCTATATTTCAGCTTAATAAAAACCATTATTCATCAGCAATTGAATATGAAATTTGCCTATGTCTTATCGACCAGATTTGTAGAAGCTTATGGTGAAAAACTGGATGATGTATGGTTCTATCCAACCGCTGAAAGAGTAGCAAATATACCGGTTGAAGAATTAAGGGAGCTGCAGTTTAGTGGACGGAAGGCGGAATATGTCATTGATACATCCAAAATGATTGCAGAAGGACAGATCAATCTGGAGAAGTTACAGCAAAAAAGTGATGAGGAAATTTTTTCGGAATTGATTAATGTCCGAGGAATCGGCCGCTGGACCATCGAAAACTGGCTCATGTTTGGTTTAGGAAGAAAGGATCATTTTCCAAAAGCGGATATAGGTATTCAAAATGCGGTGAAGACTTATCTAAATATGGACCGGAAGCCAACAATGGATGAACTGGAGGATTTCAGTCAAGGCTGGGAACCCTATCGCAGTTATTCGTCTTTGACATTGTGGAGGAGTATTGAATAAAGAAAGGGCTGACTTGATAACGGAGAGTTTATTGAGTCAGCCTTTTTGAATTGCTAAATGCTGAATTCAAATTGCAAACAAGTATTGTGCTCTGTTGATTTCCGCTCCGGGCAGTCGCGCACCTTAGGGCAACGCTTCAGCCTCCTCGGAAGAAAACCACTTTCTGCGGGGGCTTCAGCAGTTGCTTTTCCCGCAGGAGTCGACTGCCCTCCGCGCCAATCAACCAGCTTAAATAGTGATTAACTATATACTAAAATTTATTTAGCTAGTTGCTTTTCCCGCAGGAGGCGACTGCCCTCCGCTCCAATCAACCAGCTTAAATAGTGATTAACTATATACTAAAATTTATTTAGCTAAATCTAATGTTAGAAAGGTAAAAGCACAAACTAGCGAAGGAAATACACGGAGACTCCTGCGGGAACGGTGACCAGAGTGAGACCCCTAAAGTCGCTTCAGCTCGAGGAGGCTCACGGGTCGCCCTAAGGTGCGCGTAGTGTATTTCCGTAGCGGTAAGTTGATGCTCCAACATCATTTAAAATTAGTTCGAAGTTTCCATCACTGTAAGGAATAAATAACAAAAAACTTACGAAAAAGGGGAACATCAGAAAGAGCAACTGCATAAAATGATAGTTACATAGATAAACATTAGAAAAACTCTTATTGGCGTGCTATGTAAAGAAAGTAAACCCAATACCTCATCTAATTGTATTTCCTCACAAATGAAAAAGTGAAACAAAACACTTGAAAGTCAAAAAAGGTCAGAGTATAATGAAGTTAAAGGTCAAAGATAGTCAAAGTCAAATGTTGATTATTAAAGTTCATATATAAGTACAATTACTTAAGGAGGAATGGGAAATGCTATGTCAAAAATGTGGTGTAAATGAAGCAAATATCAATGCAGCAATGCAAATGAACAATCAAAAGATGGAAATGCACCTATGCAATGAATGTTTTCAAGAAATTCAAAGTCAAATGTTAAATCAGTCTGGCTATTTCTCAGGTTTCCCATTTGGCAATACAGAAGAATTTTCTAATAACTTTTACCAAGGAAACGGTCAAGCAAAAGCAAATACGAGAACGAAAGCACAACAATCAAACAGAAGAAATGGTTTGATTGATCAATTAGGGAAAAACATAACGGATTCAGCTAGATCAGGAGAAATTGATCCAGTTATTGGCCGTGATAAGGAAATTAAACGTGTGATTGAAACATTAAATCGTAGAAATAAAAATAATCCTGTCCTAATTGGGGAACCAGGTGTTGGTAAAACAGCTATTGCAGAAGGGTTAGCAGTTAAGATTGTGGAAGGAAATGTTCCAACCAAGCTGCTAAACAAGGAAATTTATCTATTAGATGTTGCTTCATTAGTTGCGAACACAGGAATCCGTGGCCAATTTGAAGAACGTATGAAGAAATTAATCGAGGAATTACGTGCACGCAAAGATGTCATCGTATTTGTCGACGAAATTCACTTAATAGTCGGTGCTGGTACTGCAGAAAGCTCACAAATGGATGCGGGTAATATCTTAAAACCAGCATTAGCACGTGGGGAATTGCAATTGATTGGTGCAACCACACTAAAAGAATACCGCAAGATTGAAAAAGACGCGGCACTGGAACGTCGTTTGCAACCAATTATTGTGAAAGAACCATCTGTGGAAGACGCTATTCAGATTCTAAATGGAATTAAAGACCGTTACGAAAAATTCCATGAAGTTCGTTATTCAGATGAAGCCATCCAAGCGTTTGTAAACTTATCGAACCGCTATATTCAGGACCGCTTCTTGCCGGATAAAGCCATCGACTTAATGGATGAAGTCGGATCACGCTTGAACTTGAAAAATTCACAAAGTGATACCGAATCAATCAAAGCACACTTGGACGAAGTCATCAAGGAAAAACAGGAAGCAGCGGAAAAAGAGGACTACGAGCGTGCAGCTAATTTAAGATACCAGGAAATTCAACTGCAAAAACAATTGGATAAAGCAGATGAAAAAGAAAAAGTCATTGATGTCGATGTATCGGACATTCAATTAATCGTTGAAGAAAAAACAGGCATTCCTGTGACAAAAATGCAATCCGATGAACAGCAAAAAATGAAAGGACTTGCCGAAAATTTAGGTAAGAAAGTAATTGGTCAAGAGGAAGCAGTTCAAAAAGTTGCGAAGGCCATTCGCCGCAGCCGTGCTGGTTTGAAATCGAAATATCGTCCAATTGGTTCCTTCTTATTTGTTGGGCCAACTGGGGTTGGGAAGACTGAATTAACAAAAGCTTTAGCGGAAGAGTTGTTCGGTAGCCGTGATTCACTCATTCGCCTTGACATGAGTGAGTATATGGAAAAACACTCGGTATCTAAAATTATCGGTTCCCCCCCAGGATATGTAGGTCATGAAGAAGCTGGTCAATTAACCGAACGTGTTCGCCGTAATCCGTATTCGATTATTTTGCTGGATGAAATTGAAAAAGCCCATCCAGATGTGCAAAATATGTTCCTGCAAATTATGGAAGATGGGCACCTAACTGATTCACATGGGCGTATGGTAAGCTTTAAGGAAACCGTCCTTATTATGACAAGTAATGCAGGTACAGGTCAGAAGCAAGTAAATGTCGGCTTTAATAAAGCGGCACACGAATCGGTGAACACACTGGAAGTGCTAAGTGACTATTTCAAACCGGAATTCCTGAACCGATTCGATGCAATTATTAATTTCAATGAATTAGCAGAAGATAACTTATTAGAAATTGTCGATTTAATGCTTGCTGAATTGGAAAAAACCATTGAAGAAAACAATATTCATATTAAGATTACGGAAGAAGCAAAACGGGAACTTGTAAGACTTGGCTATGATGCACGATTTGGTGCAAGACCTTTACGAAGAGTGATTCAAGATAAAATTGAAGATCAGCTAACCGACTTGATCCTTGAAGGTGAAAATGTAGAGAACGTTCAAGTTGATGTTGCTGATGGTGAAATAGTTGTGAAAAAAGCATAACTGTATTTGGAAAGCCCTACTGACCTTTTGGTTGGTGGGGCTTTTATATGTAGGTGGATTACAACCCACACATTGTGTGAGTCCACTTTAGGTTACATAAGAACAGAAGGAGCGGGAATGAGCAGAAAGGAGTAGATATCAGCAGATTAAGTTAGTTCTTGTGCGCTTTAAATTACATATACTTGGACCTATTGAACTAATTTGCTAGTTTTCTGGTCTTAATCCGCGCTAAACTATTCATAAATTGCCTTGTACAATGCCAAACTAAAAGAGCAAGCATAACTGTGAAAAGGGTGGACTTATGAAAAAAATCAATATTGTTATTGCGGTTATTTTATTTTTCAACACGATAACCATACAGCAGGCATTTGCACAACAGAAACCGGATATGGATGTACATTTTATTGATGTTGGACAAGGGGACAGCATCCTGATTCAAACACCTGCTGATAAAACTATACTTATTGATGGAGGGCCACCAGTTGCCGGGGATAAAGTTATTTCCTATTTAAAGGAGCAAAACATAGAAGACATTGATTTACTAATTGCAACACATCCTGACTATGATCATATTGGCGGACTAGTGAATGTGCTAAGGTCTTTTAATGTTAAACAAGTACTTGATACGGGAAAAATTCATTTAACGACGACATTTGCCAAGTACGTAAGGGAAATTCGTAAACAGGAAATCCCGGCAGTTATTGCAAAGCCTAACCAGAATATTAACATAGACCCACATGTTAATATGAAAGTTCTTAATGCTTATGAAAAAAATAAGACGAACAATCAATCTTCCATTGTTTTGAAAATGAGTTATGATGACGTTGATTTTCTGCTGATGAGTGATGCAGAAATGGAACAGGAAAAGGAATTGCTGGAAAAATATGATGTCGAATCGGAAATTATGAAAATTGCCCATCATGGCTCAGATACAAGCACTTCCTATGAGTTTTTACGTGAAGTCAGTCCAGAGACAGCGATTCTCACATATAGTGTGCATAATGATTATGGACATCCTGTAGAAAGAGTCGTTGAGAATCTTACTTTAGTTGATGCAAAAATATTTTCCACCGCAACATTTGGTGATTTGGTCATTAGTACAGATGGAGATGATTATTATGTGTATCCGAAAAGAGGCCCTGCGGATAATATAACGAGAAAGGCAGCGTAAGGATGGGGAAGGTAGTTTAAACCGTTATGATTATCATTATTCGATTTTGTCCACAGAAGTGGATACCGCATAGTATAATAAATGATGTAAAAAGCCCTATGCCAATATCTGATCATGTAAAAATAGCTTCCGATTAGGGGGCTTTTTTATTTTTTTATAAAATATATTGACAATTCAAACGAATAGTTATATGGTTAATCACATAAGTAACTAACCAATGAAGGAAGGAGCCTGAGATGAAAAAAAGCTTAGATGAAAGTAAACCAATATTCCTTCAAATAAAAGAACAGATGGAGGACTCAATCATTAATGGTGAAGTAAATGCAGGAGAGCGGGTACCTTCCACGAATGAATTTGCCAGCTACTATAAGATCAATCCGGCTACTGCTGGCAAAGGAATTAATGAACTTGTCACAGAAGGGATTCTTTTTAAACGAAGGGGTGTTGGGATGTTTGTAACAGAGAATGCAAAGGAGATTTTAATCGAGAAGCGGAAGAAGTCATTTTATGAGAAGTATATGCTTCCGTTAAAAACAGAAGCAAGGAAACTTAGAATCGGGACAGATGAGTTGATGGAAATGGTGAAAAGGGAGGATGACGATGAAAATTGAAGTGAGGAATCTGACAAAGAGGTACCGGGATAATGTAGCGCTAAAGGATGTTTCTTTTACGTTGGATGAACCGAAAATATACGGGCTTCTCGGAAGAAATGGAGCAGGGAAGACAACCTTTATGAATATTTTGTCAGGGCAAATTTTAGCCAGTGATGGGGAGATTTTAATAGATGGGGAAAATCCATTTGATAATCGACGACTTACCGAATCGATTTGCCTAATTAAAGAAGGGGAAAATTTTAAAAAGGATCTAAAAGTAAAGCATGTATTAAAATTTATTCCTATTTCTATCCAACATGGGATCAGGAATTAGCCGATGAAATGGTGAAGGAATATAACCTAAATATTAATGCACGGGTGAAGACACTGTCCAAGGGGATGGAGTCCGCACTTGGAATCATTGTCGGGATAGCAAGCAAAGCACCGATTACGGTTTTTGACGATCCATATATTGGCCTTGATGCCCCATCAAGGAAAAAATTCTACGACATGTTACTGGAAGAATACCAAACAGAAAAAAGAATGATTATTTTGTCCACCCATTTAATTGATGAAGTGAGTTTAATGTTTGAAGAGGTATTAATATTGAGTGAAGGTTCACTTGTGCTGAAAGAAGAAGCAGACGCATTGCGAAATAATACATGTTCTGTCTCCGGTGCGAAAAAAGAAGTAGAAGCGTTTATCCAAGGGAAAGAAGTCATCGATAAAAAACAACTCGCTGGTATGATGACGGCGTATGTTTATGGCAATGTCGAGGAAGCGAAGCAGAGCGGATTAACGGTAGAGGGTATATCAATCCAGGAATTAATGATTTATTTAACCGAACGGAAGAAAGGGGCATAATTCATGGCCAGACAATTAAAGGGTTTAATGTATTTCTTTATAACAGATGTCCGGTATTCACTCATGATATTTTGGGGGATTTTATTAAGCATTTTAGTTTTATCATTATGTATATCCTATTTCTTACTTGGCGTAGATGATGGGAAATATTATTTTACCTTAACTCTTCCTATTTACATTTACTGTGCGATTCTAGGTTTTTTAACGGTAAAAGAGGCCATCCCGTTTTCCGTAAAACTTGGAGCAACGAGAAAGAGTGTATTTATCGGAATTGGCTTGTTTTTTCTCGGGTTATCCTTTGCCAAAGCAGTAGTTGCCAGTATGTTGCATTCCATCACCTTAACATTTACGCAGGCAACTGGAATCAGCACCTTCCATTTTCTCCACCTATCTGAGCTGGTTGGGGATTCCTGGTTTACGAGAGTATTGATTGATACAACTGTAATGTTCTTTGCGCTTGTATTTATGTTTGTGATTGGATTAATCTTTTACAAATCCGGGTTAGCCGGTGGTGGAATAGTAACGGGAGCATTGGTCCTCATTATACTTGTTGGGGTTGCCAAGGGGTGGCTTATTGACTTCTTCGTTAATATATTTACCGATTTACAGCTTACTTTCTTCTGGCAGATGCTGGGAGCGGGTGTTATCCTTTATAGCCTTTCATATCTGGTTATTCGTGAGATTACCATTGTAAAAGTAAAATAGTTTAGATATAACCATAAAGAACACTTGCAAAAGCGCTTTTTAGTTTGTGAGTGTTTTTTAATTACGTTCATTTCGTCGGTTTTGTAGCTTTTTAATATTCGTAGTTGATATAAAGTGCGAAGTAACTATAGATGATGTTGGAGTTTAATCTACCGCTACGGAAATACACTACGCGCCCCTTAGGGTGACCCGTGAGCCTCTTCGTGCTGTCGCGTCTTTAGGGGTCTCACTTTGACCACTTTTCCCGCAGGAGTCTCCGTGTATTTCCTCCGCTAGTTTTGTGATATTCCTATTCTCATCATTATTTTTGCTATTACCATGGTTGATTGGAGCGGAGGGCAGTCGACTCCTGCGGGAAAAATCGAGATAGATATTTTTGCATAATTGAGGAAACTCCTCTTCTGAGATTCCACGGCAAACGGCATCTGCTATGTAAGGTCTTAAATTTGACGTGATATCTTTCTTTATATGAATCATCTGCCGGTGGAACTCCCTCTGGATTGACGACACCCCCTTTTTGACGATGAATGAATATATAGCCATCCTGCTTTAATTGCTGATATAAATGGCAATAAAAAGTTGCAGACGGATGGATGAAATTGTATAGTAGTATTCTGAGTGTTTTTGGAACAACATTTATCCACAGGTTCAACTTGAGGTAGTTTCTATGTTTTCAACATGTTATCCACTATATCCACAAATTTGTGTTGATTTATTCACGAAAGTCTGTGGATGAATGGGTGTATACTGGTCAAAGGTCAAGTGGGTTATAAACAAATCTGTTTATTTTGTGGATAAATGATGTGGGTAAGTTGTTTTGTGGTGGAAAAAATAAGGATATAAGCCGTATCGGTCTGGATAAAGAAAACCGAAGCTAATTAGCCTCGGTCTCCTTTTTGGGATAATTGATTGTAAACACGATCTGCTTTTTTAAATTCCTTTTGGTACAAGACTTCTTGGGTTTTGTTTAAAATCTTGTCTCTATGATTCGGATTATATTTTGGCACTGGACATCATCCTTCGCTTTTTAATATATAGGCTGCCCGTAAGTAAATTTTGTATACGTGAGGATGGATTAGTTATAATAGTCAGTATTTTGAAATTTTTCGAAGCCGCCGTTGTAGAGTGGAGTGGGGGGATAGATTAGCTGGTACGTGGGATATGACACAGGAAAGATATCAGCCATTGGGAAGGAAATCCATTGGGTAAGACATATCGAGCGGACTGATAAAACCAACAAAAATCTAAAAGAAAAACCTCCACGGCAAAGAGTTTCCATTAAGAAACTTCTTCGCCAGTAGAGGCTGCTTCAACTGCTGCGAATTGTTTGTATGATGCGTAATGATCTTTAGTGATAACAAATAAATCGTAAATATCTCCAGTTTCATTAATTTGTTGATATACTTCCGGGTAGGTTGAATTGGCAAGGGCAACATAAGGCAGTTTTAACGCAGCTTTTAAGGAGCGGGAGTTGGTTCTTCTAACTTTCATGAAAATCCCTTCAATATTTTGGGAGAAAAATAGTTCGTCAAAGAATAATTCTTTTGCATGTTTGTTGTACCCTTTTCCAAAATACGGCTGACCAATCCATGTTGCCAGAAATCCATGTTTATCTTCAATATCAAACAAATTAATAGTACCGATTGGATGATGATATTCATCAAGAATCGTACGGGATATTAATTCGCCTTCCTCCTCAGCTTCAATTGTTTTTCTCGTAATAAAGTAAAATTCATCGCTTGTTGCGGCTTTATGTCTTACATAGGGAAATACTTCAGGATGTGACATCAATTCAAATAATACTGGCACTTCGTGTAATTCGCGGTTTTTCAACATAAAAAATACCCTCCTAATTCCAGGTGGGTATCGTCCGAACAGCAGAGTGCTATTAGGAATCCAGTGAGTGACCCACCCTCGAATTTTTATTTAAAATTTCAACAAAAATTCGGGGTGGGAATCGAACCCACTAGAACCAGTACATACTGGTGGCGCACCATTTGCCTTCCCTATTTAACTTAATTAGCAGTTAAAAGACGGATTCATCCCTCTTTTTAACCTTCAAAAATAAGTCTCATCTCTTTCCTATTTGATACCATCATTTTACACTGGATTGTTTCAAAATGTAAATGATTTTTTTGTTAAATTTCTCTAGAAAATTTTACAAATAAAAATGGTGAAATGGCCTGATAAATCAGTGTTATTTAATATTTTTTAATGCGTCTTCGAGTTCTGGATAAGTAAAGTGAAAGTCGTGATCCATTGCCTTTTTTGGTAAGACGAATTGACCCTCTGTAATTAATTGTCCCATATCTCCAGTTACTGTACGAAGAAGGGGAGTGGGGACGGGAAGCCAATCTGGTCTATTTAAAACAGTGGCTAAGGTTTTCATAAATTCTTTGTTCCGTTTAGGATTCGGTGCTGTAATGTTTACTGGCCCGGAAATATGGTCATCAAATAAACAGTACTCGATAAGCTGAACAGCATCGGTAATATGAACCCATGACATGTATTGCTGGCCATCACCGATTTTCCCGCCAACGAACATTTTTACAGGCAAACTCATTAATGGAAGGGCGCCTTCTGAACCCAGCACAATGCCGAATCTTGCAAATACCGTACGAATGCCAAGTTCTTCTGCTTTGCTTGCAGCCCTTTCCCAATCCACTACGACATTAGCTAAAAAGTCATTACCTGGTGTGCTGGTTTCTTCTGTGAAAATAAATTCATTCGATGAACCGTAATAGCCAACAGCAGAACCACTAATAAAAACATTTGGCTTGTCATCGAGTTTCTGTATGAGTTCCAAAACCCCATTGGTTGCCTCAAGACGGCTGTTTAAAATCGCAGCTTTTTTCTTTTTCGTCCAATATCCAAAAAGGGATTCCCCGGCCAAGTTAATAACCCCAAAAATGCTTGGAAGTTCATCAGCAGGAAAGTGATAGTCTATAAATGTAGTGTTTATCGTATTTTCGTATTTCTCAGGAGTTCTTGTAAGGACATATGTATGATGCCCTTTTTCATGCAATGCTCGACATAAATTTTTTCCGACAAAGCCTGTACCGCCAGTAATTAGAAAATTCAATACGCAACCCCCTGAACGATTTTATTATATGTATTATTTTACAGAATGTGCTCGTTATTCGGTAGTATTTTCGGGAATTTTCATGATATTATATAAATGGATTGCTTTCTAATAGATTGTTGTTTTTTGTGTGAGAATTTTATATAGACTCCTGACTAACTTTAGATGCTAAGTTGGTGTTGTACCAACCGCTCCGGAAATACAATACGCGCACCTTAGGGGACCCGTGAGCCTCCTCGAGCTGACGCGATTTTAGGGAACTCACTCTGGTCACTTTCCCCGCAGGAGTCTTCGTGTATTTCCTACGCTAAGTACAGTGCTTTGTAACTTTTTTGGATAAATTAAGAATTGGTTATCCACTATTGTAATGGTTGATTGGAGCGGAGGGCAGTCGACTCCTGCTGGAAAACGGGCTGCTTGAAGACCCCGCAGTGATCGTTCTTTGCGAGCGAGGAGGCTGAAGCATTGCCCTAAGGTGCGCGACTGCCCGAAGCGGAAATCAACAGTGCACTCATTTAGTTCGAAGTTTATATAAATTTTATAACAACAAGCCTTGCAAAAAGAGCCGAGTGAAAAAGGGGAGCGGAGAATGATGAAAAAAATATCCCGGATTACTACGCAAAAGAAACGGAAAGATCGATACAATATTTATTTAACCAATGGAGAAAAAGAAGAATACGCATTTAGTGTCGATGAAGCGGTATTAGTGGAGTTTCGCCTGCGAAAGGGAATGGAACTAAATGATTCGACAATAGAAGCACTTGTCGAAAAAGATACGATACAGAAATCCTACAGCATGGCAATCAATTATTTAAGCTACCGCATGCGTACGAAAAAAGAAATGCGCGACTACTTAGTTAAAAAGGAAGTGGAACTCGAGCATATAGGAATTATTCTCGAACGATTAACGAAGGAGAAACTAATTAATGACAAGCAGTTTGCTGAAATGTTTGTCCGTACACGAATGAACACGTCCAGTAAAGGTCCATTACTCATTAAAAAGGAATTGATGGAAAAGGGAGTTTCCAGCGGGATTGCAAGTGAGGCTATCGAATTATATCCATACGAAGCCCAGTTTGAGAAAATTTCCAAGTTCCTCGAGAAAAAATTAAGTACTAGTAAGAAAGAATCCTTTAAACAGCAGCTGCAAAAACTGCAAGGGAATTTATTGCAAAAGGGATTTAGTCAAACGGTAATTACAGATGCCCTATCTGAAATGGATGGGGAAAAGGATAGTGAAGCAGAGTGGGATGCCATGGTGTATCAAGGGGACAAATTAGTGCGAAAGCATAGCAGGAAGCATGAGGGATTTGCATTACAGCAAAAAGTAAAAGAAGGATTGTACCGAAAAGGATTTACCATCGAGCTAATCAATCGATATTTGGATAAGCTTACAGAAAATGAATAAGACAGCATTCTCCAGACTCCAATGACCCAGAGAATGCGGTACGGTAAATTATTTATCGACGAAAATTTCTTTTCTCCCGTCGTCTTCATTGAAAATTTGCTCTGCAACAACATCCGGTCCTTTCAGTTTGGAAGGATCCGTGACATGCGTGGAATTCTCCCAAAAAGGAGTATTCATTCCGCCCATATATACAGCTGTAATGGAAACAGGCTGTTCGGCTAACTCCATTTGCAAGCTTTCCGTGAATCCACGTACCGCAAATTTGCTTGCACAATAGATGGATTCATTTACTTTTCCCCGGAGACCTGCTGTGGAAATAATGTTTAAAATCCTGCCATTGCTTTCCTTGACGATTGGCAGTGCTGATTGGACAGTTAGGATCGTGCCCTTTACATTAGTGTTTAATAATTTTTCTATTTCTTCAGTACGATATCCCTCTATCGAACCGAAAATTCCAATTCCAGCGTTGTTAATGAAGACATCCAGCTGAGGAATTTGCTGAAAGGCAATACTTACAGAGGCCGGCTCACTAACATCACAAAGAATAATTCCCGCATCCCCACCGTGCAGAAAAATCTTATTTTTTACGATTTGCAGCTTCGTATCGCTTCTTCCTAATAAATAAACTTTGTATCCATTTTTTCCATATTGATAGGACAGAGCCTCACCAAGCCCGCTTCCAGCTCCAGTAATCGCTACTGTGGGCATGGAATCCCTCCTTTTTTATTTAATTATCCTTATCTATTGTCCTAAACAATAGATAAAATGTAAAATAAAGAGTAAGGGGGAGTAAAAATGAATTATCGATACAGCGACTACTCGATTGAAGAGTTATATAAAGAAATTGGAAGATTGAAAGAAAAGGCACAAAAGGCTGAGCAACTGGGCAATGTATCAGAAGTACAAATTAACCAAAGAAAGATGCAAGTTGCAATGGCATATACAATGAATCCGGATGATTTTAGTCCGGGGGAAGTATATCAATTAAAAATGGACCCAGGATTCACGTTTAAAATTGATTATCTTAATGGTGTGTTTGCCTGGGGACATCGAATCAATCTTTTAAATGAATTGTATGAAAAAGAAGAAGCCCTGCCAATCTCGTTGCTCGGTAAAAAAGTGAAATAATATATAGAAGTATCTAGGCCAATTCAAGTAAGGAGTTGGTCTTTCTAATGTTTTAGAATGTTACGGGAGCGAATGCTGAATTCCTGTAACGAATGCTGAATTCCTGTAACGAATGCTGAATTCCTGTAACTAATGCTGAATTATCGGAGCGAATGCTGAATTACCGGAAGGAATGCTGAATTCCTGGAACGAATGCTGAACTCCCGGAGCGAATGCTGAATTCTCTACCAGACCTGAATTAGCAGCGAACCCACGGCGCCCAAACAAAAAAACGCTTGAAAATGTAAATCAAGCGTTCCATTATATAGGGTTATCTTCAATAAGTAATTTGCTTTGCAGTTTATGCTCGGAAAAAATCCAGCCGGTGTACGAACTGATAATTTCCATGTTGCGATTAATCTGGACAACTGCTACAAATGGATAGTATTCTTTAGAGCGGTAACGTAAATCGATGAACCGCACTTCGGTGAAATCATCGTATTCATTTATTTCCCAGCTGTAGACAGGGGAAAAGTTTAAAAACGATGCAATGTTTTTATCTGTTAAAGCTTTTTCCATAATGGGGGAATCTGGTAAAGGAACTTTACTAAATTCATCCACGATTTCGATATGCCCGTTTTCGACGGCTGCGACATAAAACTTATCCTTTGTTGTAATGGCAACCCGCCAATAATTTTGTTTGATGGTTGGGGAGGTTGCAATTTCAACGGTATCTGGAAAATAATTTTTAATTTCTTTGACGATTTCTCTTTTATCCATGTACCGTTTGATGTAATATAAAACAATTACAGTATAAATGGATAACCAGGTGTAGCCTGGGTGTGCTCCAAGTAACCATGCGCCCACTCCACCGACATTGAGCATGAAGATGTAAGGGTCAAACGTGTTGATGAAGCCAAATGCAATCCACTTGTTAGTAAAAGGGCGGAAAGCTTGGGTACCGTAAGCATTAAATAAATCAACAAATACATGAATAATAACGGCCAGAAACGTCCAAAGCCAGAGGTGGAGGTAACTAACTTCTGGGACAAACATATAAATGATTCCAGAAACAATCAGACCCCATATAATAATTGCAGGGATGGAATGTGAAGCACCTCGATGATGGCGAATATAGGTTGCATTGTTTTTTAGCTTAAAGACCGTATCAAAATCCGGGGCATGAGAACCTATAATGGTGCCAGCAAGTACGGCGTTAAAAAGGGTTGGATCATTTTGCACTACTGGGTCAATTGTTGCTAGACCCCCAAGTGCAATCCCCATTACAATATGCGTTCCAGTGTCCATGTTTTAGGTCCTCCTTACAGTTTTGACTTTAGGAAAAGGATCAATCATTACTGGAAATAGCAATTTTTATTTAGTTTTACCTGATAGTAAAAAAATAACACATAATATATATTTATTGTACCATAAAGGAAGTGCCAGTATGATAACACAATTATTAAAAAACTTTAACAGTTACGGATTTCAATACGATTTACTGGATTGGTATTATGAAAATAAACGGGATCTGCCATGGCGAGAGAATCAGGATCCCTATAAAGTATGGGTTTCTGAAATCATGCTGCAGCAAACTAAGGTGGATACCGTTATCCCATATTTTCACCGATTTTTAGATAAATTCCCTACCGTTTACGAATTGGCCAAGGCAGATGAGCAAGAAGTATTAAAGACATGGGAAGGGCTTGGCTATTACTCCCGTGCGAAAAATTTGCAATCCGCTGTAAAGGAAGTAGTGGAAACGTACGAGGGTAAAGTGCCGGATAATCCCGAAGAACTGGGAGCACTAAAAGGAGTTGGGCCCTATACAAAAGGGGCTATCCTATCTATTGCGTACAATCAGCCAGAACCCGCCGTTGATGGAAACGTAATGCGTGTATTTTCCCGGATTTTAAAAATAGAAGACGATATTGCTCAGGCGAAAACGCGGAAAAAAATGGAAGCAATAGTCCGGGAAGTGATTTCTAAAGACGATCCATCCTCCTTCAATCAAGCTATAATGGATTTAGGTGCAACGATTTGCACACCAAAATCACCAGCCTGCCTGTTATGTCCGGTACAGGATTATTGCCGGGCTTTTGAAGAAGGAGTTCAGGAAGAGCTACCAGTAAAGAAAAAAGCGAAAAAGCAAAAAACAATGGCTTATACGGTTTTATTAATTAAAAACCAAAAGGGAGATTATGTCATTGAAAAGCGCCCTGATTCAGGTTTATTAGCAAATCTCTGGCAGTTTCCTATGGTCCCATTTTCTGAAATTGGTGAGGAAAACGTGGAGAAATGGATGCGCCAGGAATATGGTCTTTCATTGGAATTAAAAGAGAAAAAAGGTGACTTAACTCATGTTTTTTCACATATTAAATGGGAGCTGGAGATCTTTGAAGCGGAAACAACCGAAGAAAAGGCTGACGATGGAAGGCTAACTTTGGTTTCTCAAGAAGAATTAAAGGATTACCCGTTTCCTGTATCCCATCAGAAAATGATGAAATATCTGTAATAAAAAAGGCTCCTCTGTATAAGAGCCTTCTTTGCTACAGATAAAAAAGTAACAAACTTTCTTCTCAACATAACGCACGTGAAGATTATTTAATAACTTCTGCTATGCAGTTCTTCATTTATTTCATGCAAAATTGTTAATCCCTCTGCATTGATATACGGTAATACCTGTGATAAGGAATGCTGGTAGTACTGTAATTCCTCATCTTTCCACTTTGTTTTACTCATCATGGAAAGCTCGGAAAAATCCCGTAGTGTATCCATTGATTTTTTTCCTCCAGTACTTAAAGTCCTTTTTCATTATTAATGTATGTGTTATTCGAAAATAATCTCGAGGGACTTATTACCATTGTTGGATATCGAACTCTGAAATTTGTTGGATAACAAATGGAATCCTGGACAGATTAATTAGTGCGGAGGTGATATTGATGGCTAAAAATCCTAACAAAACTGCTTCAGGTACTAACGTTCAGCATGTAAGACAACAAAACCAAAAAGCAGCACAAGGTACTGGACAGTTTGGTACTGAATTTGCTTCTGAAACCAATGCTCAAGAAGTAAGAAAGCAGAACCAACAAGCTGCTCAAGGTAACGGACAATTTGGTACTGAATTTGCTTCTGAGACCAATGCTCAAGAAGTAAGAAAGCAGAACCAAAAATCTCAACAAAACAAAAAGTAACTTTCCTTCCTAATTAACTTCGATGTATAGAGCTCCCTATTCGTTTAGGGGGCTCTTTTTGTATGTAGGTATGATATAGACAGTATAAATTTTAGCTGATAAGGGTTCGACGATTTGCTCGAAGTAAGCATTCAACTAATAATTGGTGGGTTAGCCAAGTTTTTTAATCTGTTCGTAATACTTTATATTTAGGGCTTTTATCTATATAATGAATGCAAGGATTATTGGATTTTCACACATAAGGGAAAATATTTTTGCAGCAATGTATATGTACAAAGTAAAAATGTTGGGTACCAAGTATATGAAAACATAGCCATTCCCAAAATGATGGACAGGTTATCAGTTTTCTAAGAAAGGGAGATAGGATGGTTGCTCCGAAAGCAGGAACGAAAATGAAAATTCAAAGTTACAAACACAATGGGCAACTACATAGAGTATGGCAGAATACTTTAGTTTTAAAAGGAACGGAATCCATTGTAATCGGGGGCAATGATAAAACACCAGTAATCGAAAGTGACGGAAGAGCCTGGATAACCAGGGAACCGGCTATTTGTTACTTTCATGCAAAATATTGGTTTAATATAATCGGTATGATTCGAAATGACGGAATATACTATTACTGTAATATTAGTTCACCGTTTGTATATGATGATGAGGCACTTAAATATATTGATTATGATTTAGATGTCAAAGTGTATCCTGACATGACATATGATCTTCTAGATGCTGACGAATATGAGGATCACAAAAAAATAATGAATTATCCGGAAGTGTTGGATCAAATTTTGCATAATAACATGGATTACTTATTAAGGTGGGTTCGCCAACGAAAAGGCCCTTTTTCACCAGACTTTGTTGATAATTGGTATGAAAGATTTTTAACATATCGCTAAGTTTGGTATAACCAATATCCTTGTTACATATTAGTAACAAGGTTTTATTATTTCATTTTAGAAAAGGCTTTTGTCGTAAGTTTGGTTGAATTTTAATACTTGTAGTTGATATATAATTTGACGTAAGTGAGTGCACAACCTTCTATTCCAATCAACTATTTTAATAATTATTATCGTTATGTTTGGTTTATTGCAGCACTCTCCAAATGTTAGGTAGGTATATAACTCAACACTAGCGTAGTGCATTTTCTGGAGCGGTTGTTAAGGTATTCAAATTATGTCGTGCACATTGATTTAGTGGAAAACCGACCAAACATATGAAAAAAGCCTTCGAAAATAACGAAAAAAGGAAGATTTAGGATGGGTCCTGTAAGACAGTACATGGAATTTGTAAAACCATATAAATGGAAAATATTTTGGACGATTATTGTAGGAATTATAAAATTTGGTATCCCGCTATTAATGCCGTTAATTTTAAAGTATGTACTCGATGATATTATTTACCCGGAGGACATGACGAATGCAGAAAAACTGACAGAGCTTGCCTGGATTATGGGAATTGCATTTGTAGTTTTCCTCGTATTGCGCCCGCCGATTGAATACATTCGACAATATTTAGCGCAATGGGTCGGAAATAAAATCCTTTACGACATCAGGGATAAGCTGTTTGATCACATTCAAAAACTTAGCTTGAAATTCTACTCTAAGACAAAAACCGGGGAAATTATTTCCCGGGTGATAAATGATGTCGAACAAACGAAGAATTTCGTCATGACCGGGTTAATGAATGTGTGGCTGGACTTAGTTACCATCCTTATTGCCATTGGCATTATGCTGACAATGGATATCGGAATGACGATTGTTTCTATTATTCTATTTCCGCTATTTGGTTTTTCGATTAAATATTTTTACGGGGAATTACGGCGGTTAACGAGGGAGAGATCCCAGGCACTGGCAGAGGTGCAGGGCCATCTTCATGAAAGGGTGCAAGGTATTCCGGTGACGAGAAGTTTTGCGCTGGAAGAGTATGAGCAAGGTCAATTTGGCAAACGAAATGACGAATTTCTCCATCGTGCTATGAAACATGTCGACTGGAATGCGAAAACTTTCGCAGTAACGAATACGATTACGGACCTAGCTCCACTTCTTGTTGTAGCCTTTGGTGGATATCAAGTAATCAGCGGTAACATCAGTATCGGTACATTAGTTGCGTTTGTTGGATATATGGAGAGAGTGTATAGTCCACTAAGAAGACTGATCAATTCGTCCACCACACTAGTTCAGGCGATTGCTTCCATTGACCGTGTCATGGAATTTATGAATGAAAAATATGATGTCAAAGATAAGACAAATGCCAAGGAACTAGGCCGTTTAGATGGTGACATCGATATCGAAAATGTATCTTTTCGATATGATGAAGATGAAAATCAAGTCCTGAAAAATGTGAATTTAAAAGTGGAAAAAGGGGAGACCATCGCCTTTGTCGGTATGAGTGGCGGAGGGAAATCGACCATTGTTAGTTTGATTCCACGCTTTTATGATGTGACAGAAGGTTCCATTAAAGTGGACGGCATCGACATACGTGATGTGAAAGCTCGTTCCTTAAGAAATAATATCGGGATGGTGCTGCAGGATAATATCCTGTTCAGTGAATCCATTGCCGTTAATATTCGGATGGGTAAACCAGATGCCACCGATGAAGAAGTCATTGCAGCAGCAAAGGCAGCAAATGCCCATGAATTTATTGAAAGTCTGCCATATGGCTATGGTACACTCGTTGGAGAGCGTGGTGTGAAATTATCAGGTGGGCAAAAGCAGCGTATCGCCATAGCGCGTGTTTTCCTGAAAAATCCGCCAATCCTTATCTTTGATGAAGCAACGTCTGCATTGGATTTGGAAAGTGAACATCTCATCCAGGAGACGATGGAAAAGCTGGCATCTGATAGAACGACCTTTATTGTTGCACACCGTTTGGCAACCATCACCCATGCGGACCGAATTGTTGTGATTGAAAACGGAGAGATTACGGAAATTGGTTCACATGACGAATTAATGCGGAAACAGGGCAGTTACTATAATTTATATCAAGTACAGCATTTGGATGATGATAAAACAGAATTAGTGGAAAAATGATTTGGAATGCGACTCATACTAGGTGTGGGTCGCATTTTTCTGTTTAGTCAAATTGGTTGCAGGTGGGGTGGTTGATATATTATTTTAACGGTCGATAAGAGCCCTTGTTTGGTTGATAAATTTTGTAACGGTTGATAAAAGTACCAGAACGGTCGATAACGGAGCGTTATGGGTTGATATCTAAGTCCCAATGGTTGATAAGATTCACATTTGAGTTGATAAATTTTATAACAGTTGATAAAAGTACCAATCTGGTTGATAAGAGTTAACCAATGTTGCTATCCGCTTAGCCCTATTTAAGAATCCCACCATATTGTCTAAAGATATCTCCATAAATTTCTACGCCCCCATGATCCTGGTAAAGCAAAGCCGACACAACCGCATCAACACAAAAAAAGCACTCCCAACTAGAGAGTGCTTTCCATTTCGTTAAAACTTACGCCATCTTCGCAAAAGCACGACCCACCGCTTCAATCGTCTGGTCAATATCTTCTTCTGTATGCTCCGTGGTAAGGAACCATGCTTCATATTTAGACGGTGCGAGATTAATGCCTTCATTCAGCATGAGTTTAAAGAAGCGACCGAATGCTTCGCCATCACTTGCTTCAGCTTCTGCATAATTCGTCACTTTGTCCACGCCGAAGTAAACGGTAAGCGCACCTTTTAATCGGTTAACGGTAGTATGGATGCCATGTTCCTGAGCCTTTGCCAAGATACCTGTTTCCAAGCGTTCCCCAAGCTGATCGAGTTTTTCATAAACACCTTCCTGGCCAAGAATTTCTAAGCAGGCGATGCCAGATGCCATGGAAGCTGGATTCCCTGACATCGTTCCAGCCTGGTATGCGGGACCGAGTGGTGCTACTTGCTCCATAATATCTTTACGTCCACCATATGCACCAATTGGCAGTCCACCGCCAATCACTTTCCCCATTGCCGTCATGTCAGGTTCCACACCGTATAGCTGTTGGGCACTTCCATAAGTAAAGCGGAATGCGGTAATTACCTCATCGTAAATAACAAGTGCGCCTGCTTCGTGAGCTAAGTCATTGACACGTTGCAGGAATCCTTCATGCGGTTCCACGATACCAAAGTTTCCGACGATTGGCTCCACTAAAACAGCTGCGATTTCATCTCCCCATTTTGCGAGAGCTTTCTTCATCGCATTTAAATCATTAAACGGAACAGTAATAACATCCTCAGCCGTTGTAATTGGTACCCCGGCTGAGTCAGGAGTTCCCAATGTAGAAGGACCTGAACCAGCTTGGACGAGCACAGCATCAAAATGACCGTGATAACATCCGGCAAATTTCATGATTTTTGACCGTCCAGTATAGGCGCGGGCAACACGAATTGTAGTCATGACTGCTTCGGTACCAGAGTTATTGAAACGAACCCTTTCCAAGGAAGGAATCGCTTCTTTCAGCATTTTTGCAAATTGATTTTCCAAACTGGTCGGCGTTCCATAAAGAACACCCGTATTCGCGGCTTTCGTAATCGCCTCAGCAATATGAGGATGGGCATGCCCCGTGATGATGGGACCGTATGCTGCCAGATAATCAATGTATTTATTCCCGTCCACATCCCAGAAGTAAGCACCCTGGCCGCGCTCCATGTATACAGGCGAGCCACCCCCAACTCCTTTATAGGCACGTGAAGGGGAATTAACACCTCCAACGATATGTTCGAGTGCTTCTTTATGTAATTGTTCTGATTTTGTAAAATCCATTTTTGATTCCTCCCTAAACGGTTTCCATTCCTAACTATATCAAAAAAAATTTGTAAAAACGATGGGGACGCTAAATCATTAAGTAATTTTCGAAAAAAGACAAGCCCCAACCTCCAAAAGCATATAGTAATTATAGAACATGAAAAATTGGGATAGCCAAGTCATATTTTCAATTTGCAAAAACTAGGGCAGCTAAAGGAGTAATCTTGATGTTTCTTATTCCGTGGATTATTTTTATCATCATTAGTTACGTTATAGTAAAAAGCATTTTTTTATTTATCAGGGGGAAAAATATTCAGTTGAAATTCGAGCTTAGAGAAAGCCGGTTTTCAACAGAACTTTTTATAGCTTTAATCATTATCTATATCACTGTAATTATAGGCTTTGGACTCATTTATTTTGTTCTATCATTTGAGGGGCTCATACTCGTGGAAAATGGAGAGCTGCAGCAAGTCAATGTCCTTGAGTCGCTAATGAATTCGATTTATTTTAGCGGTGTAACGATGCTGACGATTGGATATGGGGATATTACACCAATCGGAATTGGCAGGTTTATAGCGATGATAGAGGCATTAATCGGATATATTTTACCTACTGCATTTGTTATGAAATTAATTCAGTCAAGAGGTGGGGAGCGATCAAAACTAGGGGAGTAGCTCTGAAAACCTAAGTGAATGCTTAATCGAGCGGGAGTGCCGAATAAACGAACATGAGTTCAGGAATATCGAGCAAGAATGCTGAATAAACGAGCGAGAGCGCAGGAATATCGAGCGAGGCCACTGAATAAACGATCGGGACCCCAGAAATACCGAGCGAGAATCCTAAACTACCAAGCACAGATAAATGAATCTCTTACAGTGATATGATATAGTAGCATTAAAATCACGTTGGAGGGATTTAGATGTCAGTAGAAGTAGGAAAACAGGTAGAAGATTTTACGTTGCCAAATCAAGATGGAGAAAAGGTAAGCCTGTCTAATTTTCGTGGGAAGCATGTCGTTCTCTATTTTTATCCAAAAGATATGACACCAGGATGTACGACAGAGGCTTGTGATTTTCGTGATAACCATGAAAGCTTTGGCGAGTTGGATGCGGTGATTATTGGGGTGAGTCCAGACCCTGCTGATCGTCATCAGAAGTTTATTGACAAGCATGATCTTCCATTTTTATTGCTTGCCGATGAGGAACATCAAGTAGCCGAGCAATTTGATGTATGGAAGCTGAAAAAGAATTTTGGCAAGGAGTATTACGGGATTGAACGTTCTACCTTTATCATTGATAAAGAAGGCGTATTGCAAAAGGAATACCGTAAAGTAAAAGTAGAGGGCCATGTAGAAGAAGCTCTTGGATTCATCCGGGAAAATTTACAATAAATAAGAAGAGAGGGAAGCAGTGGTACATCCTGCTTCTCTTTTTTCGTCAAAAAGTAGGATAAAAAAGACCTTAACGTTCGACGAGGGTGGCGAGAAGATCCCCAAGTCATGGCAACAGCAACCGTCGTTATTAAAAATCAATTACGTTTTAAGAACATTGTAATATGCACGACTTTTAAAGAATAGGATGTAGTACAAGTCTATTACATCTATTTTATAAAAGAGGTGTATTGCAATGGAAAATATTAAATCTACTTCTCATACTGCGGTGAAAAACACAGATTCAGTGAGGAAAGACCGTTTCTATCAGTTGTTAAAGAGAATGACAGATGTTGGTATTAGTTTGGTGCTGCTTCTAACCCTCATGCCTCTACTATTATTTATCTCGTATCGAATTTATAAAAAGGAAGGTAAACCGATTTTTTATAAAGAGGTAAGAGTAGGGAAGAATGGCCGGGAATTTATCATGTTCAGTTTTCGAATTATGACGAATCCATCCAAGGTAATTTGGGCTTTTCCACCACATCCATTTCCAGATTCATGGATGGATGGCGTACCTGATGAATTTACATTTCAGCGGGATGTTCATTGTACGATTACCCCAACTGGAAAGTGGCTGAAAAAGTATCATCTCCACAAGCTGCCAAGGTTATGGAATGTGTTAAAAGGGGATATGAGTCTGGTTGGTCCAAAGCCCGAGAAAAAAGAGATTGTGGACTATTACAATGACTGGCAAAAAAATAGACTAAAGGTAAAGCCGGGAATAACCGGATATGCCCGTGCGGTTAGAGGCGATAACATGAACTACACGGAAAGAGTCAATTATGATCTTTATTATATTCATAATCGATCGGTTAAAATGGATATGAAGATTTTATGGAATACGATTAAAAAGTAATTTAAGCTCTATATCTCCCAATCTTTGCAGTTTTCAGGTAAAATAGAGGAAAATATACAAGGTATTGGGGGCTACGCAATGATTGTTTTTTCCGCAAAGATTTCCGGGAAACATCAGGATAGATTAAGAGCAAATTTTCCAGACCTGACCTTTCAGTTTTGCAACTCCGCTGATGAGGCAATGGCCTATATTAAGGATGCTGAAATATATGTTACATATGGCGGTGATATTAAGGAAGCATTCTTATCGGAAGCGGTGAATATAAAATGGATACAGGTTCTTTCTGCCGGGATAGAGAAATTGCCATTTGAATTGATTCGGGGAAAGAATATTCTACTCACCAATGCTAGAGGAATTCATGCCATTCAAATGTCAGAATATGCAATATCGATGCTCCTGCAGGTTAGCCGTCAAGCAAAAACCATCATGAACAATGAGGAAAACAGAGTATGGGATAAGTCGGTGAAGATGCAGGAAATCACAGGGAAAACGCTAATTGTCGTTGGGGCTGGTGCAATCGGTAAGGAAGTTGCTCGACTCGGCAAAGCGTTTCGAATGCATATAATTGGTGTATCAAGAAGCGGAAAGCAAGTAGACAACTTCGATGAAAATGTTAAAATCACAGAACTAAACACGGTTCTACCGAAAGCGGATTTTGTCGTATCCGTTCTGCCAAGTACAGAGGAAACAAAGGATATTTACACATATGAGCAGTTTCAAGCGATGCCGAGTCATTCCATTTTCCTGAATATGGGGCGGGGAGATGCCGTCGTAGAAGAAGATTTGTTAAATGCGATTCGGGAAAAAGAGATTGCACATGTTGTCCTTGACGTTGTCAAAGAGGAGCCATTACCTGAAAACCATCCATTCTGGGAGGAAGAAAATATAACGATCACCCCGCATATTTCCGGATTATCACCTAATTATATGAAGCGGGCACTGGACATTTTTGACAAGAATTTAAACATATATGTTAATGAGAAAGATAATTATATAAATAAGATTGATTTAAGCAGGGGGTACTAATATGGCACGAATTTATACGCGCTCAGGTGATAAAGGTCTTACGTCATTGGTTTATGGGGAACGTGTACCGAAAAACGATGTACGTGTAGAAGCATATGGTACATGTGATGAAGCCAATTCGTTTATTGGATTAGCCTTAAGCTTTTTAGAAAAAGAAAACTGGGAAGACAAAGATGATTTTATGGAAGTCATGCATCGCGTTCAGACGATTATGTTTTATGTTGGTGCGGAACTCTCGACTCCAAAAGGAAAAGAAGTAAGCTGGAAGTTAAAACAGGAACACATTGATGATCTGGAGACGAAAATAGATGAATGGGATACTAAGCTGGAACCGCTGAAGAATTTTATTTTGCCTTCTGGTCATATGGCATCGAGTGCACTTCATACAGCACGGACCATTGTAAGAAGAGCAGAGCGGACTACGGTAAGTCTTGGAGAAGAACTGGATAATCCATTCGTCCGCCAGTACTTGAATCGGTTATCAGACTTCCTGTTTGTGGCTGCCCGCTATGTTAATAAATGCCTGGGCGGGGAGGAAAGAGTATTAAAAACAGATGTGTAATACTTGTAAAAACATATATGCACTTTATATAGTATATAAATAAAGAAAGAACAAATAGTAAGGAATAAGGAGAATAATTGAAAATTTAATTTTTATAATTGATAATAGTACCGTCCGTAATGTACTTATATTGACAGGAAGCTATAAAAGAAGGTAAACTAATTATAAAGATTATAAATTAATAATATTATTAGAATATAATACGTACTTATTTACATTGAAAGTGAGGTGGATGACTGTGTCTGAAAAACGATTACGACAAGCGATTAATACACTAAAAGAATCAGGCGTCCGTATCACTCCACAGCGTCATGCGGTACTTGAATATCTTTTAAATTCAATGATGCACCCGACAGCGGATGAAATATATAAAGCACTGGAAGGAAAATTTCCGAATATGAGTGTAGCAACTGTCTATAATAATTTACGCGTTCTACGTGAAGTCGGTCTTGTGCGTGAACTTACCTATGGTGATTCGTCCAGTCGATTCGATTGTAATACATCTGATCACTATCATATTATCTGCGATGATTGCGGCAAAATTGTTGACTTTGACTACCCATCATTGGATGAAGTTGAATCTTTAGCAGAACAGGTTACAGGATTTGATGTGAGTCATCACCGTTTAGAAGTTTACGGAACATGTGAAGAATGCAAGAAAGTAGCAACGCAAAAGCATTAATCACCGTTTTATGAAAAAGTGTATCTATAGCTATTTAAAGGTAAAAGCATGTCCAGGTTCCAAATAAAAAAATCCAAATGGGAGTGTCCATTTGGATTTTTTTATTTCTCTTTCTTTTTATATCTTTTAGAATTATATTTCTCATCAAAATCCAGGCCCTCTAAATCCTTGTCCAATGTCAAAGGTTCCTTACAGTGCATACATGCGTCCACTCGTCCCAGCATCTTTGTCGGTTTTTCGCAGTTTGGACAAACGACTGGAACAGCCCGGAGTGATAAGGTTCCAATCCAAACATAAACAACGACACTAAATACAATAGCTAACAACCCTAAAATAAAGAAGATTAACATTAGCCACTCGATGTTTTTTAATAAGATACCTCCATACATGAGAAGAATACCTGCAAAAATTAATATGAGTGCAAAGGAACGGATTTTATTGATTTTACTTGAATAGATTAACCTTGGTTCAGCCATGTTCTTCCTCCTTATTGTTCAAAAGGCACGTCCAACGATGAACACCCATGTGGTCATTGTCATGATTTCATGATAAATGGGTGCTTTTGGTCTAGTATAGCAGAATTTCGCCTTTGAAAAAAAGGATTTCACTTGTTTGTAACGAAATATATAGTAATAGATGTTAATTTTGTCGAAATTTGATGATAGAATATAGTGGTTGTGTAATTTTAACTAATATATCGTTTTGAGAAATTTTTAGGAAGAGTGGAGGAAGGAAGATGGAAAATTTCCTACGACCTATTTATCAAGAGCGGGCAAGTGATGCAAATACACTAGGCATTTTAACGATGGAAAAGACAAACCTAAATAGTCCATTGACCGATAACTTTGATATCATACTTCTTATTATAGTAAAAGAGGGGGAGCATTCCTGGTTTGTTAAGCATTATGAAAGTGCAAGCGAAACTGCCGCATTACATATTGTTACCGAAGAGACTTTGCTGGAATGGATTGATACAAGCACATACCGAAGAGCGGTGGAATGGATTATCAATGGAAAAGTCGTTTTTGACCGCAATGAATATATCAGTAGTTTGAAGGAAAAGCTTAGAGATTTTCCACTTCATAAAAGAAACTTGCGCAAAGCCATTGAATTTGGCAAGTTAGTGAAGAGCTATAATGAAGCAAAAGCACTGTTCGCATCGCAAAATTATAAGGATGCAAACAGTAAAGTACTGCATTCCTTGCACTACCTTGCAAGACTTGCCGTCATTGAAAAAGGCTATTACCCGGAAGTAATGGTCTGGAATCAAGTAAAGAACATCGATCTAGAAGCCTATAAACTATATGAAGAGTTTATTGAAAGCAGAGAAGAAATTAGTAAGCGAATTGAGTTAATGGTTTTGGCAATGGACTATGTGATTAAAAATAGGGCCGAGGTATCTGCGGAGCATTTACTGGAAATTATGCGAACAAAAGACGAACCATGGTCATATGCTGAATTGAAAAATGATCCGAATATTAAACCGTATAGGCTCGACCTCTCTGCCATCATTTCTTATTTGGAAGAAAAAGAAGTGATTATCGTTGTTTTAGAAGAAACTAAGGGTGTCGGTGTTTACCAGCGCAAGTATAAACTAAGTAATTTTTAGTCACATCTTTTATTTTAGGTCATAGTATATACACGGTTACAGTTATTACAGCATGCGGGTTTATAGATAAATAAAAAATATGTTGACTTCCAGGTAGTAACCGTGTTAAAGTATTTTTTGTCGCTAAAAACGGATTGTTACTTAACGACATAAATTTTAAAATTACTTGTTGACAAACAGATGTCGACTGTGATATATTATTAAATGTCGCTGTTACGAAGCGGCGAAAAATTTGCTCTTTGAAAACTGAACAAACAACCAGTAAGT
>NZ_WOFB01000030.1 GCF_009733865.1 Oceanobacillus salinisoli | reverse complement strand
TGAAAAAAGTATTTGACATTGTACGCTAAGCAATAAAAATAACAGGCGCTATATCATAGCGCCTGTTTTATGTTCAAGTTCTATTCTGTTAATAATGGATAGTATCCTTCTTCATTATGTGTTTCAGTTCCTACCAATGGCGGGTTGAATACACATACCATTCTCATTTGTGTTGTTGCACGTAATTTATGTTTATCGTTTTCGTCTAATAAGTACATCGTTCCAGCTTTAATTGGCCATACTTCACCAGTTTCTACTTTCTCAATCTCTCCTTCACCTTCAATACAGTAAACTGCTTCAATATGGTTTTTATACCAGAAGTAACTTTCTGTTCCCGCTTTAATGATCGTATCATTTAAGCTGAATCCAACACCATCTTTTTTCAAAATAAATCTACGGCTCTCCCAAGTTTCACCTTTTGTTTCGTCTTCTGTTCCAATAATATCGTCTAGTGATTTTACGATCATTTTGTTTATCTCCTTTACTAGTAGAAATTTTATAGTCTATCTAACTTATTTGGAAAGAACTTGTGCAATACTATTATCAAGAATCTCCAAACCTTTCAAAAGTCCTTCTTCATCAATAATAAGTGGAGGAAGGAATTTTACAACTTCATCGCTCGGTCCGGAAGTTTCCACGATTAGACCACGATCAAAGGCTTCTGCACAAATCTCACCAGCAAGTTCATCGACATTTACTGCGATTCCTTGCATAAGACCTCTTCCACGTGCTTCTCCCTTTAATTCTGGGTACTTCGCAATAATCTCATCTATTTTTTCTTTTAATAGATTTGCTTTGTCGTTTATATTATTAGAAAATTCATCCGTCTCCCAGAAGCCTAATGCTTCCTTTGCCGTAATGAATGCCAGGTTGTTGCCACGGAAAGTCCCATTATGCTCTCCTGGTCCAAACTGATCATATTCTGGCTTAATAAGGGTAATGGCCATTGGTAAACCAGAACCACCAATAGATTTAGAGAGACACACGATATCAGGATTAATTCCTGCAGGTTCAAAGCTAAAGAATGTACCAGTTCTGCCGCATCCAGCTTGAACATCATCCACAATTAATAAAATATCCCAGCGTCTGCAGATACTTTCTATTTGTTTCAGCCATTCCATGCAAGCAGCGTTAATACCGCCTTCACCCTGAACAGTTTCTAAGATAATTGCAGCTGGTAATGCAACACCACTACCACTATCTTCTAGGAATCTTTCAATATATGCAATGGAATTCTGATCTTCCACATAATCATCAAAAGGCATTGCTACAGTATGATGAAGCGGAACACCTGCTCCATGTCGTTTAAATGAATTACCTGTTACAGACAGAGAACCAATTGTCATTCCGTGAAATGCGTTTGTAAAGCTAATAACGGTATCACGGCCAGTTACTTTCCTTGCTATTTTTAATGCACTTTCAACTGAATTCGTTCCTGTAGGTCCGGGAAACATAACTTTATAGTCGAGGTTACGAGGTGTAAGTATGACTTCATGGAACTTTTCCAGAAACTCTTTTCTTGGAGTCGTTCCCATGTCGAGGCTATGAAGAATCCCATCTTTTTGAATATATTCAATGATTTTCTCTTGCATCGCCGCATCATTATGACCATAATTCAATGCGCCTGCCCCAGCAAAGAAATCAATATATTCTTTACCATCTACATCCCATAGTTTATAACCTTTTGCTCTTTCAAATACGGTAGGCCAACCACGGCTGTAACTTCTAACTGCAGATTCTAATTCTTCAAAGGTTTTCATTCTATCATTGCTTATTACAGCAGTTGTCATCAACTCATCCTTTAATTAATTATTTTTCAAACGGTCCGATTTTAAACAACAATTCATCTTCATGTCCTGTACTCGGGAAATCATCAGCTGTAAAATAATCACTGATTTTCCAGTTTGTCTCAAATTTCCTTGCAAGACCTAAGAACAAACGTTTGGAAGGAGTATTTGACGGTGAGACAGTTGCTTCTACATAGTGAACATCTCCACTTGTATCTCTGTCAAGCAGTTGTAGCAACATCTTCGTCGCCAACCCATTTCCCCTTTCAGACTCATGAACAGCTACCTGCCAAATAAACAACGTATCAGCTTTTTCTGGATGAATAAACCCAGAAATAAATCCAACCACTTTTTGCGTTTCTTTTCTTACCACTACAATGGATGTATCTGAAAAAATTTCACACCACATTAAATAGCTGTAAGAAGAATTAAGATCAAGGTTACCAGTATGTTTAACAAGCTCCCACACCGAAGCTCCGTCTTCTTTATTTGGCTTACGGAAATGGTATTCCGCTGTTGTTATTTTCAACTTTTCAGCTACTTGGGAAATATTAATGCTTTCACCTCCTGATACTTTTGTGAATCAATTACGTAAATTAGCTTATATGGAACGCAAGCTTTCGTCAAAATGGATTAAACTTGATTTGACTGATTTAATCATGATTGATTCCGATTAATAAGAAATAATTGCCAAAATCTATAAAATGCTGCCAAATAGTATGAAATAATAAGAATTTTAAAGTATTCAGTAAAATGAAAAACCGGAAATCCCTTGTCACATAAGGGATTTCCGGTTTTTCCTCCAAAATTTAAGTTTGTTAGAAAATTTAATCAAATAGATTCAGTAAAATAAATGAAATGGGATAAATGGCTGATGTTCTCCCGTTTGAAATTCAACCCCATAGTGATAAATTCCTGGCTGCACTTCCCTTGACCAAAGTATTTCACCATCTATCTTCACTCTTTCACCTAATATCTCGGTATTGAATTTCAAGACAGAAATTTGATCATGATCCAATCTGTTTTTAGAAATAAACCGCAAACCAACATCAGTAATTTGATCGATTAATACTTCTACTGAATCCATTTCAGCTCTGCTGCCATTCATTCTGTTTATTGTCATGGATGCCAATATTGGGTAATCAATCTGATACACTCTTTGCTCCAGTAATTTGGAAGAATCCACCTCTTCCTTACCTGAATAGGCTTCAAGTTGATCGAATGACATTAATTTCATGAATTCAGATGCCGGGACTGGTTTAGAAAATAAATATCCTTGGATTGTATTACAATGAAACTGATTAAGAATTTGCAGTTGTTCCATTGTTTCCACACCTTCTGCTACAACAGCCATTTTTAAATGATGTGCCAAATTGATAATAGATTTTGTAATATAATTATCATCTTCAGAATCCTCGTAGCTAAGGTCATAAATAAAGGAACGGTCCAATTTTAGGGTATCAATTCTTCCTTTAAAACGTTTTAAATAAGATAACGATGAGTAGCCTGTTCCAAAATCATCCAATGAAATTTGAATACCGATTCGTCGTAAATCATCCAAAATAGAAAAAACAACATTTTCATTTACTAATAGAGAAGACTCCGTAATTTCAATCTCCAAAAAATGCGGTTCCAGATTCGTTTCCTCTAAAATTTTAATAATGGTTTGAATAAAACCTTTCTCTAAAAAACGATTAGCAGTAAGATTTACCGACACAGGAATAGGCGGGAAGTTCGCATCTTGCCAAGCTTTGGTTTGCTTACATGCCGTATATAGAACCCATCGTTCAATTTTACTGATTATACCAATTTCTTCCGCTAAAGGAATAAATTCGTTTGGGGGAATTAGCCCCCACTTTGGGTGATTCCAGCGAATAAGTGCTTCGGCACCGACAATTTCATTATGTTCGGTACATACTTTTGGTTGATAATATAATTCCAGCTGATTATCATCCACCGCACTCCGTAAATCGTTCTCTAATATAAATCGCTTATAAGTGGGATTATTCGTACCTGTTGTATAAATATGATACGTATTTTTACCCATTTCCTTTGCTTTATATAAAGCAACATCCGCGTATTTTAACACCGTGTCCATATCTTCTCCATCACTCGGAAAAACACTTACCCCGATACTTGTCGTTATGTATAATTCATATTCGTCTACAATAAAGGGCCTGGCCAGGGATTCAATGATTCGCTCCGATATTTCACCTGGTTCTTTATCATTCTTTAAATTTGGTACTAATATAGAGAATTCATCTCCACCCATACGAGCAAGAAAGCACTTATCATAAATACACTCGCTTAAACGGTCCGAAATTTTCTTTAAAAACACATCTCCGAGCGTATGTCCCATCGTATCATTCATATATTTAAAACGGTCCAAATCGAGATACAAAACTGCTAATTTTTGATTTTTTACATTACATGTAATAATTTCTTCCTTTAGGCGAGTTTCAAAATAACGCCGATTAGGAAGGTCTGTTAAGGAATCATGGTATGCTAAGTGTTCATTTAACCGATCAGCTTGCTTTTCTTTGGTTATATCCTGGGCCTGTGCAAACACACCAACTACCCTTCCATCATTTTTAGCTGGTATTAAAGATAACCATATGTAAATGTAGCTTCCATTTTTATGAAATAATTTTGTGTGAATTCTTTTAAATTGATCCTTCAAAACCTGTTTGAATACCTCTTGATACAACTCTCCATCCTTTTCAGGCAAAAAGGTTTCCAATGGCTGAAGTATTACGTCATTGGTTTCATATCCAAGTTTTTCAGAGAATACACGGTTTACTTGGGCAATAACCCCTTCTCTGTCCAAAAAGAAAACCGTATCTGGATTAAATTCAAATAAAGATCGGTAAAATAAATCCGAATGATATTGATTCGATTTATATGAAGGTTGAATGGTACGATTTTTATTGGAATACATTACTTACTCCCTTTCTCTCTTGAAAACCGTGGATAAAGTGACTCTTCTATCAGTGAGGCTTTTATCCTCCCACTTACCATGTTAAAAGTATTTGAAATTCCAACCAGTTGGTCTTATAGAGGATGTTCAAAAAGTCCGGTGAAAAAGACACATCGAATTTCTTCGTTGGCTCGCTTTTCCGTTGCTCACGTATTAACTGCATACGCTCCGCTACTCAAAGCTTCGCCGCCTCGAACTTCTCGGTCCTTTTCATCCTCCTTTTTGAACACGCACATAGAGCCAGTTAATAACATGATAAATTAGGTACATGTCGAAAATTGTTAGGATTTGTTGGAAAATATGCTTAATAGTTGTAGTATACTAAACGTCCTACATACCTGTCTAGTTTCGTTTTGCTTTATAAAAGCCTTGAAGTAAGTGTTCTTCAAGGCTTTCTCTTTCCTCCCATGACCACATTAACTACTTCTTCCATCAGTACTGGTGTTTCTGCAAATGCATTCCGAATATGCAACCGTTCTGTTCGTTTATGTGGATCTTTTCCAAATGGCCCGATGTTTAAGACCGGAGCCTGCAGTTTCTGCATCGCTTCAAATGGTATTGTATAAGTATCGCCCCAGACCGGAGTGTTATCCTCAAAGGCAGCCCACCCTTCTTTCGTTCCTTTATAATTAACATAACTCAAATCACATATTCCATTAAAATAATGAATTTGCTTGATTGGCAAATGTAATTTTTCCTTGGCCATCTTAATAATAAGATCACAACATTTATCTACCAAACGATCATTAGAAGAATTAACTGCCGGATAATATGGAGGTGCAAACAAGATAATGATTGCAGGGGCCAATTCCTGACAATGTATCATTAATTTATCTGCTATACGAAGAGACTTTTCCCGATCATCCCATTCATCATGAAAATAAATATCCGCTTTGATCTCTTCTATTGTTTCTTTACCTATCTTCTTCATCGCATAATTTAATAAATCTTTGTATTTAATCACTTTCACATCGCCAATTGGCTTTGTTTCATTGGCTCTGCAAACCTTCTTATAATCCTCGTTGCACTTTACTGCAGCTTGATTTGCTGCTTTTTCAAATAGATCAAAAACCTCAGAAGCACTGCGTTCGAATACAAATATATTGTATAATGCTGAAGAACGATAAGGGGTTTGTGTGGAATAATGCAACCTTAAATCGGTTTGCTGTAAAACAACTGGAAGCGGTGTTTTCTCGTTAAACACAATCTCCTGAAACGTGTCATTCCACTCCATTTCCCTAGTTAGATATGATCCAATATATGGAGCGGTAATCCCTCTTAATGGTTCACCTGCGTGTGTTTCTTTTCCATAAAATAGTGCTGCTGCAAGCATTTTCCCAATCGTACCAGTATAAATATAGTGATCATGATTGTTAGGTTTCAATGAAAAAACCGGTTCACTGTTCAAAAACAGTTGGTAGTTAAGCTGATATTTTTCCTGTAAATAAATTAATTCAGGAACAGCAAGTCGCATCCCGGCTGAATTCACTTCTTCATCCGGTACTGTCAATAATAATAGATTAATTGGCCAGTTTTCTGTACTTGCTTTTTCAATCAGTCGCATATGCAGGACCAAACCCATTTTCATATCCATCGTTCCTCGGCCAAATAAATAATCTCCGGATTGTAAATCTTCCAAAACTTCTTCCGGTATTTCACTTGTTTGTTCCTGCCAAACCTTTGTAAGCTCTTCAGGTTGAGTAGCTAACGGTTCAAGATCTCCATACTCCTCTGTATTTACCGTATCAAAATGACTAATTAAACAAATCGTATCTTTTGCATCAGGATGTTTGTACAGTGCAGTTAAGAACTTCCTCCTTAAATCGGCGTCATGTAAACCAAGATTTTCCGGATGTTCTTGAAAGTATGGTAAATCCTGCAATTTTGCCTGTAATTTAAACGGGAACTGCCTCTCCCCTTCCGATAATGTCATGCTTTTCCAGCTAACAAGCTCTACTAATAACGCCCTCAACTCATCGGGAGTTTGCCACCGCATCTTAACCATTTGCTGTTCCTCCTTCAGCCAAGATAACCTAATTTTAATAATTATCTCACGAAATATGGTGCCTGTCACTTCCCGAATTTTGTCGAATGAATTGAAGCATTTCTACATAAAAAGAAGCAGGTACAAAAGTATTTTAGTTAAAGAAAAATCCGAACTATGATTCAAAATTCTTAAGTTAGAATTCGAATTAGTTCGGATTGTTTTCTTTTATATAAGGCTACTTTCTATCCTGCGATGTTTTTCATTTCTGCTTCTTTCCGAATAAAATGACCCGATCCCAGCCAGGCGGCCATAGCAAATATTAAATAGATAGCTTGCGTGGCATGAGCACCTTGTAAAAGCACTTGAAGCCCCATACCGAACCCTAAAGCTGGAATAACTAATAAAAATGTGCGGAGGATCCGTTCAAACCCTTTCTGTGGAGGAAGTGGCCATAATTGGGAGAAGAAAACCCCCAGTGCTACACCAAAACCAGATACAACAAGGAGCTGCAAAAGAACGATTGGTGTCGGAAATGGCCACTCCATGATGTAATGTCCTAATAGATAAAACAACTCTAAAAACAGCGTAATTCCGATTACTTTCCGAAACGCATGTATATTCATCCACGGATGCACCAAATACAACACCACCGCAAATCCTCCTAATATTATGGTCCAAGTCATCGTCTACCTCCTTAACTGAAACCAGTTTTTTCATAAAGTATATCTACAATCAGTGAGGTTTTTTTCATCCCCCACTGATTGTCAGAAGAACGAATCAGGTGTGTACTGGCTGCCAATTACCACTTACCATTCTTAAAGTGTCGCAAATTCTTTTCGTTAGGGTTTTTTCAGCCAGTTCATCACGTAATAAAACTATTATTCTTCTTTACTGGCAGCTATTTCACTTTCATCATCTACCTCAGGTGCACGGACATTCTCAATTAATTGCTGGATTTCCAATGGCGGTGCTTCGGTATTACGGGAAACAATGAAACCAACAATGAAATTGAGCAGCATACCAATTACTCCAACACCTTGTGCATTAATACCAAAGAAACTTTGCAGAATCGCTCCATCTGTTCCAAATATTGATTCAGACAAGATAAGACCAATCATTACCAGAGTGAAAATTAACCCAGTTAGAATACCTGCAATAGCCCCTTCTTTATTCATCCGTTTATCAAAGATCCCTAATAAAATGACCGGGAACAGACTTGCTGCACCTAAGCCAAATGCCAGTGCTACTACTTCACCAGCAAAACCTGGCGGATTGATTCCTACATAAGCAGCAATTAACAGTGCAATTAACAATGTGATTCGGCCAACACGCAAACGCTGTTTCTCTGAAGCCTGTTTATTAAAAATTCGATAGTAAATATCATGGGATACAGCACTTGTCATGGTAATCAGTAACCCTGAGGCAGTAGAAAGAGCGGCAGCTAAACCACCAGCAGCTACTAATGCAATAATGAATGGTGCGAGATTTGCTACTTCAGGGGTGGATAATACAATAATATCACCATCAATCGAAACCTCATTATTTTCGCCTTCCGTAAAGTTAATGATGCCATCTCCATTTATGTCATCAAATTGCAATAACCCTGTCGTTTCCCATTTATTAACCCAATCAATTTCCTGTACTTCTTTAAGTGGTTTATCCGCTATTGTATCGATTAGATTATACTTAGCAAAAGCCCCAACTGCTGGTGCAGTCAAATAAAGCAACGCGATAAATACGATAGCCCAGACCGCTGACCACCTGGCAGAACGAACGCTTTTAACGGTATAGAAGCGGACAATAACATGCGGCAATCCTGCTGTTCCCGCCATTAATGCAAGTGTAATCATAAAAACATTTATTAACGAGAGATCTGTAAAAGGTGCCATATATTCCGTCATACCTAAATCAACCTGTATTTGGCCAAGACGGGCAATAATGTCACTTCCTGTAAGAGCAAGCTGAGGGACAGGATTTCCTGTCAGTTGATAAGATATCGCAAATGCTGGAATTAAAAAGGCAATAATAATGACAAAATATTGAATGGCTTGCGTCCAAGTCACTCCTTTCATCCCACCAAGAAGGGCGAAAAAGCCGACAATAGCCATTCCAATTAAAACACCGACAATAATATCAACTTGTAAATAGCGGCTAAACACAATCCCAACTCCACGCATTTGTCCGGAAATATAAGTTAAAGAAATAAATATTGTAGCAATTGCCGCTACAGCTCGAGCGCTGCTTGAATAAAACCGGTCTCCAATAAAGTCAGGAACCGTAAATTTACCGAACTTCCGTAAATATGGTGCTAATAATAATGCCAGAAGTACATACCCACCAGTCCACCCCATCAGATAGATGGTTCCATCAAAACCTAAGAACGCAACAAGACCAGCCATAGAAATAAAGGACGCAGCAGACATCCAGTCCGCAGCTATTGCTGCACCGTTAGCTACTGTTGGCACATTTTGTCCGGCAACATAGAAATTGGAAGTATCACGAACCCTTGACCACCAGCCAATCCCTGTATAAATTCCAAAAGTAATAATAACCATCGTTATCGTAATTGCTTCTACACTCAAAACCAAATCCCTCCCCTATTTACCATCTATTTTGTTTCCTTCTCCCTGTTTGCTTCCTTTATATATTCCTGGTCCAATTTATCCATCCGAATAGCATAGATTAAAATTAAAAGAATAAAGACTAAAATCGCTCCTTGCTGCGCAATCCAAAATGAAAGTGATACACCAAAGAATGAAACTTGACTTAACGGTTCCGCAAAGAGAATCCCCCCTCCGAAACCAACAAGAGCCCAAACAACAAGCAAACTACTGATTAATTTTACATTTTTCTTCCAATAGCGCCTTTGCTTTTCATCGAGCGTTTTATACGCTTCTGGCTTTTCCACTGATTATCCCTCCTTAAAATTTTCAAAGTAACTGCTAAACAATATCCTTCCTTCTATATACCGATCATTTACCACCTCCACACTAAGAAGACGCTTACACAATGCGCCTGAATATAATGAGTATCCTTAGGTAATACTCAATTGACTAATTCCTGCCTGAAACAAGTATAATGAATCGAATGAATTTAGTCAATATTTTAAATATTGGATGATTATATAATAAACGTTTAATCAATAGGCTTTCTTCCATTACTTACTGATTGTTAAAAACAAATGAAAGACCAAGTGGCCCTCTGAGCAAAATAACGTGTTTCCTAACTACTTAAAATTCACCTATTATTCTTTCTGTAATGGCATTAAAACCTGTTAATCACAAAGAAAAAATGTAGTTATTAAGAAAAAAGCCAGTGCCTTTATAACAACGCACAGACTTTGCTAGGTCATAGCGAGTAGTTTGGTGTTACCGTGCAAAATGGTCCTTTTAATTCAACAACCCTCCCTCTATATACGAATCGTACAAGTAAAATCACGCATTTTAACATTATTATTGGAAATAATACCCTTTATAACAGTAGCAAATACGATAAAAAGGGGAATATTTATGCATGATTCTAAGCAATATCGTACAGAAAAAGATACGATGGGAAAAATATTAGTACCAAAAGATAAATATTATGGACCTCAAACCCAAAGAGCAGTAGAAAATTTTCAAATAAGTGGACTAAAGCTGCCCCGTTCATTTATTGAAGCACAGGGAATTATAAAAGCTGCGGCAGCAACTTCAAATATGGAATTGGGGATGCTGCCGAAAGATAAGGGAAAAGCTATCGTACAGGCTGCAGAAGAAGTCATTGAAGGCAAATGGGATGACCATTTTGTTGTAGATGTATATCAGGCAGGTGCAGGTACATCCCAAAATATGAATGCAAATGAAATCATAGCCAACCGAGCAACGGAGATATTAGGTGGTACACTAGGAACCTACCAAGTTCATGGAAATGATCATGTAAATATGGCCCAATCAACGAATGACACGTTTCCAGCAGCCATTCAAATGGCAGCAGCAAGGAGTTTGCATCAAAGACTCCTTCCTGCCCTTTTTCAGCTGCAAAAAGAATTAGAGAGGAAAGCGGAAGAATTTATGCCTATAGTAAAAAGTGGCAGAACCCATCTGCATGATGCGGTGCCAATTCGTTTGGGACATGAGTTCTCCGGTTATGCAGGTACCATACAGTCGGCCTATCAGCAAATTGAATCAACGATTGACTTATTGTACGAAATTGGATTAGGCGGAAATGCAGTCGGTACGATTATTAATACACACCCTGATTATCCAAAGAAAGTGATAGATAAAATCCGCAATCGAACAGAACTTCCTTTTCGACAGCCTAAAAGCATGTTTAGCTTTATGCAAAATCGAAATGCCCCAATTCGAACAATGCAAGCATTAAAGGAATTGGCCATTCACTTAATTAAGATTACCAGCGATTTACGACTGTTAGCTTCTGGCCCAAGAACCGGGCTAGCAGAAATTACACTACCAGCCGTACAGCCTGGTTCCACCATTATGCCTGGCAAGGTTAACCCGGCAATTCTAGAAATGACACATATGGTATGCTGTCAGGTAATTGGTTATGAAACAACGATTACAACTGCAGGTCTTGCAAGTGAGCTGGAGATTAATGTTATGTCACCTGTTATTGCCCATTCCTTTCTTGAATCAATTGAATTGTTATCTAACACGATCCCTACTTTGACAGAAAAATGTATCATTGGTATACAGGCCAAAGAAGACAACTGTCGGAAATGGATGGAATCCAGTCTTTCCCTTGTTACAGGTTTAAGTCCCATTCTGGGATATGATTACGCTTCACAGATTGGCCTTGAAGCAGAAGAAAAAAACATGACCATTCAGCAAATCCTTCAGCAAAAAGGATTACTAACCGAAAAAATCAAAAAAGCCATCGACCCCGAAACCATGATATGAAGAGGTGCCTGTCACTTCCCGAAATTTGTCGAAAGGATGGATAGATAGCTTTTCTGTATTAAACATATTGGAAGGCTATCTTCCACCTTTTTATCTGGACCACACCATTTTCAGACTAGTAATTAAAACAGTAGATCAACCGGGGGCTGATTTTTTACATCGATGCAATATGATTCGCAACCAAACGCAATTATGGTTGAACCCACACATAGCTAACAATGCTCCTGTAACGTTTACCCGCAAATACCTCCTCCTATTGAATGTAAATCTAACCTCCTTTTCCTTCCATATCATGCAAAACAAGACGATGGTAAATTCGTATTCCTTATGCTCCTTTCCAAATACATATTACCGTCAATTGCAGATCTGTTCTCACTTCAGATATATTCCCATTCCCACTCGAGTATTTCCCTTTATACCCTTTCATGTTGCAACACTAGATTTCATAGATGTTATAATTTCACTTAAGGAAAACATGTTTAGGCTTAAATTTATACTTCCTAAATTTAGTCATAGGACTAAGGTAAAGTCGATAAAATGAATAATGGCGCTATTTCCTATATCGCTAACTATAAGTAAATTCATTTGCTATGCACAAGAAAGGCGGGATTAATTTTGAAAAATAGATTAAAGGTACTCATTATAGGAGGGGACAATCGCTATTTAGAAGTGATTGACAAATTAGCAGCAAATGAAATAAGAGTGTTTTTAGCTGGATTTGAGCAATTATCCTTTGAGAATTCATTCATCAGTCATCGTGAGATAATAGAAGTTGATTTCAGTAAAATTGATGCTATTTTACTTCCTGTTGCAGGTACAGACTCAGAAGGTAACATTGAAACTACATATACCGATAAACAGCTTAAACTGCCAAAACAACGATTACATGAAACACCTGAGCATTGTGTGATTTATACAGGCATAGCAAACGATTATTTAGAAAATGCAGCTAAAACAGCAAATCGGAAACTGATCCGCTTATTTACTCGGGATGATATTGCTATTTATAATTCGATTCCAACTGCTGAAGCAACATTGAAACTTGCCATTGAAGAGACAGATGTAACGATACACGGATCCAACATTATAATTATTGGATTTGGGAGAATTGGAATCACATTAGCTCGTGTTTTTGCGGCATTAGGAGCAAATGTTACAGTTGCTGCAAGAAAATCAGCACACTTTGCTCGTATTAATGAGATGGGTATAAATTCCATTGCAACTGAAAAAATTGACAAAGTAATTTCCGGTATGGATATCTGTATCAATACGGTACCTCATTTAATTATCGACACCAATATCATCGATAATATGGAAGCTTCCTCTCTTATTATTGACCTTGCATCCAAGCCGGGCGGTACAGACTTTGACTATGCCGAAAAAAAAGGGGTTAAAACGATACACGCCCTAGGATTACCAGGTAAAACCGCTCCAAGAACTGCCGGAGAAATTATCGGGGGTGTGTTATTGGAACTGTTGGAGGATAGCATGCAGCGAACATAAAATGGATAAAAGGAATCTCCACCGTAAGAAAAGTGGCGATTCCTTTTATTATGCCTCATACTTATTCAATGGCGCTATAAAATGGAAGGTCTCGGGCATTTGCTCATACCCATATAAGGTAATAATTGCTTCATAGTCATTTTTCCAATACACAACAACATTGAATTCATCCAGTTTTTCCCCATTATTATAAATACTAAAATCCATATGGTCCCCTTCACTTTTAATACGGACAGAAGATGGTCTCCCATCCCAGGCTCGTCCCACTTCCACCACTTCTATCGTATGCAGCTTACTTGGAGAGTGACTAATAACCACAGATGTCTCCTTCCATTTCATCTCGTACAAAAGGATAATGGCAACTAAAAGGATTACCGTAATAGTAACCGGGATTATCCCACTGAGATAACTGCATTTCCTACGTTCCTTCGTCTGTTTCATTTCCTTCTTTATGCTGACATCAAAACCCATAATCTTCTCCTATTTAAAAACTTTTGTTAGAACATCATACTATTCCAATCCTCCATTTAGAATAAAATAATAGACAGTTTTCTAAAAAATTGTTGTTCTTCACTAAGTTGATAAAATATGAATGTTTGTACGGTGTCAAGCTCCCGTAATAAAGCTACAACGAGACTTTCCTTACCGCCACGGATAAGTCTGTCCTCTACCATATAAATCACTGCATACCATTAAATTTTACACAGTAATTTGTTTTATTTCAGGATAAAACTTCCACCATCCACCACTTCCACTTCTGAATATTGTTTTATATCCTTCATTAATTGGAATAGCGCTTCATCTTTTTGTTTAGCCTCAATCATACAGTCTATTTGCGGGACGCTTCCTTTTATTTCAAGCAAAAAATCCATAAACATCCTGCTATCCACATAATCAGCATGCGCCCGAAATTTTTGTTCAGATTTTGGACTGGATATATGCATTTTTATAGGAAGATGAGATAATTTCCAGGTGTTTACAATACGGTCCCAATAGGAATACCAGTTACGTTCCTCATGATGGGCAAGATGATGGTGATAATCAAAGACGAAAGGAATTTCTAACTTTTCACATAGATATAAGGTTTCCAGCATTGTAAATGTTTTGTCATCATTTTCCAAAATAATCATACGCTGCACATCAGATGGTACAAACCCCCAATTATGTATAAACTGCTCTAAAGCCTTTTCCCTGTCACCATAACCTCCTCCAACATGCATCACACAGCGATGTTCTGGATTTAGACCCAAAGCCTTTAATAAACGATAATGCATACGTAAGGTTTTAAGTGAATTTGCTAATACTTCCTTCTTTGGTGAATTAATTAATACAAAATGATCTGCATGAAAATCGACCCTCATAAGTGGATGTTGAGAAAGAAATTCTTTAACATTATTTAGTGGTCCTTCCAACGGTTTAATATAGTTCCAGTCTGATGTTTCCGGGTGGTCTGCTAGTGGAATTAACTTGGAAGAAATGCGATAAAATTGTATGTCATTACCAGCATTATGTTTTAACAGACGAAGAAGGTTTGTTACATTCTTTTTTGCAATTTCCTCCAGTTTACGAATAGCTGCCTCTCTGTCCTGCAGTTTAGAAAAATGGGTATATGTCATTGTTTTGGAAGTCGAACTGTTTTTTACATGCATACTAATTGCTGAATATCCAAGTCGAACTAAGGTCACGACGAAAATCCCCTCTATTTATTTCATTTAATAAAAGTATTCCCCCCTCCCAGTTTAAAATGTATCGACAGATTTATTCTCTCGGTATATTTGTTACTGTGAGTGTTTCATGATTTCCATTCCGAGCAGTACGCTTTCCGTAGAAATTCGTATGGCACCAAACCATGACCATCAAATTACGTTACAGTATTCTTTTCATGGAAAAACCAAAATTTTTCAAAATGACAACTTTCTCTACAAATCTTATGTTCTATTATCTATTTCAATTTTTTAATAGTTTTCCAGTATATTTTCATTCAACCACACGCTCTTTGTTCATCAGTGAACATTTCACATAAACATACATCCCTCCCTTTATCTTTTCAACAGATTTTAAAATATTACAGTTTTACAAATAATTTACAGGATTTTATCGCTACTACATTGAATTCATACCCATTGTGCAGGTTTTCGTTATTCATACAAAAAAAGTACAAACCTTATTGAACTTTTTGTGAATATTTTCTCAAAGCATTGTTTTTTTTTTCTAAGGATAATAGCATATAATATGCTAGTTTGTAACCATTCACGAATATGAAAATAAATAGACAACCTTAGAAAGGGGTAACTACATGAAACTTAAAATGCTTATTTTATCGTTAGTTTTCACTATCGCCGTAGTGTTAACTGGTTGTGAACCGGTATTAGTTTTAGATCCTCAAGGTCCACAGGCAGAAACAACTGCTAACGTTATTTGGCTTTCCATAGCAACGATGGCCATAATTGTTATCGTTGTTATGACACTCTTAGCGATTGTTTTATTCAAATATCGTGCATCCAAGCAGAGTGATGATTATGAGCCACCACACATTGAAGGGAATCATATAGTAGAAGGAATTATTATTGGAATTCCAGTTCTAATTGTTATCTTTTTATCCATCGTATCGGTTACTTCTACATATAAAGTAGAAGCACCACCGGAGGGATATGAAGATCAGGAGCCATTAGTAATTTATGCATCTTCTTCCAATTGGAAATGGCATTTCAGCTATCCAGAAGAAGATATCGAAACAGTAAACTATGTATTTATCCCGACGAACAGACCAATCGAATTTAAACTTTATTCATTTGGACCAATTACTAGCTTTTGGATTCCACAGCTCGCAGGTCAAAAATATGCCATGGCAGATATGGTTACTACGCTCCACTTAGCTGCTGATAACCCAGGGGAATACATGGGACGTAATGCGAATTTCAGTGGGGAGGGTTTTGCAGAAAATATTTTTAATGTAACTGCCTTGCCTCAAGATGAATTTGATCAATGGGTGGAAGATATTCATGCAACAGCAAATCCCATTACAGAAGATACATTTAACGAATTATTGGAGCCTGGTCATCTAGGGCAGCTCACATTTACAGGTACACATTTAGATTTCAGTCCAGCACCTGAAGGAGAGCATGCTGGTCATGACCATGGAAGCAGTGAATCAGAAAAAGAACAGGAAGATCACTCCGAACATGGTGAACATTGATTTTTCATAGAGCATCACGAAACACTATCATACACTCTCGAAAGGAGATTAAAACATGGAATTCTTTGAAAGATTCGCCGTCCCCCATCCAAGTCCATTGATTTATGCTTCAATGGTTGCCATTGGTCTAGTGGTTATCGCAATCATTGCGGGAATTACTTATTTTAAAAAATGGGGCTATTTATGGGATGAATGGTTAACGACCGTTGACCACAAACGAATCGGAATTATGTATATCATCTCAGCTTTACTCATGTTATTCCGCGGAGGTGCGGATGCAGTTATGATGCGTTTCCAAACCTCTATGCCGGAGAACACATTTTTAGATGCACAACATTATAATGAGGTCTTTACCACACATGGAATTGTGATGATATTCTTTATGGCTATGCCATTTATTATCGGTCTTATGAACTTTGTTGTTCCATTGCAAATTGGAGCACGTGACGTGGCGTTCCCACGACTAAATGCACTTAGCTTTTGGCTGTTCTTTGCAGGAGCAATGTTATTCAATATATCATTTGTGGTAGGTGGGTCTCCAGATGCCGGTTGGACCAACTATTATCCACTAGCAAGCAATGAATTCAGTCCATCTGTAGGTGTCAACTACTACAATTGGGCATTACAGATTTCAGGAATCGGTACATTAATGTCCGGTATTAACTTTGTCGTTACCATCCTGAAAATGAGAGCACCAGGCATGAAACTGATGAAAATGCCGATGTTTACATGGTCTGCTCTTATTACAAACATTATTATCGTTTTTGCTTTTCCAGTATTAACTATTGCCCTTCTTATGGGTACATTTGATAGACAATTTGGCACAAACTTTTTTACAAGTGTCAATGGCGGTATGGATATGATGTGGGCAAACCTTTTCTGGATTTGGGGACATCCTGAAGTATATATATTAATCCTGCCTGCATTCGGTATTTACAGTGAAATCATTTCAACATTTTCACAACGTAATCTATACGGATATACATCAATGGTTGGGTCAATGGTTATTATCTCCCTTCTATCGTTCCTAGTATGGGTTCACCATTTCTTTACGATGGGACACGGGGCATTGACAAACAGCATTTTCTCTATCACTACGATGGCCATTGCTGTTCCAACAGGAATAAAAATCTTTAACTGGCTCCTAACCATGTGGCGAGGGAAAATCACTTTTACCGTACCAATGCTCTATTCTGTAGCATTTATCCCCCTATTTACTATAGGTGGGGTTACCGGGGTCATGCTTGCAATGGCAAGTGCTGACTATCAGTATCATAATACAATGTTTCTGGTTGCTCACTTCCATAATGTTATTATTCCAGGGGTTGTATTTGCGGTATTAGCAGGGTTTACCTACTGGTGGCCGAAAATGTTCGGTTTCCTACTTAACGAAAGAATTGGAAAATGGGCATTCTGGAACCTTGCAATTGGTTTCTGTTTCGCGTTCTTCCCAATGTATATTACCGGTTTAGATGGGCAAGCACGACGCATGTACACGTATTCTGAAGCAACTGGTTTCGGTCCGCTAAATATGCTTTCTTTCTTTGGTGCAGGACTTATGGCAATTGGGTTTGTACTAATTGTATATAACGTGTACTACAGTTTCCGATATGCTCCAAGAAATGTTGGAGACGATCCATGGAATGCTCGTTCATTGGAATGGGCTACTCATAACCCGGTACCAGAATATAACTTTGCAGTAACACCGGAAGTCAAATCTTCCCAAGCATTCTGGGATCAGAAGAAACACGGTCATTCATTATTTAACAAAGAATACGAAGAAATTCATATGCCGAATAAGAGCGGTGTACCATTTATTATGGGAGGATTATTCTTTGTATTTGGATTCTCGTTTGTCTTTTCCATTTGGATTGGTGTTATCCTATCCCTATTAGCTATATTTGCATGCATGACCTATCGTTCCTTTGAACAAGATCATGGATATCATATCCCAGTTAAGGAAATTAAAGAGACAGAAGAAAAATTTGGAGGTGCTGACAAATGAAAATAGATCACTCACAGCCTCTAGAATATAGCACCGAACAAAATCGATTTAATATCCTTGGTTTCTGGATTTTCTTAGGTGCCGAGATTATGCTTTTTGCTACACTGTTTACGTCTTACTTCGTTTATGAAAACCGTACTGGCAGTGGACCGACTGGGGCAGAGATTTTTGAAATTACCCCAGTATTATTTGAAACGTTTGTACTATTGACCAGCAGTTTTACCATTGGTCTTGCCATTCACGCAATGCGCATTAATCGTCCAAAAGCGATGTTGGGCTTTTTAGGAATTACACTTGCACTAGGTGCCATCTTCCTTGGTATTGAGATATATGAATTTATTCATTATTACCATGTTGGTGCAACATTACAAACAAGTGGATTTACAGCTAATTTACTGACAACATTAGGAACACATGGTGCCCATGTTACTTTTGGTTTGTTCTGGGGAATCATGATCATGATACAGATTATAAAACGCGGGTTAACGCCTGCAACGGCCAATAAATCATTTATTTTCTCCTTATATTGGCACTTCCTGGATGTAGTCTGGATTTTTATCTTCAGTTTCATCTACTTGAAAGGAATGATGTAAGATGAAGGAATTATTTCCTATGAAACAAGTAAATGGTTTTGTTTTCTCCCTGCTGCTTACAGTAATAGCACTTAGTGTTTATTTTCTGGATATGTCATTTGCAGTAGGCATGACTATTCTTCTCGTAACTGCATTCATTCAGGCTGGTGTCCAGCTGGTACTCTTTATGCATGCTGGAGAAAGTGAAGATAAAGCCTCCATTTATACAAGTACATTTTATGGAGTTATCATAGCCTTATTTACTATTTTCGGTTCCCTACTGGCAATGGTTTGGGCTTATAATTAATCATGATGAGAAAAGCGCAAGCGCCCGTTTAGCGACGTACGGACTGTGCCTGGCCATGCCAGGTGGTTCGGTGTTGCCGTGCAAAGCGGCGGTTTTAGCCAAACAA
>NZ_WOFB01000003.1 GCF_009733865.1 Oceanobacillus salinisoli | reverse complement strand
CGGAAATACACTACGCGCACCTTAGGGCGGCTGGTGAGCCCCCTCGTGCTAACGCGTCTTTAGGGGTCTCATCGATGCCAATCTTCCCGCAGGAGTCTCCGTGTATTTCCTCCGCTGGTTTTGTGCTATTCAACTTTCTATCTGAGTATTACTAACCTATACATGAATCAGAAAATCACTACTAGCATAGGCAGAATACGTAGACTCCTCGAAGATACAAACCGATTTTCTTCGTGCGGTTTATCGCTGTCGTAGTGCTCCTTGACCTGTGGGAACAGCACGTTCCAGACCTTAGCAGTGAGGGTACTACTTGAGTAATCTTCTTTGTTCCCTTGCGCCGAGGAATTCTTCAACGAAGTGTTACTAGAAGACACAGGCGCACCGGTTTTCCGCGAGGAGGCTTTAGGTCGTAGCCACGAACCGTAAGTATTCTAGGAGCGATTGCAAGAACGATATCATTATTAAAACAAGCGAGAGCATTAGGAATTTTCATTAGACAGGAGTTTATTTTAAATCATAAGCAATCAATTGTACGGAAAAAGCTTAAACATAAATAAAATGATATAAAATGAAGGAGATTTGTATGAAAAAGTTTGAAGAGAAAACGATAAAAACAGAAAAGATTTTTGATGGAAAAGTGGTTCAATTACAGGTTGACGATGTGAAATTACCCGACGGAAAAACGTCGAAACGTGAAATCATTAAACATCCCGGAGCAGTAGCGGTTATTGCTATCACCAATGACAATAAGATTGTCTTTGTGGAACAATATCGTAAGCCATTGGAAAAATCGTTGGTAGAGATTCCTGCTGGTAAACTGGAACCGGGAGAGAATCCATTGGTAGCAGCAGTACGTGAACTGGAAGAAGAAACAGGGTATACAACAAACAGCTTATCATTTGTTACTTCTTTTTACTCTTCACCAGGGTTTGCAGATGAACTGTTACATATTTATATTACTGATGATCTCGTGAAACTGGAAAATCCTAAAGCTGGAGACGAGGATGAGTTTGTCGAAATTGTCGAATTAACATTAGATGAAGCAAAACAATATGTGGAAGAAGAGCGGATTCACGATGCAAAGACGAACTATGCCGTTCTATATCTGCATGCACTAGAAAGAAGGTAAGACATTGAATTCATATTTTGCAGATATGCATATCCATATTGGCAGGGATATGTATGAAAAGCCGGTAAAGATCACCGGTGCAAAAAGCTTAACATTAACAAATATACTAAAGGAATCCAGCAGAAATAAAGGAATTGATTTAATTGGCGTGATTGACTGTCATGCTCCTGCTGTACAACAGGAAATAAAGGAGCTGATGGATGCTGGAAAGGCCGTTGAACTGACGGATGGAGGAATTCGTTTTGAAGAGGTAACTTTATTGCTGGGTTCAGAAATTGAAATCTATGATGAAAATTGTCAAGGGCCGATTCATGTATTATGTTATTTTCCAAAGCTGGAATATATGGCATACTTTTCAGAGTGGTTAACTGGTAAAATGAAAAATATTACGCTCAGTTCCCAAAGGTATTATGGAACTGCGAAAGAACTGCAATATAAAGTGAAGGAACTGGAAGGTATTTTTATTCCGGCACACGTTTTCACTCCCTTTAAAAGTCTTTATGGAAAAGGGGTAAACCAATCACTGAAAGAAGTATTTGATCCTGACTTGATTGATGCAGTCGAATTAGGTCTTAGTTCGGATACTTATATGGCCGACCAAATCAAAGAACTTCATGATTATACGTTTGTAACTAATTCTGATGCTCACTCTTTAGCTAAGATAGGGCGTGAATATCAGGAAATACTTATGAAGGAAGTAACGTTTCGGGAATTTAACTGGGCATTACATGAGGTGAAAGGAAGAAAAATTAAACAAAACTGCGGAATGGATCCGAGACTGGGGAAATATCATACGACGGTATGTAATGATTGCGATGAACAGCTTCAGCCTAATGAGAAAGAATGCCCGAATTGTGGTTCAACGAAGATAACGAAAGGGGTATTTGACCGAATTCAGGAACTAACAGATGTTAAAAATTCTGATAGGAAGAGACCTCTATATTTATATCAGGTTCCACTTGAATATTTGCCTAAACTTGGACCAAAAACTTTTCGAAAGTTATTGGAACGGTTTGGAACAGAAATGAATGTTATTCACCATGCCAGTTTGGAAGAATTACTAGAAGTTGTACCAGCAACACTAGCACACTCTATTATTGCTATGAGAAAGGGTGAACTCCAGGTAAAAGCAGGTGGCGGTGGCAAATACGGAAGTGTATCAAACAAATAACATTTATATTTCTTGAAATAAAAAAATAGATTTTGGTATTTTTACACGGAATTCTTCATAGTTTTTAATATAAGTATCATCTTGAAATGGAGGATTCCGATGTATAATAATAGAACACTTATGATAAATCATGTAAAAGAGCATGCAACTATATATTTATTTATGATAATTTTATTCTTAACAGGGATTATATTTGGTGCTATTATTGTTAACAGTATGAATTTTGTGCAAAAGCAGGATTTGTTTTTTTACTTGGAACGTTTTTTTAAACAAATTGTTGACGGGCAAACGATAGATCATACGCTCATACTTAGAGAAAGCTTCTTTTATCATGCGAAATATCTTTTTCTATTATTTTTACTAGGGTTATCTGTCATCGGACTTCCTATTGTATGGGTGCTTTTGTATGTGAAGGGTCTGGTTGTTGGTTTTTCTGTTGGTTTCTTAGTCAATCAACTTGGTTTTAAAGGGTTATTACTGGCAGCATTATCTATTGCCCCACAAAATGTTGTTATTATTCCTATCTATATTATCGCTGGTACATTATCGATGATTTTTTCGTTGACACTGTTAAATAAATTATTTTCGAGAAGACCCTCAGGACCAATTTTTCAGCCCTTTGGAAGATATATGTTAACATTTTCCCTTTTATTGGGTGCATCTCTTGTCGCATCAAGTATAGAAGCATATGTCGCAAACGGTTCGATGGCTGCTTTAATAAAATCATTTTACCAATAATGAAACTTACATTATAATTATTATAAATATAAAGTAATAATATTTTTGACACGTGTTTTATCAGTGCATATAATAAAAGAGCATGGTATGAGGGGAGCGACGTGTTATGGAACATCGGATTGAGCGAATAAAAAAACAGCTGCATTCACAGAGCTATAAGTTAACACCACAAAGAGAAGCGACCGTCCGAGTTTTGCTGGAACGTGAAGAAGACCATCTAAGTGCAGAAGATGTCTATTTATTAGTCAAAGAAAAAGCGCCGGAAATTGGTCTTGCTACTGTTTATCGTACATTAGAGCTGCTTTCTGAATTAAAAATTGTCGATAAAATTAATTTCGGTGATGGGGTATCCCGTTATGATTTACGGAAAGAGGGAGCAAAACATTTCCACCATCATCTTGTATGTATAGAATGTGGATCCGTGGAGGAAATTGAAAATGATTTGCTGGAAGATGTTGAGAAAATTGTACAAAAAGATTGGGAATTTCAGGTGAAAGATCATCGCTTAACATTTCATGGAGTATGTAAAGAGTGCCAGAAAGCTACGGTTAAAGCTTCTGAATAATAGTTTATCAAAAGCCTTTTTTCGTATGAAAAAGGGCTATTATTATGGGATAAGAAAGTATAAATTTGCTCTTTGATGTCTAGCTCCATCGCCCAGCGACTAGAGGACTTCCCTCACCTCCGTACGATAAAGAAGACTTGCCGATTGGTGAAACCAGAGGCTTAGTCGCACTTATACCCTTGCGGTGAAAGTCAACATCGATTCAAGTTTAGGAAGGCAGACTAAAAGCGGGCTAGCGCTCAGGCGTCGGCATACCCCTATGAAGGGGCATGTTTCCTTTTCGCTCTTCAAGCATGAGATTCACTAAGATTTTTACATTTGTAAAAATCAAGATCATCTAATCTCCTACGGGGACTGTTCGGTTAAAACCGCCGCTTTGCGCGGCACACCGAACCACCTGGCATGGCCAGGCGCAGTCCGTACGTCGCTAAACGGGCGCTTGCACTTTTCTTATGGACTATATAGTAAAGAAGTGTTGTTTCTCCTTTTACAAATAAAAAGAAAAAGAGTACATTTAATTTAGAATGAAAAAATTCTGTGTCTTTATATGTATAATGTCTTTTAATTTTGGCATATCTTTAAGTAGGAAACTACTATTTTAAAGAGGAGATATGCCATATGAAGCAATTAATATGGGATACTATGAAGGTCTTTGTGATTTTTACCATTTGTACATGCTTATTTTATTTTGGTTTAAAAATGATGCATGCAGAATATGAAAATTATCATAAATATGACCAGCCTGAAGGACCGTCCGTTAAGGTATTTAATACGGAACATGGGATTATTGACAGAATGAATCTATTTTTTCGATTAGGAGAATAGGAAATGTTAAACCATCCACTGGAAGATTATTTTCACTTTTTACAGATAGAAAAAGGGCTTTCTGATAACACTTTAAAGTCCTATAAAAGGGATTTAAGAGATTATAAACTTTATATAGAAAAGGTAGCACAAAAATCCTCTTGGGAATCAGTTGGAAGAAATGATATTATAGGTTTTCTATATATGTTAAAAGATAGCGGGAAATCATCTGCAACCATTTCGAGACATATTTCTTCGATACGCTCGTTTCATCAATTCCTTGTGAGAGAGCAGTTAGTCCAGCAAGATGCAAGTTTACATATAGAAACACCAAGAAAAGAAAGAAAACTTCCTGATGTCCTGTCACAAAAGGAAATAGAATCACTGCTTGCAATTCATGAAAATAGTCCATTAGCCATTCGAAACAAAGCCATGCTCGAGTTAATGTATGCCACAGGGCTGCGTGTCAGTGAAATTATTACATTAAAAGTAAGTGATTTGCACTTAACGATGGGGTTTGTCCAATGCTTCGGTAAAGGATCTAAAGAAAGAATAGTCCCAATTGGCGATGTCGCGATAAAGGCAGTGGAGGATTATTTACAACAAGCAAGAAATCAACTAGTGAAGCAGAATGCAAATCATGTACTTTTTGTTAATCAGCACGGAAGACCTTTATCCAGACAAGGTTTTTGGAAAATCCTAAAAAAAATAGCATTGGATGCGGGAATAAGTAAAAAGATTACCCCCCATACTTTGAGACATTCCTTTGCGACTCACTTATTGGAGAACGGCGCAGATTTACGTATTGTACAAGAAATGCTGGGGCATGAGGATATTTCGACAACACAGATATACACGCATGTAACCAAAACTAGATTAAAAGATATGTATAAAACGTATCATCCTAGAGCTTAAAGTGTATACCCCTTTATGAAATAATATACATAAAGGGAAGTATACAAAATTATTATATTCGGAACAAAGTGTTGAAAAAGAAAAATAGAAATGGATTTTTCTAAGTGTAATGAATTTTAGAATTTGTAATGTCCGGGTGCAAATTGCTCATGAAGAAAGTATACCTATAAAAAGTAGGATCGACGAGAGAATGTATACCACAATAAAAGAATAATTGGAAGGAAAAGAGCGCAGCCTAATAATTGTGCTCTTTTTTTGCTTATTATCAAGTATATTTCCATGGTGATATGGTAAAGCTGAAATTATATTGAATGTTGGAGGTAAAACTATGAAAAAGTATATTCTCATTTTTAGCATCTTATTTTCACTGTTTGCATTCACATCGTTATCCACATCTGCAGAAGAGAACGCAGAGGATGAAGGAGATGAATCCCTTAATTTAGCCCCTGATGCGAAGTCAGCAATACTAATAGAACGGGATACAGGAGCTATTTTATATGACAAAAATGCACATGAAGCTCTTCCTCCTGCCAGTATGACAAAGTTAATGACCTTACTCCTTATTATGGAGGCCATTGATCAGGGCGATTTAAAAAAAGATGAAATGATACGTATAAGTGAGCGTGCTGCATCGATGGGAGGTTCACAAATATTCCTTGAAGCAGGAGAGGAAATGTCTGTGGAAGATTTATTAAAAGGGGTAGCCGTTGCATCTGGTAATGATGCTAGTGTTGCATTAGCAGAAAGAATTGCTGGTAGTGAAGAAGCATTTGTAAAGAAAATGAATGAAAAAGTAAAAGAACTTGGTTTGGAAAATACAAAATTTCAAAATACAACCGGGTTGCCTGTGGATGATCATTATAGTACCGCATACGATATGGCCATGGTTGCAAAAGAACTACTGAAATATGAGGATATTACGAATTATACATCCATTTACGAGGATTATTTAAGAAAAGGACAAGAGAATGAATTTTGGCTTGTGAATACGAATAAACTAGTCAGATTTTATCCTGGAGTGGATGGACTTAAAACAGGCTATACCAATGAAGCAAAATATTGTTTAACAGCTACTGCTGAAAAAAATGACATGCGTGTTGTAGCAGTTGTTATGGGTGCAGATACGACTAAAGAGAGAAATGCAACTATCTCTAGTATGTTGGACTATGCATTTAATCAGTACGAAACTCATCCATTATTTGAAAAAGATGAGGTCGTTACTAAGTTACAATTATTAAAAGCGGAAGATAAAGACATGAACATTATTGTTCCTGAATCAGTTAGTACTTTACATAGAAAAGGAGAGTCAACTGATGATGTAACAACGGACATCAGTCTGAATGAAGAAATACCGCTGCCTATTAATAAAGGGGAACAAGTAGGAGTTCTAACCGTTAAAAATGGAGAAGAAGTCATTTCGGAAATACCGCTTACTGTGGAAAGTGATGTAAAACAAGCCACTTATTTTACCTTGCTGAAACGGACATTGCAAGAAATAGCGAAAAATTAATAACATCTTCTAAATTACTCGAAAAAGGACTTCTTTTGTCGTAAAGCAGGAATTGGCCCTTTCCATAAAGAAAAAGTTAATACACAAGAAAGTGAGGAGGAGATAAGAAGATGGGGCTTCATTCAATGTTTGATGTGAAAGAAGATGTATTAATAGTTAGACTTTCTGGCGAATTGGATCATCATGAAGCAGAAAGCTTACGAGATAAATGGAAGGATATGATGTATACCAATCCAATAAAGCATGTCATCTTAAATCTTGAAAATGTTACATTTATGGATAGTTCTGGATTAGGAGTTATTTTAGGAAGGTATAAAGAAGTGCTGCAATTAGGAGGAGAAATGGTTGTTTGTTCCATTTCTCCATCAATCAATCGTCTGTTTGAAATGTCAGGGTTGTTTAAGATTATTCGATTTGAAGAGAGTGAAGCATTTGCGTTAGAAACTTTGGGGGTGGCTTCATGAAAAATGAAATGGTTGTAGAGTTTTCCAGTACAAGTGAGAATGAGGCTTTTGCACGAGTTACAGTTGCAGCCTTTATTACACAGTTAGATCCTACCATGGATGAATTAACTGAAATTAAAACGGTTGTATCCGAAGTAGTAACAAATGCAATTATCCATGGATATAACAATGAACCAAATCATAAAGTGATGATTAAGTGTGTCATTGATGATGGAGAAATTGAACTGATTATTAAAGATCACGGTATTGGAATTGGAGATATCGATCAGGCTAGACAACCTTTATATACATCCAAACCCGAATTAGAAAGATCTGGAATGGGATTTACAATTATTGAAAACTTTATGGATTCTGTTAAGGTCACTTCTTCTCCTACTGAAGGAACAACACTCTACATGAAAAAGCAGCTTGTAAAATCAAAAACGGTATATAACTAGGATATATGCCTATGAATGTAAACATAAAGAAAACCAAGGGTGAAGAGACCTTAACTGATGAACAAGTAAAGGAATATATATATCAGAGCCAGCAAGGAGACAAGGTAGCACGGGATATTTTAGTGGAGAAAAATATCCGACTTGTCTGGTCGGTTGTCCAGCGTTTTATTAATCGCGGCTATGATCCGGATGATTTATTTCAGATTGGAAGTATTGGGTTAATTAAATCAATTGATAAATTTGACCTTTCCTATGATGTAAGGTTTTCTACGTATGCAGTTCCAATGATCATTGGGGAAATCCAGCGTTTTATCAGAGATGATGGAAGTGTAAAGGTTAGTCGTTCATTAAAAGAAGTTGGGAATAAAATAAGAAAAAAGAAAGATGAACTGACAAAGCAACTAGGCCGTTCCCCTACAGTCAATGAAATTGCAGAGGCGTTAGAGATTACACCCGAAGAAGTCGTTCACGCACAAGAAGCATCCAAATCCCCGCACTCCATCCATGAAACGGTGTTTGAAAATGATGGGGACCCGATTACTTTATTAGACCAGATTGCCGATCAAGATACGAAATGGTTTGATAAATTAACATTGCAGGAAGCGATTAAGAATTTAAGCGAAAGAGAACGACTGATTATTTTCCTGCGCTATTATAAAGACCAAACGCAAACAGAGGTTGCTGAAAGGTTGGGTATTTCACAGGTTCAAGTATCCAGGCTGGAGAAAAAAATATTAAAGGAAATGAAAGTCAATATGGATTTGTGACGGTGAAGGTTACTTTTATCCGTAATTAACTGGCTATTAGACCCTTAACGAGAAGTATTGGAAATATTTCAGAATAATAAGTGTGGGGTGTGTAGCCAGTAAACGCTTGAACCTTCAATCAGTGGGAAGAAATAACCCACTAATTGCAGATTCCCTTATGAAGGGGACTGATTTTGGCACTAAATCTATACACTCCGTCGTAAGGTACTGCTGCAGTCGCCTTCAGTAGTTTAGAATACCAACCATTATTTTAACATTTTACTTGATTTAAAAACAAACACAAAGAGCCAAGAGAAATAGGGGATAGAACAAAAGTTTTTAGGTAAAGAAAAATCCGTACTAATACAAATTCTGTATTTAGAATTTGGTATTAGTATGGATTTTTTCATTTTTAAGGATGTTTTTAAAAGATTGAAACTCGGTTACTCATCCAGTCGAAAAGATTTGTTGTTTATGTCACTAAATATATAGACTGCGAAGTAACTTTAGTTGATATAGGAGCTTAATCTACCGCTACGGAAATACACTACGCTTTCCATGGACGGCTGTTGAGCCTCTTTTCCCACAGGACAAGGAAGGCTTCGGCAGCGTTACGTCACACGCAGAAAAAGCGCTTTTCTTTTTTAAGGAGTCTCCGTGTATTTCCTCCGCTAGTTTTATGCTTTTATTTTACTAAACATTTAATTGTACTAAATAAATTCTTATCATAGGGTAACCACTGTTAAGCTGGTTGATTGGAGCGGAGGGCAGTCGACTCCTGCGGGAAAAAGCACGTGTCTAGACCTGAGCAGGAAGTGGTTTCTTCCGAGAAGGCTAAAGCCGTTCCCTATGGTGGGCGACTGCCCGTAGCGGAAATCAACGTTGCACTCACTTAGTTCGCAGTTTATATCCACTGCGAGTTAAAAAGCAATAAAACATAAGAAAAGAGCCTTTTATTATCTGTATTAGTGCAACGAAGGCATTCGCCTAAAAGTTTAAGAATGCTAAGTTTTCTAATGTTTTTAATACAAACTACATCAATTATTCTTTTTGATAAAATGTTTCTTCTTGGTTCATACTAATTCTACAGTAACAATATTAAGGATGGGATTACCTTGAAAAGTCTTGTCTACTTGCGGATGAAAAAAAATGCTAATTTTCCTCGTATGTGTGAGGTTTATTTAAAAGATATTGCATATGTTACAACTTCAGATCCATCATTAAAGAAAAAATTAGAACATGTACCTATTTATCGTCTGACAAAAAAGGATAAAAACCTCGTTGTTATTGATAGTATCTTGATTATCGAGCATTTGACGAACTTATATGAGTCAATGGAAATCCAACTTGTTGGACCAAGTCAGACAATTATTCGGGTTGTCCCTGATAAAAAACCAAGTTCCGTATTATTGGTAACCTGTGTATGGCTAATTTTATTTATCGGGACTGCCATGACCATTATGAATTTTCATTATGATGTTAGTATGCAGGAAGTCCATCAAAAACTTCATTATTTGCTAACCGGTGAAGAAAATGAATTCCCACTATGGATTCAAGTACCTTACTCACTTGGATTAGGTTTAGGGACGTTACTGTTTTTTAATCATTGGTTTAACAAACGATTTAATGAGGAACCCAGTCCGCTCGAAGTGGAAATTTTTAATTACCAACAAGACCTCGACAATTACGTAAATCATAAAGAAAACAAATTAAATGTTAGAGAACCTTCTAATTAAACTAGCCCAAATTTTTATTGGGTTTAGTGGAGGTCTTGCTGTAGGTGGTGGATTTGTAGCATTTATTACCGTTCTAGGAATTATTCCGAGGTTAATTCAATTAAGTAAATCATACAAGTTAATAAAAGTCTATACTGCATGTGTCATCTTAGGACTATTGGTGGGATCCTATTTATCTTTTGCAAAGGTTAATCTTAATCATCCTGTTATTCTCTTAGTTATATGGGGGTTATTTCACGGTGTATTTAATGGCATGTTAGCCGCAGCTTTAACCGAGGTATTAAATGTTTTTCCAATTGTAACAAGACGAATCCACATGGAAAAAAGTTTACTTATTTTATTAATGGCGATTATGTTTGGAAAGGTGATAGGATCCCTTTTTCAATGGACCATATTTGTTAAGCTGTAAGGAAAGTGATGTGTTTGAAAATGAGTAAAACCGATAATAAAACACCTGTATCGTCAAATATTATGCAAAATCAAAGGTATATGGAAAATCGAATTGGCATCGATGTATCTTTCGATGTTGGCTTTCGTGAAATCACTGTATTAAAAAAGAAAGTTCAACTCTATTATGTGACTGGACTATGTGATACGTCCGTAATCCAGGAACTTTTGAAAAAGCTAATTGAAATTAATGATTATGAAAGCAATACGAGAAAAATTCACGAAATTATTGAAAATCGCTTAGTACATCAGCAGGTTGATCCCGTAGAAACGATGGATGAAGCAGTGGATCAGATATTATCCGGATTAGTAGCAGTATTTATCAACGGTGAAAAGAAGGCATTAATTGTTGATGTTAGAAGTTATCCAGGCAGAACCCCTCAAGAACCTGATACAGAGAAGGTAATAAGGGGGTCTAGAGATGGTTTTACCGAGAATATTATTGAAAATACTGCTTTAACAAGACGACGAATTCGTGATGAGCGATTACGGCATGAAATGTTAAAAGTAGGGGAACGATCGAAAACCGATATATGTATTAGTTATGTACAGGACATCGCTGATCAAGGACTGGTTGATTTATTAAAAGAGAAGCTTGATTCGATTGATGTGGATGGTTTATCGATGGCAGATAAAACGATTGATGAATTTTTTATTGAAAGGAAATGGAATCATTACCCTTTAGTTAGATATACAGAAAGGCCTGATGTTGCTGCAAGTCATTTATTAGAAGGACATGTAATTATCATGGTTGACACATCACCAAGTGTTATTATCATCCCTACCACTTATTTTCATCATATGCAGCATGCAGAAGAATTCAGGCAATCACCAGCAGTCGGAACGTTTATTCGTTTTATTCGATTCTTAGGTGTCTTGGCATCGATGTACCTGCTGCCTTTATGGCTGTTATTTGTGTTAGATCCAACATTGTTGCCAGGAAGTTTATCGTTCATAGGACCTAATGAGGAAGGGAATATCCCAATTATGGTTCAGATCATTCTTGCCGAAATTGGGATAGAGTTCTTGAGGATGGCTGCAATCCATACGCCAACACCTTTGGCAACTTCGATGGGCCTGATTGCCGCCGTTTTAATTGGACAAATTGCTATTGATGTTGGTATGCTTAGTCCTGAAGTGATTTTATATGTTTCCATTAGTGCAATTGGATCCTATGTTACTCCAAGCTATGAGTTAAGTGTTGCAAATAAATTAATGGGCTTATTTTTAATTCTTGCAGTGGGATTCTTTGGTTTGCAAGGGTTTGTGATTGGATTTGTTCTTCATATGCTATATTTAATCAATCTGAAATCACTTAAAACACCTTATCTATGGCCGTTTATTCCTTTCAATGCCGAAGCAATGCTTCACATATTATTTCGAATACCAGTACCATATGCTAACTCAAGACCTAGAGTGGTACATCCCAAAAATAATTATAGACAGCCAACGAAAAAGAGCTAACATGCCGGTTAGCTCTTTCGTTTTTTGTCGACATATGGTAAAGTATCTTTATTCATTTTAATTGTACAATCGGAGGAATTATGCTTATGGTTATTGAACATCATCCATTTCCAGTTAATGATAAAGGGCATCTAGAAATAGGTGGTTTAGATACAGTTAAACTAGCAGAAAAATATGGTACTCCTTTATATGTTTATGATGTATCCATGATACGAAAAAACGCTCGCTCATTTGTGGATACATTTAAAAAATTAGGAGTTCGTGCAAAAGTTGCTTATGCGAGTAAAGCCTTTTCATCTATTGCTATGCTTCAAGTGGCTAAACAAGAAAAATTATGTTTGGACGTCGTGTCTGAAGGAGAACTCTATACTGCACTAAAAGCGGATTTCCCAGCAGAAAGCATTCATTTACATGGCAACAATAAGAGCCAGGAAGAAATTTCTATGGCGATTCAAAACGGTATTGGCTGTATCGTTGTGGATAATTTCCATGATATTGAATTGATAGAAACTGTTTCGAAACAATTAGGGAAAAAAGATATAGATGTATTAATGCGTGTTACACCAGGAGTTGAATCACATACCCATGAATACATTATGACTGGAAATGAGGATTCAAAATTTGGGTTTGACTTACAAAATGGACAGGCAGAAGAAGCGTTTAAACTTATGCAGCACCATGAAGCGATTCATTTTAAAGGACTTCATTGCCATATAGGATCACAAATATTTGAAACAGAAGGCTTTAAGATTGCTGCTGATATGTTATTCAAAGAATTAGCTAAATGGAAAGACCTTTACGATTATATTCCAGAGGTATTAAACTTGGGTGGTGGATTTGGTATCAGGTATACGAAAGAGGATAATCCACTGCCATATAACGTTTACGTGGAAGAATTGATAGAGGCTGTAAAGCAACATGTGGAGACTTTAAATATCCCTATGCCGGAAATCTGGATTGAACCTGGTAGATCCATTGTTGGAAATACGGGTATTACACTATATACTATCGGATCCATGAAGAATATACCTGGTATACGAAAATATGTTTCCGTTGATGGAGGAATGACGGATAATATAAGACCTGCATTATATCAGGCAAAATATGAGGCAGTTATAGCAAATAAGGCAACCAAACCTATTACAGATACGGTTTCCATAGCTGGTAAATCCTGCGAGTCAGGAGATATGTTAATATGGGATTTGTCCGTCCCTGATATTGATCATGGGGATCTATTAGCTGTTTTCTCTACAGGAGCGTACAGTTATTCTATGGCGAGTCATTATAATCGTATACCAAATGCAGCGGTTGTTTTTGTGGAAAATGGATCAGATAAATTGGTCGTAAAACGAGAAACGTATAAAGATGTTGTCAAAAATGATTTGACATATGAGTAATAAAGTCGACAATTCTTTCATAACTATCGATGAAATGGTAAAATAGGTAGGCAGTATCATTAAATAAAAGGAGATATAAAATGACGAAAAAAGGTTATATTTTAATGGATAATGGAAATAAAATTGAATTTGATTTATTTCCTGATGAAGCACCAGGTACAGTAGCAAACTTTGTAAAACTAGCAAATGAAAACTTTTATGATGGATTAACTTTTCATCGAGTAATTCCTGGATTTGTAAGTCAAGGGGGATGCCCTGTAGGTAATGGTACCGGAAATGCCGGATATACGATTAAATGTGAAACAGATCATAATCCGCATAAACATGAAGAAGGCTCATTATCTATGGCACACGCTGGAAGAGATACGGGCAGCTGTCAATTTTTCGTTGTACATGAGCCACAACCTCATCTTGATGGTGTTCATACCGTTTTTGGTAAAGTAACTTCAGGTATAGAACACGCCAAATCAATGAAAAATGGAGATGTCATGAAAGAAGTAAAGGTATTCTCTGAATAATTTCCGAATCGAATGATGGAAATTCATGATGATGTTTTATCAATTTATCTTTCTGATATTTGCCATCGCCCCATTAAGTACTTTCTTCCATGAATTAGGTCATGCCTTGGCTGCAAAACAGGTGAAAGCGGAAGTCGTCACGTTAAGGATTGGAAAAGGAAAACAACTGTTTAGGATAGAAATCCGTGAGTTACAAATAGAAATATTTTCTCTCTTCTTTATGGGTGGGCATACCGTTAGCTCACGGAGCCCATCCTATAAATTAAATGAATTAATATACATTACTTTATTAGGACCGCTTCTAAATGGCATAATTGCGTTTCTTTTGATTCTCATTAATAGAATAGAACCTTTTAAGTTCATAGAATTAGCTATATGGTTTAATTTATGGCTGTTTTTCGTCAATATGATTCCAATCCGAATAAAAGATAAACATACAGACGGTTATATTGTATATAAATTATTATGGAAACAATTAAAATAATTCATTCATGTATAATTTTGGCGAAAAATGTACATAATAGTATCTAAACTGCCTGTTGTATGTCGTTATTTGACAAACAACACAATTAGTGCAATAAATATATATATACTTTCCTATAGTGTAATCTGATTTATTTTGATTAAATGAAATTATTCTATTAGTCTTATATTAAGAGGGGTCTTTATGTTAATTCGTTTTAAGAAGAATATGGAAAAAATTGCAATGGGACTATTGTCATTTATGCCGGATGAAAAAAAAGACGTAAAAAAATTACAGAATACTATTAAAGAATATGAAAGCAACCCTAATTGGAATCTTTATTTATGGAAAGAAGAAGATGTTTTGGGAGCAATTGGTGTTAGGGTGGAAGAACATCATGTGATTATTCAACATGTTTCCGTAAATCCATCCCATCGGAATATGGGGATTGGCAAGAAAATGATAAATGAAATAGATCAACTTTATCAAGAAAACTATACTGTTTATGCAGGCGAAGAAGTGCAGGATTTTTACCAGAAGTGTAAAAGTGACAATGTTTAAACCTAAAGCAGTAAGAAAGCCAGCCCTAATAGAAAAGGGCTGGCTTTATAAGTGTCTATATTAATTTTAGAACCAAGCAGCACCAACGATGATTAAAAGAATGAACAATACAACGATTAACGCAAATCCTCCGCTATATCCATGACTCATAACAAATTCCTCCTTTTTCTTCTTTGTATAAATGTTTTATGGTAACATTTATCTTACGTTAATAACTTATGTTGACATTTATCATGGTGTATAGGCGATTGTTACATGTGAGTATAATTTCCAGGTAGAGAGGAAGGAAAACGGTGAATCAAGCTTACCAAGTTAAATTAGATGCATTTGAAGGCCCGCTTGATTTACTTCTGCATTTAATTAACAAGTACGAGATTGATATATATGATATCCCTATGGCGGAATTAACGAAACAATATATGGATTACATACATACGATGCATCAGTTAGAATTAAATATAGCCAGTGAATATTTAGTGATGGCTTCCACTCTTGTTGCAATTAAAAGCCAAATGCTTCTCCCAAAACAGGAAATGGTGGATGATACAGAGGAATACATGGAAGATCCGAGAGAAGAATTGATTGGCCGTTTAATTGAATATCGAAAGTATAAGGAAGCGGCAAGCAAACTAAAGGAAAAAGAAGAAGAAGCAAACCAAATTTTCACAAGACCACCCACAGACTTTAAGGAATTATCAGCAGAGAAGAAGCCGGTTACTCCTGGCGAAGTTTCGGTTTATGACATGCTGAATGCCTTAGGTAAAATGTTTGAGAGAAAAAAGTGGGAAGAACCACTGGATACGAAGGTTAGTCGTGCAGAGATCCCGATAGAGCAGCGTATGACAGATGTATTGCAAATGGTGAAAAAAGCAGAACATGGTATTGCGTTCGATCAATTATTTCCATATCCTTCGCGAACACATATTGTCGTTACGTTTATTGCATTATTGGAATTAATGAAAGTTAGGGAAGTTTATTGTAAACAAGAACAACATTTTGATACATTATATGTATTTTCTATGGAGGAATAACTGTGGAAATTGCAGAATTAAAGGCAATCATAGAAGGGTTATTATTTGCTAGTGGTGATGAAGGGATTACTGTAAAACAATTAAAGGGTATTTTAAATATTTCAGAAGAAACGGTCAGTCATTTAATTGAAGAATTAAAATACGAATATGAGCGAATAGATCGTGGAATTATGATTATGGAATCAAATGAAGTACTTCATTTGACAACGAAACCAGAACATAGTGAATACTATAAAAAGCTTTTAGAAGTGCCTCAATCAAGTCGTATGTCACAAGCGGCACTAGAGACCCTTGCGATAATCGCTTATAGACAGCCAATTACAAAAACTGAAATTGAAGAGTTACGAGGTGTCAAAAGTGACCGGCCAGTACAAACATTAGTTGCAAGGTCTTTAATTGAGGAAATTGGCCGAAAAGAAAGTATCGGGAGACCTATTTTATATGGTACAAGTAAAGATTTTCTGACTTATTTTGGTTTAACATCACTGGAGGAGTTACCACCTCTTCCCGAAACAGGTGAATCTGAAGATGTCAATCAGGAAGCGGATTTATTCTTTGAACGATTTAATGAAGAATTAGAATTAGATAATGAGTAATGAAATCCTTACATTATGATAATGTAAGGATTTTTTATCGTTTGAATAACTGGCTGCTGTAAGACATTCAAGGATAATAAGTGGAGGCCGGGCAGCCGGTAATCTCCTGATTCATATTTAACATGGAGTGGAGGATGAAAAAAACACTGATTGAAGATTCACTTTATTTCACAAGCCTATAGAATTTTGACGCCCTAAGTAAAAAAACGAGCGAATGTGAATTTTTTTAAAGGATATTGTTTAAAACTTCACTTTTTTCGTTGCAAAATATATAAACTCCTGACTAGTATATGTGCACCGTTGATTTCCGCTTTGGACATCCGCTTTCCGTAGCGGTAGATGAATCTCCAACATCATCTAAAGTTAGTTCGCATTTATTTCAACTGAAAAGAGTTTACTTTATAATTAAATTTTCGAACAACCTCTATATACACAATTAAAAATATTGGGCATATGCTGCATAGGGGGTGTAAGAATGGAAAACCAGCTGAATTATCTTAAAAGACTTCGCGAATGGGGAGACCGAGTCAAAGAATCACTTCTTGCGGCAAATATACCAGAAAGCAGCCGTAAAGAATGGATGGAACAAATTGAAGAATTTCTAAACGATATTCATGTCTCTTTAAAGAAACATGAGGTTAGCGGTGACGAAGTTAGACTATTGGAAAGTAAAGGCAAAAAAATAACCAACATGCTGAAAAACGCAGATAGTGAAAGCAGTATTCCTTATGGAAAACATCAATTACCGCCATTACCTTATGCATATGATGCGCTGGAACCATATATCAGCAGAGAAATTATGCGCCTGCATCATGATGAACACCATCAGTCCTATGTAGAAGGATTAAATAAGGCAGAAGAGCAAATATATAATAAGAAAACAGATAAGGATACTTTGAAACATTGGTTAAGAGAGCAAGCGTTCCATGGATCAGGTCATTACTTGCATACAATATTTTGGAACAATATGACACCAAAATCGACGAAGCGGCCAATTAAAGAAATAAAAAGACAAATAGAGAAGGATTTTGGTTCTTGGGACAAATTCAAAAAGTTATTTTCAGATGCAGCCGATTCTGTAGAAGGAGTGGGCTGGGCGATTCTGTTATGGAGTCCGAGAAGCGGTAAATTAGCCATTCAAACCTTTGAAAAACATCAATTATTCCAAATTGCAGATACCATTCCTTTACTAGTACTTGATATGTGGGAGCATGCGTATTACTTACAATATCAAACGGATAAAAAGGAATATGTTAAAAATTGGTGGAATGTTGTTAATTGGGAAGACGTGAATAACCGTTTATTAGTGGCGAAACAGGTGGAGTGGAAAAAGTTTTAAATGCTATATCCTTTTTAAAAAGCGGTGTTCTCTCCAGATATGGTATGTTTTTTGAAAAATGCTCATAACTGTTTTTCTCTTGCATAAACTATATTAGATACCATATCTGTGGGAGGACAACAAAAAATGAAAATAAAATATGTTTTACTGAGTGTTATCATATTAACCGCTCATTTGCTATCTCCTTCAACAGGACAAGCTGCACCGAGTGTTTCTGCGAAAAATGCAGTTTTAATAGAACAATCCACAGGCCGTGTGTTGTTTGAAAAAAATGCACATAATCCAGAATCGATTGCAAGCATTACCAAAATTATGACTGCAATTATAGCCATTGAATCAGGAAAAATGAATGAAAAAGCTACTGTGAGCAGAAATGCCATTTATACGGAAGGATCATCAATCTATTTAGAGCAAGGTGAAAGAATGACAATTGAAGATCTCGTTTATGGTTTAATGCTCCGGTCTGGTAATGATGCTGCGGTAGCGATTGCAGAACATATTGGTGGCAGTGTGGGAGGGTTTGCCTTTTTAATGAATGAAAAAGCAAAATGGTTAGGAATGACAAATACGCATTTTGACAATCCGCACGGTCTCGATTCGGACAACCATTATTCCAGTGCATATGATATGGCTATGCTCATGCGCTATGCAATGGAAAATGAAACATTTAGAGAGATAACCGGGACCACTTCCTATAAGTCCGATGATAGAACATACAGCTGGCAAAATAAAAACAAGCTGCTAACCCAGTTTTATGAATATTGTACTGGTGGAAAAACTGGTTATACGAAGAAAACAGGAAGAACATTAGTTTCTTCTGCTAGCAAGGATGGGATGGATTTAATTGCCGTAACGTTGGATGCCCCTGATGACTGGCAAGATCATATGGCAATGTTTAACTGGGGGTTTGACAATTATAATATGGAATCCATAGCAGAGGAAGGAGAAGTAAACTTTCATTTAATTGATCTAAACAGGAGTGAAGTAGGTTATATACGTGAAACTATTCAGTATCCATTATCTGAGGAGGAAGTAAATCATCTTTCCCTGAAAAATTTTATTTTAAAAGATGCGGAAGAATCGGACAACCATCTCCTAGGTAAAACGGTATTTTACCTAGGAGATGAAAAAATTTTCGAAACACCTATTTATGCAGAAGCGCAAATAGAAAAAGAGAATCATTTCTTCTCGAATATTCTATCATTCTATAAAAAAGTAGCAGGGATGTAATTATGGTTAATCTAATATGGGCATTTATGGCAATTGTTGGTATCGTATATGCAATGTTTAATGGTACGATGGATGAAGTGAATAAAGCGCTTTTTGAGAGCGCCGATGAGGCAGTAAAACTATCAATTGGGTTAATTAGTATATTAGTATTTTGGCTTGGCATTATGAAAATAGCGGAAGAAGCAGGGATATTAAAAGTATTAGCAAAACTGATGCGTCCAATTGTAGTAAAGATTTTTCCTGAAATTCCAAAAGATCATCCTGCCATGGGATATATCTTATCCAATTTTACAGCTAATATGTTTGGCTTAGGGAATGCTGCAACTCCATTAGGAATAAAAGCGATGGAACAAATGAAAGAATTAAGTGGAACAGATACCGCATCTAGATCAATGATTACGTTTTTAGCGATTAATACGGCCGGTTTAACAATCATTCCATCAACGATTATAGCTATTCGTATGCAATATGACTCTGTCTCTCCTACCGAAATCGTAGGTACGACAATTATCGCTACCGGGATTTCCCTAATCAGTGCATTGCTGCTGGACCGCTTCTTTTATTATCGAAGTATTAGGAGGAAGTAATAATGGGAATAATTACCGCAATTAGCACGTGGCTGATTCCGTGTTTCTTATTGATTGTCCTGCTGACAGCCACTTGGAAAAGGATTCCTGCCTATGAATTGTTTGTGGAAGGAGGAAAGGAGGGTGTCAAAATGGCATTTTCTTTACTTCCTTTTTTAGTTGGGATGCTTGTGGCCATCTCAATCTTAAGAAGTTCGGGAGTATTGGAGGCATTCATTCATTTTATATCCCCTTTATTAACCTTTATCGGTGTTCCTCCTGATATAGTTCCGTTAGCATTAGTTAGACCGATTTCAGGTAATGCTGCATTAGGTGTTACTTCCGAGCTAATTGCAACACACGGACCTGATTCATTTATTGGTAGACTGGCATCAACCATGCAAGGAAGTACAGACACTACATTATATATATTAACCGTTTATTTTGGAGCAGTAGGGATTAAAAAAATGAGATATGCAGTGAAAGTTGGACTCTTAGCAGATTTAGTTGGTATAATTGCCTCAATCATAATTGTTACCCTTGTTTTTGGGTAATGCTAAAAAGTAGCGTTAACGTATAGTTAACGCTATTATTATTTATGAAAATATTTATAAGCATGGGTGATAAAATGACAAACAACTTGGAAAGACTGCAAAAAGTAATTGCAAAAAGTGGGGTAACTTCCAGAAGAAAAGCCGAAAAACTAATTCTTGATGGAAAAGTTAAGGTGAATGGTGAAGTTGTTACCACTCTGGGAACAAAGGTTTCCGATAATGATAAGGTAGAGGTTAACGGAGTTCCTTTAGAGAAGGAGTTACCAGTTCATTATCTTTTGTACAAACCGCGTGGTGTGATATCCAGTGTGAAGGATGAGAAAGGAAGAACGGTAGTTACAGATTTATTAGGAGAAGAAGTGGAGGAACGTGTATTTCCAATTGGAAGGTTAGATTACGATACATCAGGCATCATCCTTTTAACGAATGATGGGGATTTTGCCAATCTTCTCATGCACCCTAAACATAAGATTGATAAAGTTTATGTAGCTAAAGTGAAAGGAATCCCTGCGAAATTTGATTTATCACAGCTGAAAAAAGGAGTGAGATCAGATCATGATGTGTTAAGGGCTGTTCATTCACGAATTCTATCAGCAGATAAGAAAGCAAACACAGCGATTATAGAACTGACCCTGCACGAAGGGAAGAATAGACATGTAAGAAGGATGATGGAGGAACTGGGGTACCCGGTTTCGAAACTGAAGCGGGAAAGATATGGTTTGTTGACATTAGATGGTTTAAAGCCGGGCGAATATCGGGCACTAACACCCAAGGAAGTGAAACAAATGTATAATTTGGCTCAGCAAATTGTTGAATAATCGTCAAATTTGCCGGTGATTAACGTGATATAATGGGCTGAGGAGTGATTGGAATTGAGTTTAGAAAAAGCGAAACAATCAAAGAGAAAGAAAAAAAGAAATCGCTTAATTTTCCGGTCTGCAATTTTAGCAGTTCTCATTGGGGCAACTATATTTGCAATTGTATCCAATTCAAAAGCTGATAATTCGATATATCGTGAAGGGGATCTTGCACCGGATTTTCAGTTGCAGCAAGTCAATCATAATAATGAACTAGAGACAATTAGACTTAGTGATCTAGAAGGAAAGGGAGTTATGCTTAATTTTTGGGGGACATGGTGCAAACCATGTGAGGCTGAAATGCCTTATATGCAATCCTTATATCCGGAATATAGCGAAAAAGACGTTGAAATTGTGGCGGTAAGTTTAGATAATACGGAATTGGTAATTAGTCGTTTTATTGACAAATATGACTTAACCTTTCCTATTCCACATGATAAAACAGGGGAAATAAGGGATCTATATAAAGTTGGACCAATACCTAGTACCTTTTTTATCAACCCAGAAGGTGAAATCACGGAAGTTGTTAATGGTGCCCTTACACTAGAAAGACTCGAAGAATCTTTGCAAAAAATTATGCCGGAATAATCCGGTAATTTCAATACAACGTGGGGGTTAACGATGAAGGAAATAAAATGTGAATGCGGACACGTGAATCCATTAGGAACTGTACTTTGTGAATCCTGTGGTAAACCTATCGAAGGAAATCAGCATATTGATGGTAATGATGATGAAAAACTATTAAATATGCGTTATGATGGAACAGCACGCCGGTCAAAAACCTATAATAAATCGTGGATTGATCGGGTATGGAGCTTTTTTTCGTCTGTCAAAGTTGGGATTTGGCTGATCGTATTGGCATTAGTTGCTTCCATGATTGGTACCATATTTCCACAGGAAATGTACATACCAGCCAACGCACCAAATAGAGACCCAGCAGTTTTTTATGAGGAACAATATGGAATACCTGGACTGATTTATTTTCAATTAGGGTTTCATAATTTATATTCTTCCTGGTGGTTTATGGTACTAATTGCTTTAATAGGCATCTCTTTAGTTATTTGCAGTCTAGATAGATTCGTACCGCTCTTTAAAGCATTAAGAAATCAAAAGCCAAAAAAACATAAATCTTTTTTAAGCAGACAGCGTTTATTCAGTGAGACCGATTTCGTAACAGATCATGACATGGAAACAGTGAAGAAGCAATTGAGAAAACGCCGATATAAAATCACAGAAGAAAACGGTCATATTCTGGCAGAGAAAGGCAGATTCTCCAGATGGGGTCCATATGTCAATCATATTGGCTTAATAATTATACTACTGGCAGCTATTTTACGTTCCACTCCTTTATTTTACATGAATGAATATGTATGGGTTCGTGAAGGAGATATAGAAGTTCTTCCAGAAACTAACGGTGAGTATTATATTGAAAATAAAGATTTTATTTTAGAAACTCATGATGAGAATGATGAAAGATTTCGGGAAGCAATCACTCAAGAAGGGGTAGTTGCCAGCAACTTCCAAACTGATGTTATTGTCTATAAGGCGAACCGTCCAATTCCAGGTGCCGAGCCAGAATTGGAGCCGATTGCTGAAGATTCCATTCGAATGAATCAGCCGTTAGAATTTGATGGTTATGAATTATATCAATCTGGCTATCAATTAAATGAGTTTTCCAATATGACTTTTAAAATTCATGAAACCACAGACTCTGATGAAGAGGCTTTAGCTTCATTTACAGTAGATTTAAGAAATCCTGAATCTGAGTTTGAACTAGAAAGTGGGTTTCGAGTTGTTTTGGATCAATATTACCCGGATTATTACTTAGACGATGATGGAGAACCAGCATCGGAAACTAATTTCCCTAGAAATCCGGCATTTGTATTTCTTGTATATCCTCCGAATAGTGAGTCTGCTGAAGTTAGTTTTCTAGGTATTGGAAGGAATATCGATGCAACCGGAGAAAATGAATATAAAATAGGTATTCAGGACTTCGAAATGCATGATGTAAGTGGTTTAACTTTTAAGTATGACCGTTCCCTGCCGTTTTTCGGTATTGGTGCTGCTATCTTTATGATAGGGGTTATCCAGGGCATGTATTGGCAGCATCGGAGATTATGGATTCAGCGGAAGAAAGATGGAAGCCTGTTAATGGCTGCCCATACGAATAAAAACTGGTTTGGTTTAAAGAAAGATATTGAAATAGTGATAGAAAATACAAATGTTAACATGGTAACTGATCAGCAGGAATTAGAAGAAAAAGTGGAATAAGTTTTCACTTGTCGGTTAATCAAGGAGGATATTTTTATGGATTTATTAAATATTAGCAGTACAGCATTATATGCAGCATTTGTCCTTTACCTTATTGCTACCTTTTTCTTTGGGGCTACCATAAGAGATAAAAGAACAGACAATAAAAAAGGAATTTCAGCTAAAATTGCCATGACACTCACTGTTTTGGGGTTCCTTGCCCAACTCGTTTATTTCATTACGAGATGGATGGCAAGTGGACATGCCCCTGTAAGCAATATGTTTGAATTCCTTACTTTTCTGGGGATGGCGCTTGTTCTAGCGTTTATCATTATTTACTCGTACTATAAATTGAGCTTTTTAGGCTTATTTGCACTGCCAATTGCGATGATTATTATTGCTTATGCAAGTATGTTTCCAACCGAACTGGCACCACTTGTTCCTTCTTTGCAAAGTCACTGGCTATACATCCATGTTACGACGGTTGCACTCGGACAAGGAATACTCGGTATTAGTTTTGTAGTTGGTTTAATGTATCTAATTAAGCAAATCGACCAGACAGTAAAAAGTAAGCAACGATCCTGGTTAGAATTTGTTTTATACTTGTTATTTGTATTAATCGGATTTGTTGTCATAACGACAACATTTAATGCAGTGAACTATAATGCATCATTTGAATATCAATCCGGTACAGAAACATTAGTTACAGAGTATCACTTACCTGCAATTGCTGGACCTAATCAGGGTACATTAATTACAGAAGATATCATGGAACCTTGGTTTGAAACTCCTTCATGGTTCCAAGGAGGGGACGCAGGTCGCAAATTCAATACGGTCATATGGTCACTGATTGCTGGTTCTGTCATTTATTTAATTACTCGCTTGATTTTAAGAAAACGGATTGGTGCTGTGATTCAGCCGCTTCTAAAAAATGTAAAAGCGGATTTATTAGACGAAATAGAATATCGTTCTGTAGCAATTGGTTTTCCGGTTTTTACTTTAGGAGGCTTGATTTTTGCATCAATCTGGGCAGAAATTGCCTGGGGCAGATTTTGGGGCTGGGATCCAAAAGAAGTTTGGGCATTAATAACGTGGTTTTTCTATGCTGCATACTTGCATTTACGGCTTTCAAGGGGATGGCATGGAGAAAAATCAGCATGGCTTGCTGTGATCGGCTTCGGGATTATCATGTTCAATTTAATTGTTGTTAACCTGGTATTGGCCGGTTTACATTCTTATGCATAATAGATATTACTAGAAGAGGCGAGGTTATAGTATTTTTACCTCGTCTTTTATTTAGGCTCTTTTGAAAAATTTTTGCTATAAACATAAGAACTTGTTAGAAACTCCGAACTAACTTTAGAATGCTAAGTCAGGTTTATCGATTTACTGGTAAAAGTACAAATCTTTTACACGTTAGGAATGGATATATACTTAGCAGAAAAGTGGATTCGTCGTAGTTAAAATTAACGTCCCAACCCTAGAAAAAACGACCACATTCGTTAAATGACGATCGAATACGGGTTTTTCAAAGAAAACAGCCTTTATTTATACATTTTAATCATTTTCGTTTATAATTGCTTTAAATAGACGGTTAGGGGGGCTTCAAATGGATCAGGAAACGAAGATCTTAATTGTTGATGATGAAGAAAGAATCAGAAGGTTAATTCGTATGTATTTAGAGAAAGAAGAGTATATTATCGAAGAAGCCGATAATGGGAAAGATGCGCTGGATATGGCTTTAAACAATGATTATAATGTCATCATTCTTGATATAATGATGCCAGAAATGGATGGAATAGAAGTATGTCAGGAGTTAAGAAAAGAAAAAACAACACCAGTAATCATGCTAACAGCAAAAGGTGAAGAGGCAAACCGGGTTCAAGGCTTTGAAGTTGGTGCTGATGATTACATCGTCAAACCCTTCAGTCCCAGAGAGGCGGTATTGCGCGTGAAAGCACTGCTCAGAAGAGTTACTACATCTACTTTCAATGATCAAGACGTATCAGCAAAAAATTTACTTGTATTTCCTCACATTACGATAGATTATGATGCACATCGGGTAACAGCGGATGGACAAGAAGTAAATCTGACACCAAAAGAATATGAATTACTTTGCTTTTTAGCGAAATCACCTGATAAAGTATTTAATCGTGAACTTTTATTAAAAGAAGTATGGCAATATGAATTTTTTGGTGACTTACGCACAGTAGACACCCATGTTAAGCGTTTGAGAGAAAAGCTAAGTAAAGTATCTAAAGAGGCAGCAAAAATGATTGTAACCGTATGGGGTGTTGGTTACAAATTTGAGGTTGATGATAAGTAATGTTTTGGCGTAGTGTTGTTGGAAAACTAGCAGTAACTATTTTATTGCTAGTTTGTTTTGTACTGTTTATTCTATCCATTTTTTTATTACAGTTTTTTGAGAACTTTCATGTAGAAGAAGCTGAGGAAGTTATGATGGAAACGGCTACAAAAATATCTTACTTGGTGGAACAGCAGGAAAATCACTCATTTATACAGGAAACGGCCGATTTAGTAAAAGACCCATCCAGTCGTGTCGCTATCCTATATCCTGATGGTGATTTTTGGGTATCCAACACCAGTGATGAACATCTATCACGTCTGGAGGAAGACTGGATACGCAATGATCCGGATTTGATGGAAGTTATCAATGATAAAGAAGAAATAAACAAACAAATTGTTCTTCCTGACAGTGAGATGGAAGTTATTATTGTTGGAAAACCAATTCTTAATAATGGTGGAATATTTGTCTACCAGTCTTTGGAAGTAATTAGTCAAACAAAGGCCGACACGAGGAAAATTATTTTTTTAGCAGGAGGAGTAGCGATTATTTTAACTACTTTCTTTGCTGTGTTCTTATCTACGCGCATTACTTCCCCGCTTATTAAAATGCGTGAAGCTGCCCATGAACTAACAAGAGGAGAATTCAATACGAAGGTACCCATTTTAACGCATGATGAAATTGGTGATTTAGCCATTGAATTTAATCGTATGGGCAGACAACTAAAGTTTCATATCAATGCCTTGAGACAGGAAAAAGAACAATTTTCCAGTATTGTAACCTCCATGGCGGACGGTGTTGTGACTTTAAACAGAAATGGAGATATGATTGTTACAAACCCACCTGCTGAAAAGTTCCTGGAAAATTGGTATTTTGAAAATAACATAACGGCTTCCAATAAAAAATTACCAACAGAACTTAATATGGTGTTACAGGAAGTTATTGGCGGCGAAGAAAAAGTACTGCGAGAAATTATTATACAAGGCCGAAATTACATGATGTTAATGACACCTTTATATGATGGCTCGCATGTTAGGGGAGCCGTAGCTGTTATACGGGATATGACAGAAGAGAGAAGGTTAGATAAATTACGTAAAGATTTTATTGCGAATGTGTCACATGAATTACGAACACCAATTTCTATGCTACAGGGATATAGTGAAGCAATTGTTGATGATATAGCTGAAAGCAAGGAAGAGAAGAACGAACTTGCGAAAATCATTCACGAAGAATCATTAAGAATGGGACGTCTGGTTAATGATTTACTTGATTTAGCACGGATGGAAGCTGGTCACATTCAATTAAACAAAGAAGAGATAAAGGTACAATCTTATGTAGAGCGAATTATGAAGAAATTCCAAGGAATTGCAAATGATAATCAAATTGAATTAATTCTGGAAAAAAATATTATCGCCCCTAGCGCCGTTTTTGATCCGGACCGTGTGGAACAAGTGTTTACGAATCTCATTGACAACGCGATTCGTCATACAAATGAAAAAGGCTATGTGAAGGTTAGTATAGTTAGCAATGAACAGGAATTAAATGTATCAGTTGAAGATAATGGGAGTGGAATTCCTGAAGACGATTTGCCATTTGTGTTTGAGAGATTCTACAAAGCGGATAAATCAAGAACTAGAAACAAGGAAAAGAAAGGTACTGGTCTTGGGTTAGCCATAGCAAAGAACTTTGTTAATGCACATAGGGGTTCTATTAATGTCAAAAGCAAAATAAACCAGGGAACGACATTTACCTTCAAAATCCCACAATAAAGTAGCATTATAGTTTGATTTGTTCATGTAATATGATAATATTTTAATTGCCATTAATTGAATATAGATGCCCCGAAGATGGTGCGATGATGCTTAAAAAGGGAACCCAGTGGAATTCTGGGACTGTCCTCGCAACTGTAAGTGATATACGAAATAAGCGAAACCACTGTATGGCTTTCATATGGGAAGGGCTTAGACTAGGATAATATCACGAAGTCAGTAGACCTGCCATGTTCGACGTTTCAGGTGCTTCGAGGAAGAGCAATGGAGACATTCGGATTACATAGACTGTAGCGTTATTCGTTTGTCAAAAAAAACTGATTCGGAAATCTGAGTCAGTTTTTTTACTTTTTCTTCCAATGTTCAATCGATTAAATTTTTGAAAGGAAGTGGAAAGAATGAAAATGTGGAAAATACCATTGATGACATTGCTATTGTTAATGGGGGTTCTAGCAGGCTGTGCTTCTGAAGAAAGTGATGAAACGGAAAACAATGCCTCTACAAGCACAACGAATAGTTCTCAGACAGAAGAGGTTGCGGAGGATCATGTCCGCATTACGATTTCTGTTGATAATGGGGCTGAGTTTATCACTGAAGAAGAGATACCTATTGAAGAAGGAGATATTTTACTCGATGTAATGGAAGAACACTTTTATGTGGAACACGAAGGTGGCTTTATTACTTCTATTGAACGAGTAGAAGCCAGTGAAGAAGAGCAAACAGCATGGATGTACTTTGTGAATGATGAGATGCCTACTGTTGGAGCTGCAGAATATGAATTATCTTCAGGAGATAAGATTGTATTCGACTTGCAATCCTGGGAATGATTTAGTTGAACACATATAAATTAACCTTACTAGCATTACTTGCAACATTAGCAATCGTTGGAAGATATGTATTTCAATTTCTACCAAATATACAGCCTGTGACTGCCATCATTATTATCTGCGGCTTTTTATTGGGACCAATCGAAGCAGTAATTTTAGCATTGCTTGTAACTTTTCTTTCCAATATGTTAATGGGAATGGGAGTCTGGACCGTGTGGCAAGTAGTTGCCTGGGGGTTAATTGGCCTGATTAGTGGTTTATTGGGAAGATTTCAGCGTCATATTTCCGCTATGAAACTGGTGATTCTTGCAGTCTTTAGTGGTTATTTATATGGATTTGTCATATCGCTTACCACATATCAAATTACAGGTAAGTTTTGGCCTTATTATTTGGCTGGATTGCCTTTCGATACCAGTCATGCCATTGGTAATGCCATATTTATGGTTATCTTTTATCCGATTATTTTACATTTGGTTAAGAAGTATTCCAAGAATCGTTTCTCTATTCGAAATACCAACTAATAATTAGTTGGTATTTTTTACTATAATCATCTATAGTATTAAGTAAAATTGGATAATACATGTAACCTTTTGAAATACATAACGACAAAGGAAATGAACGGAGGATCTTTTATGAAAGCCGTTTTTGATAAATTATATGATAGTTACCATAAGGATTTATTTCAATTTATTTTTTATATGGTGAAAGATAAACCATTAACAGAAGATCTCGTTCAAGAAGTTTATATTAGAGTTTTAAATTCATATGCTTCTTTTAAAGGGGAAAGCAGTGAGAAAACGTGGCTTTTTTCTATTGCAAAACATGTTACGTATGACCACTTTCGCAAGAAGAAAAGAAAGGCACAGCGCATCCTCGATTTCTTTGACTGGAGTGAAAGAGGGGAAACCATTCCTGATCAAAATGCTTTACCTGAAGAAATAGCGATCCAAAGTGATGAAATGCAAAGAATATACAAATACTTAGATAAGTGTACGGTAGATCAAAAAAGCGTTTTACTACTCCGGTTTATCCAATCTTTTTCCATTCAGGAAACTGCAGAGGTGTTAAACTTTAGTATCAGTAAAGTTAAAACGGTCCAGCATCGTGGATTGAAAACATTACGAAAATACCTTGAAAGTGAAGAAAAAGGAGGAGAGATATAGTGAAGAAGCAGGATAGGCATGATGAATTGATTGGATTACTAAAAAACATGCCAGATATTAAAAATAAGACAGATAAAAACATCTTATATCAGCGTATCTCCTCGAATAATAACAATACTAGCGAAAACGTGGAAAAAGCAAAAAGAAAGATGAAACTATTTCCGGTATTAGGATCTGTATTGGCTGTTATTCTTATTGTTTGCATACCGTTTTTGTTTAATGGCACTTCTTTTCAGACAAGTGAAGAACAAAGCAATCAAGCTTATGATACTCAATCAACGGAAGATTCTCTAATGGAACAAGAATCTGCGGACGAATCTGAGAGCGCACAGGAATTTGAAATTGCAGAAGAGTCCGGGGAATCGAATGTTACAGAGGAGGAGAATATTTCCTTATACTCAAATGAAAGTCAATTTGTACTGGATTCAATAAATGACAATGCAAATATTGTCTATGCAGCTATTTCTGATGAACAATTTCAGTACGCTATCCCGATTACTTTTGTTGTATCTGATTCGAAAAATATGAATGATCATTATAATAATCTGGAGCAATATTTACGTGAATATAATCTGACAACTGCTGATTATTTATTGGAAGGGTTATCCTATAACATACATGATACAAATAAAGAAGTACAAATTAGTCTGCCTGATGATTTTTCTATTGAAAGTTCAGCACGTGCAGCAATGTTTGAGAAGTTACTGGAGACAATGTTTATCCCAGCTGGAATTGAGAAAGCGACTTTCCTTTCAGGCAGTGATGAAGGTGTAGAATTAGGTCCTTATGGTGAAATTGATGAAATGCAATTACATGATGACGGGAATGCGAGCTATAAACTTTATAATGATGAATTTTTAGTGCCCATTCCGCATGAAGGAGATAACGTGGAAGAGGCTATAACAGAAATGAAGAATAATCAGGAGGCATTTGATATTTTTCAGACCATTCCTAATGAGATTGATTTTTCTATAGAAACCTTTGAAGATGAACTACGGATAACGTACACAGGGCAAGCACCTTTGGCTAATGACGATCAAGCAATCATCATGATTGAAGCCATCCTTATGACTGCAAAAAGCTATGGATTTCATTTTGTAAACTTTGATAACATGCCATTGGAGCAAATTGGTAATTATAATTTTAATGAGCCCATCAAAGTACCGGAAGCAGTAAATCCTTTTGACATACATTACTAAAACACTCAGTAATAAGGGCGAATGATTTACAATAAGGAAATTTAAAAGGCTCTTTTCGCAAAGTTTGTTGCTATGAATTGATATAAAATACGAATTAGTTTAATTTGAGATAATATTACCGCTACGGAAATTCACTAAGCGCACTTTAGGACGGCTGGTGATCCTTCTCGTACTGTCTCGTCTTTAGGAGTCTCACCGAGCCACATTTCCCGCAGGACAAGGAAGGCTTTGACAGCGTTATATCGCATGCGGAAAAAGCGCTTTTCTTTTTCAAGGAGTCTCCGTGTAATTCCTTCGCTAGTTTTGTGCTTCTATATTAATATTTGATTTCTCTTAATAAATTCGGTTTAGCTAAGCTAACCACTATTAAGCTGGTTGGTTGGAGCGGAGGGCAGTCAACTCCTGCGGGAAAGCGATTGATGAGACCCCGCAGCGAGCGGTTTTTGCTCGTGAGGAGGCTCATCGCTAGCCTCAAGGTGCGTGACTGCCCGGAGCGGAAATCAACATTGCACAATACTAGTTCGAAGTTTATATAAAATACGATATAAAAATTCTCATCTAAAAAAAACAATCTTTAAAAATCAGCCCTAATAATAAGAAAAAATCCGAACTAATTCGAATTAAAAATGAAGAATTAGTTTGGATTTTTTTGGTCCCAGACTCTTTTTTATTTAGAATGTATGTCGTATAATAAAAAATATATTATTCTTCTAATTTCAATAGATTTCCATATAATGGTTTCTTGGATAATTTTATCGAATCCGTAGGACAACCTTCAAAAGCATCTAGTACGTCTTCTTCTTTCTCTTCTGGAACTGGTGTTGTGCCACTGTTATGATCTAAGATAACGTAGGATATTCCTTCGTCATCATAATCGAAGACTTCTGGTGCAGCTGCTCCACAAGCCCCACAAGCGATGCAAGTTTCTTTATCTACTATGGTATATATAGGCATTGTTTTCCTCCTAGAATTAAGAACAGCCATTGGACTAATGATACTACTATCATTGTAGAGTGATTCTCATGTTAATTCAATATTACTTCTGCAATTATATCAAGACAGAGGTGGTCTTTATTGCTATTCGAATGGATTTTACTTGACTGTTTCAAAACTATACATGCGGAGCGAACGGCTTCCAGTGTTTATCATTTATTAAAAGGAAAGCGTTCGATACAAACGGTTCAAGATGCACATATTTACAAATTGAATCAATATTATGGAATCTATAAACATCTGACAAAAGCACATTTTGAATCGAAGCTAACTGGATTGATGAAGGAAAACTTTCTAGAGGAAAGTTCCAGCCTACAATCTGGGTATTTTATCACAAGACCTGGTTACGAATGGTTTCAGAAAAATCAACCTGGTTTGTCCTTTGAAGGATTAAGGTACTATGATAAAACAGATGTGTTCCTGGAGCGTTTGTTATTACTCATTCAAACATTAACGAATAGCAAAATGAGCTTCTATTCTTTCATTCCGGTTATTGATAATTCCAAAGCTGAAAATTGGGTGAAACAAGTATATAAAAAAGTGAAGGGAAAAGAATCTCATGTACTTACAAAAATATACGAGGAATTACATATTTTATTAAGTAGTTTTTCAGAACAGGAAGCAAGTATATTTGTAGATAGGTTAACGGGATATAAAAAATATGGATTAAGTTTGTTCCAATTAGCAGAGAAGTATCAAATGACTGAAGATGATGTTTATTTCACTATTATTAGTATGACGCATCGTATATTAAAAAGTGTGGAAACGGATAAAACTGTATTTTCTGTATTACCCATATTTATAAAAGATAAAAACGCAGTCAATCAACTTACGAAGTCAGCTAATGAAACATACCAATACTTAATAAATGGTTATTCAATAAGCCAGATTACAAGTATAAGAAATCTTAAAGAAAATACGATATTTGATCACATTGTGGAAATCGCATTGTATACCGATAACTTTCCAATTAGAGATTATGTAAATCAAGAGGAACAAAACGAAATCATAGAAGCAATTGAAAAAGCAGAATCATATCGGTTAAAAGATATAAAAAAACTGGTTGCTGATCATATTAGTTATTTTCAAATTCGGCTGGTAATTGCAACGGTAAATAAATAAAGACTGTTTTCTAAATGTTGTTTGTTGCACTAAATAATAAACTGAGAACTAATGAAGGTTCTTAGAGTGGCTCTCGCTAGTTCTAATGATGATACGTGCATGTATTCGCTCCGGTAGAATACTTACGGTTCGTGGGCACGACCTAAAGCCTCATCAAGGAAAACCGGTGCTGCTAAGGTCGACACGTGCTTTTCCCACAGGTTTACTTATTCTGTCTAAGCTAGTGCTGGTTTTCTGATTCATGTATAGCTATAACCTATAATAGTGGCGTATGATAAGTTTCTTTTTTACTGAAGAGATAATACTCTAGAGAAATAAACTGTTCTTTGATCCAATTAAACACCGATTAGCAGCACTTATTAAGAAAGTTGAATAGCATTAACCAAGGGAGGAAAAACATAGAGACTCCTTGAAATAGAAAACCGCTTTTTCTGCGTGCGATGTAACCTTACCGAAGTCTTCCTTGTCCTGTAGGAAAAGAGGCCTCGGTAAGACCCCCTAAAGACGAGACAGCACGAGGAGGCTCACCAGCCGCCCTAAGGTGCGCGTAGTGTATTTCCGTAGCGGTAGATTACGCTCCAACATCATCTTAAGTTAGTTCGTACTTTACATAACTTTAGAAATTGCGAGCGTTAAAAAGACACGAAACTTAGAGTCTAAATAAAAAATAAGGTGGTTAACATGAATCAGGAATTTACATTGGAACAAGAATTAAAAAAGTATTTTCATTTTTCCTCTTTTCGAAAGGGTCAAAAAGAAATTATTCAAGACGTTCTTGAAGGAAAGGATGTACTCGGTATTTTGCCAACAGGTTCAGGGAAATCCATTTGCTACCAGCTTCCTGCCATTTTACTCGAAGGATTAACTATTGTTGTCTCACCTTTAATTTCTTTAATGCTTGATCAAGTAAAGCAGCTAAAAGCCAGCCACTTTAAAAACGTTGTTGCTTTAAACAGTTTTATGAACCCACAAGAAAGAAAAGACATATTGAGAAATTTACATATGTTTAAGCTTTTGTTCATTTCCCCGGAATTGCTGCAGCAAAATGAGATGATTAGGGTGATACAACGGATAAAGGTTAGTCTATTTGTAATTGATGAAGCGCACTGTATTTCGCAGTGGGGGCATGAATTTCGCCCGGATTATTTAAAGCTTGACACCATTATTTCTAAATTGGGCAACCCCACTACTCTAGCATTAAGTGCAACAGCTACACCTGCTGTACAGGAGGATATTGTCTCCTCCTTAAACAAACCAAATATGGTTAAACATATCTATCCTGTAGATAAACCCAATATTGCCTATTGTATCGAGAAGCTGGTAAATGACCAAGAAAAAAATGAACGGCTTATTCAGATTCTATCAAACTATCGTGTTCCAGTACTTATATATTTTTCCAGTCGAAATATGACAGAGAAAATAGCTAAACTACTGTCTAATAAACTGAGTGGATTACGAATTGCTTTTTATCATGCGGGTATGGAAGCCATGGACCGAATAACGATTCAGCAGCAGTTTATGAATGATCAATTGGATGTAATATGTTGTACGAGTGCATTTGGTATGGGGATTAATAAGAGTAACATTCGGCTTATCGTGCATTATCACTTTCCATTGCAGATGGAATCGTTTATCCAGGAAGTAGGAAGAGCAGGTAGAGATGGGAAATCCAGCGTCAGTCTTCTGCTGTTTACCAAAAATGATATCGTCATGCCGCATAATATGATACAGAATGAGCTTCCTGATGAGAAACGATTATCCAACGTATATGACTATTTATATCACCTTTCTCAACAAAAGCAAGATATGCCTGAAGATGATGTGCAAATACAAAATAGTCTTGAATTAAGTGAGATACAGTGGAGGTTTTTGCGTTATCAATTAGAAAAACATGGTATTATTAAAGATAATAAAATAATGACATATAATGAAAATTGGAAATATATTTTTCAGACCATATTCCATGTAATAAAAAGCCGTGTTAAACTGAAGGAAAGTAAACTTACTGAAATATTAAAATGGATACACGAAGAAAAATGTTTAAGAGAAACGCTGTATAAAAGTTTTCAGCCCAGTAGCACCGAAGCTTTATATCAGTGCTGTAGTAACTGTGGTTTTTCATGGGTAGACTGGGAGCCGAAACAAAAATTAAAAGAAAATAATATGGAACTGGACTGGGCTACGCAGTTAAGGAATTTACTCCTCATAGGTGAACAAAATGAAGCAAAGTGAGATAATTAAACAACTATCTGATGAAGAACTCAAAAAGCAGTTATTTTTATCACAAGGTATTTTACTATTTATCGCTGCCTTATTAAGTATCGTTTTTTTTGAGAATGTTAGCGACTGGTTGTTATATGTTAATTGGGGTATACAGGAAATCTTTTATTTTGGTGTTATTCCAGGATTATTCATTGTTTTTTTGGATATTTTGCTGATGAAAGTATTTCCGAAAAAAATGTATGATGATGGTGGAATAAACCGGCGAATATTTGAAAATCAATCGATTGGTTTTATTTTTATATTAGCGTTTTTTGTCGCAGTTTCCGAAGAATTATTATTTAGAGGTGTTCTTCAAACTTCATTTGGCTACTTTGCTGCCAGCCTTATTTTCGCGCTCGTGCATTTTCGGTATTTATCAAAGCCATTACTTTTTATTTCTATAGTTGCCGTAAGTTTCTTCATAGGCTATCTGTTTGAATGGACAGGGAATTTACTTGTTACCATCTCCGCCCATTTTACAGTTGATTTTTTGCTTGGACTAATCATTCGCTTTAAATCGTGAGGTGTAAATATCATGAATCCGAAATTGGAAGACGATCAAGCAAACGAATTAAGAAGCATATTTAATGAAATAATAGAAGATAAACAGGAACAAATACAACAAGAGAAGGCTGAGCCAGAAGAAAAGGATGTCGACATACTTAATTTACCTCCTAGAAGAGAAGTACATACAAGTAATAGTCGAACACATATTAAAATGGACAAGCCTTTAATCCGCTTTTTAATTGTCATTTTTTTACTAACTGCAATAATCATCGGGGCATACTACAACTGGGGAGATAGTTTATTTAATTTGTTCAATCAAACCAATGAATAGTCTTCGAACAGGTGACATAGAATTTATACTTCTAAGGAGAATTATGTTAAGTTGAAAAAATACATTTTGCTATTTACTTTTGCTTTTCCAATCTTATTATTTTACATGATTTATAGAGCACATCATGATAAAATAGACTATCGTATCATTGTTGATCATAAACTGCCTAAAGATTTCGATGGCTATCGAATATTTTATATATCCGATATTCACCGCAGGCATATTGAAAAGTCTACTATTCAATCTGTAACTATGAACATAGATGCCGTTGTCATTGGTGGTGACTTAACGGAAAAGTATGTACCACTAAAACGAACCAAACGAAATATTGAAATCTTAAAGAAATGGGGTGCACCAATATACTTCGTTTGGGGGAATAATGATTACGAAACAAATACGGCAAGATTCTCCGCTTTGCTTGAAAAAGAAAATGTAAAAATATTAGCAAACTCGAGCGAAAATGTAAAAAGGAATCATGCTGTTTTAAGTTTTTTGGGACTTGATTGCACTACATATAAAGAAGCAAGAGTAGATTTGGCATTAAAAGAAGCTACTGGGGATTATTATATTTTACTGACACATATACCATCCTCTTTTTATGAACTGGACAAAAATGACCAGGAAAAAATGAATATCGTTCTGGCGGGACACACGCATGGCGGACAGATTCGTGTTTTTGGAGTGGGGCCGTACGAGAAAGGGTCCTTTAAGAAATATAAAAATACATCTATCCTTGTAAGTGAAGGGTACGGTTATACACTTTTGCCGTTTCGCTTTGGTACAAGTGCAGAGTGTCATGTGCTAACGCTTCACCAAAAGCGTGCTTAAGAAATGAAAAAGTTCAATAATTATATGGTCAGCATATAATGAAGTAAAAGATTCCCCTCGATAAAATGCGTTTAAAGGAGGATACTAGTATGCGCGTTGAACGTTTGTCTGATAATCAATTTTCAATCTTTTTACCTTTTGATGATTTAGTGGAACGGGGTTTTACTATGAAAGAATTATGGAATGATGTATCAAGTGTCCGGAATTTATTTAGTGATATGATGTACGAGGCAAGTTCAGAACTTGGTTTTGAAATAGAAGGAATGCTGCTTGTTCAGGTTCATTTAATGCAGGCACAAGGAATGCACGTCACCGTTACACAAAACTCTGAAGAAATGATCTGGGATGACGATTTTATCGAGATGAAGGTAACCTTGGATGAGAGTCAGGAGGTCATTTTTTCATTTGCAGAATTTGAACATATTATTCAAGTTTCGTCTTATTTATCGTCGGTGTCTATAAATGGTGGTCAAGTATATTATTTTGATAACCGTTATTATATGTTATTTACGGAAGAAGATATTGCAATGCAATCAAGAGAGGATGTAATTGCGATTCTTTCCGAGTATGCATATCCAAGTATTATAACGTCCTATAGGTTAAATGAATATGGTAAAGCAATATATAATCATAATGCTGTTCGCCAAATTATTGACGTATTTTATTGATTACGAAAGAAAGAAAGTGGGTATTTAAGTAGAGGAGTGGAGTACTTATAATGAAGATTGCTGTTCTTTACGGAGGAACTTCCGGTGAAAGGGAAGTATCTCTTTCTTCTGGAAAAGGAATTATAAATGCTTTAAAACAGAAAGGTCATGAAGTAATTGGAATTGATTTTCATCCTGAACGTTTAGATGAAATTATAGGGCTAAATGTTGACCTGGTATTTATCGGTCTGCATGGGAAATATGGGGAAGATGGAAAAATTCAAGGTTTATTGGATATGTTAAACATTCCTTATGTCGGCTCCGGAGTATTGGCTTCGGCATTGGCAATGGATAAAGCAAAAGCAAAACAAATATTTGAGATGAATCATATTCCTGTTGCTAAGAGTAAAACATATAAACTGTTAGATAATATAAATAGCCAGCAGATAGCAGACGCCATTAAAAAAGATTTTCAAACTCCATTTGTGATTAAGCCTAATCAAGAAGGATCCACATTAGGGTTATCTATTATAGAAGATGTGAAACAGATAAGCGATGCAGTAACAACCGCTTTACAAAGTGATGATACGATACTAGCTGAAGATTTCATTAAAGGGAAAGAGCTTACCGTTCCCGTATTGGGTTTAACTGGAAAGGAGAAAGCACTCCCTGTTATTGAAATTATTCCTAAAAATGCGTTATATGATTATGAATCTAAATATGCTCCTGGTGGAAGTGAACATGTTGTTCCGGCAAAGATTAACGGTAAATTAGCGAAGCAAATACAAGAATATGCCGTTCTTGCACATCAGGCTCTTGGGTGTGAAATTTATTCCAGAGTGGATTTTATCCTTTCTGAAGAAAATGTACCTGTTATACTAGAAGTAAATACGCTGCCTGGTATGACACCTACAAGCCTTTTTCCGGATTCAGCGAAAGCGGTGGGCATTTCTTACAATGACATGATAGAGGAGTTTGTTAACTTGTCCGTTAAGAAGTAGGAGGAAATTTGTATGAAGAAGGGAAACGTTCTATTATTCATTAGTTTTACTTAATTGCATATTTGCAATGAATGTGTATACTAATCACTGAATAGAACGTTTACAAAACTTTTATGCATAATCTAGGAGGTAAATTCATGGTAGCCGAACAAGCAGCAAATTCTGCCAATATAAATCAAGAAAATATGGATGTTTTAGTTTCAACACGTGCTGTTATTAAAACTGCATTGGAAAAATTAGGTTACCCGGAAGAGGTTTATGATCTGTTAAGAGACCCGATGAGAATGATGACGGTCCGAATACCAGTTAGAATGGATGATGGATCTATAAAAGTTTTTACTGGTTATCGTGCTCAGCATAATGATGCTGTCGGACCAACTAAGGGCGGAATCAGATTTCATCCAAAAGTAACAGAAAATGAAATTAAAGCACTGTCTATATGGATGAGTTTGAAAGCGGGAATTGTCGATCTTCCTTATGGTGGGGCTAAAGGTGGTATCGTATGTGATCCAAGAGAAATGTCTTTCCGTGAATTAGAAGGACTTAGTCGTGGTTATGTACGTGCAATTAGTCAAATCGTAGGGCCAACAAAGGATATTCCAGCACCAGATGTATTTACAAATTCGCAAATTATGGCATGGATGATGGATGAATATAGCCGAATTGACGAATTTAATAATCCTGGATTTATTACTGGAAAACCAATTGTTCTTGGCGGTTCTCACGGCAGAGAGACTGCAACTGCAAAAGGTGTCACGATTGCCTTAAATGAAGCAGCAAATAAAAAAGGCCTTGATGTCAAAGATGCCAGAGTTATTGTACAGGGCTTTGGAAATGCGGGGAGTTATTTATCCAAATTTTTACATGAAGCTGGAGCTAAGGTGGTAGGTATTTCCGATGCCTATGGCGCGCTATATGATTCAGATGGTTTGGATATCGATTATTTACTGGATAGAAGAGATAGTTTTGGAACAGTAACAAAGCTCTTTAATAAAACCATCACAAATAAAGAACTACTGGAACAAGAATGCGATATTCTCGTTCCTGCTGCAGTTGAAAATCAAATTACGAAAGATAATGCTCATAAAATCAAAGCAAACATTGTAGTTGAAGCTGCAAATGGACCGACTACGATGGAAGCGACGAAAATCCTAAGTGATCGTGGGATATTACTAGTTCCGGATGTTTTAGCCTCTGCTGGAGGGGTAACCGTATCTTACTTTGAATGGGTTCAGAATAACCAAGGATATTATTGGTCTGAAGAAGAAATAGACCAAAAACTTAACGAAATAATGGTTAAAGCATTTAATACAATTTATAATACAGCAGAAACCCGAAGAGTTGATATGCGCCTTGCAGCCTATATGGTTGGTGTAAGAAAAATGGCTGAAGCCTCACGCTTTCGAGGGTGGGTCTAAACAGAAAAAAAGACGAAAAAACTCTTATCGTTTATAATTATGATAGGAGTTTTTTGTTTGGCTATTTTCTAATTAATAAATTCTTTCTGACACATAATATATAAACTTCGAACTAATGATAATTCCTATCGTGATGCTCTCATTTGTTCAAATGATGGTAGCGTGCTTGCATTCGCTCCGGCAGAATTCTTACGGTTCGTGGGCATGACCTAAAGCCTCCTCGGGGAAAACCGGTGCGCCTCTAGTCTTCTAGTAACGCTTCGAAGTTGATTTCCTTGGCGTAAGGGAACAAAGAAGATTACTCAAGAAGTACCCTCGCTGCTCAGGTCTGGAACGTGCTATTCCCACCAGACAAGGACGTAAACTGCAGCTCTACATCGCACGAAGAAAATCGGTTTGTATTTTCGAGGAGGCTACGTATTCTGCCTACGTAATTTCTTGTTTTCTGATTTATGTATAGATATAACCTATAAAAGGAAAGTTTTAAAAACTTCTTTTCACCTGAGGAGGCTCACAAGCCGCCCTAAGGTGATCGTAGTGTGTTTCCGTAGCGGTAAGTTATGCTCCAACATCATTTAAAGTTAGTTCGAAGTTATATCAATAGTGACGATTAAAATGCCCGAAAGCTTACGAAAATAGCCATTTATTTTATTTAATTACATAATTAAAGGAAGTGAATACATTGCAAAATGAGGAGATAATTATAATAGGTGGTGGGCCTTGTGGAATGTCCTGTGCCATAGAGTTGCAGAAAGCTGGATATTCTCCACTTATTATTGAAAAAGAAAATATCGTAAATACGATATATCGTTTTCCAACCCATCAAACTTTTTTTAGTTCTAGTGACAAGCTGGAAATCGGAAATGTACCATTTATAACAGAAAACAAGAAACCTGTAAGAAATCAGGCACTGGCGTATTATCGAGAGGTTGCTTCAAGAAAAAATCTCAGAATACATTCGTTTGAAACAGTTTTAGATGTTAAACGTTTGGATGAAGGAAATTTTGAACTGATCACAAGAAAAAATAATGAGGAACATAACACGTATGTCTGCAAAAAAGTAATTGTTGCGACAGGATATTATGACCAGCCGAATTATATAGATGTTCCTGGAGAAAAATTATCTAAGGTTATGCATTATTTTAAAGAAGCACATCCCTACTACGATAAAGATGTTGTGGTAATTGGAGGAAAGAATTCGGCGGTAGATGCAACTTTAGAGCTGCATAAAGCGGGTGCAAGAGTAACCGTACTATATCGTGGAGAAGAATATTCGAAAAGTATTAAACCATGGATTTTGCCAGAATTTGAATCGCTTATTCGAAATGGCCATGTCAACATGGTTTTTAATTCGCATGTGACCAAAATAACGGAAGGTACGGTTTCTTATACCGTGAATAATCAAGTATCCACCATAAAAAATGACTTCGTATTCGCGATGACCGGATACCGTCCTAATATAGCCTTTCTTGAAAACATAGGCGTTCACGTTGATAAAACGAGTGGGAAACCTGAATATAATGAATCTACTTATGAGACCAATGTCCCAGGACTATTTATTGCAGGTGTTGTAGTTAGCGGATTTAATAATAATGCCATATTTATTGAAAATGGCCGTTTTCATGGAGAAGCAATAACGAAAGCCATACTGAACAATTAAAATATCACATTCGCTCTTCGTGTGTTTTTCTTTTCGCTGTCATTTTATATTCCATTAGTAGTACAAAAAATACTGTAATACTAAAATTTCCTGGATGAAAGTGTTTTAGTTAATAAATCCGAACTATGATTCAAAACTCTTCACTTAGAATTTGAATTAGTTCGGATTTTGTCCCAGTACCTTTTTCTTAAAACATATTTTTGAGCAATTCCATATCTTTCGTTTTTTCAAGTGCAATTAATAATTTAATTCTTGCTTTTGGACCGGAAAGCCCATCTGCAAAAATGACACCCATCTCATATAATTGTTTTCCACCGCCTTCATAACCATAGGTAGGTTGGACATTTCCTTTGAAACTTCTGGAAACGAGGACTACAGGAATTTGGTCATCTATGATTGCTTTTAGAGAAGGTATCATTTCTTTAGGTAAATTTCCTTGACCTAATGCTTCTAATACAATTCCATCTGGTTTAGCTTGATGTACCGCTTTAATTAATTGCTCGTTCATTCCAGCATATGCCTTTAACAGGAACACATCGCATGATATGCTGGATACTTTTCTAGTTGAACGAGCTAATCGTGTACGGTGAAAAATAATTTTATCTTTTGTAATGATTCCAATTGGTCCAAACTGTGGACTTTGGAATGTTGCAACATTGCTTGTCGATGTCTTCGTAACACTTTCTGCGGTATGGATTTCATCATTCATGACAACCAGGACCCCTTTTTCTCTTGCATCTTCTTCCAAAGCTACTCGAATGGAAGACAGCAAGTTGTATAGGGCATCCGAACCAATTTCGTTACTGGACCTCATCGCTCCGGTTAGGATAATCGGCTTATTTGTTTGTACAACCATATCTAGAAAGAATGCCGTCTCTTCCAACGTATCGGTTCCATGTGTTATCACACATCCATCATAGTTCGGCAGTGCATTTTCAACTTCCTTCGATAGCGTTAACATATGCTGTGGTGTAATTTGTGGAGAAGGAAGATCAAATAAAATCCTTTCATCTATTTCCGCAGTTAGTTTGGCCTGATTTGTAATATCGGATAATGGATGTTTTTCTGCTGAGTTGACTTCTCCCGTATCTTTGTTTTCGAGCATGGATATTGTTCCACCAGTATGTATGATTAGTATTTTTTTCAAAAAATCACCTGTTTTCTATAATTTGTATTTTCATAATTCGAACCTCATGATACGATAAGACTAGTGTAAAAGGAAAGAGGTTTTTGAAAAATGATTGGTGTGTTATCTGCTGGCCTGGCTCCTGTGTTTGCATTAATGTGTTATATATATCTTAAAGATCGGGTTACAGAACCTATTTCATTAATTGTTAAAATGTTTATGTTGGGAGCATTGTTAGTATTTCCAATAATGTTTATTCAGTATGCTTTAGCCGCAGAAAACATAACAAATAATCATTTTATTCAATCCTTCTTTTTTGTCGCATTATTAGAGGAATTTTCAAAATGGTTTATCTTTATCTTTGCAATTTATCACCATTCTGATTTTGACAATCACTATGATGGTATTGTATACGCGGTATCCATTAGCCTTGGCTTTGCTTCATTGGAAAATGTTTTATACTTATTAACCAATGGAATTGAATATGCCTTTCTAAGAGCTTTTTTTCCTGTTTCCTCACATGCATTATTTGGAATAATTATGGGCTATTATTTTGGAAGGGCAAAAGTTACGAATTTACACACAAACTGGAATAGAATATTTGCATTGCTTATTCCTTTTATATTACATGGTATATATAACTATATTCTAATGAGTGTTGCAAGTTATTGGATTTATTATTTAAGTCCATTTATGATTTTCCTTTGGTGTGTTGCCCTACATCGAATGAAAGCAGCCAATCAATCAGTAACTATGATAAAATAATTTGACAATAAATGAAAATAATATGAACAACCCTTTGTATAACGTGATTGTACAAAGGGTTTTTTATTTATATCGCAGTGTTAAAAGGATACTTTATCTCTAATTATGCATAAAAAGGGGATTTAATCAAAAAATAGATATCACAATACTAAGTGTATCAGGAGGAAAAATAATGGTCTATAAACGAACATGCCTATTACTTATGGTTATTTGTACGATGTTCATTGCTTTTGAATCAACGAATCCGACGAAAACAGTTCATGCATTTAGTCCACAGGTCATCCAGCAAGGTGCAACAGGGGATGATGTTATAGAATTACAGGCAAGATTACAATATATAGGTTTTTATAACGGTAAAATTGATGGAGTATTTGGCTGGGGTACGTATTGGGCATTACGAAACTTTCAATACGAATTTGGAATGAAAGTGGATGGACTAGCCGGTCAAAAAACTAAGGATAAGCTGGTTCAAGTAACAGACTATGATGAATCCTTTGTCAAAGAACAAATAGCCAAAGGTAATAAATTTACGCATTATGGTGGTGTAGATAAAGAGAAACAATCCGCACCTCAACCACAGAAGCAACAGCCTAAGCAAGATGGGGGGGCTAAACAGGAACAACAACCAGCTAATGATGGTGGAGAACAAGCGCAGCAACAGGCTGAACCAGCACCTCAAGAAGAACAAGATGAACAGCCTGCAGAGCAAGGTGCTGATGCAGATGCCCAGGCGGAAGGGCCTGCTACAACTGCGGTAAACGTCCCACAAGGTTTTTCACAAAATGATATTCAATTAATGGCTAATGCTGTCTATGGTGAAGCAAGAGGAGAACCATATGAAGGACAGGTGGCAGTAGCTGCAGTAATTTTGAATAGGGTAGAAAGCGCAACCTTTCCAAACACAGTATCAGGAGTGATTTTTGAACCGAGAGCCTTTACAGCTGTTGCGGATGGTCAAATTTGGCTAACTCCAAATGAGCGGGCACGAGAAGCCGTATTAGATGCTATTAATGGATGGGATCCAACTGGAAATGCTATTTATTACTTTAATCCAGACACTGCTACATCAAGCTGGATTTGGTCAAGACCACAGATTAAACGAATTGGTAAGCATATATTCTGTAAATAGGATGGTGATTAACGATGAAAAGATGGATATTAATAGCGGTGTTGGGGCTAGTAGTCGCCGGAACTGCGTTTTGGGGTTATCAGGAACATCAGGAGAAAAATGCGATTCTTATTCAGGCGGAAAATACGTATCAACGAGCGTTTCATGAACTTGCCTATCATATTGATTTACTTCATGATGAAATCGGAACGGCTCTTGCAATGAATTCGGATCAGCGTCTATCTCCGCAAATGGTAGAGATTTGGAGGTTAACATCTGAAGCATCATCAGATGTGAATCAGCTTCCTTTGGGATTACTGCCATTTAATAAAACAGAAGAATTTCTTTCTAACATCGGTGATTTTACTTATCGGACGGCAATTAGAAATTTGGATGATGAACCATTGAGCGATGAAGAAACGGAAACATTGAAGAACTTATATGAACAATCTGCAGAAATTGAAAGAGAACTTAGGCAAGTTCAGCATCTTGTATTAGAAGAAAACCTTCGTTGGATGGATGTTCAAATGGCCTTAGCAGATGAAGATGCACAAGTAGACAATACCGTCATTGACGGGCTGAAAACAGTGGAAAAGACAGTAGAAGGATTTTCTGAAGCAGATGTGGACTCTTCTATCATCGGTACATCCGCAAAAAATCATCAATATAAGTTTTTGCAAGGCAGTAAAGACATTGATGAAAACGAAGCTTTGAGAATTAGTAAGGAACTATTCAAAATCGAGGACGAGTCACAAATCCGAATTACAGAAACGGGTAATGGTGCAGAGGTTCCAATGTATAGCGCTTCTTATACGAATGGGGATCGTCATGGTTATTTGGATATAACCAAACAGGGTGGCAATCCAATTTCGTTACTAGTAGAAAGACCAATTGGTGATAAAAAAATAAGCCTGAATGAAGGAACGGAAAGAGCCGAGGAATACATTGAAAAATTAGGCTTTGAGGATATGATTTTATTTCAGAGCAGTGAGTATGATAATATAGGTGCTTATTCCTTCCTTTACAGTCAGGATGGTGTTCGTATATACTCCGATGCGATTGAAGTAAAAGTAGCTCTGGATAATGGAGATATACTAGGTTTAACCGCCCAAAATTTTATGCAAAATCATAAGGAACGGGATATCCCACAACCGGATATAACTGCATCCGAAGCGAAGGAAATGGTTAATTCTAATGTTGATATTCAGGAAGAATTTTTAGCTGTTATTGATAATGATTTAGGTGAAGAAGTGTTAACACATGAATTTTTAGGTATTTATGGTGATGATACGTACCGGATATTTATAAATGCCATGAATGGGCAGGAGGAAAAAGTTGAAAAATTAGGTGGCAGTGAAATTAATTATGCAGTTAACTAGGGAATGGCTTAAAAGCCTTTCCCTTTTTTTATTTTTCTGTAATAATGGGTATATCGTAACAAAAATTTACCAATACACTAGCCAAATTTGCGAAGTCTTTTCAATAAAAGAATTCTTGAGTAAACTCGAACAACTATGACTTTTATACATTAAAGGAGTGTATTTAACGATGAAAATAGGCACCTTAATTAATATAGAAACAAGAGATTCACATACAGAGGAAGTAGAGAAGTATCGCTGTAAAGTAATCGAGAAAAAGAATCATTATATTATTATTGATTACCCTATAAATGTAAAGGATAATAAAACATCCTTTCTTCCGGTAGGTACAAATATTACGGTTACTTATATGGGTAGGGACCAGGCTGTCTATCAATTTGAAAGTAACATTGCCTCGAAAGTGAAATCTAACATACCTGGATTGGCTATTCCATATCCAGATAAAAAAGAAATAAAACGGATACAGCGAAGGGAATTTGTTCGAATTGAAACATCAGTAGACGTAGCAATACACAGCTTGGAACATTCATTTCCTGCATTTGCTACAGTAACTACAGATATTAGTGGGGGAGGTCTTTCGATACTTCTAAAGCATGAGAAAATGGTAGCTGTTGGAGATAAGATTAAGACAGTCATTGTATTGCCAATAGAAGCCCATCGTTTTCACTATATGATAGCAAACGGCGAAATCGTCTTTCTAAAATCTTTAAAAAACAATGTTAAGACCGCATCATTGAAATTTACCGATATTGATAGCCAAGATCAGCAAATGATTATGCGCTATTGTTTTGAGAAACAGCGTGAAGCAAGACAAAAAGAAATACAATAATTCCTGCTAAATTAGACCAAAATTTTCTATGTATGTTATTATTTATTGTAGGTATGTTAACAAATACTTATCATACCCCATCTTTTGAATGATTTGGTTAATGAGAGGAATGAAGGATGTACATGAAAAAAAGAGACATAGCGATTGCAATTGATGGCCCTGCGGCAGCTGGGAAAAGTACGGTTGCAAAAATAGTTGCAGAAAAGTTGTCTTATATTTATATTGATTCGGGAGCGATGTATCGCGCACTTACATTAAAAGCATTGGATCAGTATGTAGATTTAAATGATGAGAAAACAATTCTAGAATTATTATTACATACTAAAATTGAATTAAGCCAAAGAAATCAAAAACAAATCGTGCTTTTAGACGATGCTGATGTAACTGATGAAATACGAACGCAGAAAGTAACAAATAATGTCTCGTATATTGCAAAACTCTCCAGTGTTCGAAGAGAAATGGTTTTGCGCCAGCAGGAACTTGCAAGTGCAAGAGATCGGGGAGTAGTAATGGATGGAAGAGATATAGGCACACATGTGCTTCCTGACGCAGAAGTTAAAATATTTCTTATAGCCAGTGTAGAAGAACGTGCAAAACGAAGATATGAGGAAAACACCCGTCGTGGAATCGAATCAGATTTAGAAGAATTAAAGGAAGAGATTAAAAGGCGAGATGAAATTGATTCTAAACGGGAAGCTTCTCCCTTAATTAAAGCAGAAGATGCGACGGAAGTAGATACCACTTCGTTAACCATAGACGAAGTTGTACAGGAAATCTTAAATGCAGTTTCGAACTACATGGAGAAAGGCTAAAAAAGGAGACAAAATATGCTATATAAAATTGCTAAATATGCCTTAGCTATTATCTTGTATCCATTATATCGTATAAAAGTTATCGGAAAAGAAAACATACCAAAGGAAGGGCCGGTACTTATATGCTCTAACCATATTTCTAACTTTGATCCACCAGTAGTTGGAATTACATCCAGGAGAGATATTTACTTTATGGCAAAAGGTGAATTGTTTGAAAACCGAGTATTAGGTGGATTATTAACAGGAATCCATGCTTTTCCGGTAAGGCGCGGATTAGCTGATCGGAATGCTTTAAGAAAAGGTTTGGAAATTCTTAAAGAAGGTAAAACAGTCGGATTATTCCCTGAGGGTACGAGAAGCAAAACCGAAGAAATTGGTGATCCATTAGCAGGTGCGGGCTTTTTTGCCTTACGATCTGAAGCAGCAGTGGTACCGTGTGCAATTATTGGACCATATCAAAAGTTTAAAAGGCTAACGGTTATATATGGTAAACCGCTTGATATGGAATATTATCGAACATCGAAGAAATCTGCGAAGGAAACAGCTGATGCGATTATGACAGAAATAAAAAAATTGAAGGAAAATTATCAGAATCAAATAACTTTACTTGACAAATAATTGTAATTATTAGAAGTTATAGAAAGAATAGGTTTATTATTTATTTGTTATTGTATTTAGGAGGCTATGGATATGAGTGAAGAGACCAAAGATCTAAAAGAATTAAATGTAAACGATACGGTTACAGGTACCGTTATGAAATTAGAAGATAAGCAAGTACTTGTGGATATCGGCTATAAGACGGAGGGAATTCTTCCAATCAGCGAGTTATCCAATCTTCATGTAGAGACAACGAGTGATGTTTTAAAAGAAGGTGATGAGTTGACTCTAAAAGTGAAGAAAGTAGAAGATGATGAAGTAATTCTATCCAAAAAAGCGGTAGATGCAGAAATTGCCTGGAGTGACTTAATAGAAAAATATGAGAAAGAGGAAATATTTGAAACCGAAGTAAAAGAAGTTGTAAAAGGTGGACTAGTCGTTGACGTAGGTGTTCGGGGATTTATTCCTGCTTCATTAGTGGAGACCCATTATGTGGAAGATTTTACAGATTATAAAGGGAAGAAATTAACTGTAAAAATTGTTGATCTGGATAAAGAACAAAATCGAATTATTCTGTCTCATCGTGCAGTGGTTGAAGCAGAAGAAAAAGAGAAGAAACATTCTTTACTTCAGTCATTAGAACCAGGTCAAGTAGTAGAAGGTACCGTTCAACGAATAACCGGATTTGGTGCTTTTGTTGACCTTGGCGGCATTGATGGTTTAGTACACATATCTCAACTTTCTCATGAGCATGTAGAAAAAACTTCTGATGTCGTTTCAGAAGGAGATAAAATTAGTGTAGAAATTCTTTCCGTAGATCGGGATAATGAGCGTATTTCGTTGTCACACAAGAATACATTGCCAGGGCCATGGACAAATATTGAAGAACGTATTTCAATCGGAGATACATTAGAAGGTACGGTAAAACGTCTTGTGAATTTTGGTGCTTTTGTCGAAGTCTTACCAGGTGTAGAGGGATTAGTACATATTTCACAAATTGCTAATCGTCACATTGGCACACCACAGGAAGTATTGGAAGTTGGACAAAAGGTGAAAGTAAAAGTTCTTGATGTGAACGAAAATGAAGAACGCATTTCCTTAAGCATTAAAGAGCTCGAACAGGAACAAGAAGAAAAAGAATATAAACAATATGAAAAAGATGAAGAACAGTCAGGTTTCCATTTAGGAGATTTAATTGGTGACAAGCTGGATAAATACAAAAATTAATCGATAAGTCCTTTCCTTCTGGGGAAGGGCTTTTTTTGTACCCTCTAATCTTTTTGCAAGAAGTAGACACGATACACTAATATTTTTATGTATTATCACCACTAATTACTACCGATTAAATAGCAGAAGTGTGGAGCAACATAACTTAGGAAAAGATTTATTTGAAGCCCTGTCTTAAGAATTATTGCTATATACAAAAAAATTTTATTTCGCAGTTGGTATATACTCCTAACTAATGAAAATTCCAATTTTGTGATGCTCCTGCTTGTTCTAATGATGATATCGTCGTATAGATTATATATTTTCCTGGTCATAATGCGTAATAGGTGGTGGTGAGTAGTTTGATAACTGGTATTTTATTTTATTGGTTTAGCTGGATTTTTTGGATAATTGTCACATTTTTAATGAAAAAAGGTGTACTGCGAACGTTATTGGCATATTGGATTCTATTTACTATTATTGGATCGTCATTTTATTTCCAATTGGGTTACTATACTATATCCTTAAGTATCATTATACTCTTTCTTGGAGCAATTGTGCTGCTATCCAAGCAACCTCGAACACTATATCATTTGTTTTCCGCTTTTACGATATCGATTGGCTATACAGCAATGTTATTCTGGGAAAAGCTTTCTCCAATTTGGATTATTATCCCTCGAATTCTGTTAATTAGCATTCTTATTGGCTGTTTAACATCGATTCTATCCAAAGCCTATCTTGGACGGATTAGTGTTTGTCTGTTTGGGATGATTGCGGGAGAAATGATTTACAGCGTTATTCTATCCAGTTATGGATTACAGGAAGAAATTGGTGAAATGCTATTTTTAGATACTTTGTTTTGTACGCTTTTATTATTAACGTTTTTAGACATACTACATAAGGGGAAAGCTAAATTATCCATGTACATCACAAAATTACAAACAAAACTAGAGGTGGCAAAATGAACGAGTATACTTATCCAATTCTTTTTGGAATTATAACAGGTACTGTCTTACGTATGTTGATGCTTCGAACCGATTACAGACAATATCCAACATATTTACATGGGAAAATTATTCATGTGTCTTTAGGGTTTATTGCAGCTTCTTTAGGGGCTTTAATAATTCCTGCAATTATGGAAAAAGATTATACCGCAGTAACAATTCTGACAGTTGCTGCTACACAGTTCAGAGAAGTGCGCAATATGGAAAGAAATACGTTAAGTGAAGTGGATGATTTTGAGTTAGTTTCACGCGGAAAAACATATATAGAAGGCATAGCAATTTCTTTTGAAAGCAGAAATTATCTCGTGATTATTACTGCATTTGTTGGGACATTAGTTTATATTTTAACCAATCCAATTTTTGCTGTGATTGCTGCTGTCATATGCTATTTTATCTCAAAAATACTGATGAGCGGAAGTACATTGAAAGATATTGTGGATATTGAATACAAGGAATTACATTTCGAAGGTGCAGGATTGTACGTCGACAATATATATATTATGAATATCGGTCTGCCTGAAAGACATAAAGAGATTCAAAAATATGGCATGGGATTTATTATTAAGCCAAAAGATATTAATACCATCAATACCATAGCAAATTTAGGACAAAGACAGGCGATATTACACGATATTTCGGTAGCTTTAGGTGTGTTCCGTGATTCCGGAACGCCAGCCTTAACCCCTTTAATTAAACGGGATTTGGATGATGGACGATTAGGAGTATTTGTACTGCCGCAAATTCGAGATATTGAGAAAGCAAAAGAGGTCATTGGGGCAGTGCCGGTTCTTGAAAGTGCTATTAGAATGCCTTCCCAATCCAAATCACATAATAAGGAGGTACATGGGAAATGATAATTGAAAAGGCTATTTTAGCAGTCATTACACTGAATGAGTCTAAAATCTCTGGTGGAGCTCCTATTTTTATTTGTGAGACGAAGAAGGAACTCGAGCAGGTGGCTGCCAATATAGAAGCCATTACCGATGGGATCGTGCATGCTTTGAGTGATGAATTGTATATTGTTGTAAAGCATTAACTTACCATTACTTGCTATTTTTAATTGTTAATATTTTCTTCTTTTGCTAGAATATATTAAGTTAAGCAAATAAGAATGTAAAAGAGAAAGGACTCTTTTTATGAGGAAATCTGTAGTAGCAATTGTAGGAAGGCCTAACGTTGGCAAGTCAACTATTTTTAATAGATTGGTTGGAGAAAGAATCTCCATTGTGGAGGATATACCTGGCGTAACAAGAGATCGAATTTATTCCCAGGCAGAATGGTTAAACCATACATTTAATCTCATTGATACTGGTGGGATTGAATTAGGGGATGAACCATTACTCGTACAGATGCGAGAACAGGCTGAGGTTGCCATAAATGAGGCGGATGTGATCATTTTTTTGGTAAATGGGAAGGAAGGAATAACTGCTGCTGATGAAGAAGTAGCCAAGCTGTTATTTAAGTCCAATAAACCAATTGTATTAGGCGTAAACAAAATCGATAACCCCGAAATGCGTGACACCATTTACGAATATTATTCACTGGGTTTCGGTGAGCCGTTTCCTATTTCCGGTTCTCATGGATTAGGTTTAGGTGACCTATTGGATAAAGTTGTCAGCTATTTTCCGCAAACAAACGGAGAAGAAAAAGATGAAGATACGATATATTTCAGTTTAATTGGGAGACCAAATGTTGGTAAGTCATCTCTCGTAAATGCCATTCTTAATGAAGAACGGGTTATTGTGAGTGAAATGGAAGGAACCACTAGAGATGCGGTTGATACCCACTTGCGTAGGGATGGTCAAGATTATGTAATTACTGATACAGCTGGAATGCGAAAACGAGGTAAAGTTTATGAATCAACAGAGAAATACAGTGTATTAAGAGCATTAAAAGCAATTGAACGCTCTGATGTCGTGTTGGTTTTAGTTGATGCCGAGACAGGGATTAGAGAACAAGATAAAAAAATAGCTGGTTATGCACATGAGGCAGGAAGAGCGGTAGTCATTGTTGTAAATAAATGGGATACCATTGAATCCAACGAGAAAGCAATGAAAGAATTTGAAACAAAGATACGAGCACATTTTCAATTTTTGGATTATGCTCCAATTGTTTTTCTTTCAGCAAAAACAAAAAAGAGATTACACACTTTAATTCCAGCTATACAATATGCCAGTGAAAATCATGCGAAGCGGATTTCAACAAATGTATTGAATGATGTGATTATGGATGCTTTAGCCATGAATCCAACTCCAACGGTAAAAGGGAGAAGGCTGAAGGTATTATATGCTACACAAGTTGCAGTAAAACCGCCAAGCTTTGTCATATTTGTGAATGATCCCGAATTAATGCACTTTTCATATCAGCGTTTTTTAGAAAATAAAATTAGAGATGCTTTTGGCTTCGAAGGCACTCCAATTAAAATTTTTGCTAGAAAACGCGGGTAGAGGAGGAAAAACATGGAAAAAGTTGCAGTACTTGGAGCAGGAAGCTGGGGAACAGCACTAAGTATCGTCTTATCGGATAATGGATACGGTGTTCGTCTATGGTCCCATAAAAAAGAACAAGTCGAAGAAATAAATCAAACACATAAAAATGAACGGTATCTAAACGTAACACTTCCAGAAAGCATTCAAGCTTTTGCTGACCTGGAGAAAGCTATAGACGGTGTAAAAGCAATTGTAATCGTGGTGCCAACAAAAGCCATTCGAGAAATTTCGCGAAAATTAAACAGCATACTTGACCCTTCTGTAACAATCATCCATGCTTCAAAAGGTATAGAACCTGGTACCTTAAAAAGGGTATCACAGATGATTGATGAGGAGCTTGATCAATATAGCTATCATGATATCGTTGTTTTATCAGGTCCTAGTCATGCAGAAGAGGTTGCATTAAGACACCCGACGACAATTACAGTTGCCTCACTGAACATGGAGTATGCAAAAGTTGCCCAGGATTTATTTATTAATGAGGCATTTCGCGTCTATACAAGTACAGATATTTTAGGGATTGAACTTGGCGGTGCACTAAAAAATATCATCGCTTTAGGTGCCGGTATTTCAGATGGATTAGGCTATGGGGATAATGCCAAAGCAGCTCTGATGACAAGAGGGCTCGCTGAAATTGCAAGATTAGGTACAAAATTGGGAGCAGACCCACTTAGCTTTCTAGGCTTATCTGGAGTAGGAGATTTAATTGTAACATGCACAAGTGTTCATAGCAGAAATTGGCGTGCTGGTAACTTGTTAGGTAAGGGGCATCGATTAGAAGAAGTGTTGGAGCAAATGGGGATGGTTGTAGAAGGGGTTAGGACCGTAAAAGCAGCCTACCAGTTTGCCAAAGAAGAAAATGTCGAAATGCCCATTACAACCGGAATATATGAGGTTTTATTTGAAAATAAAGTTCCTAAAGAAGTAGTAGAACAATTAATGAGCCGTTCGAAACGAGAAGAAATGGATGATATTGCCCATTTATTATATGAGCGTTATTCGAATTAACACGTAATCACTGTCCTTGCATATAATATGATGAATTAACAATGCAAGGAGGAAAAAGTGTGAATAATTTTCAAAAGGGTATGTTTGATAAAATACAGCAAAATGCGAATATAAATCCTGATGATATTTATAAAGTTGCTGAATCGGTTAAACATGCAGATTTCTCAGATGAGAGAACGGTAAGGAAATTGGTCCGTCATCTTGCAAAAATGGCAAATAAGCCTTTATCCAAGGAAAAAGAAGACTCTATTGTTCAAGCTATTACCAATAACAAAATTCCAGCAGATGCACAATCTTTAAATGAATTATTTAAAAAGTAACGATTCATGGGCAAGTGAGGATACATTAAGACGTTTACACGCATAAAATAAATCGCACAAGCATTCCAAAATAGAGCCTGCATGGAATTTATTTAGTCAACCCGAGATGAAGCTAGCCCCCTTCATCTCGGTTTTTTTATACCATTGGAAAAAAGCATATTCATTCGTCTTTTAGCTTTCAGTTACTCGTTCCACCGAAAAGATTTCTTACCACGTTAAAAGTTTGCCAAATCGAATTCACTTCTTGGTCTGAAATCTAATCTTTTCCTTACCTGTAAAATACGAAATACAGACATAAAATCCATATTCATACGGGAAAATGTGTTATAATACGACATGCATAGAAAAATAATAGGGGTGAATAATGTGTCAATTTCCATGCTTAAAATGTATATTTCCTTTGCTGGGATGATATTTTTATTTTTAGCTATGGGCTTAATCCTTCTTAGCCGATATAAACTAAATGGGTGGCTGGCTAAAACTGTTTCACTAATAGCTTACATATGTTTAGTTTTAGGATCATTTATCATTATTTATATTGTTATCACTGGTCCAACAGCTTAGTTTAGATAAGGAGGGCATTTAGTTGAAACGTACATATACCGGTTCATTAATCATGTTTTTTTGCATGATTTTTCTAAGCGGCTGCTTGTATCCAGAAAGCGAAAAGGCGGAAAATCAAACACCTTATGAAGATCAGCTGGATCTGGTGCAAACCGCAGTCGACAAATACCGAGAGGAAACAAATGGTTTGGTTCCGATACGGACGAAAGAAAATGATACACCAATTTTTGAAAAATATTTAATTGATTTCAGTTTATTAAAGGAACGGAACTTTATTTCAGAAATACCTGGAAATGCCTTTGAAAATGGTGGGATGTATCAATATGTACTCATCACACCCGAAGAGGATCCAAGGGTAAGATTGATTGATTTAAGGCTCACTGAAGCTATTCGTAGTGTTAATATACGGGTAGATGCATATCGTGATGAACATATTTTCCCTCCATTTGGGGAGGTTATTCAAGATGGAATCTATACGGTTGACCACGAAAAAATAGGATTAGAGTCGCCGCCAACTGTGAATAGTCCCTATTCCAACGAGCACCTTCCTATCATTATGGACGCTGAAGGGAAATTGTATATAGACTATCGAATAGACTTAAACCAGGTATTACAAGAGTATAGTCATGATTATGCTGAAGGGGACGATATTCGCTACATATTAGCGGAAAATACGCCCTTCGTACCAGCCTATTCTTTAGCCTATACGATGGAAAATAATGAACCAGTTTTTTTAAATAAATAAGGATTATATATCATATTCCTTCCCTTGTAACATATATTGTTGCAAGGGTTTATTTGTTTATCAAATTTTATTCAGCCATCACATATTCAAATTTTACTCTTTTATAGGAAATTTAAGTCATATTTTGATAGGACAACATCATAGACTTGTAATGTCAATTATTCGTAGTTTATCTGAAAATCAAAGTACTCAAGATCGGGAGGGGATCTTTTGGAGAAGATTGATATTTTTAAAGATATTTCAAAGCGGACAAACGGAGATATTTATCTAGGTATTGTCGGGGCAGTCCGTTCGGGTAAATCCACCTTTATAAAAAAGTTTATGGAATTAGTTGTATTACCCAATATCGATGATGATGGCGAACGTGAAAGAGCGCAGGATGAGCTACCGCAAAGTGCTGCTGGAAAAACTATTATGACGACAGAGCCTAAATTTATTCCAAACCAAGCGGTATCAGTCAATGTGGATGAAGGATTAGATGTAAATGTCAGACTGGTTGATTGTGTTGGATATGCAGTAGATGGCGCAAAAGGATTTGAAGATGAAAATGGCCCTAGAATGATAAATACCCCATGGTATGAGGAACCAATTCCTTTTCATGACGCAGCTGAAATTGGTACGCGAAAAGTTATTCAAGAACACTCTACAATTGGTGTAGTAGTCACAACAGATGGAACGATTGGTGAAATACCACGTAATGACTACGTAGAAGCAGAATCAAAAATTGTAGAAGAGCTAAAAGAAGTAGGAAAACCGTTTATTATGGTAGTTAACTCAACAAGACCGTCCAGTCAGGAAACGGAACTGCTTCGTAATCAGCTATCAGAGGAATATGATATCCCTGTTTTAGCAATTAATATTGAATCCATGTCCGAACATGATGTAAACAGTGTGCTTCGTGAAGCACTTTATGAATTCCCTGTCTTAGAGGTTAATGTGAATTTGCCTAGCTGGGTAATGGTACTTAAAGAAAATCACTGGTTAAGAGAAAATTATCAGGAAGCGATTCAAACAACCGTTAAAGATATTAAAAGGTTAAGAGATGTGGATCAAATTGTCGGTAACTTCGATGAGTATGATTATATTGAAAAGGCGAATTTAGCAGGTATGGAAATGGGGGAAGGGGTCGCTGAAATTGACCTGCATGCTCCAGATTACTTATATGATGAAGTGCTGAAAGAAATCGTTGGTCAAGAGATAAGAGGAAAAGATCATCTTTTGGAATTAATGCAGGATTTTGCACACGCAAAAAGGGAGTATGATCAAGTAGCTGGGGCCCTTCAAATGGTGAAACAAACAGGCTATGGGATTGCTGCGCCTAGGTTAGAAGATATGATTTTAGATGAACCTGAAATTATTAGACAAGGCTCCAGATTTGGGGTTCGCTTAAAAGCAGTAGCACCTTCCATTCATATGATAAAAGTGGAAGTAGAATCTGAATTCGCTCCAATTATTGGCACGGAAAAGCAAAGTGAAGAACTTGTCAGATACTTAATGCAGGACTTTGAAGAAGATCCATTATCTATTTGGGAGTCAGATATCTTTGGAAGATCTCTAAGTTCCATCGTCAGAGAAGGCATTCAAGGAAAAATTTCATTAATGCCAGAAAACGCAAGATATAAATTAAAAGATACACTGGAAAGAATTATTAACGAGGGTACAGGTAGTTTAATAGCAATTATTTTATAGCAGCTTCTTGGTAAGCTGCTTTTTCTATGGTTGAAACTAATAAGGAATCCTCTTTATAAATTTCCTAACAAATATACATTTTTATACGTTAGGAAAGTATAAAAATTTAGCATGAAGAGGATTCGACGTAGTTAAAATTTAAATGTACCAAGTATAAGAAAAACTAACACATTCGATAAAGGACAAGCGAATGCGAGTTCTTCTAAAAAGCTTAGTTGTTTATGATGTAAAATCTATAAACTGCGAAGTAACCTTAGATGATCTTGGAGTTTAATCTACCGTTACGGAAATACACTACGCTTTCCGTGGACGGCTGGTGAGCTAGGGCCGACAGGACGTTGGTCACAAAGGCGCTGCCACAGGTCGTGGCGTTCTTAGCCTTTGTTCTTGCTTAGGAAATTATAAAATGTAAAACCTGTGGATAATTTTTATTACTTTAAGTAGCCACATCCAGCTCCAGCGCCCAGCGACTAGCGAGACTCCCTTCACCTCCGTACGATAAAGAAGACTTGTCGATTGGTGAAACCAGAGGCTTAGTCGCACTTATACCCTTACGGTGAAAGTCAACATCGACTCCCTTTTTTTAAGGAAGGCCGACTAAAAGCGGGCTAGCGCTCAGGCGTCGGCATACCCCTATGAAGGGGCATGTTTCCTTTATCTCCTGCGGGGACTGTTCGGTTAAAACCCCGCTTTGCGCGGCAACACCGAACCACCTGGCATGGCCAGGCGCAGTCCGTACGTCGCTAAACGGGCGCTTGCGCCTTTGTTCCTTAAATGTCGCGTCTTTTGGGGTTTTACCGATGCCTCTTTTCCCAAAGGACAAGGAAGGCTTCGGCAGCGTTATGCCGTACGCAGAAAAAGTGCTTTTCTTTTTCAAGGAGTCTCCGTGTATTTCCTTCGCTAGTTTTGAGCTTTTCAACTTTCTACCTGAGTGTTACTAACGATGTTTGATTGGATTAGTGAACAGTTTGTTTCTCAATACAATAACATATAACATCTTCTTTTTGCTGATGTAACTCGCTTCTGTTAAAACAGGTAACTAGAATATTTGCGGCCAAAAGTAATCTCGTGGAGTACATATCTTTTTTATAGTAAAGTAAGGTCTCACTTCAGGTGAAAAGAAGCTTATCTAACGTACCTTTTATAGGTTATAGCTAAAGATTAACCAGAAAACCAATACTAGCGTAGGCAGAATATGTAGACTCCTCGAAAATAAAAACCGATTTTCTTCGTGCGATGTAGAGCTGCAGTTCGCGTTCCTTGTCTTGTGGGAATAGCACGTTCCAGACCTGAGCAGCGGCAGTTTTCCACGAGGAGGCTTTAGGTCGTGCCCACGAACCGCAAGTATTCTCCCGGAGCGAATGCAAGCACGCATTCAAAATTAGAACAAGCGAGAGCATTACAATGGAATTGTTTACTGTCGCAGTTTATACGAACTGCGACGAGTAAAATAGTTACCGGGCTTATGAAAAAATTAGAAGGGATTTAACGTTTCCGTGTCGTATGTGTAATAGTGTAAGCAATCGTCTATCATATTTAGTAGGTTATTTTGACTTATATAATTATTTTGAAAACATGACAAAAAAAGCCATTTTTTATCAAAATTTAGGGTTTTTGGTAATAATTATTAAAGAAATGGATACTTATTGTTGAATTTTATAGCAATCTCAGTTATTATAAGCCTTGTCATCAATTCATTTTAGATGACTAACGTATAAAAACAGGCAAAATAGTGAACAAATGATGTTAGACTAATTATTTTGTTCTGATTGATAGTACGATTTGGGAGGAGGTGAATGTCATGAATAAAACAGACTTAATTAATGCAGTCGCTGAAAAAAGCGAGCTTTCTAAAAAAGATGCTACAAAAGCTGTTGATGCAGTTTTTGAATCTGTCATGGATTCACTTAAAAATGGTGAAAAAGTACAATTAATTGGATTTGGTAACTTTGAAGTACGTGAACGTTCTGCACGTAAAGGTCGTAATCCACAAACTGGTGAAGAAATCGAAATCCCTGCAAGCAAGGTTCCAGCTTTCAAACCAGGTAAAGCCCTAAAAGATGTAGTTAAATAATATATACATAGGGCAATGAAAAAGGGTACGTTACACAAAAACGTACCCTTTTTATATTAATGTTTTGGAATAAATTTTAAGATGCGATTGAACATATAATGAGGAGGGTGTAAAGATGAGTGATGCAAAATATAATCCGGACTTTTTTGTCATCAAAGCATTGGAAGATGGAGTAAACGTTATTGGCTTAACTAGAGGCTCTGATACACGCTTTCACCATTCTGAAAAATTGGATAAAGGGGAAGTGATGATTGCTCAGTTCACAGAACACACCTCAGCTGTAAAAGTTAGGGGCAGTGCCATTATTCAAACAGGTCATGGTGAAATGAAGTCAGAATAAGAGTGCACTTTATTGTGCGTTTTAGCAGAAAAAAATCAAACATTTGGTTCATGCTAGAAATATGCTATAATAACTAGAGCAATCAAAGAGAGTTGGAGAAAGGCTTTAGGTGATTTTTTTGAATACATCTAGCATGGATATAGCTAATCTGAAAGAACAAATAAGAGATAAATTAAATCATTCATACATAAAACAAATCGTTGGTCAACCATTCATTGATGATGATAAACTGATGATTTTATCTGCGCTAATGGATTGTCAGTCATCCTTATCGGAAATAGAAAAAGAGCGCTGCATTATTACAGCAATGTTGATTCAGGTAGCTTTGGATACGCATGAACAGGTTCCCATAACGTTTCAGCCAAATATGAGTAATGATGAAAAAGCGGTAATTCAATTACGTGTTTTAGCAGGAGATTATTATAGTGGTCTATACTATTTACTATTGTCTGAAATTGAGCAATATGACTTAATTCATACATTAGCAGCTGCAATTAAAGAGATTAATGAATACAAAATGAAGTTATACTATTTGGATGAAAATCTTATAGAAGAGAGCATGGATCTGATTAGGAAAATTGACATATCATTAATTTTATATGTTGCTGATTACGTAAAAGACCCGTCTTTAAATGATATCTCTAGCGAATGGTTAATTATAAATAGATTGATTCGGGAAAAGGACAATTTGAATAATAAGGTAGAGTCAACATTTCTTAGAAAATTTTTAAATAGCAATCATATATCTTTTATAAACCGGGTTGATTCTGTTATTCATGAAAAGTGCCTAACAGTAAAGAATCGACTGGCCGATTTGCCGGAACATCACAAACTATTAAAAGAACACATAAGTAATAAATTGCGCATTGCTGAGAAAAACTTCAAAGCCTCCATTGTGGAAGAGGGATAAATGATGCAAGAACAATCAAAAGAAGAAAGAGTTCATCACGTATTTGAGAAAATTTATAAAAGTTATGATTCCATGAATTCGATTATTTCATTTCAGCGCCATAAAGCTTGGCGAAGAGATGTCATGAAAAGAATGAACGTCCAAAAGGGATCCACAGCAGTTGATATTTGCTGCGGAACCGGTGACTGGTCTATCGCTTTAGCTGAAACAGTCGGAGAAACCGGAAAAGTAATAGGTCTTGATTTTAGTAAAAATATGCTGTCTATTGCAAATGAGAAAAAAGAAGAGATGAAAATCAATCATCTTGAATTAATTCATGGAAATGCAATGGAACTTCCATTTGAGGATAATTCCTTTGACTATGTTACAATCGGGTTTGGACTTCGAAATGTGCCTGATTACATGACCGTGCTGAAAGAAATGTATCGGGTTGTTAAACCAGGAGGTAGAGTAGTTTGCCTGGAAACGTCGCAGCCTACAGTTATTGGTTTTAAACAATTATACTTCTTCTATTTTCGCTATATTATGCCTTTGTTTGGAAGGATATTCGCAAAGAGCTATAAAGAATATGTCTGGTTAAATGAATCTACGAGGTCTTTTCCAGATAAATATAAATTGAAGCAAATGTTTTTAGAAGCTGGATTCTCTCATGTAGAAGTGAAAAGTTATACTGGTGGAGTCGCGGCAATGCATATGGGATATAAAAATTAGAAATCAACTGTACACATTTTGTTACAAAGAATGTGTAACTTCTAGTAACTATAAAGGTGAAACACATGAAACTTCCGAAAACATATGGATATTTAAAAAGGGATTTAGATTTTATAGAGACATCCTTACATCAAACCATTCAAGCTGAACATCCAGTGTTGCGCAATGCTTCTACTGAATTATTAGATGCCGGAGGGAAGAGAATTCGTCCTGTATTTGTTTTGCTTTCTGGACAGTTAGGTGAATTTGATTTAGAAAAGATAAAAAAAGTGGCTGTCTCACTTGAATTAATACATATGGCAACACTTGTGCATGATGATGTGATAGATGAAGCAGAACTTCGACGAGGAAAGCCAACGATAAAAAAACGATATGGAAATAGAGTTGCAATGTATACGGGGGATTATATATTAGCACGTGCACTGGAAGAAATTTCTACACTTAGAAACTCTAATGTTCATCGCATTTTATCCAAAACGATTGTGGAAGTCTGTATAGGTGAAATTGAACAGATGAAAGACAAGTTTAATTGGGATCAAAATTTACGTAATTATTTACGCCGAATTAAACGGAAAACAGCATTATTAATAGCTACGAGCTGCCAATTAGGAGCAGTAGTAGGGGGACTGTCGGAAAAGGAAGCTAAGAAAATGTATCAATATGGCTATTACATTGGAATGTCCTATCAAATAATAGATGATATTTTAGATTTCACATCTTCATCTAAGGAACTTGGAAAGCCAGCAGGAAATGATTTACTTCAAGGAAATATAACGTTGCCTGTGCTATATGCAATGGAGAATCGTTCATTTTTCCTGCTTTTAGAAAAAACGTTTAAGAATCCCGAAACGATTAAAAAAGAGGAAATGAATGAAATAATAAAAGCATTACACCATACGGGTGCTATTGAGAAGTCCTACCAGTTAAGTAATCATTATCTTCAGAAGGCACTATCCACGCTAGAGAGCTTACCAAATAAGAGGGCTAAAAAGACGTTAGAGGATATTGCGAAATTTATTGGCAAAAGACGTACGTAAATCTATTGTTATTTTCTAATAAATTTGATAAGATTTATAGAGCTAGACTAGTATACATACAAATGGGGTGTAAGTACTATGGAGAAAACTTTTTTAATGGTAAAACCAGATGGGGTACAAAGAAATTTGATAGGGGAAATTGTAAGTCGTTTTGAGTCGAAGGGCTATAAACTAGCCGGTGCGAAACTCATGTCCATTCCCCGGAATCTGGCTGAAAAGCATTACGAAGAACACAAAGAAAAACCTTTCTTTGGTGAATTAGTAGACTTTATCACTTCCGGACCAGTATTTGCTATGGTATGGGAAGGTGAAAACGTCATCAGTACAGCTCGTAATATGATGGGGAAAACAAATCCATCTGAAGCAGCACCTGGTACAATCAGGGGGGATTTCGGATTGACTGTTGGAAAGAATGTTATTCACGGTTCCGATTCTTCGGAAAGTTCGGAACGTGAAATCAGTCTGTTTTTCAGCAAGGAAGAGTTACTATCTTACGACAAACAAGATAGTGCATGGATATATTAGTTTATCGACCTCCGTTCTTGGCGACGGAGGTTTTTTAAACTTTGGGGAGTGGCGGGAATATTGGCAGACGAATATTATCATTTCATAAGTGAAATACATAATAAATTAGGTATTAACCTTAGTCTTTATAAAGAAACACAAATGAGAAGACGCATAACAACGCTTAGAAAAAAACGAGGATTTACCAGTTTTGAAGCTTATTATGATGCATTAATGAACGATATTGGGCTACTGAATGAATTTATCGACCGACTAACGATTAATGTGTCCGAATTTTACCGCAATCCCAAAAGGTGGGAAGTATTAAGAAATACGATTTTCCCCTTACTGCTGGAAAAGAATCGTAACTTGTCAATTTGGAGTGCGGCTTGCTCAACTGGAGAAGAACCCTATAGCATTGCGATGATGATCAGAGAATATTTTCCTGAGGCTAATGTGAAAATAGTAGCAACCGATTTAGATGAAAACGTCCTGTTCAGAGCAGAAGAAGGAATTTATCTTGAACAGGCATTAAAGGATCTCCCCAGGGAATTCGTTCATAAATATTTTACTAAGGTTCATAATGTTTATCACATTGATCCATCATTGAAGGAGAACATTACTTATAAAAAACATAATCTCTTAGCTGATCCATACCCGATAAACATGGATTTAATCGTCTGTCGCAATGTGTTAATTTACTTTACAGATGAAGCTAAGGAGCTAATATATCAAAACTTTAGAAATACACTTAAAAAGAATGGTGTGTTATTTGTAGGGAGCACAGAGCAAATCTTTAATCCAAGTAGCTATGATTTAAGATTAATTGATACGTTCTTCTACCAAAAACAAGAATAAGTATCTAGGAAATATTGAGGCATCAAAGTGGCTATTAGCAGATTTCAAAATATTTAAATTTACACCATTTTTATCACAAATTGCGAAAGATATGCTATAGTAATTAGAAAATATTTAGCATTCTAAAATATTGCAGTAAAGGAGAATGTAAATTGCGCTATTTAACAGCAGGAGAATCCCATGGAAAACAATTAACAACAATCGTAGAAGGTATACCAGCCGGAATGCCAATAACAAAGGATGATATTAATGCGTCATTGCTGCGTAGACAGGGTGGCCATGGCAGGGGAAAAAGGCAGCAAATCGAAAAGGATTTGGTGAATATTACAAGTGGTATTCGCCATGGATATACGTTAGGATCACCTATTTCTCTAGTAATCAGTAATGATGATTTTAAACATTGGACAGATATTATGGGAGAAGACCCAATTGATGAAAACGCGGAAGTTCGTAGAGTCGTATCCAAGCCAAGACCAGGGCATGCTGATTTGAATGGGGCATTAAAGTATGGTCATCGTGATATGCGTAATGTACTAGAACGTTCATCTGCTCGGGAAACAGCTGCTCGTGTAGCTGCTGGGGCTGTTGCTAAGACATTGTTAAAACAACTGGGTATTGAAGTAGCCGGATATGTTAAGGAAATCGCAGGAATTCGAGCAAAGGATATAGATTCCCTATCGATGGAAGAACGAATCAATATTTCCACTCATTCACCGGTTATGGTGCTAGACAAAGATGTTGAACAGGAAATGATGGATAAAATTGACCAAACGAAAAAGGAAGGAGACTCCATTGGTGGGGTTTGTGAGGTTTATGTAGAAGGTATGCCAGCAGGAGTTGGTTCATATGTCCATTATGATCGTAAACTTGATTCGCGAATTGCTGGTTCTGTTGTAAGTATTAACGCCTTTAAAGGGGTGGAGTTTGGGATTGGATTTGAAGCAGCCAGAAAATATGGAAGTGAAGTCCATGATGAAATCGCTTGGAGCGAGGAGAAGGGTTACTACCGCACTTCCAATCGTCTAGGTGGTTTTGAAGGCGGAATGACTACCGGAATGCCAATTGTAGTCCGTGGAGTGATGAAGCCCATTCCAACCTTGATGCTAAAACCACTAAAAAGTGTTGATATTGAATCAAAAGAACCATTTAAAGCAACGGTAGAACGGTCAGATGCTTGTGCAGTGCCTGCTGCTTCTGTTGTTATGGAACATATTGTTGCATTTGAGCTGGCAAAAGCGTTAACTGAACAATTTCCGAGTGATCAATTTTCTAAACTGAAAAAAGCCATGGATGATTACCGGGAAGAAATAAGGTGTTTTTAATGGAAGAAATTCAAGTTAAATCGAGTTCGCATAAATACAAGATTGTAATCGGTGAAGGAATTCGTTATACCATTCAACAGTATTTCAAGAAGGAGTATTCTTCCATATTTATCATTTCAGATGATAAAGTAGCCGACTTACACTTAGCTGCTGTAAAGGATAGTCTTCCAAATGAAAATGTGTATGTGACGATTATTCCAGAAGGGGAACAATCGAAAAGCATTGATGTCTATTATCGTTTACAAACGGATGCTATCAACTTTGGTTTAGACCGCAAGTCCTTAATTATCGCACTAGGTGGTGGGGTAGTTGGGGATTTAGCCGGTTTTGTGGCTGCTACATTTATGCGGGGAATCGATTTTATTCAGGTGCCTACCACAATTCTTGCTCATGACAGCAGTGTTGGTGGGAAAGTTGCCATTAATCATGAACTTGGTAAAAATATGATAGGCAGTTTTTATGCACCTGTTGCAGTCATTTATGATGTGGAGGCATTATCTACATTGAACAATAAAGAAGTGCGGTCCGGATATGCGGAGCTGATTAAAGAGGCTTTGATTGCAGATGAGGACAGCTTTCATCATTTCATGCGAACAAATTTAAAAGAGATTACAAATCAGCAGTTACAAAATCATCTATCATTTGGTATTAAAGTGAAGGCCAATATTGTTGAAGAAGATGAAAAAGAAACAGGAGTCAGAAAGTATTTGAATTTAGGTCATACGCTAGGACATGCACTGGAATCAGAATTAGGCTACGGAAAACTATCGCATGGAGAAGCGGTGGCGATTGGATTATTATTTTCTTTATATGTCAGTGATAAAGTATTTTTAAATGAAGCACCTTTTGATACATTGCTCGCTTGGCTGAAAAATAATGGATATCCAATTGACTTAGAGGAATGGAACATTGAAGCGCTCATCCAACGTATGAAAGCTGACAAAAAAACAACGAATAAACGAATTCAGATGGTACTATTGGAAAGAGTAGGAAAACCTACTGTAAAAGAAGTGGAAGATGAAGCATTAATTACTTACTTACAATCATTTAAAGAAAAGTTGGTGACAAAATGACAAGAGGAATACGAGGGGCTACAACTGTTTCTGTTAATGAAGAGAGTGAAATTTTAGATTCGACTAAAGAATTAGTAGAGACGATGATAGAGGAAAATCAGGTACAAGCATCAGAAGTGTCACATGTTTTTATTTCTATTACTAAAGATTTAAATGCAACGTTTCCTGCTAAGGTACTGCGAGGGATAGATGGATGGAAGTATGTACCTGTTATGTGCATGGCAGAAATTGATGTACCAAACAGTTTACAAAAATGTATTCGTATAATGATGGTAACCAATACCAGCAAATCACAGGAGGAAGTCAATCATATCTTTTTAAATGAAGCGGTAAGATTAAGACCAGATTTAATTAAGGGTGAGTAGTATTGAAACGTACAATTTTAATTGCGGGGCTTGGCCTAATCGGAGGATCTTTAGCCAAAGTCATTGCTCAATCTTCAGAAAATCACATTATCGGTTATGACGTTAAGGAAGAGAGTCTGGAATATGCCATTATGAATGGGATGATTCATGAAGCTACAACTATTTTTACAGACGCTGCACAGAAAGCTGATATCATTCTTTTAGCGGCGCCAATTACACAATCAATTCGCCTTATAGAAGAATTAGATACCGTTCCATTAACGAAGGACGTTATTGTTTCCGATGTCTCATCTGTTAAAAGCACCATCATCGAAACTGCAAAAACGTTAACGAATAAACATATCGCATTTATCGGTGGCCACCCTATGGCTGGGTCGCATAAGAAAGGTATTGAGGCAGCAAAAGAATATTTATTTGAAAATGCTATTTATGTATTAACTCCATCCATACGTAGTACAGAGCAAAAAGTAGAGACATTAAAAGAGTTATTGAAATCGACAAGTAGCCGATTTGTCGTATTAAATCCAGATGAACATGATGAAATGACGGGTGTTGTTTCCCACTTTCCGCATTTAATTGCTTCGTCTCTTGTGCATCAGGCGAAAAAATGGCAGGAAACACATGCTTTTTTACCAAATCTTGCTGCAGGCGGTTTTCGCGACATAACTCGAATTGCTTCGAGTAACCCGGAATTATGGCAAGATATTTTTTATCATAATCGTGAGAAATTATCTCATCTTATGGATGAGTGGATACAAGAAATGAAAGAAATAAAAGCGTTAGTAGAGAACAATGAAAAATCAAAAATGATTACATATTTACGAAATGCTAAAAATTATCGAGACGGCTTACCAGTTAAAGATAAGGGGGCTATCCCAGCATTTTATGATATCTATGTTGACATTGCTGATAAGCCTGGTGCAATAGCTTCCATTGTACTTTTATTGGCAAACAAAAAAATCAGCATTAAAAATATCGAAATTTTGGAGATTAGAGAAGGAATAACTGGTGCATTACGGTTAAGCTTTTATACGAAAGAAACACAGCAACTTAGTTTGTATATTTTGGGAAATCATGGATATGAAGCGATGATTCAAGATTAAGTAAGGAAGTGAGAAAACATGGGAGAAGTAATATTGCGTCCTTATCAACATGCATTAATGGGAGAAATAGAAGTGCCTGGGGATAAATCGGTTTCCCATCGGTCTATCATTTTAGGCTCATTGGCAAATGGGGTTACAAAAGTAACGAATTTTTTAGATGGGGAAGACTGTATGCGAACCATCAACGCATTTCGAGCAATGGGAGTAACTATTCATAAAGAGGGTTCGACTATTACCGTTGACGGGAAAGGAGTTTCCTCGCTAAAAGAGCCAATGGAACCATTGTATTTCGGGAATTCTGGAACAACTACTAGATTAATGCTGGGAATAATTTCGGGGTTAGACTTTTTTACAACTGTTTATGGAGATGAGTCTCTCTCAAACAGGCCGATGGACCGTGTTGTTCAACCACTTAGAAAAATGAATGCATCCATCGATGGTAGAAGTGATGGCAAGTATTTACCTATTTCCATTCGCGGGAAAAAGCTTACGGGCATGGACTATTCACTACCAGTTAAAAGTGCTCAGGTTAAAAGCGCGATATTGTTAGCAGGTTTATTCGCAGAAGGGGAGACAACCGTAACGGAAAAAACACAAACAAGAGATCATACTGAAAATATGCTAGAAGCATTTGGAGCTGACATCTCTCGAAATGGTCTGTCTACTACGGTAACTGGAAAAAATACCCTTTCAGCTTCAAATGTCCATGTGCCAGGTGATATTTCGTCGGCAGCCTTTTTCCTGGTAGCAGCTGCTATTGTCCCGGACAGTAAAGTAACCCTGAAAAATGTAGGATTAAATGAAACAAGGACAGGAATCATTGATGTACTTTTGGATATGGGTGCTAATATTAAGATTGAAAATCAGCAAACAGTGAGTGGGGAATTGATTGGTGATATAACAGTTTGTTCTTCCGATTTAAATGGAGTGACAATTGAAGGTGACATGATTCCAAGGCTAATTGATGAAATTCCAATCATCGCATTATTAGCAACCCAAGCAAACGGAAAAACAATTATTCGAGATGCAGAAGAACTTAGAGTAAAAGAAACAGATCGAATAGCTGCAGTAGTAGATGTTTTATCTACATTAGGTGGAGATATCAAAGGTACAGATGATGGCATGATTATTGTAGGAAAGACAACATTAAGCGGTGGAAAGGTTGCTTCCTACAATGATCATCGAATTGCGATGATGAGTGCTATTGCCTCATTAGTTGCAAAAGACGATATTGTTATTGATGATGCATCATCCATTTCTATTTCGTATCCGACATTCTTTGAGCATTTACAATCCATTATAAGTTAAATGAAAAACTGAATGACCAGCACACAAAGCGATTGGGACAAAAGTATTTTAGTTAAAAGGAAAATCCGAACGATGATTCAAAATTCTTCCGTTAGAATTTTAATTAGTTCGGGTTTTTTCATGTTTAAGGCGGTTTTCTCTAGAATACAAAAATTGCTTCTTTTTGGCGATGAAACACTGTTCTTTTGAAAAACAAGTAATTAGAGTTTTACGAGCAAAAAGCAATCTGGTGGATTACGTATCTTTTTACTAAGAAAAAAGATGGTCTCCCTTCAGGTAAAGAGAAACCTATTAAACGTCCCCTTTATAGGTTATAGCTATATATTAATTAGAGAACCAATACTAGCGAAGGCAGAATACGGAGACTCCTCGATAATACAAACCGATTTTCTTCGTGTGATGTAGAACTGCAGTTCGTGTTCCTTGTCTTGTGGGAATAGCACGTGTCCAGACCTGAGCAGGAAGTGGTTCCGAGGAGGCATTAGGCCGTGCCCACGAACCGTAAGTATTCTGCCGGAGCGATTGCAAGCCCACTATCATCATTAGAACAAGCGAGAGCATCACCCATAGAAAATTTTTTACTAGTTTGTAAATTATAGCTACTGCGAGGTTAAAAAACAACAAATCTAATCGTTAAATCATTCGTCTTTAGAGCAATATTTATTGTTCACAATAAGCAAATTATTTTTGAATATAATCCAATATGGTATAAGATGGGGCTAAGGATTATGTAAGACAATAACTGATAAATACAGTATAATTAAACGAAAGAGAAGGTAACATTAATTTTTTATCAAGCAAATTATCTTAGAAAAGCAGTTTTATTAGTAAGAGAGGACGTTACCATGGATAACATAATGGAAGTATATGAACTGATCGAAAACAACCAGTCCGAAAAAGCGATTAAAATGTTAAAGCAACTCGAAGCCAAAGCGGATGATGATGAAAAGTTTACCATTGCACAAATGTATAATCAATTAGGATTTTTACAGGAGGCAAGTGGTATTTTGTATGATTTGCTAAACAAGTATCCTGATGAGAGTGAAATAAAGATTACACTGGCAGATGTATATATCGAGTTGGAAGAAGATGAACAGGCTATTGATTTACTTGTTCAAATTAAGGAGGAGGATTCTTCCTATATACAGGCGTTAATCCAACTAGCTGATTTATACCAGGCACAAGGATTATTTGAAGTTGCAGAGCAAAAATTATTAACAGCAAAGCAGCTCGAACCAAATGAAGAAATTATTGACTTTGCACTTGGTGAATTATTCTTTTCCATTGGAGAATATAAAAAAGCGATTCTTTACTACGAAAAAATGGTGCCCGGGACAGAGTATATTGCCAATATTTCACTCCATGATAGATTAGGAGAGGCATACGCCGCTTCCGGTGAATACGAAAAAGCATTAACATATTATAAAGATAAAAATGATAAAGATCCTGATACTCTTTTTCGCTATGGGATAACTGCATATCAAGCAGACCGGATCGATATTAGTATTAAGGCTTGGGAGAAGGTTATTGACATTGACCCGTATTATCATACGGTTTACGTTCATTTAGCGAAAGCATACGAAGATGAAGGGAGACCGGAAGAAGCGTTTAAAACAGCCAAAAAAGGGCTACAATTTGATGAGTTTAATAAGGAGTTGTATTTTCTTGCAGGAACCCTGGCACATAAATTAGATAATAATGAAGAAAGCCAAGCGTTTATAAAAGAAGCGGTTGCTTTAGAGCCAGATTATAAAGAGGCAGTATTATTTTTAGTTGAACTTTATAAAAATGGAGATGAGCAAGAGAAGATTATCGATTTATTAACTGAAATAAAAAGATCGGGAGCGGATGATTCACTGTATGACTGGGAATTGGCACGAGCATATAATGAAATCGAGTTATATGATAATGCATTAAAACACTATAATGAAGCATATAATAATTTAAATCAAGATAGCGACTTCGTGAAGGAATTTGGTTATTTTCTAACGGAAGAAGGGAGGATGGGAGAAGCCATTCCAGTATTTGAATCTTACCTGAAATTAGTACCGTTAGATGGGGAAGTGGAAGAGTTTGTCAATCGTTTAAAACTGTCAAAACAAGATTTTTAGACTGTTCTTAGAGGATTAATTTAAGGAGGAAACTGAATGGATACTCCTATTTCCGCACAAGATAAAAAAAATTTTATACAATGGTTTCTTAAACATTATCAATTAAAGAAAAGAGAAAGCGTATGGATTTTGAATTATATTTTAAATCATAACCAATTACTTAAAAAAGTCCATTTTGTAAGAGACGTAAAATTTTGCCCTAGAGGAATTGTGATTACAAGTCAATGTTCTTCAGAAGTTCCTTTTCGATTTTATAAAAATCATTTAGTTACAACAGATGCGGAGAAATCATTTCATGATATTCGCTTAAATCAGGATGAAGATTTATATATTCAGCTGAATTTCAGTAAATCCCATCAAAATTCTTACTATGTTTCGGTGTTGGAAGAAAACCCTTTTGTCCCGGATGATTATTTTGTTACAAAGAAAGATAAAATATTAGCAAAAAAATTGTTGGATAAGACCGTATTTGATTACAAAAAGAAAAATCTTCTGAGGGATATCGACCGAGCACTGGATGAATTAGATCAAGATACATTTTTAAAATTATCCAAGGAATTAAACGAATTGGAATTAGCCTATGGAAATCAACCTAAATTGCAAAAGCAATAGGGTTGATTTTTTTTGTGTTTTTAAGATAAAATTTATTAATGATATTAAAAAAGGTGGGCATCCTATGAAATGGAGAAATAGAGATTTAGCACAATATGTAAAAGCCAAAGAATACATAGACACGGCCATGATACCGTTGATTCCTTTCCAACTGGTAAATGACCAGGGTATGGAAACGGATTCGTTCCAAAGTGAAGTATTATCTCTTTTATCAAATGAAATGGAAAAGGAATTATCAGGAAGAATTTTGTTAACTCCTAATTACAATTACATAAGGGCAGCGAATATGGAAATGGAAAAAGACCGTCTTAATATGTGGGTGAAGGATATACAAAAACAGCCTTTTAAACATATCTTTTTTTTAGCATTTGATTCAAAGTGGAAAAAAATGGAAAAGGAATTAGATGGGACTTTAATTTGGCTACCTGGAGTACAAACGGGAGAGTTACAATCAAAAGAAATGCAGCAAATGCTTCGTGACCAAGTAAGTCAAATAGGAGAATTAATCCGTTCTTATTGGTAAGGCATTACCTTGTAACCCATCAGGTAAGAATTTGCAGGACAGATATCGATACTTTACAGTTTATAGTGCCAATAGTTAAGAGTAAAACACAATAAGTTTTTTCATCGGTAAAATACAGTTATTTTTTACATAATTGTATGAATGAGGTAAGGTTATTTATTGACCGAATAAATAGATTGCGCTATCATTGGTATTGTCCTAGTAATCTGTTTATAAGAATATGTCTGTGATTACATGAAAGAGGGGGGAAATTCATGAGTGACAAAAAACAGCAAGTATCCCGAAGACAGTTTCTAAACTATACGCTTACAGGTGTAGGGGGCTTTATGGCGGCTGGTTTATTAGTATCTCCAATTCGCATGGCGATCGATCCTGTACTAAAAGAATCTTCTTCTGGTGACTTAGTCAATGTTGGTTTATCAGTTGACGATATTACAAGTGAACCACAGCGTGTGGATTGGACGGTTGAGCAAGTAGATGGATGGTATGAATCCGAACCCAGTCGTTCAGCATGGGTTTACAAAGAAGACAATGGAGACATTGTAGCTCTATCCCCAATATGTACGCATCTGGGATGTGTCGTTTCATGGGAGGGCAGTGAACAGTATCCAAATCAATTCTTTTGTCCATGTCATGATGGACGCTATGAAAAAGATGGGACTAATGTACCTGGTACGCCACCACTAGCTCCATTGGCAGTATATGAACAAGAGGTAAGAGATGGAATGCTATTCTTAGGAAACACAATATCAAGAGAGGGGGCGTAATTATTTATGCTACAGAAATTATATGATTGGATAGATGAACGTATAGATATTACGCCTATTTGGCGCGATATTGCAGATCATGAAGTACCAGAACATGTTAATCCAGCACACCACTTCTCAGCGTTTGTTTACTGCTTTGGTGGGTTAACATTTTTTGTCGTTGTTATTCAGATTCTATCCGGTATGTTTTTAACCATGTACTATGTACCAGATATTGAAAATGCGTGGAAATCTGTTTATTATCTGCAAACAGAAGTAGCGCATGGTCAAATTGTTCGTGGTATGCATCACTGGGGTGCAAGTGTAGTAATTGTCATGCTGCTGTTACATACGTTAAGAGTATTCTTTCAGGGTGCATACAAGAAGCCACGTGAGCTTAACTGGATTGTTGGGGTTTTAATTTTCTTTGTCATGCTCGGATTAGGTTTCACAGGTTATTTATTACCTTGGGATAATAAAGCATATTTCGCCACACAGGTTGGTCTTGAAATTGCTGAACAAGTACCGTTTATAGGGGAACAATTAAAGACATTGTTAGCTGGTGATGCAAATATTGTTGGTGCGCAAACCTTAACGAGGTTCTTTGCAATCCATGTATTCTTCTTACCAGCAGCATTATTTGGACTTCTGGCAGCACACTTTATATTAATACGTAGACAGGGAATTTCTGGACCACTATAAAAAGGAGGGGAAAGCGATGCATAAGGGTAAAGGTATGAAATTTGTTGGAGACTCTCGTATCTCCGCAGAAAAAACATCACAAATACCAAAAGATTATTCTGAATATCCTGGTAGAACCGAAGCTTTTTGGCCCAACTTTTTATTAAAAGAATGGTTGGTAGGTGCAGTGTTCTTAGTTGGTTTTCTATGTTTGACATTAGCACATACACCACCATTAGAAGGTATGGCTGATCCGACTGACGCTGCTTACATACCGCTACCAGACTGGTATTTCCTATTTCTTTATGAACTTCTAAAATATGAATTTGCAAGTGGGGATTGGGTATTAATGGGGATTTTAGTTATGCCTGGTCTTGCTTTTGGAGCATTATTACTTGCACCGTTCTTGGACAATGGTCCAGGACGCAGACCACATCAACGTCCAATTGCTAATGGAATGATGATTCTAGGGTTAATCTCTGTTATTTGGTTAACGTATGAATCGGCAGCCCATGTTGATTGGGAAGCTCGTGCAGAAGCAAATAAACCTATTCCAGAATCATCTGTAACCATTGACACAGAACACGAAGGATATGCAGTTTACGAAAATAACTGTATGACTTGTCATGGTGGAGAATTAGAAGGAGGTCCTGCAGCACCAACGTTACTGGGCATTGAGTATTCTGCTGAGGAAATTGCAGATATCGCTGTAAATGGTATTGGTGGAATGCCTGGAGGGATCTTTACTGGGTCAGATGAAGAACTGGAGCAGTTAGCCGATTTCATTATAACGGTTAATGAATCAGCTGAATAAAATTATATTAAAAAACACCTTACCAATTTGGTGAAGGTGTTTTTTAATAGCCTGTTAAGGGATGATAATAAATGATTCGATACACATTACTTGATAAACGTTTTTTAATTTGTCTGTTTCTTATTAATTTTATCGGTACTATTTACGGTTATATTTGGTATGAAAGCCAATTGTCCATCACACCTGATATATTTCTCGCTTTTGTTCCTGATAGTCCTACTGCAAGTTTGTTTTTCACAATATTTTTGCTGTTTTCTATTTTTAATAAACATGTACCCTATATTGAGGCATTGGCTATTACATCTTTATTTAAATATGGGATTTGGGCGGTAGTAATGAATATTTTAACGCTCATAATGGAAGGTGGCCTAGATTGGACAGGCTATATGCTTATGGCATCCCATTTAGGTATGGCAATACAAGGAATACTCTATGCTCCATATTACAAAATTGAGCTAAGACATCTTACGGTTGCAGCAATATGGGTACTGCATAATGATATGATTGATTATGTTTTTGGAATGATGCCTATGTATTCTTCTTTGACAGATTATATGAATGAAATTGGCTATTTTACATTCTGGTTAAGTATTATATCTATTTTCATTGCTTACACTTTAACAGTCAGAAAGAACAAGAAATAGGTTGGTTATATATTAGAAAACCGAAACATACATTAGTGAATAAGACGTATGTGAGGTGATCTCTATGGTAAATAAAAAAGTGCTTCATGTTTTACTATTCATCATGCTCATAGGGATGCTATTTTTTTTCCAGCTTGGGGCTTATACAGCAGAAGCAAAATCTGTGCAGGAACCTGTCGTCTCTAATAATTTGGACTGGAGTCCGTTTTTATGGGCAGTTATCATTATCGGTGGTAGTATTGGAATTACATTATCTTATGTTAGTTGGAGAAAATACAAAGGGGAACAAAAATATAGAAAGAAAAAGGACAAAATGATTGACTAAAACTAAAAATTTGACTAAAATTGACCTTAGAAAATACTTCAAAAAAACTATGGAGGAATGCAAATGGCAGGGTATCTGATTTATATTGCACTCTTGTTAATTATCCCAATATGGGCACAATCAAGAGTAAAGAATACCTATCGGAAATATTCAAAACAACCAACATCTTCTTATATGACGGGTGCAGAAGTTGCTCGAAAGATTTTAGATGATAATGGATTATATGATGTAACTATTGAAGAAACTAAAGGTACCTTATCTGACCACTATGACCCTAGAAAGAAAGTTGTCCGACTATCCACTGATAATTACCACGGTCGTTCCATGGCGGCTTCAGCCGTAGCAGCCCATGAAGTAGGTCATGCTATTCAAGACCAGCAGGAATATGCATTCTTGAAGTTTAGAAGTGCCCTCGTACCAGTAGCCAACATTGGGTCTAACTTATCGTTCTTCTTTATTTTTGCAGGTTTGATTTTTGGAGCAATGAACTGGTTACTGTTAGGGATTATCTTCATGTCAGCCGCCGTATTATTCCAGCTTATAACATTACCTGTGGAGTTTGATGCGTCGAATAGAGCAATGGGTCAGCTTGTATCTTCCGGTGTTATTCGAAATAATGAAGAAAGAGAAACCAAAAAAGTATTAAATGCTGCTGCAATGACATATGTTGCCGCTGCATTAGTAGCTGTAGCAGAATTAGTAAGATTTATTTTAATATTTGTATCAGCTAATCAAGACTAAAAAAAGGGTGGCAATTGCCACCTTTTTTTCTTTGCTCGTTAGGATAGTACAAGACTACTCGATAAGCACCTTTTGAAGAAAGATTTTAATTCGTATGTTATATAGACTTCTGATTTATTTAATTACAGGTATTCAATCACTACGGAAATACACTATTGTGTTGCCCTCGCTTGTTCTAATGATGATAGCGGACTTCATTCGCTCCGGCAGAATACTTCGCTTTCCGTGGGCACGACCTCAGCCTCCTCGCGGAAAACCGCCGCTGCGGGGTCTTCGGAACGTGCTATTCCCACAGGAGTCTACGTATTCTGCCTCCGCTAGTACTGGTTTTCCTATTAATTTGTAGCTAATAACCTATAATTGGGACGTTTGATAATACTTCTTTTCATATTGACTTTACTGTACGAGATATTTTTTGGGCCTTAAGGATATAAGGAAATATACTTTTCTCAGATCGAATCAAACATCATTTAAAAGGGGAATGGCATAAACCAGCGGAGGAAATACACGGAGACTCCTGCGGGAAAAGAGGCATCGGTGAGACCCCGCAGTGCGACAGCACGAGGAGGCTCACCAACCGCCCGCGGAAAGCGTAGTGTATTTCCGTAGCGGTAGTATTATCTCAAATTAAACATATTCGCATTTTATATCAAATCAATAACAACAAAACAATGAGAAGAGAGTCAAATTTTAAAGTAGCGATAGAGCGATAGTGTATTAGAAAAAACTCGGCATTCGCTAAAGGACGGGGCGCATGCCGTTTTTCTAAAAAGATAAGAAAGTATAAATTTGCGCTTTGATGTCTAGCTCCATCGCCCAGCGACTAGCGGACTTCCCTCACCTTCGTGCGATAAGTCAACATCGACTCACTCCGTTCGTCGTGTTTCCTTTATCTCCTACGGGGACTGTTCGGTTAAAACCGCCGCTTTGCGCGTCAACACCGCACCACCTGTGGCATGGCCAGGCGCAGTCCGTACGTCGCTAAACGGGCGCTTACGCTTTTCTAATCGTCATTAATAGGGTTTTTATTTTCATCTAATGTGAACCCTTCACCCACAACATCGTGCACCGTGGTGACGGCTACAAATGCATGGGGATCAATGCTGTGAATAATATTTTTTAAACGGACGATTTCATTTCTTCCTACAATACAATAGAGTACATCACGTCTCTCACCGGAATAACTGCCTTTTCCATTAAGAACAGTTACTCCTCTCTCCATTTTCTTCAGTATCATTTCGGCAATCTCATCACTATGATTTGAGATAATCATTGTTCCTTTGGCAGTGTAGGCACCTTCCTGCAGGAAATCAATCACTCTTGCACCAATATATACAGCAACGAGCGTATACATTCCCTCGTGTAATTCAAGGATAACAAAGATGGAAGTAGTGATAACAACTAAATCAAAGAGGAACATGGTTCGCCCCATGCTCCAGCCAACATATTTATTGACCAGGCGGGCGATAATATCAACACCACCAGTAGTTCCACCATACCGAAAAATGATTCCTAAACCAACACCTATGAATACACCTGCAAACAGAGCAACCAGCAGCATATCATCCTGTAAATGGATTTGGAACTGGTACGTCTGGAATAATCTTAAGAACACCGATACAGCCAGTGTTCCAATAATAGTATATATAAATGTATTTCGACCTAAAAATTTCCATCCTATAAAAAAGACAGGTATATTTAATACGATATTGGATATAGCTGGATCAATTTGCCATAAAAAGTATAATAGAAGAGTAATCCCTGTAAAGCCACCTTCACCTAGGTTATGCTGCATATTAAAATGAACAATACCAAAAGAAAATATAGCTGATCCTAATAGAATAAAAAAGATATTTTTCATTTTCAAACCGAAAACCATTATTCCAAATTCCTCCTCTTATTCCTAATAACCCTATCTATTATAGTCATATTTTGTACAATCAAACAATGATTGGGAAAGTATATGATTTGTCAAAATCGTTTCAATTCGCTAACATGAAAGATATGTATAACATGTTAAAGGGGTAATTCATATCGAGAAGCCAATTTATAGTACAGCAGATATTCAAAAAAGAGTAGATGATTATATTTCACAATTTAAGGAAGGGTACTTTTCCCCGTTGAGCCTTATGGCCAGAATTACCGAAGAAGCAGGAGAATTAGCTAGAGAGGTGAATCATTATTACGGGGAGAAACCTAAGAAAGCTACAGAACAAGAAAAAACAGTGGAAGAGGAATTAGGAGATATGATCTTTGTGTTGACATGTTTTGCTAATTCACTTGATATTGACTTGTCTGAAGCTTTCCATATTGCTATGACTAAGTTTGAAACAAGAGACAAAGATCGATGGACACGTAAAGAATAACCATATTTAGGAGGAATGGCAGCAATGATTAATGTAATCATCGCAGGACCACGTGGAAAAATGGGTTCTGAGGCAGTAAACATGGTAACCAATGAAGAAAATTTTAGACTCGTTGCATGTCTGGATCGTAAAAATAGTGGAAGAACATTAAAAGACTTACCTGAATTCCCTGGTCTGGATATTCCAATCTTTGAAGATATAGATCAATGTTTTGAAAACGTTGAAGCTGATGTATTGGTTGATTTAACCGTACCAGAGGTTGGTTATGTACATACAAAAAAAGCTATTGAGAATAATATCAGACCGGTAATTGGTACAACTGGATTTACCAATGAACAAATAACTGAACTTAACGAGATGGCTAAAAGTAAAAATTTAGGGGGAATTATAGCACCTAATTTTGCTGTAGGAGCAGTACTCATGATGAAATTCTCACAGATGGCGGCGAAATATCTACCAGATGTGGAGATTTTGGAAAAGCATCATGACAATAAATTAGATGCTCCATCAGGAACTGCCGTGAAAACAGCAGAAATGATTCGAGAAGCTAGAGAATACAAAAAGCAGGGCCATCCAGATGAAAAAGAAACTATTAATGGTGCTCGCGGAGCTGAACTGGACGGAATGAGAATTCACAGTGTCCGTCTGCCTGGTCTTGTGGCACATCAGGAAGTGATGTTTGGTGGAGCAGGGCAAACCTTAACGATCAAACATGACTCATTAAATCGTGCTTCATTTATGGATGGGGTAAAGCTTTCTATTGAAAAAGTATTCGATTTAAATGAGCTGGTATATGGTCTTGAAAATATAATTTAAGTACGAGGTTAAATAGGAGAATGAAAAGGACCAAGAAGTTCGCCACAGGACATATCGGTAATTAGCTGAACATTCTATATTTCCGCTGTGGCTTTTTCATCAAACTTTTTGAACATCCTCTTTCACAACCTATCAATAATGTATAAGAAACTATCAGATAAAGGAAGAGAATTCGGAATGAAAATTGGAATTACATGCTATCCGACAGTTGGGGGTTCGGGAGTCATCGCCACGGAACTTGGCAAATTATTAGCGGAAAAAGGCAATGACATTCACTTTATAACATCTAGTCTTCCTTTTCGTTTAGATAAAGTGTATCCTAATATTTTTTATCATGAAGTGGAAATGGGACACTATCCGGTTTTTCAGTATCCACCATATGATTTAGCTCTGGCCACTAAAATGGCGGACGTCATTGACCAGGAAAAATTGGATGTTTTACATGTACATTACGCCTTACCACATGCGATTTGTGCTATTTTGGCAAGGGACATTGCTGAACATGATGTAAAAATTATTACTACACTTCACGGAACAGATATTACGGTTTTAGGTGTAGACAATACGTTTAAAAAAATGATCAAACATGGAATTGAGCAATCTGATGCAGTAACCGCTGTTTCTAACAGCCTTGTTAAGCAAACAAAGGAAATGCTCCAACCATCAAAAGAAATCTCAGTTATCTATAATTTTGTCAATGAACAGGATTATCATCGAAAGGATCATTCCAACTTAAGGTTACAATATAAGATTTCATCTGACGAAAAAGTAATTACTCATATATCTAACTTTCGTAAAGTGAAAAGAGTGCATGAGGTTGTTCGTACTTTTAATTATATTAGGAATGAAATGCAAAGCAAATTGCTCTTAGTAGGTGATGGGCCTGAATATTCAGATACTGTTCAGCTAGTTCATGATTTAGGGCTGGACAACGATGTTCTATTTTTGGGAAAACAAAATAACATCAGTGATCTTTTGTCTATATCTGATTTAATGTTATTATTATCAGAAAAGGAAAGTTTTGGATTAGTATTACTGGAAGCAATGGCATGCGAGGTGCCTTGTATTGGAACGAATATTGGTGGTATTCCCGAGGTAATTAAACATAAAGAAACGGGTTATATTGTAGAATTAGGGGATATCGAACAGGCATCTGCTTATGCGATTCAATTACTCAAGGACGATGTGAAACTGCAACAGTTTTCACATAAGGCATTTCAGCGTGCGCAAGAACATTTTAACTCCAGACAAATCGTCGAACAGTATCTCAATTTATATAAAGATGTTCTAAAAGTGCGTGTTTAAAATGGAGGATGAAAAGGGCCACGAAATAACGGACTTTTAAAAACATCCTTTAAATCAGGTTAGAAAATGGTGAATTGCATGCTTACCGAGCCATTCAATAGAGCAAAACCTATTATAGAAACGATCAAAAAACATAACCATCAAGCATACTTTGTTGGTGGATGCGTTCGTGATTATTTATTGAAACGACCAATAGGTGACGTGGATATTAGTACATCTGCATCACCGGCTATCATTCAGAAATTATTTAAAAAAGTGATTCCAGTCGGGATTGAGCATGGAACGGTTGTAGTTATTCATGAAGATACGTCTTACGAGATTACAACGTTCCGGGTTGAAGGGGGTTACTCTGACCAGCGTCATCCAGATTCTGTTAAATTTATCGATCAAATTGATAAAGATTTAGAACGCCGCGATTTCACAATGAATGCTTTAGCGATGGATCTTTCCGGACATATTATCGATCTCTTTGACGGAAAAAAAGATATTAACGCTAAAATAATCCGTACAGTTGGAAATGGATATGAACGATTTAAAGAAGACCCGCTGCGCATTCTCCGAGCATTACGATTCTCCAGCCAACTAGGTTTCCAAATTCATCCTGAGACATTAAAGCAGATGAAGGAAATCAGTAGTGATATTGAAAGCCTTGCGGTAGAAAGGATTACAAAGGAATTTACCAAAATGTTTGCAGGTGAATATATCACCAACGGACTACAGTATCTTAAAATTTCAGGAAGCTATAAATATCTTCCTATTTTTTCTGAGGATCCTGATTTAATGGAGCAAATTCCAAAATCCATTCAACCGTTATATTCGTTTGGTGAGGTTATTGCATTACTTCACTTATTGAATAAAGAAAGAAGTATTATGGAGTGGGGAAAGAAATGGAAATGTTCCAATCAGGAAAAAATGGAAGCTGCAGCACTTGTAAAAGCATTTGAATATTTTCAAACAAATAATATGGATAAATGGTTAGTCTATAAACTGGACAAGGTGTATTACAATGGATTTATCCGGATTATAAATATCTTTCATCCTGGTCGTATAGATAACAAAGATATATTAGATGTATATCAAGCATTACCGCTTCATTCACGTAAGGAATTATGTGTGAATGGCAATGATTTAATACATTGGTTTCCAAACATAAAGCAAGGACCGTGGATTCACGACATGCTTACAAAAATAGAAAAAGAAGTAGTAATAGGAACTTTGATAAATAATAAATCAGATATAAAGGATTGGATAAAATGGAATCCACCCGAAGTAAATTAATTAACCTACTAGCAAAAAATAAAGATCAGTATATTTCTGGACAAGCCTTGTCAGATGAATTGCAAATATCCAGAAGTGCCATTTGGAAACACATGAAGGAATTAAAAAAAGACGGTTATGTAATAGAGGGGAAGTCAAATAAAGGATATCGTATTATTGAATTTCCAGATAAGTTAAGTGAAAATACGATAAAATGGGGACTGGAAACCAACTGGATTGGAAAAAATATCAAGCATTATGAAGCTGTCACATCGACACAAATCATTGCTCATGACGAAGCTCGAAATGATGCACCACATGGTACGATTGTGATAGCGGATGAACAAACTAAAGGAAGGGGAAGAGTTACCAGGAACTGGCATTCTACAAAAGGGAAGGGAATTTGGCTAAGCCTTATTCTAAGACCACGGATTCAGCCACATGAAGCACCACAATTAACTTTGTTAACTGCAACTGTTTTAGCAGATGTCCTTCGTTCATATGTACAGATTAAGCCACAGATAAAATGGCCTAATGACATATTAATTAACGAAAAGAAAGCAGCTGGCATTTTAACGGAAATGCAGGCTGAACAAGATCAGGTATGGTATGTCATTATCGGAATTGGATTAAATGTAAATCATACGGAAGATGATTTGTCAGAGGAACTGAAGGGTATAGCGACCTCATTAAGGCTGGAAACGGATAAAGAATGGAAGCTTAATCACTTGATTCAAGAGATTCTGGTTACTTTTGAACAAACGTATAATTTTTATCTGGAAAATGGTTTTACGAAAATAAAACAAAAGTGGGAAAGCTACGGATTTAAAATCGGGCAGGAAATTTCCATTAAGACATCTAAAGACCATTGGCGCGCTCCTTTTCTCGGAATTAGTGATGATGGGGCACTGCTGACAGAAACCAATGACGGCAGTAAGACAAAGATTTACTCCGCGGAGATAGATTGGTTTAAAAGTTGACGTTGCTTTAATTCCTGCTATTATGGAAACAGAAAAGAATGGAAAATATATAAGAAAATGTTCATTCACGCAACTTAAATAAGAATAGAAGATTAATTTTTGATTATTCAAAGTCTTGGAAAGTTAGGTGGACTTTAATGGAAAATAGATATGTCGTCATTGATTTAGAGACAACAGGTCACTCACCAGTAAATGATGATAAAATTATAGAAGTGGGGATTGTTGTAATAGAAAATGATCAAATAGTAGATACCAAATCTACTTTTTTTAACCCAGATAAATCCATTCCACCTTTCATATCTAATCTAACCGGGATTTCTGATGTTGATGTAAAAAATGCTCCTTTCTTTCATGAGAAAGCAGATGAAATTATAAACATTTTTGAAAATAGTTATCTTGTAGCACATAATGTACCCTTTGATTTAGGTTTTTTAAATGCTGAACTGAAAAAAAACGGCAGGGACCCATTAAAAAATCCGGTTATTGATACGGTTGAGCTTGCGCGTATTTTATTTCCGAAATCCCCCGGCTATAAACTTAGACAATTAGCAGAATTCCTGCATATTGAGCATGATGATCCGCATCGAGCTTTATCAGATGCCTATGTAACAGCAAAAGTACTATTAAGATTAAAAGAAAAACTATTTTCTTTACCGTTTGAAACGATTGATTCTTTATTAAAATTAGAGAAAATGTTTAAATCTGATTTATATGCGCTATTATATAAAAGACACCAGGATTTGGCATTTTCTGTTAACGAAAATGAAACAATCGAAACTTTTCATGGATTAGCTTTTAAAAAGACAGAGCAGACACAAAAATCAACCTTCTCCATCGAACAATCCTTTGGGGAATATTTAGATGATATATATGAAGAAAATGGAACATTGGAGCAGTATAAGATAAATTATGAACGCAGAAATGGCCAAAGAGAAATGTCAGAAATCATATTCGACGCTTTTCAAGCGAAGCAGCATGCATTAGTTGAAGCTGAAACAGGTACTGGTAAGTCATTAGCCTATTTACTTCCAGCCATTTTTGAAGCAATAAAAACGAATGAGAGAATCATTATCAGTACATATACCACACAGCTTCAGTCACAGCTTATTGATGAAGAGATTCCATTAATCAATATACTAGTCAATTTTCCTTTTAAAATAGCGTTATTAAAAGGAAAGAATCATTATATCAGTTTAGAAAAATTTGCTCATGAGTTAGAGATGGGGCATAATGACAATTATGATATTGTATTAACGAAAGCAATGATTCTGGTTTGGTTAACCGAAACGGAAACAGGAGATATCGATGAAATTAATTTACCATCCAGTGGATATCTGTTTTTTAAAAAAATCTCAACAGATGCAGAAGGAATGTTAGACCCGCATTCTCCTTGGTTTTCGAAATCCTATTACCAAAAGGCGAAAAAAAGAGCACAGCAAGCAGATATAATTATAACCAATCATGCATTGTTATGCACGGATATTTTTAATGATTATCAATTTTTGCCTTCCTACAGGAAAATTATAATTGATGAAGCTCATCACTTTGAAGAGACTGCTTCTCATCATTATGGTTTACAAATGGATTACATGAACATGCAGTATATTCTTAATCAAGTCGGTCATTCTGATGAAAACAAATCATTAGGAAAAATTATTGCTCATTATCCATTACATGATGAACTTCCTTTAAAACAATGGGATGACACCCTCGATTCTGCAAGATATGAAGTGGAAGATTTTTTTCGAACGCTTTTTCATTATGTACTAAATCGGCAAAAAGATGGGAAAGCAATTAGTGATATAGGAAGAATCCAATATCGGTATGAGGAAGAGAAGGAAGACCCAACAAAATGGAATGTCATTAATGAAATGGCGACAAGATTAACATTTTATTTTAGGGATTTAATTCATATTCTGGCAGTAATCGAACAACATCTCACTCAAAAAGAACTGCTGGACAAATATGATAAAGATGATTTAAATGGAATTGCCAAATTCTTGCAGGGGTTTATTGATGGTTTAGAAACTTTATTTTTAACAAAGGACGACATTCCCCAAGTGAGATGGATTGAGGTTGACACGAAGGGAAGGAATAACGCCGTTTTCCTTTACTGTGAACCTACAGATGTTTCGAGGTTATTATCCAAGGAGTTCTTTGAAAAAAAAGACAGTGTTGTTCTAACAAGTGCAACATTAACGATGAATCATTCATTCTCCTTTATACAGAAGAGATTAGGTCTGCCACCTGATCGACTGGTCACACAAAAAATAAATTCGCCATTCTCTTATAAAGAACAGGTACAGCTTATGGTACCAAATGATTTTCCTGATATTAAATATGGGAGTATGGATGAATATATCTATGCAACCTGTGAAGCAATCTTATCGCTGGCGGAAATTACGAGTGGAAGAATGCTAATATTATTCACTTCGTATGATATGTTGAAGAAGTCGTATCAATTATTAAGAGATACCATGGAGCTGGATCAATATATGTTAATTGGTCAAGGTATTACAAGTGGGAGCAGAACAAGACTGAAGAAAAATTTCCAAACCTTTGATCAAGCTATTCTCCTGGGAACGAGCTCCTTTTGGGAAGGTGTGGATATTCCTGGCGATGACCTTTCCTGTTTAATGATTGTAAGACTGCCATTTCAGCCGCCAGACCATCCAGTTTACGAAGCGAAATCCAGTTACATAAAGGAACAGGGGAAAAATCCCTTCATGGAATACTCCCTTCCAAATGCTGTCATTCGCTTTAAACAAGGTTTTGGCCGGTTAATACGCTCTTCCAATGATCGGGGAATTGTGTTTGTTTGCGATGCAAGAATGATGAAAGCACGTTATGGAAAGTATTTCTCCAATTCCATTCCAGAAGTTCCCATTACATACGACACAACTAAAAATCTTATGCATAAAGCAAAAGAATGGTTTTAGTTAGGTGTGTAAAAAAATTACTGATGCAATTAATTGCATCAGTATAATATGGTTATAATGGTATGGGCGAAGAATTTTTTAGTTGTATTATAAAAAAATAAAGCAATGGATACGTGAAAATTGGTATACTTTAAATATGCTTCATCTTGATAATATCAACGTAATATTATTGTTTGCATATCTAATTGAACTATGACTAACAAAATTTGATAAATAAAGAAGCATTTTATCTGGAGGGAAAATGATGGATAATAATAAAATTGAAACATTATCAACCGTTAGGCTTCAACATTCATCAGAACTGTATAAAATTGTCGATACATTAAATCGAACACTAAAAGATAATGATTTAATGTTTGGATTAGCATTGGATGAGGAAAATGAAGAACAAGCGATATTCACAATCTACAGGACGTAAATGGTTGCGTAAAAGTATCCTGTTTCTGCTGGTATTTATTATCATATGTATAGCGTTTGGGATTTATTTATATCAGGATATTCATAACAACAGGACAGCAGATTTCGATAAAACAAAGGAAAACATTATTAAGCAAACATCCATCACAGAAGTGAGTAATATCCAATTGTTTCACGGAGATGAAGCATATCACGTTGTTTATGGCAAAAATGAAGAAAACGAAGAAAAGATTATATTTTATCCGTTAGAAGGTACTGAAAAAATCATTACGACAGTGAATACTTCCGAGATTATTTCAAAAGAGGAGATTTACAGCAGATGGAATGCAGCATGCGAAAACTGTGACTTAGTTAAAATCACTCCTGCTTTAATCGAGGATAGTATCTTATGGGAGATTACATACTATGATGAGGACAACCGATATGGATTAGATTATTTATCGATATATGATGGTTCAACGTATGAACAATTTCGATTTAAGCGAATGTTTAACTAGAGAGGAGAAATTTTTTATGCAATTATCCAAAAGAGTAGAAACATTAACACCATCTTCAACATTAGCGATTACAGCCAAGGCAAAAGAATTAAAAAAGCAAGGTCATGACGTTATTGGACTAGGTGCTGGAGAACCAGACTTTAATACTCCGGATTATATTTTAGAAGCTGCTATGGATGCAATGAAAAACGGAATGACAAAATATACTCCAGCAGGTGGTATCGCAGAGCTTAAAGAGGCGATTGTAAATAAATTTAAGGCGGATAACCAATTATCTTATACAGCAGATGAAGTGATTGTTACATCTGGAGCAAAACATGCACTATATACTTTATTTCAAGTTTTATTAAATGAAGGAGATGAAGTCATCGTTCCTGCTCCATACTGGGTTAGTTATCCGGAACAAATTAAATTAGCTGGAGGAGAACCAGTCATTGTTCCTGCTCTAGAGCAAAATGAATTTAAATTAACACCAGAAGAGTTAGAAAAATCGATCACACCAAAAACGAAAGCAATCATTATTAATTCTCCAAGCAATCCAACAGGTATGATGTATAGTAAAGAAGAATTGAAAGCATTAGGGAAGATTTGCTTGGAACAAAACATTGTCATTGTTTCAGATGAAATTTATGAAAAGCTGATTTATACTTCAGATGAGCATGTTCCCATTGCTTCGTTATCACCTGAATTAAAAGAACAAACAATCGTAATCAATGGAGTTTCCAAATCTCATTCAATGACGGGATGGAGAATTGGCTATGCTGCAGGTGCAAAAAATATCATTAAAGCAATGACAAACCTGGCATCCCATTCCACTTCAAATCCGACTTCTATTGCTCAGTATGCAGCATTGGCAGCATATCAGGCAGATGAGAGTTCTTTGAATGAAATGAAAAGAGCTTTTGGAGAAAGGTTAGATACATTTTATGAATTAATTACGGATATTCCTGGAATTTCCTGTAAGAAACCTAAGGGTGCATTTTACATCTTCCCAAACGTAAAAGAAGCGGTAGCTATGAACGGTTTCTCTAATGCGGATGATTGGGTGAAAGCTATTTTGGAAGAGGAAAAGGTAGCACTTGTCCCTGGGGCAGGATTTGGTTTTCCCGAAAATGTTCGACTTTCCTATGCATTAGCATTGGATGACCTAATGGAAGCAGCTAATAGAATTAAACGATTTGTAATAAATCATCAATCATGAGTAACAGAATGACGGAGGTATCTTTCCTATGAAAACAACTATATCACAAGTACCCAAACATCTAGAAGAAACAGTAACCATAGGTGCATGGCTAACAAACAAGCGTTCCAGTGGCAAAATTGCATTTCTGCAGTTACGTGATGGAACAGGATTTATGCAGGGTGTCGTTGCAAAAAGCGATGTACCAGAAGAAACATTCCAAGCGGCGAAAAATATGACACAGGAAACGTCCATGTATATAACTGGTAAAATTGTTGAGGATAAACGGTCGCCATTTGGCTATGAAATGCAAGTAAGTGGCATTGAAGTGATTCAGGAAGCAGTCGATTATCCCATCACACCAAAAGAACACGGAACAGAATTCTTGATGGATCACCGCCACTTATGGCTGCGTTCCAAGAAACAACATGCCGTCATGAAGGTAAGAAATGAAATCATTCGTGCAACGTATCAGTTTTTCAATGATCATGATTTCGTCAAAGTAGATCCGCCAATTCTCACAGGGTCATCAGCAGAAGGAACCACCGAATTATTTCATACAAAATATTTTGATGAAGAAGCATATTTATCGCAGAGTGGTCAATTATATATGGAAGCAGCCGCAATGGCTTTAGGAAAGGTTTTCTCATTTGGACCGACATTTAGAGCCGAAAAATCAAAAACCCGCAGACATCTTATTGAATTCTGGATGATAGAGCCCGAAATGGCTTTTGTCGACCATGAAGAAAGCTTAAAAGTTCAAGAGAATTACGTTAGTTTTATTGTACAATCTGTACTTGAAAACTGTACACTAGAGCTCGATATTTTAGAACGAGATACATCTCAATTGAAAAAGGTAAAGGCACCTTTTCCTAGAATATCTTATGATGATGCAATAACATTATTAAAAGATAAAGGATTCACGGATATTGAATGGGGAGAGGACTTTGGTGCACCCCATGAGACAGCTATCGCTGAAAGTTTTGACCAGCCTGTATTTATTACAAATTATCCAGCTGAAATAAAAGCATTTTACATGCAGCCTGCTCCGGACCGTCCTGAAGTAGTATTGTGTGCAGATTTAATTGCACCAGAAGGATATGGAGAGATTATTGGTGGATCACAGCGTATTGATGATTTGGAGCTTATGAAAGAACGCTATGAACAGCATGGACTGACAGGAGAAGCATATAAATGGTATTTGGAACTTAGACAATACGGCAGTGTCCCACACTCCGGCTTTGGGCTAGGCCTGGAAAGAACGGTAGCCTGGATATCTGGGGTAGAGCATGTTCGAGAAACAATTCCATTCCCAAGATTATTAAATCGTCTATATCCGTAAAACAAATATAAAATCCCTTGCATATGCAAGGGATTTTATATTCTAAGACTATTTTTCTAAAAGAGTGGCACTGAGTTACTCTTCCCACAAAAAGCTTTGTTGCTTTTGTCACTTAATATTATAAACTGCGACATAGCAAACAATTCCTATTGTGGTGCTCTCGCTTGTTCTAATGGTGAAAGCGTGCTTGTATTCGCTCCGGCAGAATACTTACGGTTCGTGGGCACGGCTCAACCTCCTCGCGGAAAACCACCGCTGCTCAGGTCTGGACACGCGCTGTTCCCACAGGACAAGGAACGCGGTCTGCAGCTCTACATCGCACGAAGAAAATCGGTTTTTATTTTCGAGGAGTCTACGTATTCTGCCTACGCTAGTAATGGTTTTCTGATTTATGTATAGATAAAATCCTATAAAAGGGACGTTTTAAAAACTTTCTTTCACATGAAGAGAAACCTTAGTAAAAAGATACGTACTTCACCAGGTTACCTGAACAACGTTAGATCGAAAAAAGAAGATATCTTTGTACTCTAGAGAAATCCAATCAAACATCGATTAGCAACTTCAGATAGAAAGTTGAATAGCACAAACTAGCGGAGGAAATACACGGAGTCTCCTGCAGGAACAGTGACCAAAGTGAGACCCCTAAAGACGAGACAGCACGAGGAGGCTCACGGGTCGCGCTAAGGTGCGCGTAGTGTATTTTCGGAGCGTAGATTAAGCTCCACCATCATCTAAATTTAGTTCGCAGTTTATATCTACTGAGAATATTAAAAAGCAACAAAGCTTCCGTAAAGAGCGTATTCTAATCATACCGTCAATCATGTGATATACTTAGAACGAGGTGCTTCAATATGTCAAAATCTATTCCGTTTCAACAAATTTTTCTTGATCAGGTTCCGGTTCCTGTAAAATTATTAAAGAATTATAAATCACTGGAACTTGATGAGCAGGAAGTGATGGTAGTGCTGCATTTGTTAAACTTTCTTCGGGAAAACAAGGATTTTCCTACACCAGAGGAAATTGCAAACTATATGACACTTGATGACAAAGAATGTGCTCGAATCTTGCGCAAATTAATCCAAAAGAATATATTAAAAATTGATCAGCAAGAAAACGAACAGCATAAATTAAGTGAATCCTATTCCCTTTCTCCACTTTTTGAAAGGCTGTATGTAAATGACGAAAAGCAAGAGAAAACGTCAGATGGAAGTATTTTTATATTATTTGAACAGGAATTCGGCAGACCATTATCCCCATTTGAAATTGAAATGGTAAATGGTTGGCTGGATGAAGATCATATCGAACCCTCTCTGATTAAAGCAGGGCTTCGTGAGTCTGTGTTAATGGGTAAACTAAATTTCAAATATATTGACAGAATTCTAAGAGAATGGAAGAAAAAGGGAATTCATACTGTTGAACAAGCTAGAAATGCAAGCAGAAACTTTCATCATAAACAAGCTGTGAAGCAGGACAATGTTAGAAAAAGAGATACATCCATTTATTACAATTGGTTAGAAGGGGAAGATTAAACGGGATGCTAAATAAAAAGCAAATTAGATATTGCTTAGACAAAATGGCTGAGATGTTTCCAGATGCAAAGGGAGAATTAAATCATTCCAATCCTTTTGAACTTGTTATAGCAGTTTTACTTTCTGCACAATGTACGGATAAACTGGTGAATAAAGTAACAGCAAGCTTATTTCAAAAGTATAAAACACCTGAAGATTATTTAGCTGTTTCATTGGAAGAATTGCAAAATGATATTAAATCAATTGGATTATATCGAAACAAAGCGAAAAATATTCGTAAGCTATGTCAAGTTTTAATTGATGAATATGATGGAGAGGTTCCACGCAGTAAAGCGGAACTTATGAAACTTGCCGGAGTGGGGAGAAAGACTGCGAATGTAGTCGCTTCAATCGCTTTTAATGAGCCAGCAATTGCCGTGGATACACATGTAGAGCGGGTATCTAAGCGTTTAGGGATATGCAGATGGAAGGATTCTGTATTGGAAGTTGAAGAAACACTGATGCGCAAAGTTCCAAAAGAAGAGTGGAGTGTTACACATCACCGTATGATATTTTTTGGCAGATATCATTGCAAAGCAAGAAATCCGAACTGTGCAGAGTGTCCATTGTTGGATTTATGCAGAGAAGGACAGAAAAGAATGAAAAAAGAAGAAGTGAAAGCATAAAAAGGGTCGAACTCCAAAGCTAGGAGTTCGACCCTTTTTCTTACGATTCATCATCTTCATTATCATCACCGTTGTCATTACCACTATCATCACTATTTTCTTCTTCCTGTTCAGATACCGGCTCTGCCTCAGGTTCAGGTACCTGGAATGTGATACTACGTGTTTCTCCTCTTACACCGTTATTGGCACCATTCTGTCCAATCGGAGTAACACGAATATCATACGTTTGCCCTGGAGTCGAATTACCAATTTCGATTCCATTTGCTTCCACTAAATTTGAATGAATCTGTCCATTTACAGATACCTCAAACAATGCTGGCGGACCATTGTAATTCCATGTAACATCAATAATGGAACGGTCTTCTATATAATCTGCACTAAGTCCTTCGACTGGATTGATGTTTCCTTCCGCTTCATCTTCATTCTCTTCCTCATTTTCTTCTTCATCGTCATCAAGTTCTTCTTCAGGTACAGTAACAGTAGTTGTGACAGGTTCACTTCTGTTTTCGTCATCTTCATTGCTCACAACAACTACTTGAATTTGATATTCACCAGGTTCAATTTCATTAATTTCTAAGGATGTTTCTTCTGTGGAAGATAATTCCTGCATAGCACCATCATTTACAGCTGTGCTAACTGTAAAGGAAACATCTTCACTTGGTTCATAATCCCAGCTTACATTTATGGAGTCTTCATCGTATTCTGCTTGTAAATTAGATACTGGGTCAATTTGATCAAACTTCTCGGAAACACTGGTTGGTTCAGTACCTTTAACGAATAGCTCTGTTACGATTTCAGATGACGGTGTATGTTCACTTGGTTTTGCTGGTGGGTTAGAACCTTTTTCTACTTTTGCTTTAACTACTGAATCTGGTTTTTCAAAGTCAGGAGTATCTATTCCTTCCGAGATTTTTGTCATTGTATGCTTAAATAATTGTTGTGATATTTTCGTATCGGGTAATGCTGCACGTTTAAGCTTTTCCTCTTCATCTCTGACGTAACCACCGGACCAAGCTGCTATGGTATAGTTCGTTGTATAACCGGCAAACCATGCATCCGGGGATCCAGATTCATCCTCTAAATTCGTTGTTCCGGTTTTCCCTGCTACCGGTAGCCCTGGAATATTAGCAGCAGTTCCAGTTCCATTTTGAACGACACTCTTTAACATATCGGTCACCATGTATGCTGTGTAATCAGCCATGACCACTTCAGGTTCTGGGGTTAAATCAACCACTTCTCCATCTGGAAATTCTACCTTTGTAACGGCATAAGGTTCGTTATAAATTCCTTCATTACCGAAAGCACGATAAGCACCTGCTAATTGAAGAGGGGTAACATTCGTTGCTGTACCACCAATTGCATCTCGTATATTGATTTGATCGTCAGCAAATCGAATCCCCAAGCTTTCAGCAAATGTTTGTGCATTATTTGCACCAACTTCCTCAAACACTTTAACTGTAGGGACATTGAGAGATTGCTCAAGGGCATATCTTGCAGTTATCCATCCTGAATAGCTACGATTCCAATTTCTAATTGGGGTGGAACCGGCTACTTCATATGGCTTATCATCATTAATTTGATGATAAGTGGACATTTTGTTATATTCAATTGCTGGTCCATAGGCAATAATTGGTTTAGCTGTGGAACCAAGCTGACTTCCGTCTTGAATCGCATAATTGTATTCACCTGAGTTTTTCGGATTTCTTCTACCACCTACTGCTTGAATGGCACCAGTTTTTGTGTCGAGAACCACCATTGCCGATTGCATATCAGGCATTTGTTCGTTTGGATAAGAGATAGGGTTTTCTTCACTGTCTGTTAATAAAAATTCCACATATTCCTGGGCTTCTGTATCTAAAGTCGTATGAATAACTAAGCCGTCTGTTCTAATATCTGCACCATCTAATTTTTCTTTCACTTCAGCTTCTACCTGTTGTATAAAGGCACCGTATTGTCCAGAATTGGCTTGTTTTTCTACAAGTAAATCAGAGATATCAACTTGTCGAGCTTCTTCTGCTTCTTCTTCGGTAATTTTGTCATGTCTTACCATAAGGTTTAATACAGTGTTCATTCTTTCTTTCGTTAAATCCGGATTTTCAAATGGATTATATGCCGTTGGACGCTGTGGCAAACCTGCTAATATGGCAGCTTCCGGCAATGTTAGCTCTTTTAGATCGGTTTTGCCGAAATATCGTTCAGCTGCTTCTGCTACCCCATAGGCATTAGCACCGTAGAAAATTTTATTTAAATACATTTCCAGAATTTCTTCTTTGGAATACTGTCTTTCTAATTTTAATGCTAACCATTGTTCTTGAACTTTTAGCCTTAATTCCTTTTCCGGTGATAAGAATGATTTCTCCACGACTTGTTGTGTAATGGTACTTGCACCTTGAGATCCAAACCCATTTACTACATTTGCTACTACCGCACCGCCAATCCGTCTTAAGTCAATACCGGGATGTTCAAAAAACCTGGCATCTTCGGTTGCGATAACAGCATCAATTAGCACCTGTGGAAGGTCTTCGTATTCTATTTTTTTTCGATTGGCACCTAACTCCGCAAATTTCTCCCCGTTTTTATCTAAGAGAACAGAAGCATAGGGGTCCATGAGCATCTCTTCATCAATATCTGGTGCAGTAGATATCCAATAAGTGACTACAGCACCTACACCAATGCCAACAACGATAACTAATGTTAGTAAGGTTAATAATATCTTTTTCCATACAGGTTTTTTTGCTGATTTCTTTTGCTTTCTTCTTGCTGTACGAGTTTGGCCATTTTCTGCCATCGCTCTAACCTCCGTATCTATAAAGTGAGACTTCATTCAATATTTTGAATGTGGGACGGGTAAAGCCCATATTGGATAAGTTACGAAAAATAAATTTGATCCATTACGCTTAAATAGTCCACCCTTGCCTGATATTGTAAAGGAATCATATAGCCTTGCTCTTTTATTTCTTTATAGGGAATAGATTTCATTCCACCTTTTAATTTGTCGTTCCAGTATTCAAAAAGTTTCTCTGCTGGCAGTAAAAATGTTTCTTCATAGATTGAAAAACGAATAATGATAAAACTAATACCACCGTGATTCACGATTGATTTCATATGCTTTAGTTGGTGCTCGTGAACATTGGTTAACGGAAAAACGGTTTTGTTTTTTGTTTCTTTTGCTTCAAAATCTACATATTTTCCACGATATAATCCATTATAATCTGTAGTGGATGCTTGTTTAAAGTAAGCCTCTGTAATGACCGCTGCACTTCTACTTGGATAATTGACCTTTACGATTTGAACCGGAGTTGGCTTTTTGTGAATGACTGCCTTATCCATATCTAAGTAATATTGATTGGTTATATTAATATCTTCTTCCAGAGACATCCCGCGATTACTATAAATCTTATTTGATTGTTTTGGCATTTGGTGTTGGTTAACAGCTTTTTTCTGTCCATTTGGATAATTCATTGATATCCTCCCAGTCTAAAGTATCATACCAGAAAAATGATGAAATGATAACTATAAAGTAACCTTCAACCAGTGTGGTGGCTTAAAGCATATGAGTCACGAAATAAACTAACTAGAACTGTTAACTATTTACATACATAGGAGCGTCTGACTATGAATAGAGAACAAGATTATATACATTATATATCAAAGCTAACAAAATCACAGAATGTTGATAATATATCCCGAACGAAGGCATATCTAAGCTTCTATCTTGATTTTCCTGAGATAAAATGGTCTTTGCTTGCGAGCATTGTTTCCAGAAATGCTGGATGGAATATGACCGATCTCCATTTAGCCCCATTCCAGACCTTACTAGGAAAAAAGGAAAAAAACGAACTTTTTATGACTTATGAACGGGCAAACTGGTTAATTTTCTCTGATGCATTCCCGCAATTACTAGTATATAAACTTTCCAAACGAAATCATAAACCTATGTTTCACTTACTATCTAACTTTCACGTTTCTAAGTTTATGGTTAAAGAATGGTATCGTTATTGGAAAACAAAAAATAAGGACAGATTAATGAACGCACTGATTATTAATGAACAAAATGTGATTCATGACCCAGTTATCAAACAACCCTATTTTAAAAAACATGTTTTCTATAATTTTCCATATATGATGCAGGATTTTTTATTTATGAGTGCCGTCATCCTACCAACAAAGTCAAAGGGTTTATATGGTATTTATATATCCCGCTTTACTAATTTGGCAAAACGGATTGAAACAGGTAAAGAAATAGCATCTATCTTGTTTTCTAATGAAATTTATCCCGATATAATGCATTTTCTATTAACCGTGGAACACACGGGTTCTCGTTATGATTATGAAAAATATTATCCAATTTTCCTTCCTAGAAATCCAATGCTTCGATTCGTATATCCGGTGATATCTCATAAGGATATTATTCGTAACGACTGGTTTAAATATAGGGGTGTAAAATCCGGGTGGTTCCAAACCTTACCGAAATCAAACAAAGAACCTATTGGCAAGAAGTTTTACTCCAAACGTATTCTTTTATTTGGATACGCCAAATTAAGAGAGAGGGTTTGAGAAAATAAAACATTCTATTAGCATTATAGGCATTTATAAATCTAACTATTACCAGTAATCCTTCCAGATATAATAAAAAACAATGTGCTGGGAAAACTCGCCGTCTAAAAGCAAATTTGTTCCCTTGGCCGAGGAATTCTACTACGGAGTGGTGCAAGCCCGCTATCATTGTTATAACATCGAGAGCATCACGATAGGAAATTTTGATTAGTTCGTAGTTTATACATTTTGTGTCAATAACAACAAATTTTTTCGGAGGATGAATAACCGCAGTCGCAATCTAGAAAACAGCCTTATAAATAGAAAAATCCGAACAAATTCGAATTCTAACTAAAAGAATTTTTGAATCAGGTTCGGATTTTCTTTAACTAGAACAGTTTTGTCCCAGCCTCATTGGTTTTTTTATTAAGATAGGAGGGATAAAATATTACGATCTCTGATAATGTTATGTGGACGGACGATTTGGTCCGTTTAATTTTTTATCCCCTTTTATTTCAGATTTTGCTTTTTGCTGTTGTCTTTCCTTCTTTAAGATTTCTTTACTTTTATCCATTTTAATACCTCCTTTTATTATTATTGTGTCTAATTATAAGAAAAAGATTAGGATTTTTACTTCTTTTGTACGTTTTTTTCTAGTTTTGTCGAACAGGAAGGAGATGGATATCATTTAGCGAAATAATAGTTAATATCTTATATTTAAATGAGGTGAGGATATGTCAGTTGCAGTTCAGAAAATAGAGCCTTATGTCAATGGTGTGGATAAGAAGCAATTCGAAACATCCTTACATGAAATTACCAATCAGATTCGAATCATGGACCAGAAATTAATCATGAAAACTGAAAATGAAATTTCGCTTCGTTACGAAAACCAGCATGATGAAATTTTAAAGGCAAAAGAAACCATTAATCAGCATAAATTCTAAATCGTTTTTTACGAAGATTGTGTTGTAACTCTTATTACTGTTTAATCTTTCTCTTTATAGCAAATTCATAAATTGTATAATCTGGACAGAGACACAAGCGATGAAATTTTAGTAAAATACTTTTGTCCCAACTTCTTCTAAATAATGTTCATTCTTATGCTTTCCTAATATGGAACGAAGTATGTTACAGTAGAAGAGAAGAAACAAAATAAAGGCGGAAGCATAATGGAATTAATTAATAGAACAAAATCACTTAAGAAATATCTTCACAATCTAAAAGAGCACTTCGAACATGGTCAGCCGCCAGAAAACGTAAGAGACAAGGATTTTTTCTTTCGGGTAAAAGAAGAAACGACTCCTATTTTTGAGTTATTGGAACTTTGGGAGGAAGAGGCCTTAATAGCAGTTAAAGAAAGAAAAGTGAACGTTCATCCACAACAGATAGAATCGACGAAGGAAAATATGGAACTGCTGTTAATGCATAGCTATTACAAAGATTTGCGGAGAAGGCGTTACATGGAGTACTATAAATCTATCCTATATATTTTTGACCAGCTGATAAGTGAACTTCAATAGGATTATCCCGTGAAATTGGTTTTAGAAAATGGATAAATTGCTACTATTTTATTTCTGTGATTACATTTAAACAGTAATGGGTTATAATACGATTAGTATACAGGAAACTGATCTTCAGTTTCCTGTTTTCGTTAGGAAGAGTATCGACATTGTCTGATTTTTAAAGTAACATATAGAATATAACGTTCTTTATTATTGATTAATGAATAGAGATTTTGAAAAAATACGCAGGAAACTTATGGTATAATAAATATTACATATAAATGGTGAATATAATGTAAAGTTAGCTAAAAACCTACTGAAAAAAGATTAAAGTGATTAATATGAGGTGATACAGATGGGTGTAAAAGGTGTTCGTCTAAATGGAAAGGAAATACTCGAAAAAGAATTTAAAACAGGCATGCGTGGATATAATCAGGAAGAAGTTGATGAATTTTTAGACATAATCATCCAGGACTACGATGTATTTCAACAAGAAATTGCGCGTTTACAGCAGGAGGTCGAAAAATTAAAGAAAAATACAACAGAACAAACGACCAGACTACGTTCTCCTCAACAGCCTGCACAAGTTAACTATGATATTTTAAAACGTCTATCTAACTTGGAAAAAGCGGTTTTCGGGAAAAAGTTTGCTGATTCAGAAAGCTAAGTCTCAATTTATCATTTACACTTCCATAATATACCATTGAACAGGTAGACTGGACATGTTATGATAAGTAAACAGTTAAACATTAAATACTTACGTAATCGCTGTATGATTAATCATGCAGAGGAAAGTCCATGCTCGCACAAACTGAGATGTTTGTAGTGTTCGTGCTTGACGAAATCATAAGTCAAGGTAGCTGTCAGAGCTAACGGCAGGATACGTTCCTAAGTCCATATTGGATATGGAATCACATCCTTGAAAGTGCCACAGTGACGTAGCTGAAATGGAAACATTTCGGGTGGAACGAGGTAAACCCCGCGAGTGAGCAACCCAAATAATGGTAGGGGCATCCTTTAGTAGGGAATTCAACCGAACGAGGGACAAGTCATAGACTTGTAGATAGATGATTACACCGGCGTACGAGGCTGACCACCGTTTGCAGTACAAAGGTACAGAACATGGCTTATCGAGTATTTAATGGGTCATTACTCAAATATAAAATGAACTAAAAAACCTTTTTTATGGCATTCGCTATAGAAAAGGTTTTTTTCGCTTTTGAGTGTGGTAAACTATAGTAATAAATTTGGTAATGAAAGGGATTTATAATATGAAAAATGTAACATTAATAGCGACGGCTGCAATGGGATTGGAATCAGTTGTGGCTAAAGAAGTAAAAGAGCTTGGTTATGAAGTGCAGGTAGAGAATGGAAGGGTAGTTTTTGAAGCACCAATATCAGCTATTCCAAGATGTAATTTATGGCTTAGAACAGCAGATAGAGTAAAAATATTAGTTGGAGAATTTAAAGCAGTAACATTTGATGAATTGTTTGAAGGAACGAAACAACTTCCATGGGAAAATTACATAACAGAAGAAGGCCAATTTCCGGTTTCGGGTAAATCTGTCAAATCTGAATTGCATAGTGTGCCGGATTGTCAAAAGATTGTAAAAAAGTCGATTGCAGAAAAGTTAAAGCTAAAACATGGGGTTGTCCACAAAATGCCCGAAACTGGTGAACAGTATAAAATTGAGGTTTCCCTGCTTAAAGATATGGCAGCATTAACCATTGATACATCAGGTTATGGTCTTCATAAGAGGGGATACCGTGTAGGACAGGGAGAAGCTCCATTGAAAGAAACGATGGCAGCCGCATTGATTTTATTAACGAATTGGAATCCTGATTATCCGCTGATAGACCCTTTCTGCGGTTCAGGAACGATACCGATTGAAGCAGCATTAATTGGCCAAAATATTGCACCAGGATTTAACCGCGATTTTGTTTCGGAAGACTGGCCTATGATAAAAAAGAAATATTGGGATAAAGCATTCGAAGAGGCAGAGGATTATGCCAACTATGATCAAAAACTATCCATTGTTGGTTCGGATATAGATCACAAAATGATTCAAATTGCCCAGGACAATGCCATGGAAGCAGGTTTAGGAGATTTAGTTACCTGGAAGCAAATGCAAGTAAAGGATTTATCCATTCGAAATAATAACGGATATATCATAGGAAATCCACCTTATGGTCAGCGTTTAAGTGATAAAGAATCGGTTGCTAAAATGTATAGGGATTTAGGTTCAATTATGAAAGAACACCCAAGCTGGAGTGTATATATATTGACTGCTTATGACGAATTTGAAAAAGAGTATGGTCAAAAGGCAACGAAAAAGAGAAAGCTTTTTAATGGGTTTATTCAAACCAATTATTATCAATACTTTGGGCAAAAACTGAAAGGGGAATAAGATAAATGGCCAGTCTTTCTATGGACAAAGAGTTTCAAAAGTATTTACATGAGTTAGATGCTTACCGTGAAGTAATGATGCTTACTCATTGGGATATGCGGACAAAAATACCCAAGAAGGGTGTAGAACAGCGGTCAGAAGTAGTTGGTTTCCTTGCTGAAAAAGTCCATCAGCTACAAACATCAGACAAAATGAAACACTTCATCGAAATATATAAGTCTTCCAGCGATGAATTAATGAAAAAGGTCATTGAAGAATGCGATGAAACATACAACAGAAGCAGTAAAATTCCGGCAGATGAATACAAAGATTATGTGATACTTCAATCCAAAGCTGAATCTGTATGGCAACATGCACGTGAAAAAGCAGATTTTTCCCTATTTGAGCCATATCTTGAAAAATTAGTAGAATACAACAAGAAGTTTGCCAGCTATTGGGGATACGAAGATAACATTTATGATGCGCTTTTACATAATTTTGAACCAGGCATGACGACAAAAATATTGGATGAGGTTTTTCCGAGTCTCCGTCAATCCATCAGCGGTTTACTCATACAAATAATGGATAGCAGTGCGAAGCCTGATCCATCCATTCTCCATGCACATTTTCAAAAGGAAAAGCAAGAAGCCTTTACGATAGAAATACTAAAACAGATGGGCTATGACTTTGATTCAGGAAGATTGGATGAAACGGTCCACCCATTCGAGATTACATTAAATAGTAATGATGTACGAATTACGACAAGGTATGATGAAGAGGATTTCCGAATGGCAGTTTTTGGTACGATTCATGAAGGCGGACATGCATTATATGAACAAAATATTCATCCTAAACTCATGAGAACACCACTTGCTACAGGTACATCGATGGGGATTCATGAATCACAATCCTTATTTTGGGAAAATATTATTAGTAGAAGTAAAGGATTTTGGCATACTAATTATGACCTGTTCAAATCCTATGCTCCAGATCATTTTCAGCATATCCCAATCGATGTTTTTTACCGGGCGGTGAATGAAGTCAAACCATCGTTGATAAGGATTGAGGCGGATGAGTTAACGTATCCTCTACATATTATGGTTCGTTACGAGCTGGAAAAAGGGTTAATCAATGGGGATATCTCAGTAAAAGATTTACCTTATATATGGAATGAAATGATGGAAAATTATTTAGGTGTTAAACCACCTACAGATAGGGAAGGAGTGCTTCAGGATGTACACTGGGCGAGCGGTGACTTCGGTTATTTTCCTTCCTATGCATTGGGATACATGTATGCAGCACAATTTTATTCTGCGATGAAAAAAGAACTTATGGTAGATGATTTAATCCAGTCAGGGAATTTCCTGCCGATTAAAGAATGGCTTTCAAATCATATTCATCAACATGGAAAAATGAAAAAACCACTTGAACTTATTGAAGATGTTACAAGGGAAAAGTTAAATACGGATTATTTAGTAACATATCTTACAGCAAAATATACAGAAATTTATCAGTTATAGTAGGGGAAAATTTGACTCAGAAGGGTGACTATCTTCCATGACTTATATCTGTTCCACAGGTATTAGTACACCTAAATATAATATGCAGCAACAGGAAATCAAAGAATTAGTCAAAAAAGTATTTAGTTATTCAACAAAACAAGTGGACAGGTTACTTCCAGTTTTTGATAATGCCGCTATCCACAACAGGCAATTTGTAGTGGGGAAGTCATGGTTTGAAAGAGAACATTCGTTTGAAGAAAGAAATTCATTATATCAAAGTTTAGCAAAAAAATATTCCCTGGAAGCGATAGATAATTGTTTACAGAATGACATTTTTTTATCAGATGCCATACCATATGAAGCAATTGATATGATTATTTTTGTTTCGAGTTCGGGAATATCCGCACCATCTATGGACGTTCATATTTTTAATGAACGTCCATTTCGTAAAGATATTAGACGAATACCGATATGGGGACTTGGATGTGCAGGTGGAGCAATGGGGTTATCGAGTGCAGCTGATTGGATTCGTGCCCATCCAGATAAAACAGCATTAATTATTTGTTGTGAGCTGTGCAGTCTCACTTTCCAAAAAGGGGATATTAAAAAAAGCAATATTATAGGTACCGCTCTATTTGGGGATGGAGTAAGTGCGGCATTAGTTGTAGGGGAGAACTCTCCATACCTTGATTATAGAAAATCTGCTATACCAAAAGTAATTGCTGCCCGTTCGCTTTTAAACCCGAACAGCACTTCTGTTATGGGGTGGGATGTGACAAACAATGGTTTGGAAGTTATTTTTGCCAAAAGCATTCCATCACTTGTTCTTACATTCTGGAAAGAGCATATAGATTCCTTTTTACATGAAATGAACCTGAAAGAGGAAGATATTCATTCTTACGTAGCCCACCCAGGTGGAAAAAAGGTGTTAATGGCAATGAAAGAAGTATTGAATTGCTCATCAAACAAATTAAAAAACTCCTACAAAGTATTATCGGAACATGGCAATATGTCTTCTGCAACCGTTATATATGTTCTTCGGGAATGGATGAAAGAGGGAATTGGTAACAAGCAAAAAAGTATTATGTCTGCACTTGGACCAGGATTCAGCTCAGAATTACTATTATTGGAGTGGAATAAATAATGCAAAACGTCTTTATGTGGATATTGTTTATTTTCATTATCGTACAGCGAATAGTGGAGTTAAGAATTGCCAAACGTAATGAACAGTGGATGCGTGCTCGTGGTGGAGTAGAACTTGCCTCTGAGCATTATAAATGGTTTATTATTGTACATAGCTTATTTTTTATTTCTGTTTTAATGGAAGTAATTTTTCGCGATTATGAGACGTACGAGCTTAATAACTATTTATTTGCTTTTTTCCTCCTCACCCAATTGGCTAGGGTTTGGTGTATTCAATCCTTAGGCAGATTTTGGAATACAAAAATTATCGTTCTACCAAATGTTGCATTGGTCAAGAGAGGGCCATATAAATACATTCAGCATCCTAATTATGTTATTGTAGGCATCGAATTTTTCATCATTCCATTGCTTTTTGGAGCATATTACACTGCGGTAGTCTTTCCGATCTTTCACTTAATGCTTATGAAAGTGCGTATTCCAGCAGAAGAAAACGCGCTTAAAGGGAGTGTGAAATTGAATAAATAGTAAATAAATAAAAAATAAGAAGACAACAGTTGTTACTGTCTTCTTATTTTTTGAAGCTAATTATTACCAATTGGCCAAGCGAAAGGCGGTGATCCTGGAGGTGCATGTTGAATGACAACTACAATCGGTATCGTATAGGCAAATAAAATTAGAATTACCGTTATGGAAACCCATACTTTCCATTTTTCAAGCCACATTGGTGTTGGTTCAGCATTTTCTTCTTCTTCTGCAATCGGAAATTCTTCCTTACCTTTAGGAGCGAAGAATGTAAGTTGAATAAAGATATAAAGTATTAATATAATCGCGATAAATAGAATCGAACCTCCAATTGCCTGTGCCATTTGATAGGCACCCCATTCTGCAACCTGTTCGGAACCATTATATTCAGAATACGCGGATCGTCTTGGGCCTCCTAATAGTCCTTGAATGTGCATAGCACCAGACATAATGGTCATACCAACTGCCCAAAAAATCGTTTGAATAATTCCAAGTCGATTCATGGATTTTGTTAACTTACGACCAGTTAGGTGTGGTACAAGCCAGTACGTAATACCGAAAAATGTGAGAATGACTGTAGTTGCTACGGTTAAGTGGAAGTGTCCTGTTACCCAAATGGTATTATGAATGACCGAATTTAATTGATAAGAAGCATTAATTAGTCCGCCAGCTCCACCTGGAATAAATGCCAGCATACCGACAAAGGGTGCTAAGAACCGTACATCTTTCCATGGTAAGTGTTTTAACCAGCCAAATAATCCACCATATCCCTTTTTACTACCAGTAATTTCAAATGTAGCAAACATGGAGAACGCTGTCATTAAACTTGGAATAACTACCATAAATGTTAATACGGTTTGAATGAATTTCCATGTTGTATCGAGACCTGGCTCTGTCAGCTGGTGATGAAGACCAACCGGGATAGAGAAGAATAAGAATAAAACAAATGCTAATCTTGCTAGGGAATCACTGAATATTTTCCCGCCAATAATTTTTGGAATAATCGCATACCAAGCCATATATGCAGGTAATAACCAGAAATACACTAATGGATGGCCAAAGTACCAAAATAACGTTCTGCTTAATAATACATCAATTGTCGCTGTATATCCTAATGACCATGGGATAAACTGCAGGAGAACAGTTGCGGCTACACCTAGTGTTGCAATAAACCACATTATCATATTGATGACAACCATAAATGCAAGAAGCGGTGATTTTTCACCTGGATGTTTTTGTTTCCATACGTAAAGCTGACGCCAGTTTACAAAGCAGGCAATCCAGCTGCCCACTATCACTAAAGCTAGACCAATATAGAAGGCTGGGTGTGCTTGTAAAGGTGCATAGAATGTATAAAGTACACTAGCTTTTCCATATAAAACCGTAATGGCAGCCAAAATCGTACCAATTGTCATTACCCAAAATCCAATCCAGCCAACGCGGCGCTGTGTGTCAGATATTCCAACGGTTTTACCCATTAAAGCATATTGAAAACCTACAATAAAATAAGTAGTTAAAACCAGTCCCAGAATCACACCATGTACGGTTAATACTTGATAATAATCGATTCCTGCTGGTAAGGTAAAATGACCGGAACGAACTAAAACCTGCAAGAGCCCCATAAACCCACCGATAAATAATGAAATGAATGCAAAAGTAATAAAAGTCATATAAAGCTTTGAATCTGATTTTGTAACCGTTAAAGGTAATCTTGAGTCCTGCTGGCAATTTATTAATTTTTCTACAGCCATTATTCTGTCACCTCCACAGTGGCATACATCATGTGGTGTCCAACTCCACAATATTCATTACATAAAAGTGTGAATTCTCCAGAAGTATTCAATGTCACTTCCATACTGCTGATATATCCAGGCTCTATCATCATATTTGCATTGGTACCGGCAATATTAAATCCATGTACAACGTCTGGAGTGGTAGCCTGAATTAGTACAGTCGAACCCTTTGGAATTTGAATATGTTTGACAGGATTACCGTCTTCATCTTTACCTAAATCATAATTAAATGCAGTAGCAACCACATTTAATACGTATTGTCCTTCATCTACCTTTGTCAAACCTAAATTTTCTGGTTTAAAAGCTTCTTCTGCTTCAATATTTTCCGGGTCAATGGTTATTCCATGACTCTGTGGATGTGTACCTATATAGAATGCACCAAAACCAAGAACAATCAGAAAGGTTATCAATGCCCCGACTCCAAAAATAAGCCACCATTTTTCATATTTGTGTAAATGCATTTCTTTTCCCCCTTAATGATTAATGTAATTTACCTTGAAAGAAATAAAACAAAAACTACGATCCATGAGGCAACTATAAACAATCCAAGAAATGATACCGAAACAAGTGTTCCTTTTAGGTTTGGTTCTTTTTGTGTATGGGATTGGACTTTATTATTTCTCGTTTTCATTTTCTCACCCCTTTAAAGTTGACTAGGATTATCTGCCTATTTTTATCATACACAATATAAAAATAGAATTTATGGAGATGGGAAACGTTTCACAATTTGTTCAAGAACCCTAATACGAAGCGGGTTAACGATTTTACTAACTTTTTGTTTAGAAAAGTTTATGAACATTTTGTGATCAAATAGGTACATTTGTTCGTTTGATTTCAGGGAATAAGTTAAGAGGTTCTGTGTAAAAGGGGGAAGTTGTGGTCTTTATATTGGCTTGCTATTTAGAACTATAGGCCAATTACATTTTAGAAACATCCTTATTATTTGGAAAAACGGTATACATAGTTGTAGTTAACCATTATTTTAAGCAGAACAAAAGCGTAAGCGCCCGTTTAGCGACGTACGGACTGGACTGAGCCGCAGGAGATAAAGGAAACACGACGAACGAAGGGAGTCGATGTTGACTTATCGTACGGAGGCGAAGGAAGTCTCGCTAGTCGCTGGGCGCTGGAGCTGGATGTGGCTACTTATAGTAATGCAAATTATCCACAGGTTTTACATTTTATAATTTCCTAAGCGCAAAAAAAAGCGGGAATCTTTAGGAGATTTCCGCTTTTGTTATATACGTTTTTTCATTATTTTTTTACAACGTTTGCAGCTTGTGGGCCACGTTCACCTTCTACAATTTCAAAAGAAACTTCTTGGCCTTCTTCTAAGGATTTGAAGCCTTCCTCCTGAATTGCAGAATAATGTACAAATACATCATTTCCTTCTTCTAATTGAATGAACCCATAGCCTTTTTCTGCATTGAACCATTTTACTACTCCGTTTTGCATTTACATATCCTCCTAAAAACTTTCACGTAAAACGTGGTAATACAAAGTAGAGAAACAAAAACATTAAATAAAAAAGGCAACTTACCACTAGAAGTGTAGGATCACTATTACATCCACTTCTATAGGAAGTTGCCTGTTTATTAATGAATCCGTACATCTTCTTTGCTTGTTCCTAATATAGCTCATTTGAAAGCCTTAGTCAAGAAATTAATGCCAATTTTTGAGAATTTGACAATATATTCTATAATTAAATGGGCATCAGTTATATCGTGTACGAAAAGTTAAAAGTTTATCAAATAAAGGTTAAAAAACGTTATAATTTAAGGCTCTTTTCGCAAAGTTTGCTATTATAGAATTGATATAGACTTCTGATTTATTTAATTACAGGTATTCAATCACTACGGAAATACACTATTGTGTTGCTCTCGCTTGTTCTAATGATGATAGCGGAGTTCATTCGCTCCGGCAGAATACTTCGCTTTCCGTGGGCACGACCTCAGCCTCCTCGCGGAAAAACCGCCGCTGCGGGGTCTTCGGAACGCGCTATTCCCACAGGAGTCTACGTATTCTTCCTCCGCTAGTACTGATTTTCTTATTAATGTGTAGCTAATAACCTATAATTGGCACGTTTGATAAAAACTTCTTTTCATATTGACTTTACTGTACGAGATTGTTTTTTGGCCATAAAAATATAGGGAAATATACTTTTCTCAGATCCAATCAAACATCATTTGAAAAGGGGATTAGCATAAACAAGCGGAGGAAATACACGGAGACTCCTGCGGGAAGAAGAGCATCGGTGAGACTACGTAGTGCGTCAGCACGAAGGAGGCTCACCAGCTCCCCGCGGAAAGCGAAGTGTATTTCCGTAGCGGTGTTAAGCACCTTATTATGAATTAAAGATATTAAGAATTTATATCAAATATGGAACAACTTTTCCTGTAAAAGCAACATTTTTTTAGAAAACAGCCTAATTTAAATAATACATAATATGTCTTTTGGAGTGATAAAGGAATGAATAAACATGACCAAATAAAAGCAATAAAAGGATATGTAAAGGAACTTTTTCAACATGATGAGTCTGGACATGATTTTTACCATATGCAGCGTGTGGCAAGGCTGGCCAAAGGAATTGCTGTACAAGAAAAAGCAGACGTCTTTCTTTGTGAAGCGGCTGCCTGGCTACATGACATAGGGGACTACAAGCTTTTCAAACAGCCAGATAATGCAATTGAAAACATGGAACAATTTTTAAATTCACTATCGGTTTCCGAGAAGCAAGTAGAGATTATTCATGAAATGATAAATGATGTCTCTTTTAGCAAAGGCAAAGTCCCTAATACCTTGGAAGGCAAAATTGTACAGGACGCTGATCGGTTAGATGCCATTGGTGCCATTGGAATTGCCAGAACGTTCGCTTATGGCGGTTCAAAAGGGCAATTAATCCATCATGACGGTAGAACCGATACATCCATTCAGCATTTTTACGATAAACTTCTAACATTAAAAAACAGGATGAATACCGTAACAGCAAAAGAAATTGCATTGAAGCGCCATCAATTTATGAAGGAGTTTTTAGAACAATTTTATAAAGAGTGGTAAGGGTTTAGGAAGAGAAGATATCTCTTATCATAGGACATGTAGCCGTATAGCCATGTCCTTTATTTACATTTTCGAAAAGATTTACTATGCTATTGCAAGTTCATTTAATTTTCTAGGATTTGTTTGTCGCTAATAGATGAGTGTTGCAAGTTTTTTCTCACGTTGAACAAATTGAAATTCATTTTATTGGACTCGTTTTGCTCCTAAATATCTTTGCTCCCAATACGAGTCATTGACATTGCTTATCGTTACCCCAGATGAGGATCCAGCATGAATGAAATCACCGTTTCCAAGGTAAATCCCCATATGAGAAGGTCCAGATTTATATGTTGTAAAAAACACTAAATTTCCGACAGCAGGGGAATCCACCACATGCGTGACATTCCATATTTCACCCACTGTTCGGGGAACGCTTATACCTTGAGTACGAAATACATATTGGATAAATCCACTGCAATCAAATCCTGAAGGGGAATCTCCACCCCAAACATAAGGGGACCCAATTAAGGAAGTTGCAGTTTGAATCAAATCCGTATGACTGGTTGTATTTTCTGAATTTTGCTCTTTAGCTTCTGGTTCAGTTGGGGGATTTGAATCTACTTCATTTGTTAATGTAGTTTCTGTTTCTTCATTTGTGATTCTGCTTTGTTCCAGATTGTTCTCGTATATAGCTGCAATTTGTGTTTGGATATCTTCTTTTATTTCGATTTCATGGTTTTCTTCGGCAATTTCTAAAGCCTCTTCCGTTTGTGGACCGTACATTCCATCAACCTCACCGTCATAGTAACCAAAATACTGTAATGCTTCCTGTAATTCTTTTATATCATGATGGTAGTCTTCTATATTCAGATTTTTTGTCAGTTTTTTTAATTCTTTTATAAACCGCTTTTTTTCAGATTCATACAAGATTTTAAACGTCTCATTATCCGTTATCTTCGTTGGGTCGATGTGATTTTTTTCTAGAATTTTTTGGATGATTTGATTTTTTTCAATATAAAAATCACCATCTATATCTTCTTCCTCGAAATAATTGAGGTGATTGAGTTTTTCTTCCAAAAATCGCATAGCTTCACTATGGTTATCATATTTAAGTTCTTGTTCTTTTTTCTCTTCATCTTTTCGTGTTTCTTCTGCAGAACTAATCATCGGTGCACCTAATAAAATAATATGTACGAATAAACTTATGCATAATATCCTGACGACTCTATTTACCATAATAGTTCCTCCTATTATCAGCTAGTCTTCTTTATTAGATTTATGTTAAAATGAGCATCATATGATTTACGGTTATGTTACAATAGATGCAATAAAATCTTAATATTGGAAAGAAAGATGGAGGGAATTAATTCCATGGTAACAGGTGAACAGGCTTATTTAAATTTATGTCAACATATATTAGACAATGGGTACAAAAGAGATGATCGTACAAATACCGGTACATATTCAATCTTTGGACACCAAATGCGATTTGATTTAAAAGAAGGATTTCCATTACTGACAACGAAGAGAGTTCCTTTTAAATTAGTAGCAACTGAGCTGCTCTGGTTTATGAAAGGAGACACAAATATTCGTTACTTGCTGCAAAATAATAATAATATTTGGAATGAGTGGGCATTTGAAAAGTGGGTAACAAGTGATGAATATACTGGACCAGATATGACAAACTTTGGTATAAGGTGTCAAGAGGATTCGGAATTTAATGAGCTTTATCAGCAGCAAATGGCTATATTTAAAGAAAGAATTCTTCATGATGATGCGTTTGCAATTAAATATGGTGACCTCGGTTCGGTTTATGGGAAACAATGGAGAAATTGGAAAACATCTCAGAACGAAACGATTGATCAATTAAAAGATGTGGTTGAATCGATTAAACATAATCCAAATTCGAGAAGGCATATTGTATCTGCTTGGAATCCAGAAGATATTCCGAACATGGCATTACCACCATGCCACACGTTATTTCAGTTTTATGTTGCAGATGGCAAGCTATCATGTCAGTTATATCAAAGGAGTGGCGATGTATTTTTAGGAGTTCCTTTTAATATTGCCAGTTATGCCTTATTAACTTACTTCATTGCCCATGAATGTAATTTGGAAGTCGGGGAGTTTGTTCATACATTAGGAGATGCTCATATTTATTCGAACCATGTGGAACAAGTAAAAACACAAATTAGCCGAGAACCAAAAGACTTTCCTAAATTAAAAATAAATCAGGACAAAAAATCCATTTTTGATTTTGATTTAGAGGATTTTGAAATCTTGGATTATCACCCGCATCCAGCGATTAAAGCACCGATTGCTGTATAGGAAAGTATAAGGAGGAAAATGAAATGATTTCATTACTAGTAGCTATGGATAAAAATCGAGTGATAGGTGCAAATAATGATTTGCCATGGTATCTGCCAAAAGACTTGAAATTTTTTAAAGAAAAAACGACAGGCCATACGGTTATTATGGGAAGAAAGACTTTTGACTCGATAGGGAAAGCACTCCCAAATCGAAGAAACGTTGTCCTTACTAGAAACGATTCGGATTTCCCGGAAGGCATTGAAGTGATACACAATATTTCTAATTTATTAGAATGGAACAATCACAATCCCGATGAAGAGTATTTTGTCATCGGTGGGGGGAATATTTTTAATCAAGTAATGGATGTTGCAGATCGCATGTACGTGACCTGGATTGAGGAGACGTTTAACGGAGATACATATTTTCCTTCGTTTTCAGAAGAAGACTGGGTTTTATCTTCTAAAGTGAAAGGGGAAAAAGATGAGAAAAATCCATATGACTTTTATTTCCTGCAATATGACCGCAGATAGATAGTTGCTAATACTTGTTTCTGCAAATACTAACATGTTAATATTAAATTGACTATTACATTAAAAGGTTTTCAGATATTATAATAACAAAAGAAGGTGTCCGCATGGGGATTTCAGGTATCGGAGTACCAGGCTTAATTTTAATTTTAATCATCGCTTTGGTCATTTTTGGACCAAAAAAACTCCCGGAGATTGGAAAAGCTGCTGGAGATACATTAAGAGAGTTTAAAAAGTCTGCGAATGATTTAACAAGTGATGCAAAAGAAGAAATAGATGAAGCGAAAGCAATTGCTACAGATAAAGATCGCAAATAATCTTTCGGAGTGATGATCATGAGTATTGGATTTCCTGGACTAATTTTGATTTTAATTGTCGCTTTAGTCATCTTTGGTCCTTCCAAACTGCCTGAAATTGGAAAAGCCTTTGGCTCGTCGCTAAAAGAGTTTAAGAAAGCAGTACAGGGCATGAACGATGATACGACAAAGTGATACGTAAGTTTTTTATGGAAGGTGTAAGGATGTAACCTTACATCTTCTTTTGTGCTATAAAGGAGTGAGTCGTAATGGGGGAAGAAGGTAAAAGTAAGGATCATCAAAAAGAAATGGATGTAGTTGGTCACTTGTCAGAACTAAGAAACAGAATCATGGTAACTGCCGTTTTCTTTCTCATATTTTTCATTGCTGGTTTTATCTATGTAGAGGATATATACTGGTTCTTTGCTAAAGAATTGGATTTTCAGCTAACCGCAATTAGTCCAGGTGAAATATTATGGCTCTACTTTTCGATGGCGGGTGTTGTTGCTATTTGTGGAACGCTACCAATTATATCTTATCAAATCTGGGCTTTTGTAAAGCCAGGTCTGACTCCTAATGAGAGAAAAGTATCGTTACCATACATTCCAGCTATTTTTATTTTATTCTTGGCAGGGCTGGTATTTGGTTATTTTCTTTTTACAGAATTCATCATTCCGTTTTTGCTTCATTTGAATAATGGAATGTTTGATGTGATGTTTACTGTTGATCGTTACTTTAAGTTTTTGCTGCGTGTTACATTGCCACTGGCCATATTATTTGAATTGCCAATTATTGTCATGTTCTTAACAAGCTTGGGAATACTTACTCCAGATTTTATGAAAAAGACAAGAAGATATGCTTATTTTCTTTTAATTGTCATTAGTGCGATGATTACGCCACCGGATTTTATTTTGCCGCTTCTTGTATCCATCCCACTAATTTTAATTTATGAAATAAGTATCAGTCTATCTGGACGGGTATACCGCAAAAAACAGAAAAAACATGAAGAATTTATGCATTCAGAAAGTGTTTGATAGGGGGAGGGAGTACGGATGCGTTCATTTTACGAATTTTTAATGACATATCGAGGAAAAAAACACCCTGATGATCAGAGCAGGCTAGCAGACTGGGCTTTTCGTGATCATAATTTTCCTAAACATTCCTCCGATTATCATGAAATCAGCAACTATTTGGAATGGAATAGCCCTTTCTCTAATGCACTTAAAATTTTTGATGAGCTTTGGGATATTTATAGTTTCTAATTAAAATTTGTACTACTAACAATCAGTAGGTAATTATCGCCCCTACTGATTGTTAGTATCATTTTATGAAGTAACAGACAATATCTGATGAAAACCCACATCCATGCTGGTGCCATTCTCTAACTGGAAAACCATGCAGTTTTTTATGTTATCAAGCTTTATTACTTTTCCAGTATAATCAGCTACAGTGGATTGCTGGTAAATTGATATGGTTACAGCAGTGCAAAGTTTATATGCGTGTATTAACTGATTATTAATCTCTTCCATTTGTTGAGAATCTAAAATGGGCATATCCACCTTTTTATCTTCTTGCCACCATTCTTTTAATAACTCCACATGTTCCGGTAGCATTAATGATGTCCATTTAATGGAACCTCTATCTCGTTGCATCCAATCACCTCAACTATTATTATACACGAACATACGTTCCTTTTCAACGTTGTGTCAATTCGTCTTAATGCAATGAATTAGCTTTTTCGCCAAAAATTAGCAAAATGCTGAAATATTATGTCGGTTCTTGCGCTTGCCCAGGAAATAAGGAAATTTAAACGTAAACTTCCATTCATTTTTTAGCCTACACACATTAGACTTCATCACGTAAAATATGTTAGGTGTTTATAATTAAATCTGCTGGCAGCTGTCCTGTAATTACCATATTTAGGAATGATTTTATTCTTTTTTGGAAAGTGGGGACGTGTAACATTTTCGCATTAACCATATTGGTCCAGTAAGGGTAAGAAAACTCTTGTACTCAATAAAAGTCGCGGAGAATCCGTTTTTTCCAATATTCCAGTGAGGATGAAAGCCAGTAAACACGTGATAAATGAGAAAGGAGATCAATATGATATTTCCAACTCAAAGGCTACCACACCGATATCCTATGCCAAGGTACGGTAATCATCCAGATTTTATGAGGCCTCCATCAGCATTTAGAGGATATGCTCCCTTATCCAGAAGTACAAATCCAGGCTGGCTGCAACGATTATTGGGAGGAGCACAGCCACAGATGACAAACATGGGCTCTCAAATGGGCGGGGGGCTATCCAAAACACTAGCAAATGTCCAGCAAGTTTTAAATGTTGTTCAGTCTACAGCGCCAGTTATTCAGGAATATGCACCAATGGTTAAAAATCTGCCTGCTATGTATCGAATGATGAAAGCATTTAAAGATTTAAATATGGATGATGAATCAAATGACTCCAATGAAAGCGATGAAACGGAGGGTTTCGAGGATTCAATTACTGTAGATGACAGCGCTGAAGAATCTTCCGATGAACTATTTGAAGAGATATCCGATGATTCCTCCGATGAAACTTCTATAGATCATTCCAAAACAAAGGAAGTAGACGTAGAAACAAAAGAAAAGAAAAAAACAGGGCAATCGATACCAAAACTATATATTTAAGCAAAGCACTTGATTTTTATTATAATAAAAGGAAAAATAGAAATAAATCTGCTACTAATGGAGGAATGATCTATGGCTTCAAGTATAGAAAAAGCAACGTTCGCTGGTGGTTGCTTCTGGTGTATGGTAGAACCGTTTGATACAAGGCCTGGCATAAAGAGTGTAATTTCCGGATATACGGGCGGCAATGTCGAAAATCCAACGTATGAACAAGTCTGTTCAAACACAACAGGGCATGTAGAAGCCGTTCAAATAACATTTGATCCAGAGGTAATGCCTTATGAACAGCTTGTTGATACGTTTTGGCAGCAAATTGACCCAACAGATCCAGGCGGGCAATTTAATGATCGTGGAGAGTCGTATCAGACTGCCATTTTTTATCATAATGAAAAGCAGAAAGAAATTGCAGAAAAATCGAAACAGGCACTGGATGAAAGTGGGAAATTTTCTAAGCCAGTAGTGACAGAGATTTTACCCGCTAAACCTTTCTATCCAGCAGAAGAAAATCACCAGGATTATTATAAAAAGCAGTCCTTTCATTATCGATTGTATAAAAAAGGATCAGGTAGAGAGGACTTTATTAAAGAAACTTGGGGAATCAATCTGGATAAATCCAAACTAAAAGAAGAGCTTACCCCTATTCAATACCATGTTACCCAAGAAAATGGAACGGAAAGACCTTTTCAAAATGAATATTGGGATAATGAAACAGAAGGTATTTATGTTGATTTAATATCTGGGGAAGTATTATTTTCTTCAAAGGACAAATATGATGCAGGCTGTGGCTGGCCAAGCTTTACTAAACCGGTTGATTCTTATCAGGTTACCGAGGAGCTTGATCAGTCTCATGGGATGATTCGAACGGAAATACGAAGCAGAAAATCAAATTCTCACCTTGGACATGTATTTGAGGATGGACCTCAAGAAGCAGGAGGGCTTCGTTATTGTATGAATTCAGCTGCAATGAAATTTATCCCGAAAGAAGAAATGAAAGAAAAGGGCTATGGCCATTACTTATACTTATTTAACAACTAATGATAAGTGACGATAATAATATTATGTTAACTAGTGAATGGGGTGATATAGAATGATTCATTTAACATGGGAAAACAAAGAAACCATAAAACAGATTGAGTGTGTGCATGCCAATGCAAAAAAATTCGTGGTGAACAATAAACTGGCACCAGGTAAATTATATGATGTAAAAAATGAGACGGATGAATTTTATTTTATTATTGACAACAGCAATCGTATTGGCGGTTATTTGAAAGACTACTTTAAAGAAATAAAATAAGCCTGGGAAAAAGGCGTTTTAACTAAGAGAAAATCCGAACTGTGATTCCAATTCCTTCATTTAGAATTCGAATGAGTTCGGATTTTGTCTTTTTCACAATGTCCCACATAACTTGAAATAATAGTTGGTGTAATTACCAGCTGTGGAATTTACTGTGTATACAATTTGACTTTACCTTATTTACTTGAGGATTCTAGATTTATAAATACAAGTTGGCGAGCATAATTCCTAAGCTTTCCTCATAAATCTCCGGAAACTGGTTAATTGGTAAAGGATTGACACCAGATCCTAGTTCAACTGTGAAACCAGGGCTTCTGTATTCCTGAATAAACCAATCTTTATACCCCGCATAACTATCTACATTTTTTACCTGCCTATATCCACTTACTCTGCTATATTCATTCACAATTCCTTCTGATTCAGGCGGTTCAAGACCTTGAAATCCCCAAAATATGACTTCCCCCTGGGTGTGAAAGGCGTTCATTCTGATGAATGGACGTTGTCTTGCTAATTCTGCCATCGCAATCGCTTCTGGTTCTGTTAATGGACTTTGACCTGGGAAGTCACGGGGCTGAGGAGTAGTCGGTTTTCTTTCCGCTTCTGTTTCCCAAAGGGCAGGGTATTGATTATTTAGATCCACACCATTGATATTGGCTTTCCAATTCGAAAAATCTTCATCCTGATTATTAATGGCTAAAACTTGTTCACGTCTATTTCCAGCTGCTGATGCTCCTACTATGACGAGGTTCACTCCATCTGGATTTACCATAGGAACTAATGATAGTCGAGTATTCATAAAATAGGGGAGCATAAATAGCCCACGAATTGGCAAATTATTCGTAAGGGATAACACATAATCATTTAAAAACCTGACAATTAATGGCGTTGTAATCCATTCATTTGCATGAAACGAACCATTAACATGTACTTCCTTTGTCCCGATACCTACCTGTAATTCTATGATGTCCTTTCCCATAACAGATTGACCAATTGTCTGACTTTCAATAAATGGGTAAATGGAAGTAAGCCGATTTAGATCAGAAACCAATTTTTCATATGTATATTCTGTAATGTCATTCACAATTAAATTGGTTACACGTTCGGGAATGATTAAGGTTTGACCGATTTGCAAGTAGGCAGGATTTATTTGCTGGTTTAATAATTGCAATCCATCTAACGGAGTATTCGTTTCCATTGATATGGTCCATAAGGAGTCATTAGGTTTTACTATATAAGGTCTTGTGACATATCCAGGTATTTTAATCGTTTGGCCTACTTGTAGCAGGTTAGATGAAATATCGGGATTAGAGGCCTCGATTAAGGATAAAGGAACCTCAAATAAGTGACTATAGTACCATAAGGAATCCCCGGTACGTACTGAAATTTCCATAAACTCACTCCCATCCAGATTACTAATAAATAATATGATATTTTATAAAAAAGATGAATCTTTTATTTTTTAACAAAAATAAGTTATACTAAAATGTAGAGATAGTTAGTAAATGTAGGAGGAGATATAGTTGGCTTTTATAATCACATCACCATGTAAAACAGAAAAGGCTGGAGAATGTGTAGAAGTATGTCCTGTAGATTGTATTGAAGAAGGGGAGGATATGTTTTTTATCGATCCTGATATTTGTATAGATTGTGGAGCATGCGAAGCGGTTTGTCCGGTAGAAGCAATTTTCATGGAAGATGAAGTTCCTGAAGGTGAGAATGAGTACATTGAATTAAACCGTAAATTTTTTGAAGACAGATAGGAGGAAGCCACTACTACATAGTATGTGGCTTTTTTATTTGTTTCTGAACATCTCAAAACAAAGGTTCTCTACGATAAAACGATTCGATTAAGATTCAAAGTAATTCCTCAATTACATAATAATTCCTTCATTTGGTAATACTGAAATTAACTAAACGATGAAGGGATGGTTTAATTTGACAGATTTTCAACTTCCACAATTTCCTGAACCGTACTGGCGTGATTCTGTAGAGCTTCCTTCTTTTCCTGCCTTAACGGAATCAGTCAAAGCAGATGTTGGTATTGTTGGTGGCGGAATTACAGGGATTACTGCAGCATATTTACTTTCCAAGCAAAATTTGGATGTTGTATTAATTGATGCAAGTGACATTCTAAATGGAACTACCGGTCATACGACAGCTAAAATTACCGCACAGCATGGATTGATTTATGATGAATTTATTTCACATTTTGGCATGGAAAAAGCTTCCTTATATTACGAAGCCACATCAGAAGCGAAAGATTTCATCAAGCAAACGATAGATGAATTAGGAATGGATTGTGATTTTAAAGAGCAGGATGCTTATATCTACACGAATGATGATTCCTATGTTACCCAATTGGAGAATGAGAAAAAAGCATATGATCAACTAAATATTGAAAGTACACTAAGAGATAAAATACCCCTTGATCTACCAGTTAAATCAGCGCTTATCATGAAGAATCAAGCACAATTTCATCCAATAAAATACTTAAAAGTACTAGTGGAGGAATGTATCAATAACGGGGTAAGGATATATGAAAATACGACTGCAATTGATATGGAGTATAATAAAGAACCAGCTATTTTAACGAGGGACGGCCAACGAATTACGTGCAACCAAATTATTTCCGCATCACATTTCCCGTTTTATGATAAACAAAGTTTTTATTTCGCTCGTATGTATCCCGAACGTTCTTATGTAGTGGCTGTAACGAGTGAGCAAAAATACCCTGGTGGGATGTATATCAACGCTGAATCGCCAACAAGGTCTATCCGTTCAGCAGGTAATCCAGGGGAAGAATTGTGGTTAATTGGTGGAGAGAATCATAAAACAGGGCAGGGGAAATCCACGATAGAGCATTATGAAGCACTACAGGCTTATGCAACAAAGCATTTCCATGTTCGAGATATAGTTTATCGTTGGTCGGCACAGGATTTAACTACTCTGGATAAACTGCCGTATATAGGACCAATCACAAACTCAGAAGAATCGGTTTTCGTTGCGACTGGATTCCGAAAATGGGGAATGACAAATGGAACGATAGCCGCAAAAATCATAACAGATTATATTTTAAATCGTGAAAATAAGTACAAAGACTTATATGTACCTAGCCGATTCCAAGCCGATCCTTCCTTAAAAGAATTTGTGAAAATCAATGCGGATGTAGCGAAACATATGGTAAAAGGGAAGCTGGAATATACAGATAATAATATTGAAAAATTAAAAGCAGACAACGCAACAATTACACGTATTAACGGAAAACGTACTGGTGTCTATAAAGATAAAGAAAAAAAATTACATATGGTCGATACAACCTGTACCCATATGGGATGTGAAGTAGAGTGGAATTCCGGAGACCGAACATGGGATTGCCCGTGTCATGGTTCACGGTTTTCTTATACAGGCGATATTATCGAAGGTCCTGCAAAAAAACCTCTCCCTAAACGAGAAATGAATTAAGCAGTCCGAATCAAGGGCTGCTTCTTTTGTAAAATTTCTTTAAAAAAAACAATCAAAATTTTATAATTCATAAATATATATTATAATAGAATGAGCTAGACAATTTTTATACATAGTTATGGAGGGAAAGTATGAGAATCATTGTAGCAGGTGGAGATGGATTTTGCGGATGGCCGACAGCGTTATATTTATCTAAACAGGGTCATGAGGTAACTATTGTAGATAATTTAGTAAGAAGGAAATATGACGCAGAGCTGCGTTCCAATTCCGTCACTCCCATTGCAACATTGGATGAACGTGTTGCAAAGTGGAAGGAACTAACTGGAAAAGAAATTAAAACGTTTATCGGTGATTTAAATCACTATGATTTCCTAAGTGAAGTATTCAGACAAACAGAGCCAGAAGCATTTGTACATTTTGCCGAACAACGATCAGCTCCTTATTCGATGATTGATAGAGAACATGCGGTATATACGCAATCGAATAATGTAATCGGTAATTTGAATGTACTTTTTGCAATTAAAGAACATGCGCCGGATTGTCATCTTATTAAGTTAGGAACAATGGGAGAATATGGTGCACCAAATATTGACATTGAAGAAGGGTACATTGAGATTGAACATAAAGGCAGAAAAGATAGACTTCCATATCCAAAACAACCAGGGTCATTCTATCATCTGTCAAAAGTTCATGATAGCCATAACATTATGTTTGCATGTAAAATATGGGGAATTCGGGCAACTGATTTAAACCAGGGAATTGTTTATGGTTTGCATACAGATGAAACCGAATTGGATCCGGTTTTATATAATCGTGTAGACTATGACGGGGTGTTTGGAACAGCGTTAAATCGATTTTTAATTCAGTCAGCCATTGGACATGACTTAACCGTTTATGGAGCAGGAGGACAAACAAGAGCATTTTTAAATATTAAGGATACAGTTAGATGTATTGAAATCGCTGCGAATAATCCAGCTGATAAAGGAGAATTCAGGGTGTTTAATCAATTTACTGAATACTTCTCTGTGAAAGATCTAGCTGAACGCGTCCAAAGAGTTGCAGGGGAAATGGGATTATCTGCAAACATTGCTCATATTGAAAACCCGAGAATAGAAGCAGAGGAACATTACTATCATGCAGTGAATACGAATCTACGTGATTTAGGTCTTGAGCCCAACCTATTAACAGATGATGTATTAAAAGGAATTTTGCAAGTGGCCTTAGAATATAAAGATCGTGTAATTGAGGAAAATGTTCTGCCAACTGTATCGTGGAAATAAGAAGGTGTTGTATACGTTTTGAAGATTGCTATAGTTACAGAAACATTTTTACCTTCTACAGACGGAGTAGTAACTAGACTTACACAAGCAATAAAATATTTTCGTATGAAAGGCCACGACGTTTTAGTTATTGCTCCAGACTTAGGGATATACGAATACAAGGGTGCTCGAGTAGAAGGGATTAAACCAATTACTTTACCATTCTATCGATCTAAAAAATTTGCATTACCATCCAAAAAAGTTAAAGAATTATTGCTAGATTTCCAACCAGATATTGTTCACGCAGCAAATCCAGCATTAATCGCTGCCTCTGCGGTGAAATTTGCCAGAAAGCTGGAATTTCCATTAATTGCGTCATACCATACCCATATACCGAAATATCTGGACTACTATAAGATTTATAAACCAGCAAAACCGATCGTTTGGAGTTATATTAAAAAGCTGCACAATTCTGCAGATTTGAACCTTTGTACGTCTGAAACCATTAAACAGGAATTGCTGGAGAAAAAGATAGAAAATTTGCATGTCTTACAGCGTGGAGTAGATATCAAACATCATCACCCTGATTATTTTAATCAGAAAATGCGTGACCGTTTAACACGGGGAGATTCATCTAAGAAACTATTAGTGTTTGTTGGTAGACTCGCCATTGAAAAAGAAATTCATAAGATCAAACCATTATTGGATAAAAGAAATGATGTTGCTCTAGCTATTATCGGTGATGGACCTGCCAGAAGCCAGTTAATGCAATTATTTGAAGGTACGAACACTATTTTTACTGGTTTTCTGCACGGAGAAGAATTGTCACAGGCTTTTGCTTCCGCGGATGCATTTATATTCCCGTCCATCACGGAAACATTAGGATTAGTGATTTTGGAAGCAATGGCATCTGGGCTCCCTGTGATTGCCGCGAAAAGCGGTCCAACAATGGAGCAAATTCAAGATGGGAAAACAGGGGCACTCTTTGAAAATGAGAATACGGACAGTATGGTACAAGCTGTTCAAATTTTAGAAGATGAGGCCCGATTACAGCAGATGAAGCTTAATGCACGGAAAGAAGCGGAGAAATTTGCTTGGGATCATGCATCCCAGCAGTTATTGGACTTTTATGGAAAGACAATAGAGATACATTAAAAAACATGGCCTTTAGGCTGTGTTTTTTAATGTAAAGGAAACAGTGGTGCGACATTATTATGTGAAAAAATCACATATGAAAATTTAAGTTTAAAAATAAAATTTAAGTTTAAAATGTAGTAATATAGATTAAATTTATATTGAAATTAGTATATAGTAAACAGGAATCTGTTAACATTTTTATTTGAAAGATAGATATATAATTAATGGAACTAGGACGAAATAAATGTTAAAACAATGATCTGATTTAATTTAAACAGTTTACAAAAACTTTACAACAATATATGAAATTTGATTGTTTATGGAATCAATATATCCAATGGATAAAAATATTCTTATTTTATCTCACTATCTAAAGTAAACTTAAGTTTTGAGATAATTTTCAACCTCTTTTCACTAACTTCCTATAATAAATATTATGTAAACTAGAAAAAATATCATAAATATCGAAATCACAGTATCTCATCCTCCCACTTGTATAACGATATAAAAATCTAAACTATTGGGATAAGAATGGCCTAGCACTTCTCCTTTCATAAAAAACTTCTTACTCTTTCTAGTTGCCGAAACCCGTAGCCGAAATCAACGCGCAACTCGCAACAAAATTTGCAAAATGAGTCAATTACCAAAAAATAGTTTTCTCCAATATATTCCACTATCCTTTTTCCGTAAAAATGATATATTTATTTTACGATTATATCATCTTTTGTAATCGTTACTATAGAGAGAAATTTGGGGGTATGTGTGATGTCTAAGAATTTATTATCTTTCCTATTATTATCTACTTTCCTATTTTCCAACATGGTCCCTCCTGTTCATGCAGATGTCCCAACAGAAAATGTGATTATCGTATATAAAGATAATGTCGATGAACAAAAAGTTGATAGTGTTAATGGAGATATCAGTGAAGTATTGGACAATATTCCGGTAGCTGTTGCAGAAATACCAGCTGCAGCCATACCTGTATTGGAAAAAAGCGAAGATATTTTAACTGTAGAAGTAGATCAGCGTGTATCAATCCATTCGCAAGTTCAGGACTGGGGAATTCAGTCCGTAAATGCCCCGATATCCTGGGAATCGAAATACACTGGGCAAGGAATCAAAATTGCTGTTCTTGATACTGGAATCTCAGCACATGAAGACGTAGATATTTCAGGTGGAGTCGCGATTACAGATTATACGAAATCATATCATGATGATAATGGGCATGGAACACATGTCGCTGGTATTATTGGAGCCAAGAACAATGATATTGGTATCGTCGGTATTGCACCAGACGCTCAACTCTATGCTGTCAAGGTTTTAGATAAGAACGGATCAGGATACTTATCTGATGTAATTGCTGGTATTGACTGGTCGATTACAAATAAGATGGATATTATTAATTTAAGCTTAGGAGCACCGAATGACTCAGTCGCGCTGCACCAAGCTGTAGATAGAGCTTATCATAGTGGTTTAATTGTCGTAGCTGCTGCAGGTAATAACGGAAAACATGACGGATCTGGTGACACCGTTGAATATCCAGCTCGTTATGACTCAACGATTGCTGTAGCTGCAACAGACTCCGTTGCAAATCGCGGAAGTTTCTCTGCAACTGGCAATACTGTTGAGATATCTGCACCAGGCGTTAATATTTTAAGTACTCATATAGGGAATCGTTACGTTCATATGAGTGGAACCTCGATGGCTGCACCTTATGTTACTGGAGTAATAGCGCTTTTGAAGCAAGTAGATCCATCATTATCCAACGGTCAGTTACGTGAAAAACTTAAAGGTTCTGCAATAGATCTTGGGATTCCGGGCAAGGACTCCTTTTTCGGGTATGGTCTAGTCCAAGCGCCTGTTCCTGTCCAAGAAGTAATCAAGCCTGTAACTGAAAACAAAGAGGAAAAGACAGATCAAGTCCCTTCATCTGTACCTGCAAAAGAAACGATAAAACAAGTCGTTCCTGAAAAGAAAGCGACGGCTACAAAGCCTGCACCTAAGAAAAAAATCAAATCGACTGTATCTACCTACCGTACCACCTACTCAACTGGGAACACCATTTGGGTTAATTTAAAAGCAATCGACCAGGCAACGAAAAAGCCTGTGAAAAGTGGAACTGTAAAACTAACCATCACACCGCCAAAAGGTAAAGCAAAAACAGTGACACTAAAAACAAATAAAAAAGGTGAAGCTTCCTATAAAATGGTTGTAAATAAGCGTACAACCAAGGGATTATATAAGTTCTCTACTTCTACCTCCGTAAAGAACTATCAGACAGCGAAAGCCTCTAAAACGATTCGTATTAAGTAAATTAAACCAATAAAGACCTTCTGTCATTAAATGGGAGGTCTTTATTAAGTTGGTCCCCTTTTCCTTTATTGAATAATTTTTTCAAATATATATTTCCTCCATACGATATATGCAGATTACTTTTGATTTTAACATAATAAAATAAGCCCAAAATTGGAACATCCAATCTGGACTTATTTTGAACTACGATCCTGTAAACATTTGTACCCATGCACCTTGGTAATATCCAACTCCAATGGAATCAAATTCAGGTTTTAAAATATTTTCTCGGTGTCCTGAAGAATTCATCCACGCATTCATTACTTCTTGAGGAGACTTTTGCCCTTTTGCAATATTTTCTCCAGCAGTTCGATAACTAATTCCAAAGGTTCTTAACATATCAAAGGGAGAACCGTAATTTGGACTGTTATGGGAAAAGTAATTGGAGTTTATCATATCCATCGCTTTTTTCTCGGCTACATTTTTAATATCTGCCCTATGCTTCAGTGGAGATAATCCCCGACTTGTTCGTTCCTTGTTTACTAAGTCCGCTACCTGCTGTTCAAAGGATGCCGGACTTTGTGCTGTATCTCTTAAACGGATAACGGAACCAACCTGCATATTCGTCGGAACCACGTCCGGGTTTAAACGCATTAACTCTCTGTAGTCCAATCCATAGCGCTGGGCAATAAACCAAAAAGAATCCCCTTTCGACACCTTGTAATAATCAAAAGGTGGTTCATTAAACATTTTGATCTCCGCTTGGGTACTAACAGGAAATGCTATGGTTAATGCGACCATTGCTATAATAAGCTTTTTCAGCATGATGTAACCTCCAATTTATTAATGGAATCATTTATATCTTCTTCTTGATATTTTAAAGCATGTATGGAGAATGTTGGAATATTTACATATACATGAAAAAAACATAACAAATTTGTTTCAGGAAACCATCTGGTGGAAATGCATGGATTTTTTCTCATCATTCCGCTACACTATACTTTAGCGACGAAGCAATTAAAGGAGCAATTTTATGAAAAATGTATATAGTGATATTATTCAATATAAAGGAGATCATTATAAGTTTGGGTATATGCAAGGTGAACTATTGAGGGATTCTCCAATTTTATATAACAGACAAAAACAATGGGGTTCAAATAAGCGTAATTTTAACATAAGTAAAGATGAAGTTATCCATGCCCTATTAACATTCGCACCAGGCATATTGGAGGAAATTCATGGACTTGCAGATGCTTTAAAGATGGAAATCATTCAAGCATTGAAAGAATTTGGTGGGTATTATATAGAATATGGAAAAAGCGGGTGTTCCATTTTTACCGGAAATAAATATATGATCCGAAATTATGATAACGAACCAATTTCTTACGAAGGGAGATATGTTATTTATCAGCCAACGGATAAAGGTTATGCGACAATTGGACCTTCCATGCAAATCACTGGAAGAACAGATGGCTTAAATGAAAAGGGACTTGCAATGGGGTATAATTTTGTCCACCGAAAAAAAACAGATGATGGATTTGTCTGTAACATGATTGGTCGTATCATCCTGGAAACATGTGCAACCATTGATGAAGCAGTAAGTTTACTGAAAGAAATTCCTCATAGACATTCGTTTAATTATATATTATTAGATCGAAACGAGGAAACGATTATTGTAGAAGCATCACCCAGAAAAGTCGAAACGAGAAAGTCCAATATATGCACAAATCATTTTGAATTATTAACGGAAGAGAACCGTTATCAAATGGAGGATTCATTTCAGAGGATAGACGCAATGAAGACGAACCGTTCTAATGTAACGGATGGGTATACAGCTTTTCGCATGATGAATGATACAGACAAAGGTATTTTTTCGAATAAATATGGTGCATGGGCTGGTACCATCCATACTGCAGCCTACTTTCCACAGGAGATGAAAGCTTGGTTTGCACTTGGGGGTAACAGACTCCCACTCATTCTCGATTTAAAAAAATGGCTTCATGGTGAAAATTTAAATGCTAAAAAAATAAAAGGACAACTACATTCCGCCTCTCCCTTTGTTAATATGCAGAAAATATAAAAGTGAAACTTCAACCTATAGGGACTATACCAATTACGCCCCAACATTGGAACGCCTGTGACCGTCACTTAATTTGACGTCCACAGGCGTTTGGACATGATTAATACTTATACATATGTACGAGCCAAAAAAACATGCAATTTTATCCAACGTATCTTATTAAAATCCGGTCAACCGCACTACCATATGCCTCCCCGAACATGTTTAAATGAACCAATAAATAGTAGAGCTGATACAGTTCTTTACGGTCCGTATATTCATCAGAAAGACGGAAAACAGAATTGTATGCCCCGTAAAACTGATTGGAGAATCCACCAAATAGTTCGGTAAATGCTATTTCCATTTCATGATCACCATACAAAATAGATGGGTCGATTAAATATGGGACTCCATTCGGTCCAGTGAGCCAATTTCCTCCCCATAAATCCCCATGCAATATACTTTGCTTTGGATTATTCGGAATCCATTGATCGAGCTTGTCCATAACCGCGAATAATCTTCTTTCCCTTTTTCCGTAAATGGTCCCTTGCAATCCTCCCTGCTCCAATTGATTATACAGCCGATAATCACGATAGTATGTAATCCAGTCATCAAGTACATTATTTTTTTGTTTTAGTTTGCCAATAAAACCGTTTTCCTCAAAACCATAGCCCGAACCTTCACATAAATGCAGGGAAGCCAACTGCTCTCCTAATAAGTCTTCTGTTTTTTTGTATTTTGTTCTCTTTATCCATTCCAGCCAAAGCATTGGAATGCCTGACTCCTCGTAAACTCCATAAACATCGGGAACTTCAATGGTATTGGTAGATTTAATTTTCTTTAGTCCTTGTGCTTCAAAATCAAAGAAAGCTATATCCGCTTCTATATTTCGTTTCACAAAAAACTCATGATTTTCGGTTTGAATGAAATAAGCTTCATTAATATCCCCACCTGAGACCAGTTGTACAGAAACTACTTCCCCATCATCTCCAAGATGATTTAGTCCTTTGGATACCCAATTATTCAAGTTATCACCTACTTCCCCGTGATTTCAAACAAATCAGAAGATGCCTGTAACGTATGTTATGTTTACAGGCATTTAATAATAGTTATATTGATTAACTTCATTTATTCTATTGTTCTTTCTTTCCCCTCTTCGGTCACAGCGAAATTTCGAACCATTTTCTTGATTTGGCCTGTCTTTCGAAATCGTAAAGCAGACCAATCTTCATCAATCGCAACTTGTCTGACAGGTTCATATCCTTCTTCAGCAAGCATGCCGGTTACGGTTTCACGGCTGCAGTTGGACCCTTTATATTTTTTCGATGATTTTTTTGGATAACACAACCACAGTAGACCATTTTCTGAAACGTGATGGACGACATTTTTTGCGGTAAACTGTAACGTTTCATTCGATTCACCAAAAACTTGTACAAAATCATAGCTATCGTTTCTGGCTTCTTCGTGTACAGCACCAGTAAAATCATTCATGATTGGTTCATAGGATGCTGGCGCATGTACGATTAATACAGGTTGTCCATAATCCTTGAATTGAAGCTTTTTAATTATGGGATTGAATTCTTTCATACCATTTTTCCTTCCATCAACTATATTTACTGCCTGCTAAATTTGGCAGTTCATGATTTTGGATAAATTGACTAACGGACGAATATTCCTTCCCTTCCCATCCTACTATTCCTCACCGAATAAATTCATGCTTAAATATCGTTCCCCAGTATCCGGGGCAAGGCATACAACTTGTTTTCCTTTTCCGAGTTTTTTGGCAACCTCGATGGCGGCATATACTGCTGCGGCTCCAGAAGGTCCAATAAATATCCCTTCTTGTCTTGCAAGCTTCCTTAACATGTCTATTGCTTCCTCATCCTTGATTTGGATGATTTCATCATAAACATCTGTATTTAAAATGCTAGGCACAAATCCAGGACTAGTTCCTACTAACTTATGCTTTCCTGGCTTTCCACCGGATAATACAGGGGATCCTTGGGGTTCGACGACTGCTACATGAACGTTTGGAAGCTTTTCCTTCAAGGTTTCTCCTGTCCCAGTTACCGTTCCACCTGTACCAGCCGTACATACGAACGCGTCTAATTTTTCTTCGGTTTGTTCCAAGATTTCGAGAGCGGTAGTTGTACGGTGAATATCAGGATTTGCTGTATTTTCAAATTGCTGTGGAATGAAACTTCCTGGAATTTCTTTTTGAAGTTCTAATGCTTTTCTGATACAACCAGGCATTTTTTCTTGACTCGGTGTTAGAACAACCTTTGCCCCATATGCCTGTAAAATATTTCTTCTTTCCATCGTACTGTTATCAGGCATAACTAAAATTGCTTTATAACCTCTCGCCGCAGCATTCATGGCTAAACCAATTCCTGTGTTTCCACTTGTTGGCTCAATAATTGTATCACCTGGTTTAATAAGGCCTTCTTCTTCGGCAACTTTTATCATATTATATGCTGCACGGTCCTTTACACTTTTACTTGGATTAAACATCTCCAATTTTACATAGACATCTGCCGCTTCTTTTGAAATAACTTTATTCAGTTTAACAATAGGAGTTTCTCCAATTAATTCAGATACGTTTTCGACTACCTTCATTTTAAAACCTACTTTCTTCATTCTTTTGGCAATAGTCGGCGATCAATTGCTATATCAGGATATTTTTATAAATGAATTTTTCTTGACTCAAGGGAAATACAAATATATGACCTTTCCTCCATCTAAAATACACTATGGTCTTCATTATAACGATAAGTATTAACCATTTCCATCATTTGCTTTATTCGAAAATTGATTTATTCTTTCTTTTAATTTATCTATATAGGATTCGCTAAGTATTCCAGATGCACCACGAATAATTTCGGTTGCATACCGGTGGGTTGGTTTCGTTTCCTCGCTTTTTTTTACTCCAATAAAGGTAAGAGCATCCAAGAAGTCTCCCTCATTGAATTGAACAGTAACAATTGCAGGACGGTATGCTTGATGGTATACACCTTCACGCTTATACAAATAATCCACTGCTTCGTGAGGGACCTGGTAAATAATTCCCTCTACTATTTCACCATCCGATTCAATGATATCAGCTTTTCCTCCATCCGAAGAAATTCTGGAAAATCGAAATCCGTAATCTGTTAATATTCCTTTGCCAGTTATATCCTGAAAATATGGATCAACATTTGCTATCCGAAAACGCTCATCATCCATACATGAGCCATAAGCAAAATAATGGATGGAATTCTTCTTTAAGTAGTTATACACTTTCCAATTTCCATGTTCAATTTCATCAGAGGCGTGTTGTAGCAAAGCACCACTCACATAAGTAATTGCAGCAATGGATTGCTCCTTATCATTATAAACGTTAACCTTCACTCGTTCATATAAATTATTCTTCTGTTTTTCTTTGTATCCTTCCAATTCATTAATTTGCTCTAGCTGGGTGTCTGTTACCTCATATACAGAACCAAATGTGCGCTTCTTTTCATCCTGCTTCATTACTGGATATCCCTCATTGGTATCAAAAAGTTTTCCATATATCCATGCATTACGAATAATAAGTTTTGCTTTGTTCAAATAATGGTGATTTCTTTCCCCTTCTAATAAGGTGCCGTATACAAACAGTTTGTGCATAATCATTCTCCTCTCTATTTCTATAAAAACTATATACCCTTATAAATCTATCGGTCAATCCTATATATAGAGCAGCATGATATACACCTATATACCCCATGGATAGTATGCACTTTGCCGTAATACAATTCTGCAACTATAATAATCGTTAATTTTTCAACCATCCAAATATATCGTGTAATTCTTCTCATTTGTATATTTTCTATCTCTTTAACGAAATCTAAAAATAAGTTTATAAGGAGGAAAAGCGATGAAAGCTGTAACTTATCAAGGGAAATACAATGTAGGCGTAAAAAATGTGATAGATCCTATTATAAAGGATTCGGAAGATATTATTATAAAAGTTACCTCAACGGCCATTTGTGGGTCTGATCTACACTTATACCAAGGGAATTTTCCAATTCCTATGGATTATATTATTGGCCATGAACCAATGGGAATTGTAGAAGAAGTAGGGCCGGATGTAACTAAAGTGAAAAAAGGAAATCGTGTTGTTATTCCATTTACCGTAGCATGTGGGCAGTGCCAGTATTGTCATAATCATTTAGAAAGTCAATGTGACAATGCCAACCCGCATTATGATTCTGGAGGATATTTTGGTTATACGGAAAAATTCGGAAACTATCCTGGAGGGCAAGCGGAATATCTACGTGTTCCCTTTGGAAATTATACACCATTTGTCATTCCGCCAGATTGCGAATTAGATGATGAACATTTATTGTTTTTATCTGATGTTTTACCTACTGCCTATTGGAGTGTAGAACATGCAGGTGTGAAAAAAGGAGACACCGTGATTGTTTTAGGTTGTGGTCCTATTGGATTAATGGCACAGAAATTTGCTTGGCAAAAAGGAGCCGAACGGGTCATTGCAGTTGACTATTTTGACTACCGTTTAAATCATGCGAAAAACGTGAATCAAACAGAAATTTTTGATTTCACGAAGTATGAAGACATGGGAGAAACGTTAAAAGAAGTAACTAAAGGCGGAGCGGATGTTGTCATTGACTGTGTAGGAATGGACGGAAAAAAATCACCACTGGAATTTGTAGAACAAAAGCTGAAACTCCAAGGTGGAACTTTAGGTCCGATTCAAATTTCCACTAAGGCAGTCAAAAAAGCTGGGACGGTTCAAATCACTGGTGTATATGGCGGATTATATAATATGTTCCCATTAGGACCATTCTTTGTTCGCAATGTTACCTTAAAAATGGGACAAGCTCCTGCACGGGCATACATGCAAGAGCTTTATAATCAGATAACCAGTCAAAAGATAGATCCAACCGATATTATTACACATACACTTCCATTGGATAAAGCGGATGAAGCGTATGATATGTTTAACGGAAGGAAGAATGACTGTATTAAAGTTGTACTTAAACCGTAGTTTTCAATAATTTATAGAAGTGATCAAATTCAAGTTCTGAAAATTTATTGCGAATTTTTGCATCGTCGTAATTCCATAAGGCGTCATCCAGGGAACAACTTACTGGAACATCACATTTTATTTCGGCCAGTGTTCTGGATAGGTGAAGCATCTCCAAATTATTTTTGATTTTAGTTTGGACTCCTTTTGGCAAATTTTCCAAATTCGCAAGCAAATGATCAATCGTTTCATATTCCTGGATTAATTTAAGGGCAGTTTTTTCACCAATGCCCTTTACTCCAGGATAATTATCTGAACTATCCCCCATTAGCCCTTTCATGTCAATGACCTGTCTTGGCTGTATACCTTTCTTTTCGTAAAAATTATCCTTCGTAAACACTTCATAATTTCCTTGTCCTTTTCTCATGATCGCCACCTGGATACCATCATCAACAAGCTGTAAAATATCCTGATCCCCAGTTAAAATGATTACTTCATGTTCTTTTGCATAAGTTTTGGCTAATGTTCCAATACAATCATCTGCTTCAAAGGACTCTTTTCCTATATTCGGCATATCAAATGAATCCACTACTTCTTTAACCAAATCAAACTGTGGAATCAGTTCTTCTGGTGGTGCATCCCGATTTGCTTTATAACCATCATATAATTCCGTTCGAAATGTTTTACTTCCCATATCCCAACAGCAAATGACATGTGTTGGTTCAAACTTTTCTACAGCATCCAAAAAATATCTCATAAACTGGTATATTCCATTTGTAGGAATACCCTTACTAGTTTTCATAAAGTTTCCCCTGAAGGACGTTGCGAAAAATCCACGGAATAGTAAAGCCATTCCATCTACTAATAAAATCTTATTTTTATCCAATTATGACACTTCCTCAATTCCATGTTTTTGCAGTTCAGTTTGAATGAATTGCTGCTTTTTCTCCAAAACAGGCAGATTTAATCGGGAACCGATCATTTCCTCATAATTTTTTACGTATTGATTGGTCGTTTTAATTGCCGATTCTTTCATCTCATCAACTAAATTTCTCCATTGTTTGAGGTATTCCTCATACATAAGTCGTTTATTTTCTTCCATATATTCTTTAGCTAATGGAGATATCAAGCTAAATATCTGTTCCTTCATTTGTTCTTTTTCATTTTTCTCAAAAAATGCTTTTGTTCCTTTAAAAGAAGTGATCACCTTATCAAATATCGACATGTCTATTGGAGTAAAGGCTTCCTTATATTCAGGTGTTTCCATTTTCGTTGGCTGCCAATTAGGTAATTCGAATAATGTATCGATGTTTATGCACCGTTGTTCGATTGATTGATAAAACTCCTTGCCTTGCTGCTGTATAAATGCCTCTAGCCTTAATGATACTGCTTGCAGTTCCTGACGAAGTTCAAATCCAACATATTCCATTAAATTTTCCACATTGCTTCTTAATTGTCCATAACCTTTTCTTCCTGATTCCGTTATGGTTGTTGGATTAAAGTGTTCTTTAAATATATCGTGAAAACGAATCTGCAGTCTCTCCAGTACATAGAAAAGTTGCTTATCCATTTTATCATGAATTCGTTCATCATAGATAGAGGTTTCAATATTTACCAATTGGCTTCTTAGTTTTTCTATTTTGTCATATAGATCCTGTTTTCTTTTTTCTTTTGCTGTCTCATCTAAACTCATGGAATCGATAAAATTAGTTAGCTTATTATATGTTCGTCTCATGTCCCATAGTGCCGAATCGGTTGTTAATCTAGCAAGATCATCATGAATAAAGTGATAAAAATTTTCTTCAAAAGTAAACATTTGTTCATTTAATATTTGCTGACTTTGCTTTTCCTTAAGCGACCGCTTACTTGATACTGGATACAGCCTAGGCAGTCTAACTCCTAGTTCCTGCAGCTGCTCCTGAACATAATGAACAACTAAAGATAGTTCTTCTTCATTATGCGCTAAGTCTGCCGCATTAACGATAAAAAACATTTTATCCAGTTGAAAAGCCTCTTTTACCCTTCCAAGCTGCATCAAAAAGTCTCTGTCCGCACGGGACAAGGCATGATTATAATAGGTTACATATAGAATCGCATCCGCATGTTTAATATATTCAAATGCAACATTAGTATGTCGGGCGTTTACCGAATCAGCGCCTGGTGTATCAACAAGAGTAATACCTTGTCTTGTCAAGGAACAATCATAGTACAGGTTAATGGACGAAATGTAGCAGGCTTTTGTTTCGTCCGTTACATAAGTAGAGAATTCATCCAAAGTGATTGTTCGTTGCTCTCCAATCGAATTCTTTATATTGTCATATCCATTAATTAATGCTTGCAAGTATGCTTGGTACATCTTATTTAACTTTGAACTCTGATGGATATTATTTTCTTTTACCCATTGTAATAATGGTAAAAATTCAGTCGCAGTTGGAGTGAGTTTCTTCGTAATCATGTAAAGGTCATTTGCTAAGGTTCTCTCATCCTTCCATGTCACCACAACTGTCCCATGTTTGTAAGTATCCGATACTGGACAAATTCGATTTACTGCTGCCGTAGTTGGGTTCGGTGATACTGGTAGTGCGCTTTCACCTATTAATGCATTTGCAAATGATGATTTACCGGCACTAAAAGCACCAAACAGTGCAATCGTATAGGTACGATTGGAAAGCCGTTTCGTTTTATCGACTAAATCACTCTGTAACTCCTCAAAACCGGGTAAATCATCGACTGCATGAATTGTTTTTTCAATGCTCTTTATCACCTGTTCCACCGATGGGTTTGTCCCGATTGTTTCTGCTTTTCCTTCCTGTTTTGTATGAATGGTTATGGTTTGCTCTGCTTTCTTCTCTAATTTTTCAGGTACATCAGCTTGCTTTATACGTTTTTGAATTTCATTTCTTGCCGTTTCCATTTGCTCCCAGTCCGATTCGGTCGGTGCAGGATGTTCAAGAACCGCATCCAAATGACGTATCTTTGCATTTAGTTCTTTCTCTATATCCTCTTTCTTTTGTTTGTAGTCTCGAGCAAATTCCAGTTGGGAAAGCTGCTTTTTGTATTCCAGCTCCTTTTGTTTATTTTTTTCTGTTAAATACTGTTTTATTGCCCCCAGCAATTGATTTGCCATTTGTTTAAATTTAATCTTTATATCGTTACTTACATCCTTTGTATAATGAAGTACATAATCTCCATTCACTTTTGCTCCGGGTTTGATTAATGTAATTAAATCCGCTTCTCCATATGTAAGGCTTAACGATTGAATTTGCTTTACTAACGCCTCATCAGTCAAATCATATTGCTTGGCTAATTGTACAAACTTATCTCTAAGTTTCCATCGAATGGCTGCTTCGATATTTTCCTGCAAAGCAGTTAAAAACGCTTCTAACCTATGTTCCTTTTCAAGCCTTGTCTTTTTCCTGGAAGCGAGTAAACCTACTTTAAAATTACTCTGCTGGGATTCTAAAAAGGCATGTGCTTTATCCCTTAATACTGCCGGCATAATGTAGGCATTGTTTAACGTACTTTGCATTTCCTGATGAAAGTCATTTTCAAAATGCATAACCTTCTGTTCAAGTTCTTTTAAATGAGATTCGATGTCTTCTATTTTCTGTAGACTTTCTTCCAATTCCTGATCATCTGTACCTGGGCCCAATTTTGCCTCATACGTGTTTTTTAAGAATTTCTTATGTGAGGTGATGACCTGATGTAATGAATGATGAATCGAAATGGATAAATTGGTATCACGATTCAGCATATGGAAAAGCGTTTTCTGTATTTCCTCAAACTGATTATACTTTGCCTTTTCATCGATTAGAGAAGAATAAAAGATTGCTTCTGGCCGAATATTCCATTGATGGAATGTATGAGTAATACTCCGTTTAAATTGTTCAAACGATAATTCATCCTCATCATGCTTATCAATCTGATTTACGATTACATAAAAAGGAATGGCTTTACTTTGAATAGATTTGAGAAATTGTAAATTAACCTCTGATTGTACATGGTTATAGTCCATGACATAAAATAACACATCAATTAAATGGAGGGATGACTCAGTCATTATTCGATCCGCATCATCCGCGGCGTCTATACCGGGTGTATCCATCAATGCACATTGAGCTGGCAGGATACGTTTAGCTGTACTAATCTCTATTTTTTTTATGTCATCTTTATTTTTGGAATACTCCTTGATCATATCCATATCGTACGGTTCATTAAATTGCAAAATTTCCCCATTATGTAAATGAGCCCGAGCATATCCACCACCGGAAGTGATTTTAACGATGTTAGCACTGGTTGGAATAGGACTCTTCGGTAAAATATCTTCTCCCATTAATGCATTAATCATGGAAGATTTCCCTGCCGAAAAATGCCCAGCAAAGCTAATCATAAATTCTTTTTGGTCGAGTTTTTCATATAGATCTAATATTTTCTCTGCATTTGGACGATCCTCATTTTGTAAGATCAACTTGTAAAGATCTGCTAAATGCTCTAGCTTTATTTCTATTGATTCTGTTTTCAAATTCAAACTGTTCATGGCTGCCCCTTCCCCTTCACCTAACTTATGCACTATTATACGGAACTTGTATCATTAATTCTAGAAAAAACAGAAATTATGAAACGATTTTCCAGAATCTTGTATGTCCTCCATATTTTATAGTTTACATAATATTATTACGGTAATCTTAATTGCTATTTTTTTTAGGATGTATTCTAAAGGTTTATAGTTTTACCATTAAGTCGAATAGAAGTAACCCCCCCTGAAGATTATTCTAGTAAAAATTTATTTAGTAACACTCAAGGTGATGCTTCGACGTGGGAATGCGAGTTATTTTAAATAACAAAAGGGCAACCGTTTTTGGTTACCCTTAACCCTCTATATTTTTGGCTGAAATGTTTTACAATCGGTTTCTTCACTTGTAGATGCATGTTCTCCTTTTCGACTAACAACATAGATTGCATCTGCCAAACATTTATTCCCCGCACCCCAGTATTTACAACTATTCACTTCACAAAGAACATCTTTTGCCATACTAAACACCACCTCCTCATTTATTATCATGAACAAAGTGGTGTTCTTGATACGACTTAATTGAAAATGAGTGTGATTAAACTGGATGAATACCATGTTTTCTTTCTGTAAGACTTACATTTTTTTCCTGATAAATGGAATAACGCTGAATTAGTTCTTCTCTTAATTAATCCGGATGAATAATATCATCAACTACCATTTCTGAAGCCAACCGGTAAATATCAATTTCCGCTTGATACTCCTCCTGTTTTTCTTTAATAAAGTCCGCCTGCTTATCCTCAGGGAGCTTGGCAATTTTATTTGCATAGACGGCATGAACTGCAGTTTCAGGACCCATTACAGCTATCTGTGCATTTGGAAAGGCGAGAACACAATCAGGTTCAAAGGCAGGGCCAGCCATTGCATAGAGTCCAGCACCGTAAGCCTTTCTAACAATAACCGAAACCTTCGGAACCGTTGCTTCACTCATGGCATAGAGCATTTTTGCTCCGTGGCGAATGATTCCCTGTCTTTCCACTTTTGTACCAATCATAAATCCGGGAACATCGGTAAGAAATAATAACGGAATATGAAAAGCGTCACATAACTGAATAAATTTAGCTGCTTTATCAGCTGTATCGGTAAACAATACTCCACCTTTTATTCGGGGCTGATTTGCAATGATTCCGATTGACTGTCCATTTATACGGGATAGTCCTGTAATTAATTCTGGCGCAAATTTTTTTTTAATTTCACAAAAACTATTTTCATCGATAATTCGCTCTATTAAATCATACATATTAAATGCAGTATTCTGGTTTTCGGGAACTATTTCTGAGATGGATTTATCAAAGGCTTTAGGTGCTTGTGAGGCTTGTATTTTAGGCGTGCTGTGAAAATTGGCTGGAAAGTAGCTTACATATTTTTGGGCATAGAAAATGGCTTCCTCCTCGGATTTAACCAAAACATCACCTACACCTGATACACTGGTATGCATCTTCGCTCCACCCATCTCCTCTAACGAAACTTTTTCACCAATTACTTTTTCTGCCATACGTGGTGATCCAAGGTACATGGATGCATTACCATCTACCATAATAACAATATCACAAAAAGCAGGTATATAAGCACCACCTGCTGCCGATGGACCAAATAATAAGCAAACCTGAGGAACACGACCGGATAATTGAATCTGATTATGGAAGATTCGTCCTGCACCACGGCGACCTGGGAACATTTCAATTTGATCAGTAATTCGAGCTCCAGCAGAATCGACTAAGTAAAACATTGGTAATTCCAATTTTATCGCCGTTTCCTGAATTCGTAAAATTTTTTCGACCGTTCTTTTTCCCCAAGATCCTGCTTTTACTGTGGAATCATTAGCCATCACACATACATCTTGACCATTGATTTGACCGATGCCAGTAACGACTCCATCAGCTGGCAGGGTATCATCTATACCGTTTGCAAAAAATGCATCCTCTATATTAATTCCCTTATCAAATAATAACTCTAAACGCTTTCGAACAAAGAGTTTCCCCCTTGATTCGTTCGTTTTATGGTACTTTTCATGACCACCTTTTTCAATTCGCCTTATTTTTTCCTGTAATTCTTCCAAAGACATCTTCCAACCTCCTATCCTTTATTTTCCTTGATATGATGGTGTTCGCTTTTCACGAAATGCCTGTAATCCTTCCTGTCTATCTAATGTTGGAATGGTTTCGAGGTACGCCAAATGTTCAATCGTAAGTGCTGTTGACATATCCGTTTCTATCCCCTTGTTTATTGCAATTTTAGCCTGCTTTAATGCAATTGGTCCATTCTTTGCGATAGTACGGGCTAAAGTTAATGCTGTCTGTAAGAGAACCTCCTTATCGGCTATTTCTTCTACTAAGCCTATATCAAGCGCTTCTTGGGCTGTAATTGGCTTTGCTGTATAAATAAGGCGTTTTGCCTGTCCCAGCCCAATTAATCTTGCTAACCGCTGCGTACCGCCAGCTCCGGGAATAATAGCAAGAGAAGTTTCAGGTAGCCCCAAGTTTACATGACTGGCAGCAATACGCAGGTCACAAGCAAGTGCTAGTTCTAACCCCCCTCCAACTGCCGTTCCATTTAATGCAGCAATGACTGGCATACGTAAATTTTCTATTGCTGTTACGGTTTCCCCAATATACTGGACCGCTTCCACTACCTGCTTTTCAGACATCTCCTTTCTCTCTTTTAAATCCGCTCCTGCACAAAATGCCTTTGTTCCTGTTCCAGTTATAATGGCACAATGAATAGAAGGATTTTTTTGAATTTGGGATAGTTTTTCAGAAAGTGATTGAAGAAAAGGTTTTGACAGCGCATTGGCTGCTTCCGGCCGGTTCAAGGTAATAACTGCAATGTTTTCGTACTTCATATCTAAGTTAATCATACCGAAACATTAAGCCTCCTTGCTGATTATTTTACTCTTTGCAGCATATTTAAGAACACGCTATAATCCCATTTGATAGAACGAATGACAACAAGCGAAAAGAGCCTTATTCAATAACCGCTATCACTTCCTCTTCATTCACGAAATCTCCTTCCGATACCTTTAATTCTTTTATCGTCCCAGATGTTTCAGCAGGTATCGGAATTTCCATTTTCATAGATTCCAAAATAACAATATCCTGACCTTCCTCTACTTTCTCCCCTTCGTTTACAGCAATTTTCCATACACTTCCCGCCATACTTGCTTTCACTTCCTGCATCATTTTCCCCTCCATTTTTATGGTTAAGTGAAACTTATAGTGAAGGTATAACTGTGGTTAAATATTTGATAAAGTGAATCTTCAATCAGTGGGGTTTTTTTTCATCCCCCACTGATTGTTAGATGAACGAATCAGGAGTTTACTGGCTGCCCGACCCCCACTTATAATTCTTGAGGCATGTCGAATTCTTCTCGTTAAGGGTCTTACAGCCAGTTAATCACGTGATAAATAATATTCGTCTATAAATGAAGTTGTCGTACTACCCATTTGAAAAACCTTATTGGTGACAATCTTTTTCAGCATGGGAATGTTAGTCTTAATGCCTTCTACTTTATATTGATGAAGTGCCTCCGTTAATAAAGAGACGGCTTCCTCTCTTGTATCCGCTTTAATAATCAGCTTAGCAATCATCGGATCATAAAATGGAGTTACCTGATAATTACTTTTGACTGCTGTTTCATTTCGAATATGATTGCCCTCGGGTACTTGAAATTTAGTAATAAGTCCTGGAGACGGAAAGAAAGTAATTGGATCTTCCGCATAAATCCGTGCTTCTATCGCATGTCCTTGCATCTTTATGTCATCCTGTTGTATACGAAGTTTTTCCCCTTTTGCGATGCGAATCTGCGCTTCAACGATATCTATTTCTGTAATCTCTTCCGTAACAGGGTGTTCTACCTGAATTCTAGTATTCATTTCCAGAAAGTAAAAATTTTCCTCATGATCGACTAAAAATTCAATCGTTCCTGCATTAGTATAGCCTAGTGTCTTTGCAGCCTGAACTGCTGCTTTCCCCATTTTTCTTCGTGTCTTTTCAGATATAAAGGAACAAGGTGCTTCTTCTATTACTTTTTGATTCCTGCGCTGAATTGAACATTCCCGTTCAAACAAGTGAATAATATTACCATGTTCATCCGCAAGTAGCTGTATTTCAACATGTCTGGCATGTTCTATATTTTTCTCAAGAAACATGGAACCGTTCCCAAAAAAAGTTAACGCACGTTTGGAATTATTTTCAAATGCAGATTGAAGTTCTTCTTTTGAATGAACTACTTGCATTCCAATTCCACCTCCACCGGCAGCCGCTTTTAACATAACTGGGTAACCAATTTCATCGGCAATTTCTACTGCTTCCTTTTCGGATACAGTTTCATTTGTACCAGGAACAATTGGTACACCAGCCTGTTTCATGATCTTTCTCGCTTCAATCTTATCGCCCATTCGGTGGATGACTTCACTAGTTGGTCCAATAAATATGAAACCTTCCTGTTTACAGACTGCTGCAAATTGGGCATTTTCACTTAAAAAGCCGTACCCTGGATGAATTGCGTCTGCACCTGATTCCTTAGCGATTGATAGGATCTTATCGATGTTCATATAGCTTTCATTCACGCGTGGAGGTCCTAGCAAAAATTGTTCATCTGCCATTTGTACAAACGGGGCATCCTTATCTGCCTCCGAATATATAGCCGTCGTTTTAACCCCAAGCCTCCTGCATGTTCGAATAATTCGGGCGGCAATTTCTCCCCGGTTTGCTATGAGTATTTTTTCAATCATAAAACTCCCCCTTGTACCAGACTGTTTTACAATATATTTGTCTAACAACCTAGTTCTCTTGCGATAACGAGTCTTTGAATCTCAGAGGTACCTTCTCCAATTTCTAATAGTTTTGCATCACGTAAATACCGTTCCACCTCATATTCCCTCATGTAGCCATTTCCACCAAGAATTTGAATGGCTTGATTAGCAGTTCGGAATGCCGTTTCTGATGCAAAAAGTTTTGCATAAGCAGCTTCTTTACTGAAAGGCTTGTCATTGTCTTTTAACCATGCGGCTTTATAGACCATGTTCCTCGCCAGTTCTATTTCCATGGCCATATCGGCTAATTTGAATTGAATCGCTTGGAATTTAGATATAGTCTTACCGAACTGTTTCCTTTCTTTGGCATAACTCAATGCTTTATTAAGGGCCGCCTGAGCAATTCCCAGCCCTAAGGCTCCAATAGAAATTCTTCCGCTATCCAATGTAGAAAGAAACTGTTCAAAGCCTTTGTTCGGTTCCCCTAATACATTTTCCTTTGGTACACGAACGTTTTCCAGTACAATTTGCGCAGTATCCGAACCACGTACCCCCATCTTATTATACTCACTAGTTATGGATACACCTTTAGTATCAGCAGGAACGATAAGAGAAGAAATCAGCTTCTTCCCTTGATCACTTTCACCGGTTACAGCGGTTATAATGAATGTCTCTGCGTAGCTGGCATTGGTAATAAAACATTTCTCCCCATTTATAACATATTCATCTCCATCTAGAACAGCTTTCGTTTTGGTTCCACCTGCATCAGATCCCGCATTTGGTTCGGTTAATCCGAATGAAGCTAATTCTCCTCCCTTTGCAAGCGGTTTCAAATATGTTTGTTTTTGATCCTCTGTCCCATAATAATAAAATGGACTTGCTCCAAGAGATACAGCAGCAGCATAACTTAATCCAGTACTACCGCAAACGCTTCCAACTTCTTCAACTGCAATGGCATAGGATACCATATCCCCACCAGATCCACCATACTTTTCAGGGAAAGGGATTCCTAATAAACCTAATTCTCCCATTCGATAAAAAATATCGGCTGGAAATTTTGCTTCTTGATCAATTTGAATTGCTCTGGGACGAATGACTTCATATGCAAACTCACGAACCATCGATTGAATCATTTTTTGTTCTTTGGATAACTCAAAGTCCATCGCTTCCGCACCTCTTTACTTTTTTCTTTAATTTTCATATATAGAACAACAGGATAGTCGGCTTAAAAGACTAGCGCTATCCTGTTGATCTACTTAGAACCACTTCACGAGGTAACATAATGTTCATCTACCCATTAAAAAAAACCATTACAATTCATTTTATTATGAACTTATTCATTTGATTCATCAAAAGGCTTATGATATTGTGTTTGTTTCCAGACTTCCGTTACTTCCCCATTTGCATCACTGTCAATTACAAACGAACCATTACTGTAACGATCACTCGCTGTTAACTCTAATGGATAAATATGATGTGTTTTTCCATCTTCAGTAAGGAATGCTAGACTTTCATTTTCATACATGACATAAAATCCCCGAACACGATGAGGTTTATTTTTTAGTTCGCGCAGCATAATTAATCCACGTTTTGCTCTGCTCGATTTTTCAAATTCCTTCAGTTTCATTCGTTTGCAGGAGCCACGCTGTGTAATGACAACAAGGGATGGTTCTGATAAGTCGTCGAAAACTTGGCCATTGACTACATACTCGCCGTCTTTCAGTTGTATCGATTTTACCCCTGCAGCACGCTGACCAACTACATTAATTTCTGATTCATGATACCATAATCCGTATCCTTTATTCGAAGCGATGAACACGTCTGAATGTCCGTTCGTTTGAAAGACATTAACCACTTCATCTCCATCTTTAAGGTTTAAGGCAACTAATGCTTTAGAATGTCGTGAAGCATTGTACAGTTTTAATTCTGTTCGTTTCACCATTCCATTCCTTGTGAAAAAGATCAGATAGGAATCATCTGTGAATTCACGTATTGGAATACATTGTACAATATGCTCATCTTTTTCTAAGGAGGCAAAATTGGATATATGGTGACCTATATCCTTCCAGCGAATATCAGGAAGTTGGTGAACCGGAACAAAGAGATATCTCCCTTTCGTTGTAAATATCAATATATTATCTGTCGTATTGATTTCCATTAAAGATACGAGGTGGTCCTGACCTTTAATTGCAAAATCTTCTCCATTCGAAGCACTGTAGGAACGAAGACTTGTACGTTTTATGTAGCCATCTTTTGTAATAGATACAAGCACATCTTCACTTGCAACGACTACTTCAATGTCAATCTTTAATTCCTCTATTTCTTCTTGAATGGCAGTTCTCCTATCTTCAGCAAAGGTTTTCTTTATGGATCTTAAATCCTTTTTGATGGACTGATACAATTTCTTCTCACTGCTTAAAATTTCTTCTAATGCAGTGATTTGCTTTCGCAGGTCATCTGCTTCCTTCTCAAGTTGTGTAATATCTGTATTCGTTAAACGGTACAGCTGTAACATAACAATCGCTTCTGCTTGTGCTTCCGTAAAGCCATATTTAGCAATAATTTGCTTTTTCGCGTCCTGCTTATCTTTGGAAGCTCGAATGGTTTCAATTAATTCATCGAGAATGGAAATTGCTTTTATTAATCCCTCTACAATATGAGCTCTGTCTTTTGCTTTTTTTAAATCAAATTCAGATTGTCTTGTTACCACTGCTTTTTGATGGGATATATATGCCTCTAAAATTTGTGGAAGCGATAATAATTTAGGTGTTCTATCTTTGATGGCTACCATATTAAAATGATACGTTACTTGGAGATCGGTATTTTTATATAAATAATTTAATATTCCTTCACTATTCACATCTTTTTTAAGTTCAATAACAATTCTCAAGCCCGTACGATCGGTTTCATCCCTTACTTCAGCAATGCCTTCCACTTTTCGATCAATTCGTAACTCATCAATCTTTTTCACCATAAGAGCTTTATTTACTTCAAATGGAATCTCATCAATGACGATTTGCTCCCGATTACCGCGCATTGGTTCAACTCTTGTCTTTCCTCGAACCACTACTTTACCTTTTCCCGTTTCATAAGCTTTTTTAATGCCATCTACACCTTGAATAATTCCACCCGTTGGAAAATCCGGGCCCTTGATAACACGCATCAGTTCCTCTACTGTTACAGATGGTTTATCAATCTTCATTATTACAGCATCAATGGCTTCCGCGAGATTATGTGGTGGAATATCTGTAGCATAACCAGAGGAAATTCCAGTCGATCCATTTACAAGCAGATTTGGGAATTTAGCTGGCATGACAATCGGTTCCATTGTTGTCTCATCAAAATTGGGAATGAAATCTACCGTTTCTTTATCTAAATCTCTGAGAAGCTCTGCAGAAATAGGCGAAAGTCGTGCTTCCGTATAACGCATCGCTGCAGGTGGATCTCCATCAATACTCCCATTATTTCCATGCATCTCGACTAATGCATTACGTACCTTCCAATCCTGACTTAATCGTACCATTGCCTCATATACCGAAGAATCCCCATGTGGGTGATAATTACCAATTACCGTACCCACTGTTTTTGCAGATTTTCGGAATGAACGTTCATGTGTATTTTTTTCTACGTGCATTGCATATAATATTCTTCGCTGCACGGGTTTCAATCCATCTCTGGCATCTGGTAATGCTCTATCTTGAATAATATATTTACTATACCTTCCAAAGCGATCCCCAATCACTTCTTCTAATGGAAGGTCCAAAAATTGTTCAGGTTGAGACAACTCAATCCCCCCTTAATTCTTTGTAATTTTATCGTTGTCTAAAATGGTGTCATCTTCTTCCAGTCCAAATTCTACATGGGATTCAATCCATTTTCTTCGTGGTTCTACTTTATCCCCCATTAGAGTCGTTACTCTCCGCTCAGCACGAGCCAGGTCGTCTATGGACACGCGAACTAAAGTGCGTGATTCCGGATCCATCGTAGTTTCCCATAATTGATCGGCATTCATTTCACCAAGACCTTTATAACGTTGAATAATATAACCGTTTTTAAACTCCTCCACCGCTTTTTTCATTTCTTCTTCATTCCAGGCGTAAACAATTTTTTCGCTTTTTCCTTTTCCTTTAGAAATTTTAAATAGTGGTGGTAAGGCAATATAAATTTTTCCAGCCTCAATAAGAGGGCGCATATAACGATAGAAAAAAGTTAGCAGAAGAACTTGAATATGAGCACCATCCGTATCCGCATCGGTCATAATAATAATTTTATCATATTGGGTATCTTCTAAATTAAATTCAGCACCAACACCAGCACCAATCGTATGGATGATGGTTGAAATTTCCTCATTTTTAAATACATCCTGAAGTTTTGATTTTTCGGTATTAATTACTTTACCCCTTAATGGAAGGATAGCCTGAAACTTTCTATCTCTTCCTTGCTTTGCTGATCCACCGGCTGAATCGCCCTCCACTAAGTATAATTCATTTCGCTTAGAATTTTTCGATTGAGCAGGGGTCAGTTTTCCGCTAAGGAGCGTATCTTTTCTCCGCTTTTTCTTACCGGTTCTAGCTTCTTCCCTGGCTTTTCGAGCGGCTTCTCTTGCTTCCTTCGCCTGAATGGACTTTTTAATAAGCATTGCTGCAACGTCCGCATTTTCTTCTAAGAAGTATACCAGGTTTTCGGATACGACAGCATCAACGGAAGATCTAGCCTCTGATGTCCCAAGCTTCCCTTTTGTTTGCCCTTCAAATTGCAGCTTATTTTCGGGAATACGGACAGATATAACAGCTGTCATTCCTTCTCTGATATCCGATCCTTCTAGGTTTTTATCTTTTTCTTTCAACAGCGACGCTCTTCTTGCATATTCATTGACTGTTCTAGTGATAGCTGTTCGCGCTCCAGATTCATGTGTCCCACCATCTCTTGTGCGGACATGGTTTACAAAGGATAACATATTTTCCGCATAGCCATCATTAAATTGAAATGCAAACTCCACTTCAATCCCCTGTTGTTCCCCTTCAAAGGAAACTACCTGGTGCAATGTATCTTTTTCTTCATTTAAATAATCAACAAAGGATTCAATTCCATTGGGATAATGAAACGTTTCCTTTTCTTCACTACGTTCATCTTTTAGTTGAATTGTAAGACCTTTTAATAAAAACGCAGATTCTCTCAATCGTTCCGAAAGTATTTCATAGTCATAGGTTGTCGTTGAAAAAATGGTGGCATCCGGTTTGAAATGGATGACCGTTCCAGATTTCCTTGTCGGGCCTTTTTGTTCAAGTTGGCTGACTGGCTTCCCGCCATTTTCAAACCGTTGATAGAAGGTTTGTCCATCACGATAAATCGTCACTTCCAGCCACTCTGACAAGGCATTTACCACCGATGCACCTACACCATGTAGGCCCCCACTTGATTTATATCCGCCTTGTCCGAATTTCCCTCCTGCATGGAGAACGGTAAATATAACTTCTGTCGTTGGTTTGCCGGTGCGATGCATCCCTGTAGGTATACCTCGACCTTTATCGGCAACGGAAATGCTATTATCTTTATGTATGGTTACATGTATTTCATCACCATAACCGGACAATGCTTCATCAACGGAGTTATCAACAATTTCAAATACCAAGTGATGCAGTCCTTTGCTGTCTGTGCTTCCGATATACATTCCTGGTCTTTTTCTAACGGCATCTAAACCTTCTAATACTTGGATAGATTCATCTGTATATTGAGTTGATTGTTTAGTCAAAAAATCTTCTCTCCCCTCAAAACTGCAACGTTCATTATTTATGATAGAACAAATGTTTTATGTTGTAAATTATCGACTAAAATAAAATATTATTGTAAACTCAAGTAGAATGTGAATATAAGTATACTATAATTTCGAGAAGAATGCATAATCGATAAAAGAAAGGTATTTTACACATACAAAAGAAAGGCCTGAGTTTTACATGATAATCACGTTCCATAGAACAACCTCTTATAGCAAAATAAAAGGATGACATTACTAAGCCATCCCTTTTAATATCTTATTTAACTAGTACAGCATGAACGACTTTGATACATAGATCCATGACCACTGTAAAATCACGCTCTTTTAAATAGTGGTAAGCCTCCTCATTGACAATTCCCTGCTGTGCCCAAAATATTCGTGCATTTGTCTTAGCAGCTTCTTTAGCAATTTCCGGTAAGTACTCAGGCCTTCTAAATACATTAATCATATCAAATTCCTCTGGAACATCCATTAAGGAAGGATAGGCTTTTTCACCTAATACTTCTTCTACTGTTGGATTAACCGGAATAATACGATAGCCATTTTCCTGCATAATTTTAGCTATTTGATAGGATGTTCGTTCTGGATTATCTGATAGTCCTACAACCGCAATCGTCTTTACCGTTTCTAAAATTTCCTTGAGCCTATCATTTGATGGATTTTCCCAAGCCAAATCAGAAAACTCCCTTCTTTCAGCATATTGTTAAAAAATTATATAGAGATTATACCGTCACAAATAAAAAAATGCTTGTTTTCCATCCTATGTTGATATATCTTAATAGTTGTTACTCTTAACTATAGCATATATATATGCAATATTAAATTAATATTATATCTTATTGCTTCCCCTTCTTTATCTAATCATTCATGCTAAAATAAGGGGGGGATGAGGTATAAAATTATTTGGAAAGTAGGATGATTTATGGAGTATGTTTTATTTGGTCTGATTGCTTATATATTGGGATCTATTCCATCTGCCCTAATTGTTGGGAAAGTCGGTTATAAAATAGATATTCGAGAACATGGAAGTGGAAACTTAGGTGCAACCAATGCATTTCGCGTTTTGGGTAAAAAAGCAGGAATGATAGTTACGTTATCAGATATCCTGAAAGGTACAATTGCCGTCCTCCTTCCTTTACTATTTGATGCCGAAGTAAACCGTCTGGTTATTGGGATATTTGCTGTTATCGGTCATACATATCCTCTCTTTGCTAAATTTAAAGGAGGAAAGGCCGTAGCGACATCTGCTGGAATCATACTGGGCATTTATCCATTGCTGTTTGTTATCATGATTCTAACTTTCCTTATAACCTTATATATTTCTAAATATGTTTCTCTATCTTCTATGATTACTGGTGTCGTCTCTATAATAATATCTATATTCTTCCAGGATACCGGTCTCATTATCATTATTTCTTTGTTGACTGCTTTTGTTTTTTACCGTCATCGTGAAAATTTAAAAAGAATTAAAAATGGAACAGAACCAAAAATTAAATGGATGTAAGTGACTGCCATAATTATTAACAAATGATAAGGCTAATTTTTAAAACGATTGGGACTAAGGCGGTACTAGTCCTGCAAAAAAGAATTGTCGTTTTCCCGCGGCTGCTGCGGAATTAAAATACGCACTTAGGGCAACTGGTGTGCCTCCTCGTGATGCTGCGCTGCAGGGGGAAATAAAACTTATACAAACATAAGGATTTTTTATAAAAGAAACAGGTGAATGAAATGAAATATCTCTTTATTGGGATAATCAAATTTTATCAAAAAGCAATTAGCCCATTCACGCCTCCCTCCTGCAGGTTTTACCCTACATGTTCGACCTACAGTTTGGAAGCATTTCAGCGCTTTGGTGTCATTAAAGGAGCATTTTTAAGTATAAAAAGGATAAGTAAATGTCATCCATTCCATCCTGGAGGGGTTGACTATGTTCCTGAACAACTTAATACGAAAAAGAACGATACAGGAAAAGGATAAAATACCGCCTGTATCGTTCTTTTTCTTAGTCATGGGATAAGTTGAAACGCTCTATCTGTTCAAATTGTTTTTCTTTGTACAATACTTCCCTCTGATATTCACCAAACAAGTCGAAATGGGGATATTTATCATCTCTATGTATCCATTTGGAATCCAATCCGTATTTTTCTCCCCATTTTTGGAGTTTTTCCAAATCACTGCAACCTACTTTGGTAACAGTATAACTTTCCGGAAACCTTTCATCCATCCAATAATGCGTTAAAAAAGCTATCTTCCCGCATCTTACTTTTTCCTGCCAAGCTCTTAATTCATCTCTTTTCAGTCCAAAAGCCATCCTTTATTCCCCTTTTACTTGCTGTAAATACTTCTTGTGCCAATCAGGAAAGGAACTTCTAAGTGATAAAGGCCTAAATGAATCTTTACGAACAATAACATGTTCTGTACTGCCACTTACAGCTATCTCCCCATTACCTTTTACTATATGATAACCATAAACGGTTCGTAATCCATCATATTCTTCCAGCCATGTTTCAACAAATGCCGCTTCACCATAACGAACTGGTTTTTTAAATGAAATATTGGCATTGATCACAGGAGAGACGACATTTTCCTGCTCCATTTTTGCATAGCTCAAACCTAAATTTTCTATATATTTTGTCCGTCCAATTTCAAACCATACTAAATAATTTGCGTGATAAACGACTCCCATTTGATCTGTTTCCTGATATCTTACTTCGATTGGAGTGTTGACTTTATTCAATTTTTTTCCTCCCCTAGATACTGATCCTCCTTATTTTATCATGAATACATAAACGAAGTGAAATAGATAACTTATCCACTAACGTATGTAAAACCTCAAATCATTTAGATCTGAGGTTTTACAGTTTACGACCTATTATTTTTGATCATGGTACTCGTCTTTAATTTCTTCACGCATTCCCTCAATAGCTTCTTCCCGGCGTTGGTTCTTGGCTATAATTTGTTCCCTTTCCTGGCCTTGGGAATGCTCTAATGTGCCTTCTGCTTTTTCCATATTTTGTATCGTGTCTTCTACCATATTTTGCAGTTTTTCCACGTTATCACTTCGATCATCTGGCTTTGGTTGATGATGTTTTTCTGTCATTTGTATTCTCCTTTCTAATAAAAGCTATCTTTATTTTTTCTAAAAAAATATTGTCTATACAAAAAAATGCCCCTTTCAAATAGAAAGGGACATTTTTTATTACTATTTATATGTGACTAACTGGCTGCACTCACAATTCACTAAATCGAGATAATACAAGAATTACTTAGTGGGATTAGCGGCCAGTTAACAACTGTCGTTCAGAGGCCTTTAGATATATGCCCTTATCGGTACTAGCAATCAGTGAGGGATGAAAACACACACCGATTGAAGATTCGCTTATTTGGCTTCTCTAAACTTTTTTTCTAATTTTTGTTCAATTTTGTCTAATAAGACATTATCTTCTAAAATTTGCTTACGGTTTTGCTGTACCAATTCTTCAAATGTCAACTTTTTTTTCAGAGAAATAGTCATTCACTCCCTTTAACTTTTTAAAAGAAGTGTAGCCATTTATGGTTGATTTTATAATAGTCTTGCAAATTAATTTAATTCATTCATCATTTCAGACATAATAATAGGTCATTGGTCCAATTTTTCTAGGTTGCTGTACAACACCATCTGTTCCGATAAATAAAATTTTCTGCAAAACGCAACAGTCAACCAGAAAAAATCCGAACAATAGGTTATTGTTCGGATTTTTCATTGACTAAAATATTATTGTCCCAGCCTCTTTTGCCAATTACAAATGATTTACTTGGCTTCTGCAGCTACTTTGTTTCGTAGTACCATTTGCAGAATTCCACCATGACGATAATAATCCACTTCCACTTCACTATCAAAGCGTACAGTTGCTTCGAAGGTTGTTTCTTTTCCAGACTCTTCATCAACTGCTGTTACTTTAACAAGATCATGCGGCTTTACATTTTCGTCAATCTCAACGTTAAATGATTCTTTTCCACTTAACCCTAATTTTTCAGCGCTGTCTCCTTTTTGAAATTGCAATGGTAATACACCCATCATTACTAAATTTGAACGGTGAATACGTTCAAAACTTTCAGCAATGACCATTTTAATTCCTAAAAGATTGGTTCCTTTTGCAGCCCAGTCTCGTGAAGATCCCATTCCATAATCTTTACCGGCAATGACTGCTAAGCCTGTTCCATCTTGCTGATATTTCATAGCCGCATCGTATATTGGCATAATTTCCCCAGTTGGCCAGTAAGTAGTATATCCACCTTCTGTTCCTGGAGCCAATTGGTTACGAATACGAATATTGGCAAAAGTACCGCGCATCATCACTTCATGGTTACCACGTCGAGAACCATAAGAGTTGAAGTTTCTTGGAGAAACACCTTTTTCCTGTAAATATTTACCGGCTGGCATATCTTTAGCAATTGCCCCTGCTGGAGAGATATGGTCTGTTGTTACCGAATCCCCAAATTTTCCTATCGCACGTAACCCATTCAAATTATCAACCGTTCCAGGTTCTTTAGATAACCCTTCGAAAAATGGAGGATTTTGAATATATGTTGAATCATTATCCCACTCGAATAACGGCTCATCCGTAGTTTCAATGGAATTCCATTTTTCATTTGATTCGAATACATTTTCATATTCTTTACGGAAAATTTCTGGTGTAACAACTTTTTGAACTTCATTTTTAATTTCTTGCATTGTTGGCCAAATGTCATTCATATATACATCATTTCCATCTGCATCTTGACCAATTGGATCAACAGCCAGATTAATATCTACTGTTCCAGCCAGTGCATATGCAACGACAAGTGGTGGTGAAGCCAAATAGTTTGCTTTCACTAATGGATGGATACGTCCTTCAAAGTTACGGTTACCAGACAATACAGATGATGCAAGCAAATCACTATCCTGAATTGCTTTTTCAATATCTTCACGCAATGGACCTGAGTTACCGATACATGTTGTACAGCCATATCCGACCAAATTAAATCCTAAATGATCTAAATAGTCTTGTAATCCTGCATCTTCCAAATAGCGTGTTACAACTTTTGAACCTGGTGCAAGTGAAGTTTTTACATATCCAGGCACCTTCAATCCTTTTTCCACTGCTTTTTTCGCAATCAAACCTGCACCTAACATTACATACGGGTTAGAGGTATTTGTACATGATGTAATTGCAGCGATTGCAATAGAACCAGTTCTCATCACCGATTTCGAACCATCCGGATTTTCAATGGTAACTTCTTTATCAAACTCCGATTTATCAAGTCCAAATCCCTGGTTACCTTCAGGTGCTGTTACTGCTTTGTTAAACTCGTCTTGCATTTTTGATAACGGAATTAAATCCTGTGGACGCTTAGGACCTGAAAGATTTGGTTCTAATTCCGATAGATTAATTTCCACAACTTCTGTATATTCCGGGTCAGGTTGATCTGAACTGTACCACAGGTTATTTGCTTTACAGTATTTTTCAACTAATTTAATTTGTTCCTCGCTTCTACCTGTTAAACGTAAGTAATTCAATGATTCAGCGTCAACAGGGAAGAAGCCGCAAGTTGCACCATACTCAGGCGCCATGTTGGATATCGTTGCCCGATCTGCTAATGGCATGTCCTGTAATCCAGGTCCAAAATACTCAACAAATTTCCCTACAACATTTTTCTCACGCAGAACTTGGGTAACTTTTAAAGCTAAATCCGTTGCAGTCGTTCCGTTAGGAAAACTTCCTGTGAATTTCACACCGATTACTTCCGGTTGAGGAATATAAGATGGCTGACCAAGCATACCAGCTTCAGCTTCGATACCGCCAACACCCCAGCCAAGCACACCTAAACCATTAATCATCGTAGTATGTGAATCGGTACCAACTAAGGTATCAGGAAATGCATCAATTTCACCGTTTTCATTTTCAACTCCATGAACAACATTAGCAATGTATTCTAGGTTCACCTGGTGAACGATACCTGTTGCTGGTGGTACTGCACGATAATTATCAAATGCTTTCTGTGCCCAATTCAAGAATTCATAACGTTCAGCATTCCGTTCAAATTCCAAATCCATATTGGCTCCAAGTGCATTTGGTGTTCCATATTGGTCAACCTGAACAGAGTGGTCAATAACGAGATCAACTGGAACTTCAGGGTTAATTTCATCCGGTTTACCACCAAGGTCTACCATCGCTTTTCGTAAAGAAGCCAGGTCAACGACAGCTGGTACACCTGTAAAATCCTGAAGAATAACTCGTGAAGGTTTAAATGGTACTTCTGCATCTTTACCTTCTTTTGTTCCCCATTTTGCAAGGCCTTTCACATGTTGGTCTTTAATTTGATGTCCATCATACTGGCGAACAACAGATTCTAAAAGTACACGAACAGAAAATGGTAATCGTTTAATAGAGCCTAATCCAGCCTCTTCTAAAGCTTTTAGTTCATAGTAATTGTACTTCTTTCCATTTAGCTCAAACTGTTTCTTTGTGTTAAACTTATTGTCTTTCCCCATATTATTGCCCCTTTCTTCATTGTCAACTTTTAATCAAATAAAGGAAAAATCGACAAGAAATCCCATACAAATGAAAACTATAAAAATATTAAATAGAATTCCTACACTATATATATTATAGGATTAATGGTGATTAGACAATTAATTTCAGCTTGTCAACCTATATTAAAAAGTTATGCATTGTGATAAGTTTTAATTATATCTTTTCTTTTCTAAATCCATATTCATTAATCGCTTCATGAACTATATGGAAAACGAATTCTGTATAAGAAGGGCTGACTACCCTCATTTCATGTAAAATAAAAAACACCTATGAATATAGATGTTTTTATTACTCCTCTTTAGGAAAATTTAATTTAAACGTACTGCCTTTATCTTTATTCTGCATAATTTCAAGGGAACCGTGATGCTCTTCCAATATTTGTTTGGAAATCATGATTCCAAGTCCAGTGCCATTTTTCTTCGTCGTAAAGAAAGGCTCTCCCAGTTTATGTATAATCTCCTCTGGAATTCCTGGACCTTCATCTGTGATATGTATACTTATATTATCATTCGTAGTATGAGTACTAATTGTTATTTCCCCTGATTGACCCATTGCTTCAATGGCATTTTTAACAATATTGATCAGTACTTGTTTAATCTGTGATTTATCACAGTAAACCGATTCTGTTATCGGTTGCTTAACAACAATTTCAATATTATTAAGTTTAGCCTGGGTCTGGAGAAGGCTTACCGTATCCTCGATCATTTCAAGAACAGATTCTATTCGTTTAAGGTCCGTCATCGGCTTAGATATGAATAGCAGCTCTGAAGTGATTTTTTCCATTTTTTCAATCTCTTCAATCATAATTTTATAATATTCTTCTTTACGGTTTACTCCGGCTTGTAACAGCTGCAGAAACCCTTTAATCGATGTTAAAGGATTACGAATTTCATGAGCAACTCCGGCAGCAAGCTGCCCTGCTACAGACATCTTCTCCGATCTGACCAGCATTTCTTCTGCTTCTTTTCGCTCTGTCAGGTCTTTTAGTGTCAGGGCATAGTAAGCTTTCTTATCCGGATTATCCATCACTTTACATAAAAGACATTCCGTAGACATTTGCTCTCCATTTTTATGAATAAGACCAATAGTGAAACACTGATTAATATTTTCTATATTCTCATAGCTTTTAGAAATGTACTTGCTCTCCTCTGCTGTAAGGAGTTCATGCCAATATGTTCCAATTAATTCATCTTTTTTATAACCTAACAATCTTTCAATGGAGCTGGAGACAAAAATAATCTTCCCATTTGCATCACAAACAATAATAACCTCACTTTGGTTATTTTCAATCCAGTCAAGTACAGTTAAGGGCAGCATTGAGTAATTTGAAAAGCATTCATGCTTGTTTTGATCATCAATTAATTGCTCAGTAAGAGATGGATTTGTCTCACTAACGTTGGTCTTAATATTTTCAAATCTCATCACAACCTCCCCTTTATAACGTTTTAGTATCTATATTTCTAGTATATGAAAGATCCTATCGAATATGATACTTGTTTGTCTGATTTATGAATATTATAATTAAAATTGTAATGGTATCCTATTATTATGTAATAATACTATAAATCCTATGAAAAATAAAATAAATATTTAATTATATAAGAACATTCTTGAACTGGTAAAAAATAAATCTATCTACAGAATAAGGTGAAAACATGGAGATTATATTAGTTTTATGGGGTTTTCTGCTTATTAGTTTGCTGTCCATTGGCGGATTTTTTATGTTTCGTAAATTTCTTAAACAAATCCCTAAGGAAGATGGAAAATCCATGATGGACTGGGAAATGCATTATTTAGAAAAAACCAAACACATGTGGAAAGAGGAAGGGAAACAATTATTAGATGAACTGGTGTCACCCGTTCCCGAGCTTTTTAGGGATGTAGCCAAACAAAGTATAGCAAGCAAAATTGGCGAGGTTGCTCTAAAAAAACAGGAAACGAGGATTACACAGGAAATAATTATTGAGGGCTATATTCTAGCTACACCAAAACGAGATCATAAATTTTTAAGAAAAAAGCTGAAAGAAAAACAGATTGATGTGACTCCCTATGAACATTTATTTACGCTATCAAAAGAGAACTATGCAGAAAATTGGCAAACTAAATACAAAAAAGGAAATAAAAAAGCGCCTAACCAGTAAGATAAAAGTTAGCGCTTTTTTTATTTCCTTCTTGTAAGCTTTTGTTGTTTTTTACCTCGCAGTAAATATAAAAATACAAACTAGTATAGTACTCCGCCCGATTTCACTCCGGGCAGTCCATCTTTTAGAAAACAGCCTTTTTATCATATCGTCTTTCTTATTTGTAAATATTGAAACAGCATGGTCAATCGCCATGTTATAATCATACCCAATGCGAGAATAAAGAACATACCGGTAGTTTCACCGAGTGATATATAGCTTCCAACAATTAATTTAACTATCAGTCTAAGTACTAATAAACCAAATAATATAAATGGAAAAACTCGAGAAGGGATTAGATAAATGTTATTGTCCCGCACCTCAAATTTGGAAGTTTTTATTAAGAATATAGAAAAAATCATACCAACGATAAATGCTTCTAGCACTTGAATCAAACTAACTTGGAATATCGGAAAAATAAACATGAGCATCCCCGTACTCATCATGATTGGTGGTAAGATGATTTTTTTAATGGAAGCGGGTCTTTTGGCTGCCTTCAATCGAATAAATATTGCAATAATTGCCATGGTTGCAAACCCAATAGTACTTGCGATTACCCAAAACATAAACAATCACTCTCTCATAGCAAAAAAATAAAATGCTAACTTTATTATAAAAGTTTTGTTGCTTTTTAATTCTTCACTTTTTGATTTAGTGGCAACGCAACAGCGCTGGAAAAACTCGCATTTATCCATCCATTTTGCGATATGTTCGTTTTTCTTTTACTTGAAGCATTATAAAAACTGCGGCTGCATCGCATCACCTAAAATTTTAAACTTTCCTAATGTGTACAAAAGAAGTAAGACCACATTTATACAAAGAGTGGACTTACTCCTATTTAGAACATAAAAAATTATTTGGGGATGTACAAAAAGTCCGGTAAAAAAGCCACTTAGAGAGGAGATTCTCGACTGAATAGCCGCACGTCCTATATCTAACGTCGAAGTCTCCACATCTCTGGAAGCAAGTTAGCTTGCCTTTTTGCTCCTCATACACCTTTTTAATGCTACTCCGGTGCCGCGAGCAACGCCACCCTAATTTTTTGATCCTTTTTATCCTCTTTTTGAACACGCACAATTATGTAGTTGAAAGGGGATGATTTCTTGACAATAACCGATTTACGGTTTCTATCACACGGGTTTCATCAAACGGTTTAATGATATAGTCTTTTGCTCCAGCCTCAATTGCTTCTGTAACCACTTTTTGCTGTCCCAAGGCAGAGCATACAATAATAATAGCATGTTGATTCCATTTCATAATCTCTCTAGTGGCATCAATTCCATTCATGCCAGGCATGGTTAAGTCCATTGTAATTATGTCAGGTGAAAGTTCTTTGTACTTTGCAATTGCTTCTTCCCCATCCTTTGCTTCCCCCACTATTTCATGATTTGCTTTTTCCAGCATATTTGCTAATGTAACCCTCATAAATTTAGCATCATCGACTACAAGTATCTTTGCCATACGTATGCCCCCTAACTATTCCTGATCGTTTGCAATAGTTAAAATGATGGTCATTACTACACCAACTACTGTTAAATAAACTCCTAAATCAAACAGCATAGCGGTCGCTAACTCCACCTCACCAAAAATTGGAAAATGAAAATACCCAAATGTGTGTGATAAAAATGGAGCACCAAATATAAAGGAGCCAACACCCGTTCCAACAGCTATTGCTAATCCAGATGAAATTAATGTCGTATAATTAATTGGAAGCATTTCATCTACTGTTTCTATACCATAAGACATATAAAGCAGTAAAATAGCACCGGCTGTCATTAATCCTCCAATAAATCCTCCACCCGGAGCATTATGTCCAGCAAAAAACGAGTAAATGGAGAAACCTAATAGCAGGAATGCAATTAATGAAGTAGTTGTACGTAATATCAGGTTGTTTGGTCGAATCATATTAAATCTCCTTATCCTATTTCAAAAATAATCAATACTAAATAAATTATACCACGTGGAAAAATTCATTAAAAGCCTGAAAAGCCAAAGAAACCTGCCAGGAATGCAGTCAGTTTCGTCATCCAATCAAAAAATAGCGCTACACCGGTAAAAATCATTATATATCCGCCAATTTTAATTAAACGTTGGCTATGTTTTTTAATCCAATGAAATTTACCAATAAACATTGCTAAAAGTAAAAATGGAATAGAAAAACCTAGTATATAACTGATCATCATGACTAGACCAACCTCAGGATTTGTAGCTGCCAAAGAAAGGACAATGGCTAAAATCGGCCCAGTACATGGTGTCCATCCTAATGAAAATGCCATACCAATAATAAAAGATCCAAAAAAACCGGCTGGACGATTTTTAAACGTTATTTTTCTGTCTTTCATTAGAAATTTAAAATTAAATACACCAATAATAACCAAGCCAAAGAAAATAATTAATATGGCACCTATTTGTCTAATGATGTCCTGATAGGTCAACAAAAACTCGGAAATGAAAGTGGTTGTAAATCCAATCATAACGAAGATACTTGAAAATCCTAGCAAAAAACATAATGTATGCATCAATGCTTTTTTATTTAACTTTTTATTTTCATCGTTGATTTCGCTTACACTCATTCCAGTAATATAAGATAAAAATACGGGAAACAGTGGTAATACACAAGGTGAAACAAACGACAGGAACCCCGCTCCAAAAGCAAGGAATATATTAATTTCAGACATATATAATCCCCCTTATCTCTTCATTTTAACAAAATAAAGATGAAATGGAAGTAATTTAATTGTTCATTTAGAGAAACTGGCATTCGCTCTGACTGAAATGAAGACCTTACAGCCAGTTAGTCGCGTGAGAAACAAAAATACCCCTAACAGTCAGTAAGGGGTATTTTGTGTACAATGGGATAGCATTGAATGATATAATTGCTATTTTTTCTCCACTTGATTATTCATTGCACGCATCATTTGATTAATTTTCTTTTGGGATGGTTTTTGACCCATTTGCATCATTAAGGTACGAAGCATTTGCTCATTAATCGGAGGATTCTTTTTCAAGTAATCCATCATATATTTCCTTGCAAGGAAAAAACCAAGAGCAACACCAGCTATTAACGCTGCTATAGCAATTAGTACGACCCAAATTGTAGCCATTTCAAGTTTCCTCCTTCGTGTTGTCTCTTATACAGTATATTAAATCAACGACAAGAATACAATACTTGAGTCCTTTGTTCACCTCTAGGAATTTTCATTGGGGATATCCAACCATAATTCTGGTGAGTATTTCCGACAACAAATAAAAATGGCTGAAATATACGTAACATAGGAAATAATAAGTCTTCTGCATCTTGTAGTGACCCACTTCGAAATTTTAATTGTTTTTTACCTATATGTAAAGAAATATATTGTTTATTATTGTATATTTCCAAATAAGCTTTATTTATATGTAGCCTAACATGATCTTTTAAATAGTTTTTTATATGGGAAATAATGATCTCTTTATCGAAGTCATTCGTAATATAGAGGTACTGGTTCCTTAAATCTACATTATTTTGATTATTTTGGTATTCTTTAAAGAAACGGTATAAAATATCACTTTTATGAAAGTAATGATTTGAAATTTCCTCTTTAATCCAGTAAATAGAATAATCATACATATAGAATGCCTCCCTTTTTATTCTATTATACGGATTTAATATAAGAATAATGTCAATTTATCACGCAAACTACCACTAGTTTTGTCGACTCTCCATAAATAAATAGTTTACCAGGCCATAAATATTTGTTCTTATAACATCCTATTTGTAAAGATGCATTTTTTGTAAAGGTGGATATTATTAAATTGATATAAACTTCAGACTAACTTTAAATGATGTTGGAGTATCAACTTACCGCTCCGGAGATACACTACGCTGGTTTTGTACTATTAAACATTCTATCTGAGTGATGCAAAATTGAATCTGGGAACAGTTTATTTTTCTAGAGTACTCTCTCCAGTTAAAAAGAAACTTATCATACGTCACTTTTAAAGGTTATAACTATACATTAATTATAAAACCAGTATTAGCGTAGCAGAATACATAGACTCCTCGAAAATAAAAATCGATTTTCTTTGTGCGATGTAGTGCTGCAGTTCGCGTTCCTTATCCTGTGGGAATAGCACGTTCCAGACCTAAGCAGTGGTGGTTTTCCGCGAGGAGGCTTTAGGTAGTACCCACGAACTGTATGTATTCTGCCGAAGCGAAAGAAGTCCGCTATCATCTAGAACAAGCGAGAGCATCACAATAGGAATTTTCATTAGTCAGGAGTTTATATAAAATGCAAACTAACATTTTCCTTTTAAAGGCAATCATATTTTAGAAAACAGCGGAACAAAAACGCAAGCGCCCGTTTAGCGACGTACTGACTGCGCCTGACCATGCCAGGTGGTTCGGTGTTGCCGCGCAAAGCGGCGGTTTTAACCGAACAGTCCCCGCAGGAGATAAAGGAAACACGACGAACGAAGGGAGTCGATGTTGACTTTCACCGCAAGGGTATAAGTGCGACTAAGCCTCTGGTTTCACCAATCGGCAAGTCTTCTTTATCGTACGGAGGTGAAGGAAGTCTCGCTAGTCGCTGGGCGCTAGAGCTGGATGTGGCTCCTTATAGTAATAAAAATTATCCACAGGTTTTACATTTTAATTTCCTAAGCAATAAAAAAAGATGACTTCCGAATAGAAGTCATCTTTCCGTATGGTATTACTTCACTAAACTTTCAACTTGTTTCACTACGTTGTCTACTGTAAAGCCGTATTCTGCAATCACTTTATCTCCAGGAGCTGAAGCACCAAATGTGTCGATAGCTAATACGATACCATTATCTCCAGCGTATTTATGCCAACCAAGGGAAGAAGCCATTTCAATCGCCACACGATTTTTCACTTGTGGAGGAATCACTTCATTCTTGTATGCTTCATCTTGTTCGTTGAAGCGATCCCAAGAAGGCATACTTACAACACTTGCATCAATGCCTTTTGCTTTAAGTTCTTTTTGTGCATTCACTGCAAGAGAAACTTCTGATCCAGAAGCAAGTAGAATTGCATCAGGAGTTTCTTTCTCTGATTTACTTACTACGTATGCACCTTTTTTCACACCTTCATAAGCATTCTCTTTCGTTCCTTCCAGTGTTGGCAAATTTTGCCTTGTTAAAACTAATGCTGTAGGTGTGTCTGTTGATTCAATTGCCAAACGCCATGCAGCTTGTGTTTCATTTCCATCAGCTGGACGAATTACTGATAACCCTGGTATCGCACGTAATCCTGCTAATTGTTCAATAGGCTCATGTGTAGGCCCATCTTCCCCGACTGCAATGGAATCATGAGTAAATACATAGGTTACAGGTTGATTCATAATAGATGCCAAACGGATAGAAGGTTTTAAGTAGTCACTAAATACAAAGAATGTACCACCAAATACTTTCAATCCTCCATGCAATGCCATACCGTTTAGTGCTGCACCCATTGCATGTTCACGTACACCAAACCAGATATTTTTGCCAGAATAGTTATCTCGGGAAAAATCTTCCTCCCCGTTGATATAAGTTTTATTTGAACCAGCTAAGTCCGCACTACCACCAAAGAAGTTTGGAACGGATTTTGCGATTCCGTTTAACACTTCACCTGAGGATGCACGAGAAGCTAAAGAAGAACCAGATTCATAAACAGGAAGATCATTTTCCCATCCTTCTGGTAATTCACCTTTCATTGCTAGTTCAAGTTGGTTTGCTAATTCTGGATACTTTTCTTTATATGTGTTTAGTAATTCATTCCATGCCGCTTCTTTCGCTTCACCATCTTTAACAATTTTTTCATTGAAATCTGCGTATACTTCATCCGGAACTCGGAACTCTTCATGTTCCCATTCATAAAATTCTTTTGTAAGTTTCACTTCGTCTCCACCAAGTGGGGCCCCGTGTGATGCTGCTGAAGCTGATTTATTTGGAGAACCATAACCAATGATAGTTCTTACTTCAATTAGGGTTGGTTGTTCCGTATTTTCTTGTGCAGCTTTAATGGCTTTTCTAATTTCATTCACATCATTACCATCTTCAACACGGATTACTTGCCAGCCGTATGCTTTAAAGCGTTGTTCCGTGTTTTCTGAGAATGACTTATGTAAGTCACCGTCCAAGGAAATATCATTTGAATCATATAAAGCAATTAACTTACCTAATTTCAAATGACCAGCCAAAGAAGCAGCTTCGTGTGAAATTCCTTCCATCAAGTCACCATCACTTACAAGCGCATAAGTGTAGTGGTCTACTACGGAAAGATCCTCTTTGTTAAATTTAGCAGCAAGATGAGATTCTGCCATTGCCATACCAACAGACATAGCAATACCTTGACCTAAAGGACCAGTAGTTGCTTCTACTCCATCCGTATGATGTACTTCCGGATGTCCTGGAGTTTTAGATCCCCATTGACGAAATTCTTTCAGGTCATCGATGGTTACATTATAACCAGATAGGTGAAGCAAGCTATATAAAAGCATGGAACCATGACCTGCAGATAATACAAAACGATCACGATTAAACCATTTTGAGTTATTAGGATTATGATTCATGAAATCTGTCCATAATGTATAAGCCATTGGGGCAGCCCCCATTGGTAATCCAGGGTGTCCTGAATTTGCCTTTTCAATTGCATCAATTGATAAAGTACGAATCGTATTGATTGATAAATTTTCAATATTCGACATAATATTTGCTCCTTCCACTTGTGATGTAAGTACCCTTTCTTATTCTATATTGAAATTTAATTTGTCACAAGTAATATTTGTTTATTTCTTAAACAAAATAGAAAATTAACGTTTTTTTATTCAAAAACCGTTAATGTTTCTTATTTCTTTCCTGTATATCCTTTACTTTTTTCGGAGTCACATCATTACCTCGAGGGTCAATAACGGTCATCGTTTTCATATGACTTTTAAACGATTTTCGTACATTTTTTAAATACTCTTGCCGAAGGTCTTTCTGTTCTGTTTTTTCCTTATCGGTAAGTCCTTCACTTTTTGATTTTCTTGCCAGTTCATTAATACGACTTAATTTATCTTTTGAAAGCATTTATATTTTCCTTCCTTTGAACTAAAATAAAAAACAAGAACATTATCTTTGTTCTTGCCATAAATCTTACTATTCCATTATAAGATATTCAAGTTTTACGAAATTCCTGGTATCTTCTATGAACGGTTGCCTTGGAAACATCATAACCCATTCCATTTAGAGTTTTTGTAATTTCGTCAAAGGTTAATTTATTTTGACGCAGCCTTATTACTTCTTCCATAGGAAAATCAATTCTATCCCTGCCAGTTGCCTGATGCTGATTAGCCAAATTTTTGGCAGGATTGTATCCCTGTGAAACAGCTCGCTTCATTCCCCTTTTAATTTTAGCATTATGAATTTTTCGCTGATATTCTTCTACAATCCCAACAATCTGAAGCACCATGGAGTCTGACTCTGATAATTCCAGTTCACCATCGTGAATGGCAGTATAAATAGGAATTTGTAATTTATGTAATTGATGAAACAAAGCAATCTTTGTATTCCCACGACCAAGTCTCGTCTCATCTTGAATGACTAAACAATCTGCTTCTCCTGCAGCAAAATAATCCAACATAGTAAAAATCCCATTTCGGTCTATTTCATATCCACTCTCTTTTTCTTCTATACACTCTACAACCGAAATATGATGGCGTTCAGCTAATTTCAGCAATTCTTCCTTTTGTCTGGCTAAGGAAGTTTCCTGGGTTGTCTTGTCCGTACTAACACGGCAATAAACAATCGCTCTCAATTGTATAGCTCCTTATCATCCACTGATTATAATAGAAACATATAAAAAACCTAGCGTTAATGCAAATGATACTAAGTAAAATAAATCCGTTTTTGTGATATTTTCAAACATAAAAAGTCCTCCTTACCGAATAATAGAACCTTTGTTCGTTATCTTCTGTTATTATTACACGAACATATGGTCTTGTCAATGTTTTTTCGAACGAATGTTTGCTTAAGTATACTTAAAATGGTAAACTATCATTAATAAATCCTATGAGTAAGGGGTGTAATAGATGACAAAACTTTCAAAAAGACAACAAATGATACTTGATTTTATAAAAGATGAAGTAACTAAAAAAGGATATCCGCCTTCTGTTCGGGAAATTGCATTAGCTGTAGGACTAGCATCCAGCTCCACTGTGCACGGTCATTTAGAAAGGTTAGAAAGCAAAGGATACATAAGAAGGGACCCAACAAAACCAAGGGCAATTGAAATTCTTGATCAAGCAGAAGATAGTCATATTCCTAAAGAAGAGCCTCGTTACGCACCTGTTATCGGAAAAGTAACAGCAGGCTTGCCTATAACTGCAGTAGAGAACATTGAAGAGTTTATTCCACTGCCCAGTTCCAATGCTAGTCCTGACGATAATTTATTCGTCCTTGTTATCGATGGGGAAAGTATGATAGAAGCAGGTATATTAGATAAAGACATGGTTATCGTAAAACAGCAAAACACAGCAAATAATGGGGATATCGTTGTTGCCATGACGGAGGATAATGAGGCTACAGTTAAACGCTTTTTTAAGGAAAAGGATCATATTCGACTGCAGCCTGAAAATGCAACAATGGAACCATTAATTTATTCCAATGTTACGATTCTCGGAAAAGTAATTGGTTTATATCGCAATATTTTTTAAGAAAGCTACTTGATTCGATATATATAGAAATGTCGACTGTACTTCATAAAATCTATATTTTTTATAGTATTCTAGTAAAATAAAAAGAAGCAAAAGTCAGCTGACTTTTGCTTCTTTTTTAGGTTAATAAGTTGTAATATATTGTTCTCTTTCCCAAGGATGGACTTGTGTACGGAACATATCCCACTCAATTTCTTTTGCTTCAACAAAATGTTCAAATAAGTGTTCACCTAGAGAGTTAACAATTACTTCATCTTTCTTTAAACCTTCCAACGCTTCTGCAAGTGTACTTGGTAAATCCTGAATACCTGCTTCTTCACGCTCTTCCCTGGACATAACATAGATATTGCGGTCTACCGCTGCAGGTGGAGTTAATTTATTCTGAACCCCATCCAATCCTGCGGCTAACAAGGAAGAAAGAGCTAAATAAGGATTCGCAGATGGGTCTACACTACGAGCCTCAACACGAGTACTTATACCACGTGAATTTGGAATACGTACTAAAGGACTTCTGTTGGATGCTGACCAAGCAATATAACTTGGAGCTTCATATCCTGGTACTAAGCGTTTATATGAATTAACCGTCGGATTAGTAACAGCTGTAAAACCTTTAGAATGTTTGATGATACCGGCAATAAATTGATATGCTGTTTCACTAAGTTCCTTATCACCATTTGGATCAAAGAACGCATTTTCTCCATTTTGGAAAAGTGACATGTTTACATGCATTCCGGAACCATTTACCCCAAACAATGGTTTAGGCATGAATGTAGCATGTAAATTATGTTTTCTTGCGATGGTCTTAACAACTAATTTAAATGTTTGAATATCATCCGCATGTTTGACAGCATCAGAATATTTAAAATCAATTTCATGCTGACCAGGAGCTACCTCATGGTGAGATGCTTCAATTTCAAATCCCATTTCCTCTAATTCAAGAACAATATCACGTCGGCAATTTTCCCCTAAATCTGTCGGTGCTAAGTCAAAATAACCACCTTGGTCATTTAACTCTAATGAAGGATTGCCTTTTTCATCTAATTTAAATAAGAAGAATTCTGGCTCGGTACCAATATTAAATGCATCAAATCCAAGTTCTTCCATTTTCTTAAGGTTGCGTTTAAGGTTATATCTAGGATCTCCTTCAAATGGTGTCCCATCTGGTTTATAAATATCACAAATAAAACGTGCAACTTTTCCTTTTTCAGATGTCCAAGGAAATACAACAAAAGTGTCCAGATCCGGATATAAATACATATCTGATTCTTCAATGCGAACAAATCCTTCAATGGAAGAACCATCAAACATCATTTTATTGTCTAGCGCTTTTTCCAACTGACTAAGCGGAATTTCCACGTTTTTGATTGTTCCTAACATGTCAGTGAATTGCAGGCGAATAAACTTCACATTCTGCTCTTTTATTTGTTTTACTACATCTTCTCTCGTAAATCTTCCCATTCGGTCTCCTCCTAAAAATTGATATTTATTGAAGTATTTTTAAGAAAAACTAAGCTTAATATGTAGCTTTATTTTCCAATACTTTTTAACGGTTTACAAAAAATCTGGATAGTTCCCCTTGCCTTAAATTAGTTTGACCTAGTCTGCCGGCATGCTTCAGCTCATTTTTCAAAATGGTTCTCAGCTCCCTATCTGACAGTTCTGAATTCTTAACTTCCGATTGTTTCTGTTTTTCCTCAACGGATTCATCAAGCAAAAGCTTAATTCCTGCCAAATTTAATCCCTTGTCTAACAGATCCTTAATTTCCAGCAATCTATCTACATCATTAAAGGAAAATAATCGCTGGTTTCCTGAAGTTCTTTCCGGAAAAACTAACTCATGTTCTTCATAATATCTTATTTGTCTTGCTGTTAGTTCAGTCAATTTCATGACTATCCCTATAGAGAACAAGGGCATCGAACGACGCTCTTTATCATTCAAAAGATTACCCCCTAACCCTTTTTCTAATTATCAGTATATTACATGTCAGGTTATGTGTCAACCTCATGTTAGTATTTCTTACATTATTTTTTTAGAAAATTTTAACACACGATTTACCGCTGTACCCCCTTACTTCCAAAATGAAAGATATTTTAAGAAAAGGCTGTTTTCTAAAAGATTGTTGCTTTTTAAATGAAGATTTTAGTTCGCATTTTATATAAACTCCTGACTAACTTAATTAAGAATAAATGTCTGATGGGATGGGTGCTATGTTGATTTCCGCTCCGGGCAGTCGCGGACCTTAGGGCACGGCCTCAGCCTCCTCGGAAGAAAACCACTTCCTGCTCAGGTCTGGACACGTGCTATTCCCGCAGGAGTCGACTGCCCTCCGCTACAATCAACCATCTTATAGTGGTATATTTTATAGCATAATCACATGCTAGAAAGCCAAGAGCACCAAACTAGCGGAGGAAATACACGGAGACTCCTGCGGGAAAAGAGGCATCGGTGAGACCCCTAAAGAAGACAGCACGAGGAGCCTCACCAGCCGCCCGCGGAAAGCGTAGTGTATTTCCATAGCGGTAGTATTATCTCAAATTAAACATATTCGCATTTTATATCAATTCATAGCAACAAACTTTTGCGAAAAGAGCCTACTAAAAATAGTTGAGAAATAAATAGTAAGTTAATGTTAATTTGTTCACTTAACAATCTACCCCCCCATCGATTGAGATTTTCTTTATTTCATGGAAAGGTGCCCTTGTTGAATTAAATGTTTAACCGCTTGTACAATAGCAATCTTTACATGGGCATATGTTAGTCCTCCCTGTACAAAAGCAGTATAAGGCTCTCTAATTGGACCATCAGCTGACAGTTCGATACTTGCACCTTGGATAAATGTACCTGCCGCCATAATTACCTCGTCTTCATAGCCAGGCATTTCACTAGGGTATGGTGTTACATAGGAATTGACGGGTGAATTCTTCTGAATCGCTTGGCAAAAAGCAATCATTTGATCTGCTTGCTGGAACGTAACAGATTGTATTAAATCGGTACGTTTTGCTGAATAATGTGGCGATGTTTGGAACCCTGCCAGCTCTAAAAATCTGGACGTAAATACAGCTCCTTTTAGCGATTCTCCGACAACATGAGGTGCTAAGAAAAAACCTTGAAACATTTCCTGCAGCATATGGAAAGTTGCCCCTGTTTCCTTCCCCAGTCCTGGAGCAGTTAAACGATTAGCACAATTTTCTATTAAATCCTGTCTGCCTACTATGTATCCGCCTGCACGAACAATCCCCCCACCAGGGTTCTTAATTAAAGAACCAGCCATAATATCGGCACCGACATGTAATGGTTCTTTTTCTTCCACAAACTCCCCATAACAATTATCTACAAATACAATAATCTTATTATTAATTTCTTTTATAAATTGGACCATTTCTTTAATCTCTTCTATGGTAAAAGAGGGACGGTCATCGTAACCTTTTGACCGCTGAATTCCAACCACCTTTGTTTTCTCAGAAATAGCATTAGCCACTTGCTTGAAAGAAATGGAGCCTTCATCTGAAAGCGGAACTTCTTTATAGTCAATTTGAAAGTCTTTCAGTGACCCAGTATTGGAGCCTCTAAGTCCTATAACCTCTTCCAATGTGTCATACGGTTTACCTGTAACGTAGATTAATTCATCTCCCGGTCGTAATAGCCCAAAAAGGGTTGTCGTAATAGCATGGGTCCCAGAAACGATTTGTGGTCTGACTAGTGCATCTTCTCCGCCAAATACTTCTGCATACACAGCTTCAATACCTTCGCGACCTATATCATCGTATCCGTAACCACTTGTAGAATGAAAATGACTGTCACTAATTCGGTGATTTACAAATGCATGTAAGACCCGTTCCTGGTTTTTTTCAGTCACCTCATTTATTTGCTTATAAATATTACGACAATCTTCTTCTGCCTGTTTTACAATAGTTTCTATCATTTCTTCGGTTTCTCCTTACAGTAATATTTCGACCATTACTCTGATTTTTTCTACTTATTTTTATTCTGATTTATCAAATAGCTTAGTGAATGATCTCTTTTCATGTAACCATGAAGTATATATTTATTCTTATCTTCATCAAACGTTTTGTCAGTAATGATTGTATCACGTTCCAGCCTGGCAATCATACTGCCATCATCTGAATCAATTTGAACAGTATAGTTCTTCCACTGCTTTGCTAAAAGCGATTCGATAGCTACTAGCAGTTTTCGTAAATCTTCCTGTTCATAGGCACTTATGAGAAGATTTGGATGCTGCATCGGAAAAAAATCATCCTCAATTAAATCTTTTTTGTTGTATACGGTAAGCATGGGAATCGAATGAGCTTCGAGTTCCTCCAATAATTTCATGACCGTTTTCTGCTGTTGTAACTGGTTTTCCTGGGATGCATCTACGACATGCAGTAAAAAGTCTGCTTCCCTTACCTCTTCCAGCGTGGAGCGAAAAGCAGCAATCAATGAAGTTGGTAGATCCTGAAGAAATCCGACTGTATCAGTAATCAGAGCCTGGAAACCTGAGGGCAATTGTATCTTTCTTGTTAACGGATCAAGGGTTGCGAACAGCAAATTTTCTTCTAATGTCTCACTATTTGTGAGCCGATTAAAAATGGTTGACTTTCCTGCATTTGTATATCCAACAATCGCAAGTTGAAATACGTCATTTGTTTTTCTCCTCTTTCTGTATTGCTCTCTCTGGCGTACAACCATTTTCAGTCTTCGCTTTATATCAACAATTCTATTCCGAATATGTCTGCGATCCGTTTCTAATTTAGTCTCCCCAGGCCCCCTGGTACCAATTCCAGCACCAAGCCGTGACATTTCAATCCCTTGTCCGCCCAGTCTTGGAAGCATATATTCCAATTGTGCAAGTTCAACCTGTAACTTCCCTTCTTTTGTATTGGCGCGCTGAGCAAATATATCTAAGATTAATTGGCTTCTATCAATAATTCGCACATCTAAATAATGGTTTAAATTTCGTAATTGTCCAGGGGAAAGCTCATCATTTGAAATAATTAAATCGATATCAGCTTCTTCTACCTCGTGTTTTATTTCTTGCAATTTTCCTTCGCCAATATATGTAGCAGGGTGAATTCTGTTGCGTTTTTGTGTGATCACTTTAACGACATATCCTCCGGCTGTTTTTCCTAAGGATATTAATTCTTCTAGTGATGACTGAAATCGTTCCTCTTGTAGTTCTGGTTTTTTTACGGCGATTATCAGTATTCTTTCTTCTGACATGGAATTAACCTCTTTCTGATATTCATTCATATTAGGTTTGCCTTTCGTCTACGTTATCATCATACCAATTAAAGTCAAACATTGAACTACCCACCACTTATCGACCCCATGATCTGATTGAAATGGGGGATTCCTAAGAACACCAGCGTAACCGCCAGTTATCGATTAGGCTAACCCCGCAGTCCCTGCGGTTAGAAGCCTTAGAGCTTCATTTCTGAGATTTAACCCTGCGTTAATATCTCTTTGGTGATGGACTCGACATGCTATAGGATTGCACCTTGTTTTTTTGCTTTTAAAACAGGGCATTTTGTTTTGTTTCCTGTAATAGCGTTGGTAAGCATCTGCTAGATTTTCAACGGATTTTTGAAGGGAAATGCTGTCTACTTCTTTTAGGAAAGAATAATGTTCCTTCAACTGCCTAACAGCCTTAACTGAATCATATTTATTGAAAAACTCACCTTTCCAGTTGTTTGTTGGCAGTTGTCCGTTTTGTTTCATTTCTTCAACGATGTACCGGTAAGCATCTTTTTGTTTCTGCTTAGCGAGGAAGTAATTAAATACAAATCTCGAACAGCCAATGATTTTATTTATGAGTTCGATCTGTTTTTGATTAGAAAAGATACGAAACTTAAACGCTTTTTTACCAACATGAAATCACCTCACTAATTAGGAACGTTTGTTCTTATCGTAACATAGTAAGGGAGTTTTTGGCTATCACCAACAGCCATTCATCTCCCCCTTATCGTTGGGATAATTCCCTTCTCACGATGAAAGAGGGAGTCTTCTGGCTGAGAATGATAAGATAAATTTCTCCAGCCGTGTTTTTGCTAGAGGTTATTCTAAAAAGGTTCTGGAAATTTAAGATAACTCATTCAATTGTAAATCTCTTGCAGTTAAATAAATTAAATCATCAGAAGAATAACGGTCTTGTTCCAGCAGTCTTACAGCATGCAGACGAATGGAATGCTCAATCACATTGCGTATATAACGGGCGTTGGCAAAATTGGTTAATCTTTCCTGAGTTTTTTTATATAAATGATTCCGAAGTTCCCATTCTGCTTCTTTTGTTAATTTGTATTCTCTTTGTGCTGCCATTTGCTTGGCAATTTTCAGCAATTCATCCACTTCATAGTCCTCGAAATTTAGAATGAATGGAAACCTGGATTTTAACCCTGGATTTAGCCGCAGAAACCGGTCCATTTCGTGGGGATATCCAGCTAATATAAGAACAAAATCATTATGATTATCTTCCATGTGTTTTACAAGCGTATCAATAGCTTCCTTGCCAAAATCTTTTTCACCGCCACGCGCAAGTGAATATGCTTCATCGATAAACAGTATTCCACCCATTGCCTTCTGGATCATGGCGCGTGTTTTCTGAGCAGTTTGGCCAATATATTCTCCAACTAAATCTGCACGCTCTGCTTCTATAAAATGCCCTTTTGATAGCAAATTCATATCAAAGTAAAGTTTAGCAAGCTTTCTCGCTACTGTTGTCTTGCCTGTGCCAGGGTTTCCTTTAAATAACATATGGAGGACTTGCTTCGTATTTTTTAATCCTAATTCGTTCCGTTTTTCATTAATAACAATTGTTGCATAAATTTCTTTTATAGTCGATTTTAGTTTATTCATACCAATAAACGTAGAAAATTCCTCATCTATATTCTTAAATGGATTATTCTCTATATAACGAAAGTTTGTGCTGTTTTCTGATTTAATCTTTTTGTTTTCATGCAGTATTATATTAATTTGACTATTTTTATAACGGTTTTTTTGCGATTCCACACCATCACCCCTTCAATCACTTTCAGTATACGCATATGACCAACAACTTGTGACAAATGCCTAAATAGTATAGGGGAGCATGATGCAAATTAAAAAACGGACGATATATCGCCCGTTTATAGCCTATTCTTTTTCAAGCGTAATGTTCTTAACAGGTGCAAATGTTGAGATTGCATGTTTAAAAATCAGTTGCTGCTTGCCTTCCGTTTCCACCAATACAGTAAAATTATCAAATGCTTTCACGATACCCCTTAATTGAAAACCATTTGTCAGAATCACAGTAACAGAAATATGGTTCTTCCTTAATTGATTTAAGTATTGGTCCTGAATGTTGACAGTTTGTGCCATCGTGCTTCCTCCTCTTTTCTATCTATATTTTAATAAATTCTATGTATTTTTTAAAATTCCTGCTAAATCATCCAAAATCATAGGAAACTTTTCATTTCTATTATTTGTATCCGTCATGTCATACCAGGTAATATCCATTTTATTTTTGAACCAGGTATATTGACGTTTTGCATATCTTCGTGAATTACGTTTCAATATTTCAATGGACTCCTCCAGCGATTTCTCTCCTCTAAAATAAGGGATGAATTCTTTATAACCGATGGCATTCATGGATTGACATCCTTCATATCCTTTTTCGAGCAGTTTGCTTACCTCATCGACTAATCCTTCCTCTACCATTACATCCACACGCTGATTGATTTGCTCATATAACTGTGCTCTTTCCATTTCTAACCCGATTAGCACTAAATAATACGGAGATTCAAAGGTTTGATTATTTTGATATTCTGTCATGGTTAATCCAGTTGTTTCATAGATTTCTAATGCACGAATCAGGCGTCTGTGATTATTAGGATGAATCTTTTCTGCTTGTACGGGATCAATCTCTTTCAAACGGTTATATGACGGTAAGGGACCTTCTCTTTTAATTCTATCTTCCAATTGACGAGTAAGCGTTTCATCTCTTTTTTGGTTCGAAAAGTTATAATCAAATAGAGCAGCCTGGATGTATAGACCACTTCCACCAACAAGGATGGGCAATTTATTTCGATTGCTGATTTCATCTATATAGTTTTGAACGTAATTCTTAAAATCAGCAACAGAAAATTCCTCATCTGGTTCTTTCATATCAATCATATGATGAGGAATTCCTTCCATTTCTTCTTCCTTGATTTTTGCTGTACCTATATCCATTCCTTTATATATTTGCATCGAGTCACCACTTATCACTTCACCATTAAACTGTTTGGCAACTTCAATACTTAATTTCGTTTTGCCCACTGCAGTAGGCCCCATAATAGCTATTACGGTTTTTTTCATTAGTATTCCCCTAGTTACATTTATTTATTCATGTGAATCGTACGCACGATAGCTATTGAGCATCCAAACGTATTTTTCCAGTTTTGCTTGAATAGAAATTAACAAATCTGCAGATGGTTCATCCTGATGCTCCTCAGCAAGTCGGATGCCATCCTTCTTAATTTCATCAATAATCTGTTTGTAATCCTTTGTTAATTGTTCGATGATTTCATTTTCCTTGTCGTCTGCATTCGCTTCCGTTAGTGTTGTTTCTTTTAAATATTTTACCATCGTTGCTAGCGGTTTTCCATCTATTGCTAAGATTCGTTCTGCAATTTCATCTAAATCACTGGCCACCATTTCGTACATTTCCTCAAATTTTTCATGCAGTGTAAAAAAATGCCTGCCTTGAATAAACCAATGATAGCGATGTAGTTTTACGTACAGAACAAAGTAATTGGATAATGTTTGATTTAAAAAATTAATCAATTCCTGATTTTTATTTTCCAACACTCACACCTCTTTTTTCTACTATCATTACCAAAGAAGTGTGTGATTTATACCCTGCTACATAATCCGTTTAAACATTTTTTCCAGTTCATAGGTAGAAAAGTGGACAATAATTGGTCTTCCGTGCGGACAAGTAAATGGATCGGTTGTATTTCGGAGATCTTCCAACAACCGAAACATTTCATCCTGATTCAGATAATGATTGGCTTTTATCGAACGTTTGCATGACATCAAGATAGCCGCTTCTTCTCTAATCGCTTCAATATTTACCTTTTCTTCGTTGATAATCTGTTCTACCATCTCCCGGATGATCTCTTCTTCAAATCCATTAGGAAACCAATTAGGATGGGAACGAATAACATATGTCTGGCTACCGAAATTCTCAAAAAATAGTCCTACTTTTTCTAACTCTTCTTTATACTGTTCGATAAAAATAGCTTCTTGTTTGGAAAACTCAAATGTCATTGGAAGTAATAGTTCTTGTGATACATTGACTGGTTTACCAAGCTTTTCCTTAAAAAACTCATATTTAACTCGCTCCTGTGCAGCATGTTGATCAATCATGTACAATCCATTTTCATTTTGCGCCAATATATACGTACCCTGCAATTGACCGATTGGATACATTGCTGGAACACGCTGCTTTGAGGAGTTGGCATATTCTTCATCAGATTGAATATCTGTATCTTTTGAAACAGAATGGTCATCTATTTCCTTTTCTTCCGGTTCAGATTGTAAGCTTGCTTCAACAGTAGTTGCTGGAACTGGTTCTTCTGCAGATTCACGCTCTGTTTTTTCTTCATTGATATGCATGTTTTCGTTTAACTGATTTCCTGTTGGTTCGGCTACTGCTTTTGAGCTTTCAAAATTCATCGTATGTTGATAGCTCTTTTCTTTTATCTTTGGCTTTTGTCGCTGTTCCATTTCAGGAATTAAAGTGATTTCCCGAAACTTATTGCGAATTAATTCTTCAATTAATGTAAATAATTCTTTATCTTTACTAAACCGTACCTCCAGTTTGGTAGGGTGTACATTCACATCCACTAAAATCGGGTCCATTTTAATAGATAGTACGACGATTGGTGATCGCCCAATTGGCAGCAGTGTATGATAGCCGCGGATAATCGCCTGATTCAATGGAATACTTTTGATATATCTGCCGTTAATGATGGTAGAAATATAATTCTTGGATGCTCTTGTCACTTCAGGTTTGGCGATATATCCCTCAATCTGAAAATCGAGTGTATTTTCACTTACCGGAAGCATATTTTTGGCTACATTCATACCGTATACCTGTGAAACAACATGAAGTAAATCTCCGGTTCCAGCTGTTTTAAACAGCCCCTTTCCATTATGAGTTGCTTCAAAGCGAATATTCGGATGGGAAAGAGCAAGCCGATTCAGCAAATCAGTAATATGCCCTAGCTCCGTATGAAGGCTTTTCATGTATTTTAGACGAGCTGGTGTATTAAAAAATAAATGATCAACAGTAATTTCCGTTCCCTTTCTTGCATCACTTTTCTTTCTATCTATTATTTTTCCACCTTCTAATACTAGACAGGTACCTGCTTCCTTGCCTTCCGATGTTTGGATCGTTAATTTACTCACAGAGGCAATACTAGCTAATGCCTCTCCACGAAATCCCAATGTTTTTACATGAAATAAATCACTTTCACTTTTTATTTTACTGGTTGCATGAGGAAGAAAAGCACGTTCACTGTCTTCTTCGCTCATCCCGCCTCCATTATCAATCACTTTAATTTGTTCCAGTCCCGCTTCTAAAATATCTACTTTAATCCATGTGCTGTTTGCATCGATACTATTTTCAACCAGTTCCTTTACAACCGATGCCGGCCTTTCAACCACTTCACCTGCAGCTATTTTATTCGCTAATGCATCAGACATTTGAACAATCTTCATGCAAACAAAATCCTTTCTATGATTCCCTGCTTACGAATTTTTGGCTTCTTTTTGTAAACGATATAACTCATTCATTGCTTCCATTGGTGTCATATCAAATAAATTTATGTCCTTTAATGATTGAATGACTGTTTTCTCTGAATCAGAAAGCTCTATTTTCTCAGGATTTCTCTCCTTTTCTTCTACTTCTTCCACAAAAAAGGAGATTTGTTCAGAGTCAAGATTTTCGGTTTTTGGCTGTGCCTTATCTCCATCTTCTAATTCCTGCAAAATAGTACTTGCTCTTTCTATTAAAGAATCTGGCAAATTGGCAAGTTTCGCAACATGGATACCATAACTTTTATCTGCTGCACCTTCATTGATTTGATGAAGGAAGACAACATTCCCTTCATATTCTTCCGCTCGAACATGAATATTTTTTAACCGGGGCAATGTTTTCTCCAATGCAGTTAATTCATGGTAGTGTGTGGAAAATAATGTTTTAGCATGAATATTATGATGAATATATTCCACAATCGCCTGTGCCAATGCCATTCCATCATAGGTGCTTGTCCCACGACCAATTTCATCCAATAGAATTAAACTCTTGTCTGTAGCATTGGAAATAGCGTGATTGGCCTCCAGCATCTCCACCATAAATGTACTTTGTCCAGAAACTAAATCATCAGCAGCACCAATGCGGGTAAATATTTGATCAAAAATAATCAGTTCCGCTTCGTCACTTGGAATAAAGCACCCAATTTGTGCCATAATTACTGTCAAGGCCAGCTGTCGCATGTACGTACTCTTACCTGACATATTCGGACCTGTAATTAATAGCATATGGTGATCTTCATCCAGTGTTATATCATTGGGCACATAAGAACCATCTTTCATCACTTGTTCTACGACTGGGTGACGTCCATTTTTGATGGAAAGACGTTTTTCTCCAAAGGACGGACGCTTATAATTATTCTTTTCACTTACCGTTGCAAAAGCCTGGAGCACATCGATTTGACTCACTACATCAGCCAAATGCTGAAGCTCTGGAATATACTCTTTTATCCTATCCCTAATTTCTATAAACAATTGATATTCCAAATCAATGCTTTTTTCTTCCGCTTCCAGAATTAACTCTTCTTTTTCTTTAAGTTCCGGTGTGATGAATCGTTCCGCATTTGTCAACGTCTGCTTACGCTGATATTTTCCTTCAGGCAGCAAATGCAAGTTCGCTTTTGTTACTTCAATATAATAACCAAACACTTTATTAAAACCGATTTTCAACGATTTAATATTTGTTTCCTGTTTTTCTTTTTTCTCTAATTCTGCTATCCATTTCTTCCCATTTCTTGATGCATCACGATAGGCATCAAGTGTCTCATTATATCCATCCTTAATAATTGATCCTTCTTTAATCGTTACAGGAGGATCATCTACAATACCAGAATGCAACAATTCTACAATATACTCTGGATAAATTAAACCGTCTGCTAATTTTTTAATCTGTTTTTGATCAAACTGATTTAATATAGCCTTTAATTCAGGAATTTTCTCTAGGGATTGTTTCAATTGAATTAAATCCCTGGCATTAACATTTCCAAACGCTACTCTTCCAGATAATCGTTCCAAATCATATATGGACTTTAAGATTTCACGAATCTCATCTCTTTCCAAAAAGCCTTGGTATAGCCCCTCTACCGCATCTAATCTATCTTCAATCCTTTTTTTATCTAATAATGGTCTCTCCAGCCATTTTTTTAGTGTTCTGGAGCCCATTGCCGTAACTGTATGATCCAGCACCCATAGGAGACTTCCTTGTTTCCCTTTTTTTATAATAGTTTCTGTTAACTCCAGATTACGCTTAGAATACATATCCAATGAAAGGTAATTCTTTAACTCTATTACCTCTGCTTTCTTTAAGTGATCTAGTGAGCGCTTTTGCGTGTTTTGAATATAGTTTAACAAGCGGCTGAATGCCTTCATTAGGTGCTCATCATTCAAATTTTCACTAAGATCACGATATTCTGCATTAAATGTAATTTCATTTTGGTAGGATAGGGTTACATTTAATCTATCTTTTAATTGGTTTTGAAGGTTTTCAGGAAGATTGGATGAAATGACAATTTCTTTGATAGGCTGATTATATAATTCATGAATTACAGCGTCCCAGCCATGAGAAATCTTTGCCAGTCTATTTTCCCCCGTGGAAAGATCGTTATATACAATTACATATGAACCATCCTGAAAGTGTGAAAGACTAGCAATATAGTTATTCTCCCCTTCATTTAACATATTACTCTCCATGACTGTCCCTGGGGTAATAAGCTGTACAACCTCTCTTTTCACAACTCCTTTGGCTGTTTTCGGATCTTCCACCTGCTCACATATCGCAACTTTATATCCTTTATCTATTAACGTCTTTATATACCCTTCTGCTGAATGGTAAGGTACTCCGCACATTGGAATCGGTTCACTTTTTCCATTACTTCGTTTCGTTAAAGTTATTTCCAGCTCTCGTGCTGCTTTTATTGCATCATCATAAAACATCTCATAAAAATCACCTAAACGATAAAATAAAAAGGCATCCTTATAATCTGCTTTGATTTTAATATACTGTTCCATCATTGGTGTCATTTTTGCCATAATAAATCCTCCAAAAAAACCGATATTTACTTATATTATTATAGCACAAATGAAGACAAATGGAGATGTGACGAATTTAAGATTCATAGTAGAAAAAGAAAAATACGAGAGAATTGATCCCTCGTATTTATTCTTAATCTTTATTATTCAAGAAGTCTGGTTTCACGCCTTCTAATTCTTCATCTGTCACTTCATGCTCCCATGCTTCCTCATCAACGTCATCCTCGTTTTCCCACTCAGGATCTACTCTCACGAAAACCTTCGTTTCACCAATCACTTGCACGACAAATTCACGTTCAATTTCCACAACAATTTTGTGTCCGTTACCTGCAATTTTGCATTCTAGACAGTTAGGCTGCTGGATCACTTTAGCTAATACATCATATTCATCACTAATTGTATTTTTATCTTTAGTGGAAAGTGGAATAACATCTGTATAATTTACTCTCTCTGTTACAACTTCCGTTTTTGTATTGTCATTGTACGAATACCAAACATTAATATCGTAACTTCCACTTATTTCCACCGTATCCTCTGATTTCTTCTTCGCATTATATAAGTGATTGATCACCCAGCATCCTAGAATGCTTGAAGGTCTATGTGATGGTGTGATGGAATGAGAGTCCTGTGCAAATTTGCGTCCTTTCCCACAGACAGCTTTTGTAATGATTTCTCTGTACTCTTTATCAAGAAAAGTCATAATTACTTTTACCTCCTCTTTTTTCATAGTCATTTTATGCAAGACAAATACCTAAAGTGCATAGCTATTTACGAAAAAAGGGGGAATCATTACATATTATTTGACTGAGCGTTGTTACAGAGAGAATAGAATAATTAGGAGAATTTTATTTATTTTATTATATGAGGAATTTCCCATAGATTGTTCCATTAAAATAGCCAGGTGAAAGAACTATTTTCACCTGGCTATTTTAAAGATTAATGGGAGCAGCCTGCTTTATTCTTTGCTTTCGAACCAGTTTCCCCTGATAATATATCTCCACCAGTCGACTCAATAACATGGTTCGTTACTTCCCTTGCGATTGTTCCAGAAACGAGCTGCAATACATCATTTACGACGATTTGAGTCTCTTTAAACTCCTGGACAACCGGAATTTCATCAATTTCATTCTGCAGCCGCTCAATTTCATCTTCAATCTTCTTTAACGCTTCTTGTTTTCCATATGCTTGGAAATTTACTGCCTGTTTTTGCAAGGTCTTAATTTTTTGAATTAATTTCTGTACTTTCTGATTTTCATTAAGTTTTGCTTCGACTTGTTTAAAACGATCGATTTCTTCTGTACTGGAAAGCATTTCTGCTAATTTCTTTGCCTCATCCAGAACATCTTTGCGTGAATACGTAGCCATATTAGTTCACCTCGATTGTATTTTCCACCATTATGCCATCTAATGACCATGTTTTTGCTTCGGTAATTTTTACATCAACAATTTTTCCGATTGACGATTTAGGACCTTTAAAGTTTACTAATTTATTCTTTTCTGTATATCCTGCCAATATATCAGGGTCTTTTTTACTTTCACCCTCAACGAGAACTTTTACTACTTTATCTTTATATTGTTTCATCGATTCTGCAGACTGTTTATTTACTAATTCATTTAAACGGTAGAGTCGTTGTTTCTTCACTTCTTCAGGTACATCATCTTTTTTACGTGCTGCAGGTGTTCCTTCACGAGGTGAATAAATAAACGTATAAGCTGATTCAAATCCCACTTCTTCTACTAATGACATCGTTTCCTCAAACTGCTCTTCTGTTTCATTAGGGAATCCAACGATAATATCCGTTGTTAGTGTTACATTTGGGATAGCTTTGCGGATTTTACGCACTAATTCCAAATACTCTTCTCTTGTATATTTGCGATTCATTTTCTTTAATATTTCACTACTTCCTGATTGAACCGGAAGATGAATATGATCAAGAAGATTACCTCCCTGTGACAGCACTTCAATTAAATGATCATCGAAATCTCTTGGGTGGGAAGTAGTAAACCGGACTCTTGGGATATCAATCTTATGGATGTCATTCATTAAGTCACCAAATGTATAATCCATGCCTTCCAAATCCTTACCATAGGCATTTACGTTTTGACCAAGTAATGTTACTTCCTGGTATCCTTGTGCAACTAAGTGCCGTACTTCCTGAATAATATCTTCTGGTCGGCGGCTTCTTTCTTTCCCGCGTGTCATTGGGACAATACAATAGGTACAGAATTTGTCACAGCCATACATAATATTAACCCATGCTTTAATTTTCCCTTTTCTTGCTTTTGGAAGGTTTTCAATGATATCACCTTCTTTTGACCATACTTCCACAACCTGTTCTTTACCAAACATGGCGCCCTTCACTAATTCCGGAAGACGATGAATATTATGCGTTCCGAATATTAAATCAACATGTGGATGTTTTTTCATAATTCGGTTTACGACAGATTCTTCCTGTGACATACACCCACAAACTCCGAGAATTAAATCGGGTTTTTCCAGTTTAAGCGGTTTTAAATGGCCAATTTCCCCAAACACTTTGTTTTCAGCATTTTCACGGATTGCGCACGTGTTTAATAGGATAATATCTGCTTCATTTGTATCAGAAGTAGATTCATACCCTAAATCTTGTAAGATTCCTGCCATAACTTCTGTATCATGCTCATTCATCTGACATCCATATGTACGAATCAGAAATTTTTTCCCTTCTCCAATGGACTTCATATCATCTGGAACGGAAAAATCATAATGGAATTTTACGTCTTCTTTATATCGTTTTCTTGCTTTTTTTATGTCAGGCGGCTGATAACTAGTATGAAAATATTTCGCTATCATTTCCTCGCTGGAAGTTTCTTTTATGCGATTGAAATTCCCTTTATTTCTATCATTTATAGAATCTACTTGTTTAATTTGTGACTGTTCCTTTCGTTGCTCTTCATTCATTGCTAAACTCCTTTCTAAAGCATTCTATATGTATAAGTTTTTCAATTTTACAGTATAACCATCATACTTAAATTTAACAATAAAAACGAAGATGAGCAAATAAAAACCTTCCCTATCTGTATAGGAAGGCTTTAATCATCCATATTATCTAGGCTCAACAATCAATTTAATTGCTGTTCTTTCTTCATTATCAATCATAATATCTGTAAAGGCCGGGATACAAATTAGATCCACTCCACTAGGTGCTACAAATCCTCTAGCTATAGCAACAGCTTTCACAGCCTGGTTTAGCGCACCTGCCCCAATCGCCTGAATCTCCGCTGTACCACGTTCACGTAAAACATTCGCAAGTGCACCTGCTACTGAATTTGGACTTGATTTCGCTGAAACCTTTAATACTTCCATGACTAGTACCTCCTTCATTTGCTATTGTAGTTCTATTGCTACTATATTCTTGGAGATGTTAGCTTATTCCCTATTATGCATCAATTTTTCATAAGATTCAATAAATCGGACTAAGGAAAACCTGATGTATGGACTTCTGGACATGTTGTTCACATAAAAAATAATGCAATTTCTTTACTTTATCAGGTGATTAACTGACTCTGACTGTAAATAACAAGTGAGTGCCACGATAAGAATTTTCATTAGTTCGCTGTATATGTATTCTTCGTCAAAAACAACCAATTTTTTCGGAGACGAGTAACGACAGTCCGTAGTCTTTTACAAAACAGCCATTTTTTATTTTTCTCTTAAAATCAATGGAAAGCATATAGGACCAAATTCAGAAGCGGCTAATATTACCAGCTTTAAAAGAATGATTTTTCATTAACTGAAGAACGGATGATCATCGTTAATCAATATTCGTTCTACCTTTGTTGCTTTCCCACTCTGATTGTCAACAGTAACCAGCACTGCCCCCAACTGTGTTCTTCCATCTTTGGGGACTTCAAAGCGAACAGGCAGTGATGTTAAAAAACGTTTTATCACCGCATCTCTTTCCACCCCTAAAATGCCATCATATGGACCAGTCATACCTACATCAGTAATATATGCGGTACCCTTGGGTAAAATGCGTTCATCTGCGGTTTGTGTATGTGTATGTGTACCAACAACAGAGCTTACACGCCCATCAACATACCAGCCAAAGGCCTGTTTTTCACTTGTTGCCTCTGCATGGAAATCTACAAAAATAATGTTGGTCCGCTTTTTCGCTTCTTCTATTAATTCATCCACTTTAATAAAAGGATCATCAATGGCTGGCAGAAAAGTTCTTCCCTGTAAATTAATAATCGCAACTTCGGCTCCATTAACATTTATGTAAACAATTCCCTTTCCAGGCGTGCCTTTAGGAAAGTTAGCAGGACGTATCATGTTTTTAGCACCGTCAATAAATTCAAATATTTCTTTTTTATCCCAAGTGTGATTTCCCATCGTTATGGCTTGGGCACCCCAATCCATAAATTGTTTATAAATTTTTTCCGTAATCCCTTTACCTGCTGCGGCATTTTCTCCATTAATAATCGTTAAATTGGGGCGATATTTTTCTTTTAGCTTAGGTAAATACTCTTTTACCATATCTCTCCCTGGTGAACCTACGACATCTCCAATAAACAATATCTTCATCAATTAATCATCCTATCTCATATAATACTTATAGTTTTCCATAATGGAATTTCCATGTCAAAATTTAAAAGCCATATTTGTATATTTTCCTTTCCTGGTGTATAAAAAAGCTCTTTTCGCAAGGTTTGTTGTTATGAAATTTATATAAACTCCTGACTAACGAAAATTCATATCATGATTCTCTCGCTTGTCCTAATGATGGTAGCATGTATGCATTCACTCCGGCAGAATACTTACGGTTCGTGGGCACGACCTAAAGCCTCCTCGCGGAAAGTTTGCCGCTGCTAAGGTCTGGAACGTGCTATTCCCACAGGACAAGGAACGCGAACCGTAGCTCTACATCGCACGAAGAAAATCGATTTTTATTTTCGAGGAGTCTACGTATTCTGCCTACGCTAGTATTTGTTTTCTGATTCATGTATAGCTATAACTTATAAAAGAGACGTATGATAAGTTTCTTTTTACTTGAAGTGAGAGTTATATAGAGAAATAAACTGCTCTCAGATTCAATCATTACCCCGATTAGCAACACTCAGATAAAAGTAGAATAGCACAAAACCAGCGGAGGAAATACACGGAGACTCCTGTGTGAAAAGAGGCATCGGTGAGCCCCCTAAAGAAGGCAGCGCGAGGAGGATCACCAGTCGCCCACGGAAAGCGTAGTGTATTTCCGGAGCGATCATAGTACCTGTAATTAAATTAATCAGCAATTTATATCAACTGTGAAATTATATTTGCTCACAAAACGCAACAAATCTTTTCGGTGAGACGAGTAACCGCATTTCTAATAGTTTAGAAAGCAGTGTTAGTAAAAAGACCTAAAAAAACAAAAGCAGTCAATTAGACTACTTTTGTTTACTTTATTTTGCATATTCTACTGATCTTGTTTCTCTGATTACAGTTACTTTAATGTGGCCAGGATAATCTAATTCGTTTTCAATCCGTTTCCGAATTTCTCTGGCAACACGTACAGATTCCAAATCATCAATTTCATCAGGTTTTACCATAATTCGAATTTCCCGTCCTGCCTGAATAGCAAAGGACTTTTCAACACCTTCAAATGATTCGGAGATTTCTTCTAACTTCTCTAATCTCTTGATATAGTTTTCCAGTGTTTCACTTCTGGCACCAGGCCTTGCTGCAGATAATGCATCAGCAGCTGCTACGAGTACAGATATTATTGAAGTAGCTTCTTCATCACCGTGGTGGGAAGCAATCGAATTAATGACAACCGGATGTTCTTTATACTTGATTGCTAATTCTTTACCAATTTCTACGTGACTGCCTTCTACTTCGTGGTCAATTGCTTTTCCAATGTCATGAAGCAGTCCCGCTCTTCTCGCTAACGTTACATCTTCGCCTAATTCAGCAGCAAGTAAACCTGAGAGATACGCAACCTCTGTGGAATGCTTCAACACATTTTGACCATAGCTTGTACGATATTTTAGACGTCCAAGTATTTTTACCAAGTCCGGATGTAGACCATGTACACCAACCTCAAATGTTGTTTCTTCTCCAACTTCACGTATATATTCATCAACTTCACGTCTAGCCTTATCCACCATTTCTTCAATTCTAGCCGGGTGAATTCGACCATCCTGAACAAGTTTCTCTAATGCAATACGAGCGATCTCTCTTCGAATTGGATCAAAACCAGATAAAACAACTGCTTCCGGTGTATCATCGATAATTAAATCTATCCCCGTTAACGTCTCGAGTGTACGTATATTACGGCCTTCACGCCCAATAATACGACCTTTCATCTCATCATTTGGTAGGTTTACAACAGATACGGTTGTTTCAGTAACGTGGTCTGCGGCACACCGCTGTAAAGCAAGTGATAAAATACTTTTGGCTTTTTTATCTGCTTCTTCTTTCACACGATTCTCTGCTTCTTTAATCATAACTGCTGAATCATGTTTTACATCGTTTTCAATTCGCTCTAAAATAATCTGTTTCGCTTGGTCCGTTGTATACCCAGAAATGCGCTCAAGCTCCGTTTGCTGCTTTTCTTTCATAGCTTCCACTTTGCTTTTCATTTCTTCAATTTGTTGTTGTTTTTCTGCTAGTGATTGTTCTTTATTCTCTAACAACAGTTCACGCTTGTCTAAGGTTTCACTTTTTCTGTCAAGACTTTCTTCTTTTTGCAACAGACGATTTTCTTGCTTCTGCACTTCCATACGACGTTCCCGCAATTCGTCTTCTGTTTGCTGGCGAAGTTTATGATTTTCATCTTTCGCCTCAAGAAGCGCCTCCTTTTTAGAGGCTTCCGCATTTCGACGTGCTTCCTCTACAATTTGTTTTGCTAAGTTTTCCGCACTAGAAATTTTAGCTTCTGCAATAGATTTACGTATCAGATAACCAACAACAATACCGACGATCAGAGTAAGCAAAATGGAGATGATTACATAAATAAGGTCCATCATTTCACCTCCTATTGCCATAGGTTTTTCATACATATTGTCGGCATGTAACATTTAGGTGCATAATCTAACAATTGATCTTATAAAAATTATAAAATTATACAATCTCAATTGTAATTGTCTGTATTGCAAATGTCAAGAAAACGTCACAGAAGAATAATAAAAGAAAAACCCTCGTTTATTGATATATAGCTTAAGCAAAGCTGAATTGCTATTGTAAGATAAAGTGAATCTAAGGGGTACTCTCATCTCCCTCTGATGGTTAGGATTAAACGAATCAGGAGTTTACTCGCTGCTGTCCCCCACTTATCATTCTTGAAGTTGGGGTCTTTCTTACATAATAAAAGGCTTTTTTGCAAAGTTTGTGTTATGAATTGATATAAACTTCGAGCTAATGAAAATTCATAATCGTGGTGCTCTCACTTGTTCTAATGATGATAGCAGCTTGCATTCGCTTCGAAGTATCTTTTATTTTGGGTCACTAATCCAGTCAAACATCAATTAGCACACTCAGATAGAAAGTTGAATAGCACAAATTTCCAGAGCGGTAGTTAACACTCCAACATTATCAAAAAATAATTCGAATTTTATGTATTTAGTGACAAAAAATACAAACCTTGTTAGAAAACAGGCTTAAAAAAATCCGAACTGATTCGAAATTCTAACGGAAGAATTTGGCATCATCGTTCGGATTTTTCTTTAACTATGCTACTCTTTTCTACTTTTATACATCAAGACTTTCCTGGCCTAACAGTTCTGCTTCATCTGAAGATTCATCCATACTATAATGTTCACGGATTTTACGATGAATTTCATCCATTATTTCTGGATTTTCTTTAATAAATTGTTTAGCATTTTCTCTTCCTTGTCCAACTCTTTCCCCATTATAAGAATACCATGCACCACTTTTATCAACGATATCTAATTCAGCTCCGATATCAATGATTTCACCTTCTTTGGAAATACCTTGCCCATACATGATATCAACTTCTGCTTGTTTAAATGGTGGTGCTACTTTATTTTTGACTACTTTAACTCTAGCTTTACTTCCAACAACATCATTACCTTGTTTTAATTGTTCAGCACGACGAACTTCCAGTCTGACAGATGAATAGAATTTAAGTGCTCGTCCACCCGGAGTCGTTTCCGGATTTCCGAACATCACACCAACTTTTTCACGAATTTGGTTGATGAAAATAGCTGTAGTTTTTGATTTATTAATGGCACCAGAAAGTTTTCTTAATGCTTGTGACATAAGTCGTGCCTGCAAACCAACATGGGCATCCCCCATATCCCCTTCAATTTCCGCTTTCGGAACAAGTGCAGCAACAGAGTCGACGACCACAATATCAACAGCTCCACTGCGTACCAATGCTTCAGCGATTTCCAAAGCTTGTTCCCCGGTGTCAGGCTGTGATAATAATAGTTCATCAATATTTACTCCTAATGCACGTGCATAAATAGGATCAAGCGCGTGTTCTGCATCAATAAATGCTGCTTGTCCACCTTGTTTTTGTGCTTCCGCAATAGCATGCAAAGCTACTGTCGTTTTACCTGAAGATTCCGGACCATAGATTTCTATTACTCTACCTCTAGGGTAGCCACCAATTCCCAATGCAACATCCAGTGCTAGTGAACCACTAGGTATTGTAGCAATCTTTTGTACCTCTTGTTCCCCCAGTTTCATTATCGAACCTTTACCAAATTGCTTCTCTATTTGTCTTAAAGCCATATCTAAAGCTTGTTTTCTATCACCCAACGAGACTACCTCCTTAAATTAACTACTACCATCATACATTGTTTTTCATCATTTGCCAAGAAAAAAACGAATAAACGTTCTTATGTTTTAGAAGAGCAAAACAATCGAAAAATGAATTATAGACTACCTTTTCGAGCTGGAAATGCAAGAATGAGCCAATAAAAATGGCCGTTTTACGATTTTAGGAAATTAAAAATAATTTCTAATCCTTTTATTGTTGCTCTCTTTCTGATTGTGTTTCGATCACCCATAGACATAAGTTTCTCCACCTGTTTAAACCCCTCTTTACTTACAAGTGCGATATATACGGTACCAACGTCTTTTCCTTCTACTTGCTCTGGACCTGCAACTCCCGTAAAGCTAATACCAATGTTCGCATGAAGTTTACTGGAAACCTGTTCTGCCATTTCCAGCGCACATTCCTCGCTAACAGTTCCTTTATGTTGAATCGTCTCTTTTGAAACACCTAATATTTCTTGTTTCACTTTCGTATCATAACAAATAATCCCACCCCTACATACTGAAGAAGCACCGCTCACCGAAATGAGTCTATCTGTAAACATCCCACCTGTTAAACTTTCTGCAGCTGCAATATAATATTTCTTCTTATTTAGTAAGGAAATAATCTTTTGTTCAATCGTTTCATCATTTTCGCCAAAAAAATAATCTCCAACCCTACTTAAAATTTGTTGTTTTGTTTCCTCCAGTAATTTTTCAGCCCGCTCTTCAGACTTTTCCTTAGCAGTTAGTCGAATAACTACACCATCTTCCTGTGCCAAAGGAGCTATGGTTGGATTTTGCTGTGCTTGAATGAGACTTTTTAATTCATGTTCTAATGCAGATTCCCCGATACCGGTAAATTTTAATACAAGTGATTTAATCAGTTCTTCATTTCCGGTTAATTGCTGCAAAAAAGGCATAGCATCATTTGTAAATAAACTCTTCATTTCTCTCGGTACTCCTGGAAGGAAAATCCAAGTTTTGGATTCATAAGAAAGAATCATGCCAGGGGCCATACCTTGCTGGTTAAAAAGCACCCTGCTTCCCTTAAACACTCGTGCTTGCTTTTTATTATTAGGTGTCATGATTTTATTTTGATTTTGAAAAAAAGCTTCAATTTTTTTCATGGAAGGCCCGTGCTCCATAAGCTCCAGATTGCTCATAAGTTGAAATGCTTCCCTTGTTAAATCATCTTCAGTTGGCCCAAGCCCACCTGTAACGAGTATAATATCTGAGCGGTTTTGGGCTTGTTCAAATGCTTCCTTTACACGATGCAGGTTATCACCTACAACACCATGCTGATAAACATTTATACCTGATAATGCAAGCTTTTCAGATAACCATTGTGCATTGGTGTTAGCAATTTGCCCTAATAGCAATTCCGTACCGACTGCTATAATCTCAGCTTTATACGATTTTGTCATTTTGAATCCCTCATTACATGCCAGTTTTTTATAAAATAATCAAATCCAGATAAAACCGTGAAGAACAATGCTACATATAGCATAATCGTACCAACAGGCAAGCCGACATAGGAGAAAGGGAAATTATGTAAAAGTAGGATAGCAATGGCAATCATTTGTGTAGCCGTTTTGATTTTCCCCATGCTTCCGGCAGCTAAAACAATACCTTCACCTGCCGCAACTAGTCGCAAACCTGTTACAGCAAACTCCCTGCTAATAATGATAATTACTACCCATGCTGGAGCAAAACCTATTTCAATAAGAAGAATTAGAGCTGCTGAAACAAGTAATTTATCTGCAAGTGGATCTAAAAATTTCCCTAAATTGGTCACTAAGTTATATTTCCGTGCATAATAACCGTCCACCCAATCCGTTGCAGAAGCAATAATAAAAATAAGCGCAGTAATAAAATGCGTAATTGGAAGTTCTGTTTCACCGATATTCCATGCTCCCCAGTTAAAAGGAAAACTTAAGAGTAAAATAAATATTGGGATGAGTAATATCCTTGATAAAGTTAGTTTATTTGGTAGATTCATGTGCAAAATTCCCTTCCTGTTTTTATATTTCAATGATGACCAAGACTTTCTGTGTTAAACATGATAAACCCTTCCACATAGGCAACAGGAAGGGTTTCACTATGTTTATTCAGTTTCGTCGTTAATATGAATCCATAATTGTTGGTGTACATATTTCTCTGGGTCTACCGGATACTCTAATTCCACGCCATTAACGGTTATTTTTAAATCAGGAGCATTACCAATATTAAAGTAAATTTGTTCAGCACCACTGAGATCCAGTTCTTCTGGTGAACGATCCGGTGTAAAGTTTTCACTAATTAATGTCTCATCATCAGCCCTTACATCAAGCCATGTATTTCCTTCTGTTTCCAATACAACAGTAAGCTCATCACCAACATTGTTCAATTCGAATGTAGATTTAGGACTGGATCCAGTTCCTTCTTCAATCAATGTAAGCTCTGCTTGCTCCTCCTCTTCTTCCCCCTCCTGATTTTCATCTTCTTGTAATTCTTCTGATTCCGCTTCCTCCGTGCCTTCTTCCTCATCTTCAGGTTCAGCAGCATCTCCATCCAAATCATTAGGATTGTTAATAATAATTTCTGTGTCGTTCAATTCTTCTTCCTCTGTCACATCTCCAGCATTATTCCCTATACCATCTCTAAAATACCAAAAAACAAATAAAATACCAATGACCAGTAATACTACAATAATCGTCGGAAACACCGAAAAAACCCTCGAATTTTTCTCTACATGGTTTTCCTTTCTTGTGCGTTGCATTCGACTATACTCTACAGTTGGTTCTTCTTCTGTTTTGGGAATTTCCTCTTTATGCTCTTCCAGTAATTCGCTCGGATCAATTCCAACAACATTTGCATACTCCTTAATAAATGCCCTTGCATAGAATTTACCTGGAAGCACCTCTAGTTTTCCTTCTTCAATGGCAGACAAATATCTTTTTTGGATTTTGGTTAATTCCTGCAGTTCATCTAATGAGAGTCCTTTGGAGACTCTAGCCTCTTTAAGCCTTGCCCCTATATCCATTAAAAACACCTTCCGTTCTAAAAATCAAACATCGAAAAGCCACTTTCCTCATTAAACTGTTGTTGTTCAAATGATTCATATGTAATCTCTTCATCAACATGACTTCTTAACTCTATAATATAATCAAAATCATCCATTGTATATTCCGTTGTTTGTACAAATATATCCGGATGTTCCACAATTTTCACAGCAGGAAGCTGCATCAATTCTCGTATTAACTGCCAATGTTTTTCATTCGCTCTCCTCGTGGACACAATCCCATCTATTATATACGTTGTATTCGTATTGTACTCTCCCTCTATCAACTCACTTCGAACCGTTTGCTTAATCATCGTACTCGAAAGAAATAACCATCGTTTATTGGCACAAACACTGGCTGCAACAACGGACTCTGTTTTTCCTACCCGTGGCATCCCACGTATTCCAATCAATTTATGCCCATCCTGTTTAAATAACTCTGCCATAAAATCTACCAGCAAACCTAATTCATCTCTTACAAAACGGAATGTTTTTCGATCATCTACATCTGTATGAATATATTTCCCATGACGTACAGCCATTTTATCTTTCAATTTAGGATTGCGAATCTTCGTTATTTTTATCGTTTCCATCATTTGCATAATTGATTTTAATCGGTCAATGTTCTCGTCATACTCTGAAACAAGGAGCATACCTCTTCTTGAATTTTCTACACCATTAATCGTGATAATATTGATAGAAAGCATTCCTAACAATGATGTGATTTCCCCAAGTAAACCAGGACGATTTTTTTGAATTTCATATTCAAGGTACCATTCCTTATCCATCGTAAACCCCTTTACTTTTTTACGTTATTCAAGCTGTATAATGCTATATTATTGCAATACAATACTATCATAAATGATTTTATCGGAAGTGAAAAGTATAATATGCAAAGTTTACCAATTTCCTTAAAAATTTTATTGGAAAAACTTAGCATGACTCATTCATTAATTTTTGCCTTCCTAATAAAAGAAGCTGTACCTCGATGGAGTATACAGCTTCTATAGGTTTAAATTATTTGGAATTACCTTGAACAAGTTTTACCATTGTACTAGCAATAGCTTGTTGTTCTTGTTCTGAAGCAGCATTCCAAAGATCTCTTAAAACCGATTCTTCTTTGTTTTTTGCATCGACATTTTGCGCTAAGTAATCTCCTACTTCAGACGCAATGCTGTTGATGGTTTGCTGGTCCATCCCTTGCTGTTGAGCCTGCTGTAAACGGTTGGATAAAAAGCCTTTCCATGTGTCGAAATTATCAAGAACTGACATACATCTGCCTCCTTGGAATTATTACAGGCATAGTATGTGATATTATTTTCCGTTTATACATAAAACATAAGAATTTTTATGCAGGTGGAGCGGCCGTAATTTCCACTGAATGAAGTTTCCGTTATCACCAGCCACCAGTCACATTAATAATTTCCCCTTGAATATAACTTGACCTTTTATCGAGCAAAAAACTTACTGTATGAGCGATTTCACTTGGTAATCCAGCACGACTTACAGGAATTTCCGAAATCACAGAGGCCTTTTCTTCCTCGGAAAGATGACTATTCATTTTTGTTTCAATAAACCCAGGGCTTATGGCATTTACTGATATTCCACTTGGTGCAACTTCCTTTGCAAGAGCTTTGACAAAACTGTTTTGTGCTCCTTTTACAGAAGAATACACTACTTCATAGCTTGCACCTGCATCTGCCCAAATGGAAGTAATAAAGATAATTTTTCCAAATTGCTGATGGATCATATGAGGCAAAAGATGCTTTGTTATTTTCCATGGTGCCTTAACATGTATATTTAACATCTGATCCATAACTGAATCCGGTGTTTCCTGAAATAAACCAAATTGCGCCCTGCCGCTGGCAAAAATAATACTATCAACTCGAAATACAAGCTGCTGGACAAATTCATTTATTTCACTCTCATTGCTAAGATCAGCCTGGATTACACTTAATACGCCCTTATCTTTTATTTCCTTTCTAAGTTCATTAATCGCCTGCAAGTTTTGATGGTAATGCAATATTAATTGATATCCGTCTTCAGCTAAACGCCTTACGATTGCTTTACCAATATCCCCACTAGCACCTATAATTAATACGTTTTCCCCCATCTTCTTACTCCTTATTCCGCAGCAATCGTACAAACTGCCAATCGGTCTTCCTCTATCCAACTCTGAATAAACTTATTGGCATCCTCCAACTGTAGTGATTGAATAGTTGGTATGATTTCAAATAGATTTATTCCAGAAGTGTGATAATGAATATATTTATTAGCAATAAATTCCAAGGAATTCATGCCACGGAGTAATTGCCCAATTTTCTTTTTCTTCATCCGTTCGAACTCTTCTTCTGATAACATTTCGTTATTTGTAGAAAGTAACATTTTCTTTACTTTCTCAGCAAATGCTTGTGGATTTTCACTATTACTGCCAATTAACGTATACCCGAAGTTCTTATCTAATGTTGTTTCATAATAAAAACTGTCATCAATTAATTTTTCTTGATACAATTCTTGATAAAAGGATCCGCCCTTGGAGAAGTAATGGTCCATCACCATATTTTGAAGTAAGTCTTTTTTTAGAAATTCTTCCTCCATTAACTCACTGGATGACTCTTTTATTCCAACTGTACATTTAGGAATAGATACTGGCATCGTTATTTTACTGTCAGGCATTGCCACTTCTTTTGGCTCATCCGGAAAATCACGCTTCAGCTCTTCCATTTTCTTAAATTCTTTAGATGCTTGATTGGTTTTAATTAAATCCATCATTTTTCCAGAATCAAAATTACCCGCAATAAATAAAGTCATGTTTTCTGGATGATAGAACGTTTGATAACACGTATACAAATCATCCTTGGTAATCTTGCCGATGGACTCGATTGTACCAGCTATATCGATATGAACTGGATGATTTTTGAACATTGCCTTTATGGTTCCCATAAATGACTGCCAATCCGGCTGATCATTATACATTTGTATTTCTTGCCCTATAATACCTTTTTCCTTTTCTACGGATTGTTCTGAGAAATACGGGTCCTGTACAAAATCAATAAGGGTTTCTACATTTTTTTCAATGTGATTAGTCGCTGAAAAAAGATATGCTGTTTTGGTAAATGAGGTGAAAGCATTCGCAGACGCTCCTTGTTTCCCAAAATCAGCAAAGACATCATGATCTTCCTTCTCAAATAATTTATGTTCTAAAAAATGAGCAATCCCTTCAGGAACGGTAATTTCTTCATTTTGACCAATAGGCACAAATGTTTGATCGATGGACCCATAATCAGTAGAAAAAATCCCATAGGTTTTCGCCATTTCAGGTTTTGGCAATAGAAAAACAGTTAAGCCATTATCCAGTTTTTCGGTATAGAGTGTTTCAGCAATATCATCATATGTCTGTTTATTCATTATTTTGACCTCCTTCACTCGTTAATAAATAAACCGTATCTTCTTCCACTTTTTGCGCCGCTTGAACGACCTGGTCTTTTGTAACGTTCCTAATATGGCCAAGTAATTCGTTCGGTGAAATCGTCTTTTCTCCCAGTACTTGCTGATACAGAAGTTCCACTAATCCCTGTGGATGATCCATGGTTTCCAGCAATTGATTAATAATTAACTCCTTGGTTTCCTCCAGCTCTTCTTCCGTAATATCTCCATTTTTCATTGCTGTCATCTGTTCCCTGATAATATCTCTGGCTTTTTCGTAATCATCTGGAGCAATACCGCTAAAAACAAATAGTAGGCCTTTATGACTTTCCATTCGAGAAGAAGCATAATATGCTAAGCTATTCTTTTCACGAACATTAATAAAAAGTTTTGAACTGGGGAAACCACCGAAAATCCCATTAAAAACCTGTAACGCATAATAGTCCTCATCTTTAAACGTAGTATTCGTTCGATAGCCAATATGTAGCTTTGCTTGTTGAACGTTCTGTTTTTCAATGACTTCTTTTGATTTGATATTTCCTTTACCCTTCTTAATATCTGAAACTTCTCCAAGACTAACATCGTCACGCTTTATGGCAGAAGTAATAAGTTTTCTTACTTCATCTTCGTTAAAATCACCAAGAATATAAAGGTCCATCTTGTCTTCTTGAAGTGAGTTCCGATAATACTGATAAACATTTTCAGCTGTTAGTTGATTTAAATCTTCTTCATAACCATGTACATGTAGTTCATACGGTTCACCTTTGCACATTTCATCAATTAATCGCATATTCGCATATTGCATTTTATCATCTTTAATTGCATTCATTTTTTGCTTTAGTGTATCTTTCTCCCGTTCAAAAATTTTCCTGTCAAATCCGTTATCCTTCACATTGGGATGGAACAAGAGCTCACTGAACAAGGCAATTCCTTCTTCCATAATGGATGATTCTTCGGGTATGAATTTTGGGTTAGCCAATTCCAGCCTGAAAGTCAGAATATGATTTTCTCCCTTTTTTCCACCGTCAACAGATAGAACCGCTCCGTACAAATCATCTAGTTTTAGCTGCAGGTCTCTTCGGCTTGGATATGATTTTGTACCTTGTTTTAAAATATAAGGTAGCAGGGCTCTTGTTGTAATCGATTCTCTATCCAATGGTGCTTTTAATTTGGCAATGATGTTTATGGTTTTGTATTTTTTACTTTGAATAAAATGTAAATCAATTCCTTGTTCATTCAATCGTTTTTCCATAATATCCTGCATGAATGATCCTCCCAGAGTAAATAGTTTGTTACTATACTATATTGCACATTTTTTCCATTTATCATCCATTATACGGCAAAAAAAACAGACTTGCTATTCTAACAAGTCTGTTTCTTAACACTAGGTAGTCTTAGCCTATGAAGTTTTTTCTTCCTGCGACTGGGAAACTAGTACTGTTCTAGGTTTACTGCCCTCATAAGGTCCTACAATTCCACGTTCTTCCATTGCATCAATAAGCCGCGCAGCTCTTGTATAACCAATGCGGAATCTTCTCTGCAGCATCGAAACGCTGGCACTCTGCATTTCAACAATTAACTGTACTGCATCGTCATAGAGTTCATCGTCCACTTCAGTTACTACTTCATCGTTCTCCTCAGGAATCATTTCATCCTGATAGGAGGCTTTCTGCTGATTAATACAATGGTCAACAATTCTCTCGACTTCATCATCTGAAAGAAATGCACCTTGAACACGTTTAGGTTTTGATGCACCAACAGGTAAAAACAACATATCCCCTTTTCCTAATAGTTTTTCTGCACCACCAGAGTCGAGAATGGTTCTTGAGTCTGTTTGAGAGGAAACACTAAAGGCAATACGTGATGGAATGTTCGCCTTAATGACACCTGTAATGACATCAACAGACGGTCTTTGCGTTGCAATAATAATATGAATTCCCGCAGCCCTCGCCATCTGTGCCAATCTCGTAATCGCATCCTCCACATCGCTGGAAGCGACCATCATTAAATCAGCTAGCTCGTCTACAATGACAACAATATAAGGTAAATGTGGCTGTGATTCTTCGGAAGTCAAATTATGTTTTCGAATGTATTCATTATAGCCTTCTATATTTCTTGTGCCTGTTTCTGAAAACAACTCATATCTTCGTTCCATTTCTGCTACTACTTTCTTCAAAGCTCTGGATGCCTTCTTCGGATCTGTTACAACTGGTGCTAAAAGATGTGGAATACCATTATAGACATTTAATTCTACTTTTTTCGGATCAATCATCATCATTTTTACTTCATGAGGTTTTGCCCGCATAAGAATAGTTGTAATAATTCCATTGACACAAACACTCTTCCCGCTTCCTGTTGCACCAGCAATTAGTACATGGGGCATTTTATTTAATTCCGCAACAACTGCATCACCAGAAATATCTCTTCCTAAGGCAACGAGAAGTTTAGACGTTTTATTATTCCATGTGCTATCCATTACCTCTCTTAACGAAACCATCGCTACTTCCTGATTAGGCACTTCAATTCCGACAGCAGACTTTCCTGGAATAGGTGCCTCTATTCGCAAGTCTTTTGCAGCAAGTGCTAATGCAAGATCGTCATGCAAACTGACAATCTTACTAACTTTTACACCGGATTCTGGTGAAATTTCATATTTAGTTACTGCAGGACCGACATTTACTTTTGTTACTCTGGCTCTCACACCAAAACTCTTAAATGTACGCTCTAACTTCCTGACGGTTGCCTGTATCTGCGATTTCTCATGCTGCTGTGCATTATGAGCAGGCTCTGCCAATAAGTCCGGTGAAGGCAAAATATACTCGTAATTCTCAGGCTCGGTCATTGGAATTGGATATTCTATTTCATCACTCTCTTTTTCGTCTTCAGCGGTATCTTCCACAACTGTGTTTTCAACTTCTGGTTTTGGTTGTTCTTCCTGAAGATCCTGTGCACTATAGGTAACATCAGTGAAGTCATTGATTAGTGGCTCTTCATCTGCTACATGTTCCTCTATTATTTCCTCTTCTGTTATTCGCTGATCATTCATTTCGGCTTTTTTGATTTTAGCTTTTTCCCAGACTTCTTTCATACGCTCAAACACAGATTTAATTCTTTCCAGCATTTTAGCAAAAATATCACCTAAGGAAACTTCTGTAATAAATAGAATTCCTATAATAATAGAAAAGACAGCAACTATTTTCGCTCCTGGAAGGGAGAATAGGTAATTAGTAAAAGTAAATAAGATTCCTCCAATCATCCCTCCACCGGTTTGGATGGAAGTTCCTTGTCCATTAATAAATAACAGGAAATGATTCCATGTAGTACTAATAATCGATACATCTTCAAGTAATAACCTTTCGAATGTCTGAATATGTGTGATTAGTAGTATTCCAACAAATAGAATATAGAATCCAACTAACTTCTTATGAAAGAAATCCGGAAATCTTCTTTTAACTAGTAATATTATCCCTGTAATAAGTATAAGTACAGACGCGACAAAATACCAGATTCCTAGAAAAAATCGAAATAAATTTTCTAACCCAGCTGGAATCGCACCATCACTAATTGCACTAGCACCACTCCCAAATATTGCTAATGCTATAAATAACAAACCAAGCAATTCATTTTGCAGTTGCTTTGTTCGTTTCGTACTTTTACGCTTCTTTCTTTTTTTCCCCATTCTTTCACCTCTATTTCTCCTTATTTGGAGTGATAGAATATTAGTTTATCTCTTTTAATCCAATATTTCCATACATTTCAATTTGTATCATAATATGGGTAGAAAAGAAAACCCTGCCAAAACTGGCAAGGGCTGTATCCATTTAGGTTTATTATATCATAAAGTCAAATCAGTGGGAGATCCTTATCATCACTTCCTGATGAAAGTTTGTATCACTAGAGGACTAATTTAAGACAGAACCTGGCAAATATCTCTGATCAAGAAAGTCTTGCGGATCGGTTGACAGTAACTGAACCACTTGATAGGTACCATCTGTGTTTCTATCCGCTATCATCATTTTCCCATCACAGGAAATACACTGTCGATTCGAAAATTCGTCCGCTGATTGCGGAAAGATATCTGTTTCCGATAATGGTGTATACAATATCACTGTATCACCTGGCTTTCCGCATTTTTAGTACTGTCAATCAACTCATTCAGTTTCGCCATAGCTTCACTCACGCCACCAACTTCATTAATCATTCCATACTCTACGGCATCTGCCCCAACGACATTTGTACCAATATCTCTCGTTAGATTTCCTTTTGCAAACATAAGATCCTTAAATTTTTCTTCTTTAATATTAGAGTGATTAATCACAAATTGCATGACCCTTTCCTGCATTTTATCTAAGTATTCAAAGGTTTGAGGAACACCGATAACTAATCCTGTTAACCGTACTGGATGAATAGTCATCGTTGCAGTCGGGACAATGAATGAATAGTCTGTAGATACTGCAATTGGTACACCTATGGAATGACCACCGCCAAGGACAATCGATACAGTTGGCTTGGACAGAGAAGAAATCATTTCAGCTAAAGCTAATCCGGCTTCCACATCTCCTCCAACCGTATTCAATAAAATAACTACACCTTCTATTTTCGGATTTTGTTCAATGGCAATTAATTGCGGAATAATGTGTTCATATTTTGTTGTTTTATTTTGCGGTGGAAGCTGTACATGTCCTTCTACCTGTCCGATGATGGATAAAACATGAATATTTGAATCTGGAGCTTGTGGTACATTTGTTTGACCCAGAGACTGAATTTTTTGGACTAGTGAGGACGGATTCGATTGATCATCTTTTTTTTCTTCTTGCTCTTTTTTCATTACGTTCACTCCCTTAGAAAAATCATCCTTCTTAGTATGAACGTAAATAAGATTACAATGCAGTTTTTATTAGGAAACCTCATATTCGCTAAGTCCTTAAGCGAATATTAATCGTTTTTCTTATACTTCATCCTTTGAAATTCTTACTATAATTTTATACTTTCCTAATAGATAAAACAGAAAAAAAGGCCATAATCAGCCGATTTTTTCTATTAATTCGTTTAGTTTTTCTTTTTCTATTTCTGTTAATGGCACTAATGGTAAACGAACACCACCGACATCCATATTTTTTAATTGTAATGCCGCTTTTACTGGGGCTGGTGAAGGGGAAGTGAATAATCCATTCATTATAGGCAATAATTTACGATGAAGTTCTGCAGCAGCTTTTATATCCCCTTGAAAAAAGTAATCGATCATTTTTTTCATTTCTTTCCCAATAATATGTGAAGCCACCGAAACTACACCCGTAGCCCCAACAGATAACATCGGTAAAGTCATACTATCATTTCCGCTATAAACACTGAAACGATTATCTGTATTCTCAATAATTTCCGCTACTTGATCCAAATCTAACCCTGCTTCCTTAAGAGAAACAATATTATCGATTTGACTCAGTTTCACGACTGTACTTGTGTCTATATTAATAACAGAACGACCAGGTATATTATATAGCATAACTGGCAGAGATGTTTCTTTTGCAATTGCAGAAAAGTGTTGGTAGATGCCTTCCTGATTTGGTTTATTATAATAAGGTGCTACAAGTAGAATCCCGTCTACACCTATGGCTTCAGCTTTCTTTGTTAAAGCAATTGAATCAGCTGTACTGTAACTGCCGGTACCAGCAATCACTGGCACTCTTTTATTTACAGCATTTACAGTAAATCGAAACAATTCAAGCTTTTCCTCTGTAGTTAATGTTGGTGACTCACCAGTTGTTCCACCTACAATGAAACCATCTGACCCATTTTCCAGCAAGTAGTCAATTAGTAAACCAGTTTGCTTGTAATCAATCTTACCGTTCCCGTCAAATGGGGTTACCATCGCCGTCAGCACTTGACCGAAATTCATTCTTTCACCTTCTTAAATAATCTTGAAGTAATTATCTTGTTGACTCAATCGAACTATTAAGGGTAAACATATTATGCAGCGCATTAACTGCTGTCTTTAGATCTTTTTCATGAACAAGAACCCATATTGTCGTATGACTATCTGCAGATTGTAATATTTGCACACCAGCGTTGGTGAGTGCTTGAACAATTTGCGCAGCAACACCTGGTACTCCAGTCATTCCAGCACCTACAGCAGATACTTTGGCACAATTCTTCGTTATTTCAGGTTGAAAGCCTAACGTTTCCAGAATATGGACAGCTTTGTCTGCCAATATATCAGGTACAGTATATATTACCCCAGCAGGTGAAATATTGATGAAATCTACGGAAATTCCTGCTTCCGCCATCGATTTAAATACATCTGATTGAAGACGGTATACTTCTTCTTTCGTTTGTACTTTAATTTGCGTAATAGATGACATATGGGCAATGCCTGTAATCAAACGATCTGGTATATCAATTCCTATTTCCTTTTCCCTGGAAGAAGTAACCAATGTTCCTGGTTCAAGCGAATACGTGGATCGTACACGCATTGGAATTTTTGCTTGCATGGCAATTTCCACTGCTCTTGGGTGAACAACCTTTGCACCTTGATAAGCTAAATTGCATATTTCTGTGTAAGTTACGACATCAAGTGGCTGGGCATTTTCAACCATTCTTGGATCCGCAGTCATGATTCCATCCACATCAGTAAATATCTCTACTGTTTCAGCTTGTAATGCGGCTCCAAGTGCTGCTGCAGATGTATCACTGCCCCCACGGCCAATTGTTGTAATTTCACCAGACTCAGATTGACCCTGGAAACCAGCAACAACGACTACATCGTTTTTCTCGAGCTCTTTATAGATTCGATCAGGTTTTACTTTTTTGATCTTGGCTTGTGTAAAATCTTCTGTTGTAATAAACCCTGCCTGGGCACCAGTTAATGCAGTTGCAGCGATATGCTGATCCTGTAGTTCGTTGGATAATACAACGGAAGATATAATCTCTCCACATGACATGAGCAAATCCAGTTCACGGTTCGAGTTCTTATTGGCAGGAAAATTCACCAGACTTAATAATGTATCCGTTGCATAGGGATCTGGTTTCCTTCCTAATGCAGAAACAACTACTACAAGTTTATAATCCTTCATTAACGCATTTTTAATATGCTTTATGACATGTTGCCTATTTTCTTTTGACTGCACAGAAGTACCACCAAATTTTTGAACTAATATCTGCATCATAACACCTCTGAATCATTTGCCTTATAGCCAGTTATTTTTTATCAATGATTGTGCAATCTGTACTGTGTTCCAAGCAGCACCTTTTAGAAGATTATCAGATACTATCCACAAATGGAATCCTTTATTATTATCTAAATCTTTACGGACACGGCCGATAAATACTTCTTCTTTGTTCGATGCACTTAAAGGAGTAGGATATGTTTGGGTAGTCGGATCATCCTGTAAAATTACTCCGTCTGCAGTTTTCAATACTTTCCAGATATCCTCAACGGTTACCCCATCATCATCCACTTCAATATATACACTTTCTGCATGGGATGTGAAAAATGGTAATCTCACGCATGTTGCTGCAACAGGCAATTCTGGTGCATGCATAATTTTCTTCGTTTCATTTATCATCTTCATTTCTTCAAATGTATAACCATTCTCTTGAAAGACATCAATTTGTGGTAATGCATTAAACGCAATTGGATAATGTTTCTTATCCCCTTTTACAGGTAATAAGTTTGCTTCCATTTCTTCGTTATTTAAGAATTGTCTTGATTGTTCCTCCAATTCATTTACTGCTTTTACTCCTGCTCCTGAGACAGCTTGATAGGTAGAAACAATAACTCGTGATAATCCAAAATTGTCCTTAATTGGCTTTAATCCTGCAACCATTTGAATGGTAGAACAGTTTGGATTTGCAATAATTCCGTTATGTTTTTTTATGTCCTCATTATTTACTTCAGGTACGACAAGTGGTACATTTTCATCCATACGATATGCACTTGTATTGTCAACGACAACAGCTCCCCGCTTTACAGCTTCAGGTGCTAATTGTTTAGAAACAGACCCTCCTGCTGAAAATAGTGCAATATCTATTTCTTCAAAACTTTCTGGTTTCGCTTCTTCTACTACAATCTTTTTTCCCGCAAAAGAAAGTTCTTTTCCTGCAGAATTTTTAGACGATAAAAGCTTTAATTGGTTTATAGGAAAATCTTTCTCTTCTAAGATTTTCATGATTTTTTGGCCTACTGCTCCAGTCGCTCCCACAACTGCTACATTGTATGCTGTTTTTTCTGTCATATCAAAATTCTCCCCTCACTAGATAGAAATAAATCTCTTAATTTGATATTTTAACATACTTTAATCAGTAAAAGGAATTATAATAGGTTGAAGTTGACTTTTTTCAAGAGCAGATTTTATGGTGTCTTCTAGTAAACGAAGGTCAGCAACTAGAGAATTCGGCTTCTTTATAGGGTTATCTTGCCCAAATGGAATAAAGTATATATGCTTACTGTTCATTAATCGCATTAAATTAGCCCCATTTAACCCTAATGCATCGTTCGTTGTTACTCCTAAAACGACAGGGTTTTGATTTCGAATGGTTGATTTTGCTGCCATCAAAACAGGGTTATCTGTAATACCATTAGCAAACTTTGCCATCGAATTTCCAGTCAGCGGCGCAATCACCATACAGTCTAATGGATTTTTGGGTCCTAAAGGTTCAGAACCAGGCATCGTTGTTATCACTTCATGACCTGTGAGTGATTCCAATTTCTCCAGATGTTCCTTTGCCGTACCAAATTTCGTATCCGTATTTTGAACAGTATACGAAACGATTGGAACCACTTCTACACCTTTCTTGATTAAATTTTCAACTTGTGTAAACACTTTGCTGAATGTGTGGTGAGAACCAGTTAAGCCAATACCGATCCGTTTTCCTTTCAGATTCATGATAAACTCCCTTCGTCAAGCAAAATTTGTTTAATCACATCTGCCAGGATTTTTCCAGCCGTTTTCGGTGCAACAATACTCGGCAGACTACCTGTCAAAATCGCCTGAATTCCTCGTTTCTTTGCATAATCGAAATCTGTTCCGCCTGGTTTGGAAGCCAGATCAATAATAATTGCATTGGGTGGTAGGTGCTGTATCGCCTTCTCATTCACCACCAATGCCGGTACAGTATTTATTAATATGTCGCATTTGTCTGTGTGTTCATGCAGTTTGTCAATAGGAATGGCTGTTAAACCCATTTCCGTTATTCTCGCCAGTTCTTTAATGTTATTTGCGCTAACAGAGACTTTCGCGCCCAATGCAGCAAATCGATTGGCAACCGTTTGGCCAACTCTTCCAAATCCCGTTACAATAACACGGGAAGAATGAATCGTATAATCTGTATGTTCAATTGCCATCATAATGGCGCCCTCTGCGGTAGGTATGGAATTGTATATAGCTACATCATCTCGGTCTAATAATGGAACAAGTGAAATACGTGCTGCTTTCGTAGCTTCAACTAAGTAATCATTGGTAATTCCAGTAAACACTTTTGTCGATTTTTCAAGAGTATGAAACCATTCTTTTGTCAATTTAATTTTTTGGTCGGAAAATACTGTATCAACATTCCCTTCCAAATCTGTTCCAGTTATTGGTAAGATAATGCTATCCAATGTATTTAATTCTAATTCATTAAATTCTACTTGTTTTAATCCTGTAAAACCTTGCTCTAATTTATCAAATCCTACAAGAATGATAGTTGTATCTGACATCAATTGTAATTGTCTAATTAACTCCAAGTATCTTGCATCGCCACCAATTACAGCAATTGTTCGACTCATTGTATTTTTAGCCCTCCAGACATACTATTCCTAAATCTGCTCTATATAGCTTATGTCTTTCCGGTATGAGAGTGATTAGTCCATAGTAAAATCAATAAAAAAGGACTAATACCCGGTAGGATATTAGTCCTTTTTTTATTAAGGTTATGAAAAATTCCAGTTGTGTTGCTCTCGTTTGTTCTAATGATGATAGTGGGCTTGCCTTCACTCCGGCAAACTACTTACGGTTCTTGCGCACGACCTCAGCCTCCTCGGAAGAAAACCACTTCCTGCTCAGGTCTGGACACGTGCTGTTCCCACAGGATAAGGAACACGAACTGCAGCTCTACATCGCACGAAGAAAATCGGTTTGTATTTTCGAGGAGTCTACGCATTCTGCCTACGCTAGTATCGGTTTTCTAATTAAAATTTATCCATTTCGACCATAATCATATCTTCGCCAATTTTTTTAATGGCATCCCAGCGAATTTTTGTCATATCTCCTTCTTTTTTTAAACCGAACCATTTATAAGTCGGGATAATAAATGCTTCAATTTGACCAGTTTTTTCATTTATTTCCAAATCTGTTTGCCCTAAGATACCGAGCCTCGCACCTTCATTTATATTAACAATTTCCTTCCCGCTAATTTCTTTAAACCGCATCGATGATACCTCCAATGTATTAGATAGTACATCTATATGCGTCAGTTTAATATGTATGTCTGATTTGTCCACGTTCTTCATGAGGTTGCGAAAATATAGAGGCTGGAACAAAAGTATTTTAGTCAAAGAAAAATCCGAACTATCATTCAAAATTCCAAAATTGGAATTCGCCTTAGTTCGGATTTTATATAAACTTCGGACTAACTTTAAATGATGTTGGAGCACCAACTTACCGCTACGGAAATACACTACGACTTCTGCGGGTGACCATAAAGAAGCAGATATCGACCGTTGTGCAAAATATAAACACAACGGGCACACATATCAACCATTAGATGGCTTTTATCACTCGTGTCTAGACTCTAGCAGCGCGGGTCTTCTTTGTTCCCTTGCGCCTTAGGAAGCCTACTACGGAGCGTTAATAGAAGACTAGAGGCGCACCGGTTTTCCTTGATGAGGCTTTAGGCCGTTTCCACGAACCGTAAGTATTCTGCCGGAGCGAATGCATGCACGTATCACCATTAGAACAAGCGAGAGCCACTATAAAAATTTTCATTACTCAGGAGTTTATATAAATTCTATAACAACAAACCAAAATATAATGAAAAGAGGCTTTAAAAAACCTCTTTGACATGTCATTATTTGTTTTTAAGGTTAGCTGTTTCAGTTATGTCTCAGCCTTTTTATGCCATTACACAAATAATCTGGATTTATCAGGATGCTTTTGGCGCTATCAATGCTGTAGAAGCTGGGTTGCCAAAAGTAGAATCAATGACTTTTCGAATGGATTCATGACTAACCGCATCAATTTCTTTTATCATATCATCCAATGTTCGGTGTCGCTTTAGGAGCAGTTCGTTTCTACCATTCCTGCTCATGCGGCTGTTCGTACTTTCTAAACTTAACATAAGGCCACCTTTTAATTGCTCTTTACTGTTATGCAATTCTTTATCTGTCAGTCCATCTTTAATTAGCTGGTCTAATGTTTTATTGATTGTCTCTTGCAATACCGGCAACTGTTCTTTTCCAGTACCAGCATAAATTGTCAGCAACCCATTGTCCAGGAACGAAGAATGGTATGAGAAAACCGAATACGCAAGACCTTGCTTCTCTCTAACATCCTGAAAGAGCCTTGAACTCATACTTCCCCCGAGTACATTGTTCATTACGACGAGACTATACATATTTTCGTCTCCTACCTTCAGTCCGTCAAAACCTAAGCATAGGTGGGCTTGCTCCGTATCTTTATTTCGTTCGATACGATTTGCTAAAAATGTCGGTTTCGTAATACTTGCTTTTTCTGCTTTTGATTGATAGTTTCCAAATAGGGCTTCGATGTCCTTAATAAAAGATTCGTCTACATTTCCTGCTACGGAGATCACCACATTTTCTGGAGTATAACATTCTTTCACGTAATTTTTTAAAAGAGCTGGTGTAAACGACCTTAAATGTTCCTCCGTACCTAAAATGGGATATCCTAATGGATGTTCACCAAATGATGCCCTTGCCAATAAATCATGTACAATATCATCTGGCGTATCCTCGTACATTTTAATTTCCTCAAAAACGACTTTTTTCTCCCGTTCCATTTCCCCTTCATCAAATGAGGAATGGAAGAACATATCCGCTAAAATATCTAGTGCATAGTTTTTATGTGTATCAAGTACTTTAGCGTAATAGCAAGTATATTCCTTCGATGTGAAAGCATTTATTTGTCCACCAATTGAATCAAAGGCTTCTGCAATTTCCTGAGCGGATTTTGTTTTAGTTCCTTTAAAAAACATATGCTCCAGAAAATGCGAAATGCCATTGTTCTGTTCTGTTTCATTTCTTGAACCTGTTAAAACCCATATACCGATAGTAACTGAACGTACTGCCGGTATATTTTCTAAAACTACTCTTACTCCGTTACTGCATGTATGTCTTTGTATCAACGCGTGTCCTCCTACATTATAATTTTATCTCTCTTCACTGAGTAATTTTTCGATTGTACCTATACGATATCCTTTCTCTTTAATTACGTTAATAAGGTCATCAAGGCCTTGTGAAATAGCAGATGTTGGATGCATTAAAATAGTTGCACCTGGATGAATTTTACTATTTACTCGGTTAATCATAACATTTACCGATGGATTCTTCCAATCAATCGTGTCAACAGTCCAAAGAATGGTTTCCATTTCTAAGTTGCTTGCAATCTGAACAACTTGTTCATTATAATTTCCACTTGGTGGTGCGAACCACTTTGGTTTTTCATCTGTGATCGCAGTGAGAATGTCATTGGTTTGCGCTATTTGCTCCACTATTTTTTGATTGGATAAATTTGCCATATTCGGATGATTATATGCATGGTTTCCGATCACATGCCCTTGCTCATCAATCATTTTCACCAATTCTGCATTGTCTTTTGCCCATTTCCCCTCAATAAAGAAGGTTGCTTTTACATTATTGTCATTTAAGACCTTTAATATATCAGGAATGTACTCTGTACCCCAGGAAACATTAATGAGAAAAGAAACCATTTGTTTATCAGGATTTCCCCGATAGATGGGCGAAGCAGGTAAATCTTTCAATTTTACCTTTGGAGGAATTTGTTTATACACGATAAGTGATTCATCAAATTCCCCTTTTTCTTTCATCTTTTCATATGATTTATCCATATCAACTTCCAAACCGTTCCTTCCTGGGGTCTTTTTCCAGACTTCATCGACATATGCATCCACAGGGGGTTCATTATAAGCTTTACTCTTTACTTCAATCTCTTTATATAAGGAATCCTCTTTTTTAATTGCATGTGAGAGTGTTGCTGTTACCTCCTCATTTATAACAAATGGATTGTCTACTGTATTATAGGATAATGCCACAATGATAACAAATAAACATACATTAATATATTTGCGATAATGATACATCCTCACCCCTCCTCCTTTTACAACTTTATGCATGGGAGGGACAAGGTATGATTAAAACTGGAAACAGCCTTGTTTACGGCATAAAAAAAGAAACTGCTTATACAGCTTCTTTCTCGTAAGTGTTATTTTTATTGTTTCGCCTTTTCATTTCTTTCCTTTTCTTCTTTTATGACAGCTTTTCTGGAAAGATTAATTCTGCCTTGTCGATCAATTTCTTTCACTTTAACTAAAATCTCATCACCGATTGATACGACATCTTCTACTTTATTTGTTCTTTCTTCAGCCAATTCAGAAATATGAACCAATCCATCTTTTCCTTTAAATAATTCTACAAAAGCCCCGAATTTTTCGATACGTTTCACTGTTCCAAGATATATTTGCCCAACTTCCACTTCTCGAACTATATCTTCAATGATTTGCTTCGCTTTCTCGTTCATTTCAGGGTCTGTCGAGGAGATAAAAATACTTCCATCCTGTTCAATATCAATTTTAACTCCAGTTTCGTCGATAATTTCATTAATTTGTTTACCGCTTGGCCCGATAACTGCACGGATTTTATCTGGATTAATTGTCATCGTCAGGATTTTTGGTGCATAATCAGAAAGACCTTCTCTTGGTTGATTAATGGTTGCTAACATCGATTCAAGTATTTGCATCCGGCCTTTTTTCGCTTGTGTTAATGCTTCTTCCAAAATTTGCTTCGATAATCCATCAATCTTAATATCCATTTGTAAGGCAGTGACACCTTTTTCTGTACCTGCAACCTTAAAGTCCATATCTCCAAGCGCATCTTCCATACCTTGAATATCAGTTAAAATCGTATAATCTTCACCAGATTTAACAAGTCCCATTGCAATACCGGCTACGGGTGCTTTAATCGGTACACCTGCATCCATCATCGCTAAGGTACTTGCGCAAATACTTGCCTGTGACGTAGAACCATTTGATTCTAATACTTCAGATACTAAGCGAATGGTATACGGGAAATCTTTCTCCGTAGGTATCACTTTCTCCAGTGCACGTTCCCCTAATGCACCATGTCCGATTTCACGGCGTCCCGGCCCTCTAATTGGACCTGTTTCCCCAACACTGTATTGTGGAAAATTATAGTGGTGCATGAAACGTTTGGATTCTTCTAAATCTAAACCATCTAGAATTTGAACGTCTCCCAATGCTCCTAGTGTACAAACACTTAACGCCTGAGTTTGTCCACGCGTAAATAACCCTGAACCATGTGTTCTTGGTAAAACTCCAACACGTGAAGATAATGATCGAATTTCGTCATTTTTTCTTCCATCTGGACGAACTTTTTCCACCGTAATCAAACGTCTTACTTCCGCTTTCACCATTTTTTCCAAAATCGTTTTTACTTGATCAATAACCTCGGGTTCTTCTTCTTCATATCCTGCAACAACATCTTCTTTCACACGCTGGATAGCCTCTTCCCTTGCGTGCTTTTCTTTAACCTTAATAGCTTCAAGCAATTTTTCTTTTGCTTCTGATTCAACTTTGGCATTTAAATCATCGTCCACTTCGAAAAGCTCCACTTCGAATTTTTCTGAACCAGCAGCTTGAATGATTTCTTCTTGGAATGCTACAAGACGCTTAATTTCTTCATGGCCAAACATAATAGCTTCAAGCATTACTTCTTCTGGAACCTCATTGGCACCAGCCTCAACCATGTTAATTGCATCTTTTGTTCCAGCTACTGTTAAATCAATATCACTTTTTTCATCCTGTTCAACAGTTGGATTAATAACAAACTTACCATCAATGCGACCTACATGAACTCCTGCGATCGGCTGCTCAAATGGAATATCTGACACACTTAATGCAATCGATGAACCTATCATTGCGGCAATCTCTGTTGAACAATCCTGATCAACACTCATTACTGTACTGATGACTTGTACTTCATTTCGAAACCCATCAGGAAACATTGGACGGATTGGTCTGTCAATGAGTCTCGAAGAAAGAATTGCTTTCTCGCTGGGTCTTCCTTCACGTTTAATAAATCCACCCGGGATCTTACCTACTGCATATAATCGTTCTTCGTAATTAACCGTTAATGGGAAAAACGGTAAATCTTTGGGCTCTTTTGATGCGGTTGCAACCGCTAATACCGATGTATCACCATAGTGTACCATACAAGCACCATTGGCTTGTTTAGCTAGTTCTCCAATTTCCACAGTAAACTTTTTACCAGAAATTTCCGTGGAGAATATCTGTTTTTCTTCTACCATTTCGATATAGTGCTCCTTTCATACTACATTCTATCTTCATTTTATAGTTTATAATCATAAATGTAAATTTTATCCCTTATTATACCTTAAGAGAAGAACTTACAGAAAGACTAATTCTTATTAGAGGATGTTCAAAAAGTCCGGTGAAAAGGACACATCAAATTTCTTCGTTGGCTCGCTTTTTTAGTTGCTCACGTATGGTGAGGACCTTCTACTAAAACCGCCCACGTCCTTGAAAAAGAAAAGCACTTTTTCTGCGTGCGATGTATCGCTGACGAAGTGTTCCTTGTCCTGTGGACAACGTAGAAGTCACCACACAACGCTAGGGGCTCGCTACTCAAAGCTTCTCCGCCTCGAACTTTCGACGCACAGGACGTTGCGATTTTAGCCGACCGGTCCTTTTCATCCTCCTTTTTGAACACACACTATTATGTAATTAAATAAGTTTAGATAATAGAAGAAGCAGGATTTCTCCTGCTTCTTTAACACCATTATCGACGTAAACCAAGTTTTTTAATTAATTCACGGTAACGGGTAACGTCTTTGTTACGTAAATAGTTTAGTAAATTACGACGTTTACCAACCATTTTTAACAAACCACGACGTGAATGATGGTCTTTCTTATGAACACGTAAATGTTCATTTAGCGTATTGATTTCTTCCGTAAGTACAGCAATTTGTACTTCTGGAGAACCAGTATCCGTATCATGAACTTTAAATTCATTAATAATTTCATTCTTACGTTCTTGTGTAATTGCCATCTGGTGCACCTCCTACTATATACTTAATCCCCAATCTCCTAGCAAACGTCGGAGTTACGATTTGCCAAGGGAAGGTTTCACGATTATTAGCATAACGCTTTTTACATGAAATTGCAAGTGAAAATAGTATCTATGACATTGAGAAGTACTGACGAATGTTTTTCTCATCTAACGCCATTTGTTCTATCAAGGATTCAACACTATCAAATTTCTTTTCTTCTCGCATATATTGATACCATTCTACTGTTAATTCTTCCCCATAAAGGTTATTATTATAATCAAAAATATGAATTTCTACGGATAAATCTTTCCTGTCGGCGGTAAACGTAGGATTTGTTCCAATATTTGCCATTCCATTAAATTGTTCATTCCCATAAATCACTTTTACGGCATAAATACCCTGTTTTGGTAATAAAGCTTCCGGGTCGACTTCTAAGTTAGCAGTAGGGTACCCAATTTCTCTCCCCCGCTGATCACCTCTAATTACGATTCCAGTCAATTTAAAGGGACGGGAAAGTAGTAAATTGGCTTCATCTACTCTACCTTCTTTTAAAAGATTTCTTATTCTGGAAGAACTTACCTTCTCCTCTTTCAGTGTAACTTTTTCAATCGTAGTATATGTAAAGGCATCCCGAGTGTAGTCTCCAATATTTGTCATATTTCCGCTTCCTCTATGACCAAAGGTATAGTCAAAACCTGCTACTACATGTTTAATATTTAATCCTATAATAAAATGGTCAATAAATTCCTGTGGAGATAGCTGAGAAAGCTCCTTATTAAATTCTATAATATATAAACGATCTACGCCTAAATTTTCAAGTATCTTCTTTTTTTCCTTCATTGGTGTAATGTACTCTACATCATGATTTCCATTTTTTAATACAACTGATGGATGCGGATGAAACGTAATGACTGCATTCTCCATTCTTCTTTCCGCTGATTCCTTTATTGCTTCTTTAATTACTTTTTGATGTCCCCTATGTATCCCATCAAAAAATCCAATAGCAGTTATCGTATTGGGGAGTTCGTTATATTCGAATGTATGCGGATAGGTTATTTCAAATATTTCCATATTTATTCACCTGCACTTTTCTCACCCATTAAAAACACGAACTGGTTTCATTTGTTCTCTGTTTTCAGGGTGGATTTGATAGATTGCGAGTAGTTTTTCACCGTTTATCACTACAAAAGGATCTGTTTTGAGTGGTATTTCCGGCTTTGGAAGTTTCTGTCCATTTGCTACTTTCTTTCCGGTTTTTTCATCCACGTATAGTTTATCAAGATGATCCAATCCTATAGAAATAGGTAATAGAAGCTTCTCTTGCTCGTTTTTTTCTACCGCTTCTTCTATAGTAGCAAAATCTACGGAATTTTTCTTTGAAAAAGACGCTGTTTCTATTCTAGTTAAATCAGACATATGAGCGGGATACCCCAACTCTTTTCCAATATCAACACATAAAGTCCGTATATAAGTTCCCTTTGAACAAACGACTTTAATACGAAAACGATCTTGATTCATTTCCAGCAATTCTATCCAAAAAATAGTTACTTGACGCTTAGGTCGTTCAACAGTTTTATTCTCCCGAGCGTATTCATAAAGTTTTTTTCCTTTCACTTTTACAGCTGAATACATTGGTGGAACTTGTGTAATCGTTCCCCGAAAAGAGTGTAATACATTCCTCACACGTTCTGCAGAAGGCGACTGTAACACCATTCTTTCTTCCACAATAGAACCATGTGCATCTTCTGTATCTGTCGCTACTCCTAATTTCACTTCAGCTATATATGTTTTCTTCGTATCTGTCAAAAACGGAACTATTTTCGTTGCTTGTCCAATACAAATTGGTAAAATACCATCTACTTCGGGGTCAAGGGTTCCAGTATGACCAACTTTTTTCGTCTTAAAAAGCTTTCTGCATTTCATTACGCAATCATGTGATGTCATTCCTCTCGGCTTCCACAATGGCAAAATACCGTCCATTCCATTACCTCCAAATTCTAACGATTATTTATTGACGAACTTATCACGTAATTCGTTCATCTAACAATCAGTAAGGATGAAAAACCCCCAATGATTAAAGATTCGCTTTATCATTTTCTTATGTAGCATGGAAAAATCTGACCCGAATGAAATACACGAGTCAGATCCCCTAAGCATAAGGCATATAATTGGCACTTATGCACATTTTTTTATTTATTTAAATCACGTAATATGGTTTCAATATGATTTCCATATGCGTAAGCCTCATCAAACTCAAAAGTAAGTTCAGGTGTTTTTCTTAAACGGATTCTTTTTCCAATTTCCGATCGAATAAATCCTTTCGCTTTCGCAAGCCCTAATAACGTATCTTTCTTTTGTTTCTCATCACCTAAAACAGAAATAAAAATGGTTGCTTGTTGAAGGTCCCCCGTTACTTCTATATCGGTGACTGTTACAAAACCTACTCTTGGGTCTTTTATTTTTCTTGTAAGGATTTCCCCTAACTCTTTTTTCATTTGTTCAGCTACACGGTTTGCACGTAGTTCAGCCATTATTTTCACCTCATTAAAAACAAGTAGTTAAGAAGTGACACCTTAGATTCTTTCTACATTCGTAACCGTACGTTCTATCTCTGGAAACGTATCAATTACACGCAGCACCTCTTGAATAATCTGTTCAGCGTGAGTCAGGCTGGTCGAAATGGTTACAATTCCCAGCTTTGTTCGCTGCCACAAATCATGATAATCCAATTCAGTAACAGCTACATTAAAATCATTTTTTAACTTTGTAATAATTCGTTTTATAATGGAGCGTTTATGCTTCAACGAATGTCCTTCATACATAATACACTCCACTTCGGCATACATAATCATGTACGTTCAATTTCCTCCATCACAAACGCTTCGATGACATCTCCTACTTTAATATCATTAAAATTCGTGATTGTTATACCACATTCATAATTTTGTGCAACTTCTTTCACGTCATCTTTAAATCGTTTAAGTGTATCAATTTCGCCTTCGAATAGGACAACTCCGTCCCGAATTACACGTACACCTGCATCACGAGTGATTTTACCATCCGTCACGTAGGAACCGGCAATCGTACCTACTTTGGAGACTTTAAATGTTTCACGAACTTCTGCTTGCCCGATGACTTTTTCCTCAAACTCTGGGTCTAGGAGACCTTTCATTGCTGCCTCAATTTCTTCAATCACCTTATAAATAACACGATGTAGTCGAATGTCTACTTTCTCTCTTTCCGCAGATCCTTTAGCATTTGCATCTGGACGTACGTTAAAGCCAATAACAATGGCATTGGACGCAGAAGCTAAAATAATATCTGATTCCGTAATTGCTCCTACTCCAGTGTGGATAATATTGATTTTAACTCCTTCAACGTCAATTTTTTGTAAGGAGGAAGAAAGGGCCTCTGCAGAACCTTGAACGTCAGCCTTAATAATGATATTTAATTCTTTCATTTCCCCTTGTTTAATTTGTTCAAACAAGTCATCCAGACTTACTTTTGATTGTTCATTACGGTTAGCTGCAATTGCCCGCTGCTGACGAGCTTCACCGATTTGACGAGCTTTTTTCTCCTCATCAAATACAAGGAACTGATCTCCTGCTTGCGGTACATCATGTAATCCTGTAATTTCTACCGGCATGGAAGGTCCCGCTTCCTCTACTCGTGCACCAGTATCATTAATCATTGCACGAACACGACCAAAGGTATTTCCAACTACAAGGGAATCACCTACATGAAGTGTTCCATTTTGTACAAGTAAAGTTGCAACACTTCCACGGCCTTTATCCAATTCTGCTTCAATTACAGTTCCGAATGCATTGGCTTTTGGATTAGCTTTTAATTCTTCTACTTCAGCTACAAGTAAAATCATTTCCAGCAAATCATCAATACCTTCATTCTTGATGGCAGACATGTTAACAAAAATCGTGCTTCCGCCCCAGTCTTCAGGAATAAGTTCATATTCCGTTAATTCCTGCATAACTCGGTCAGGGTTTGCTCCTTCTTTATCCATTTTGTTCACTGCGATAATAATTGGAACTTCCGCTGCTTTCGCATGGTTAATAGCTTCTACCGTTTGCGGCATCACACCATCATCTGCAGCAACAACTAAAATGGCAATATCAGTAACTTGCGCTCCACGCGAACGCATACTCGTAAATGCAGCGTGTCCTGGAGTGTCGAGGAAGGTAATTCTTTTGCCTTCTACTTCCACTTGGTATGCACCAATATGCTGCGTGATTCCTCCTGCTTCTCCGGCAGTTACTTTTGTATGTCGAATGGAATCAAGCAATGTTGTTTTACCATGGTCAACGTGCCCCATAATCGTAACAACAGCAGGTCTTTCGATTAAATCTTCTTCTTTGTCCTCCACAACATATTTATCAAGGTCAGTATCATCTAAAATAATTTCTTTTTCAACTTCAACATTAAATTCACTGCAAATCAGTTCAACCGCATCATCATCCAAGTCCTGATTTTTGGTAGCCATTACCCCTAAGAACATTAATTTCTTAATAATTTCAGCAGGTTCTTTGTTTAATTTATCTGCTAGGTCACTTACAGTTAAAGTGTTACTATACGTAATTTTTTCTGGAGTTTCTTTCTTTGCTTCCGGCTTATGATGATTAGTGGCCTTATCTTTATTGGCTTTCTTTGGACCTTTTTGGTTTTTATTTTTTTGTTTATGATTTTGCTGATTTTTAGATTTTGGCTTTTCATATTTTCCTTTTTTCTCTGTCTGTTTCTTATTATTTCCTTGACTTGAGCCTTGATTTGCCTTTTTAAATTTTTCATCCAGTTTCACGATTGTTTCTGGTGAAATTGTGGACATATGGTTGGTTACTTCCACATTTATTTCATTTAAATAATTGATTACATCTTTACTAGTTGTATGGTTTTGTTTTGCATATTCATATACGCGCATTTTGCTCATACGTTCACCCCCGAAATTAATTACCCGAGTAACGATTGAATTTTATTAGCGAAACCTGTATCTAATATAGCTATTGCTACTCTTTGGGATTTTCCAATTGCGTTGGATAATGTTTCACGATCATCCACAATTATAAATGGTACATGATAAAATTTACATTTATCCGTTAGTTTCTTCTTCGTTTGCGGACCAATATCATTTGCAAGAAGTATCAATTTTGCTTTATTTCTTTGAATATCTTTAATAATCGTTTCTTCCCCAAGGGATACCTTTCTTGCTCGATATGCCAGCCCTATCATATTTAAATAACTATTTTTCATTGGCATCCACCAATTTTTTTAGCTCTTCATAAACAGAAGAGTCTACTTCTGCATTTAAATGCCGATTTAGTACGTTTGATTTTTCAGCCTGTAAAATAACGTCTAAACTTCTAGAAAGGTATGCACCACGACCGTTTTTCTTGCCAGTCGGATCGACAAAAACCTCTCCCTCTTTATTACGGACAACACGGATAAGATCTTTTTTAGGCTTCATTTCGTTCGTAATAACACATTTTCGTTCAGGTACTTTTCGTTTCTTCACAACAAGATTACCTCCTTATTCGAACAAATCTTCCCCATCGTTAGAATAAGAATCTTCCACTTCGGTTAAAAGTCCTTCTTCTCTTGCCTCCGACTCGCTCTTTATATCTATTTTCCAGCCCGTTAACTTGGCCGCGAGTCTTGCATTTTGACCACGTTTACCAATTGCAAGGGATAACTGATAATCTGGAACAATTACTGTCGTAGCCTTTTCCTCTTCGTCTACAAGTACATCTACCACTTTCGAAGGGCTTAATGCATTAGAAACATAGACTTTCGGATCTTCTGACCACTCCACAATATCAATTTTTTCTCCTTTCAGTTCATTGACAATGGTTTGTACACGCTGCCCCTTTTGACCAACACAGGAACCGACTGGATCGACATCAGGATCCGGAGCATAAACGGAAATCTTTGATCTGTCTCCCGCTTCTCTAGCAACCGATTTAATTTCTACTGTACCATCATATATTTCTGGAACTTCCATTTCGAACAAACGCTTTAATAACCCGGGATGTGATCTGGAAATATAGATTTGCGGACCTTTACTTGTGTTTTCCACTTTCGTAACAAATACCTTTATTCGATCATGGATATGATATTCCTCTGTCGGCATCTGTTCTGCTTCCGCCAGTTTAGCTTCCACTTTCCCCAAGTTCACATATACAAACCGAGAATCCTTTCGTTGGATAATTCCAGTCATTACATCCTCTTCCCGATCAATGTATTCCGAAAAAATTACACCACGTTCCGCTTCTCTTACTCGTTGCGTCACAACCTGTTTGGCTGCCTGGGCGGCAATTCTTCCAAAATCTTTTGGTGTTACCTCCACCTCAATGATATCCTCTACTTCATGATTTAGATTAATTTCTCTCGCCTGATCTACAGAAATCTCCTGTTGAGGATCTTCCACTTCTTCAACAACTGTTTTTCTGGAAAAAACACTCATTCTTCCTGTCTCTTCATCAAGCTCAACTCTCACATTGGAAGCAGATTTAAAATTCTTTTTGTACGCAGAAATCAGAGCAGCTTCTAATGCCTCTAAGAGCACTTGCTTTTCAATTCCTTTTTCCTTTGATAAATTTTCTAACGCGTCAAACAACTGACTGCTCAATGTTCTTATCCCCCTTTAAAAAACTACGGCAAGTCTTGCTTTTGCTATTTTCTCATATGGTAATTCTACTTGCTTCGTTCTCGTCTTAACTTTGTACTCCAACGTTAAAACATCATTTTTAAAATCTTTTAGAATACCTTCATACTCTTTTTCCCCATCAATTTGTTCATAAAGTTTAATATAAACATTTTTATTGATATTCTTTTCTATGTCTTCTTTTGTTTTTAATGGTCTTTCCACACCAGGGGAAGAAACTTCTAAGAAATAGGGGTCTTTTATTGGGTCTATTTCATCCAATTTCTCACTTAATTGCTCGGATACTTCCCCACATTCGGTAATATCCACTCCACCAGGTTTATCAATGTATACCCGAAGAAACCAGCTTTTCCCTTCTTTTACATACTCAATGTCAACTAAATCCAAATTCTTTTCACCAAGAATCGGCAAAACCAGTTCTTCTGTTGTTTTTATGACCTGAGAACTCATCAAAATCCTCCTTTATCAAACGGTAGTTATTTCTTATTATGAACTATTCCATTGAATACTATCTATTCAATATAAAACCCCTGCCTAAAGTAGATGGCAAGGGGAGAAGTGCAGTTCATGAAGAATAAGTATGAAGAAAGAGTGGGCCTAGACCCACTCTTTTAACAATTCGTATCATTGCTTACCAATAAAAATATATCATAAAAGATTTATTGGTGCAACAATTAACCATTTCCAGGAAAATTATAATGAAAATTGTTCGGATTTTATCGCATTGTCTGTTTTCAAATAATCTTTTAATGTCTGCTGTAATGTTGCTCTTATCTCTGCTTTTTGTCTAAAGGACATATCTAAGTTCACTATCTTTTTTACGACATCTGGACGTATCCCTGTAATAATTGATTTACATCCCATCATAGTAATACCATCCAATAATTTAGTGAAATCCTGAACCGCTTCCAAATCAATATGAGCAACACCAGATAAATCCATAATTAATGTTTGAATCCCTTTTTCCCCAATCTCAAAAAGGATTTTTTCTTCAATCGTATTAGCCCGCAACTTATCCATCGTTCCAATCAATGGAATAATACTGACTGACGATGATATGGGGATAATTGGTACAGATAAATTTTCTACTAATTTTTTCTGCGCTTCCAGCAATTCATCCTTGTAATTGGAGTAACTAATAAAAAAACCTTTAAAAAATTCATCAATTAACCCATTTATCTCTTTTCCCATGGAAAAAAAATTATCCGTGCTAATAGCGTGATCACTTAATTTATCATACTCATACAGGAATTTCCATAAAGTCGTACGAATTGCCTGTATCCATTCAAGTTTAAATGCCAGTGTTAAATTATGTTTTGCCCAGGCAATCCCTTCCTGCCTGCCAAAGGCAATTACCTCTTCTTTCATGCCATCGACAACATAAAGCACTACTTTATGTGCATTAGCCAGTAAATTAATATTCCCTAATAATTTAATTTCCTCAATTTTATCTCGAACATTAATGGCTTCTTCTAATAATTCTTCTTCAAAAAATTGCTGATTTTCCATAAGGAACTGCTTAATCCCTTGGTCCTCATTAAATATAAGTTCCATAAATTGCCCTCCTAACAAACACAGTAAAAGTAAAAATAAAAATATATTCGTTAAAAATAATTTCTTTTTTTTAATTATAGCATAAAAATTCCCAAAATATTTCCATCTTTAGTGAATAAGAAAAGCGCAAGCGCCCGTATAGCGACGTACGGACTGCGCCTGGCCACGCCAGGTGGTTCGCTGCTGCCGCGCAAGGCGGCGGTTTTAGCCGAACAGTCCCCGTAGGAAATTAGATGATCTTGATTTTTACGAAAGTAAAAATCTTAGTGAATCTTATGCTAGCGAAAAGGAAACATGCCCCTTCATAGGGGTATGCCGATGCCTGAGCGCTGGCCCGCTTTTAGTCGGCCTTCCTAAAAACCTGAGTCGATGTTGACTTTCACCGCAAGGGTATAAGTACGACTAAGCCTCTGGTTTCACCAATCGGCAAGTCTTCTTTATCGTACGGAGGTGAGGGAAGTCCGCTAGTCGCTGGGCGATGGAGCTAGACATCAAAGCGCAAATTTATACTTTCTTATCTTTTTAGAAAAACTCGACATACACCTTGTCTTTTAGTGAATGTCGAGTATTCCAGGATAAAATTAGAATAAGGACAACTGATTTTTCTCTGCCATTCCTTCCAGACAGCCATGATTATCCAGATATTCCAAGACCGTTTTAGAGATTTTGCTTCGTTCTCTAAGATCTTCTTTGGATAAAAATTCCCCTTCTTCTCTTGCCTTAACAATATTAATAGCGGCATTCGTTCCTAATCCGTCCACCGCATTAAAAGGTGGTATTAAACTGTTACCCTCAACGATGAAATCTGTTGCACTGGATTTATACAGATCCACCTTTTTAAAGGAAAATCCGCGCTCACACATTTCAAGCGCCACTTCCAGAACCGTCATTAAGTTTTTCTCTTTTGGTGATGCATCATTTCCTTTGGAAGCGATGGTATCGATTCTGTTTTTTATTGCCGAAGCCCCTTTTGCCATTGTGTCTAAATCAAAATCATCGGCTCTAACTGTGAAATACGTTGCATAAAATAGAATGGGATGATGAACCTTGAAATAAGCAATACGGATCGCCATTAGGACATAAGCCGCCGCATGTGCTTTTGGAAACATGTATTTAATTTTTTTACAGGATTCGATATACCAGTCTGGTACGTCGTGTTTTTTCATTTCAACAATCCATTCATCCTGCAGTCCTTTTCCTTTACGGACAAATTCCATTATCTTAAACGCCAGAGATGGTTCCAATCCTTTATGCATGAGATAAACCATGATATCATCACGGCACCCGATAACATCGGACAATTCACAAATGCCTTGATCAATTAATTCCTGGGCATTTCCAAGCCATACATCCGTACCATGGGAAAGCCCTGAAATAATTAATAATTCCGAAAAGGTCGATGGCTTCGTATCCTCAAGCATCTGCCTAACAAATCTCGTACCAAATTCTGGAACCCCCAATGTTCCGGTTTTACAATTTATTTGTTCTGGTGTAACCCCCAGAGCTTCTGTACCCGAAAAGATTTTCATTACTTCTTTATCATCTGTGGGAATCGTTTTCGGATCAATACCACTTAAATCCTGCAGCATCCGGATTACTGTCGGATCATCGTGACCCAGTATGTCCAGCTTAAGCAAATTATCATGAATGGAATGAAAGTCAAAGTGTGTCGTTCTCCATTCACTATTTCTGTCATCAGCAGGATATTGGATTGGCGTAAAATCGTAAATTTCTTTATCATCTGGTACTACGATAATTCCCCCTGGATGCTGACCAGTTGTTCGTTTAACACCTGTACATCCTTTTACAAGGCGATCGACTTCTGTATTCTTGAAAACCATATCATTATCCGATGCATAGCCTTTGACATAGCCATATGCCGTTTTTTCCGCTACCGTACCGATTGTTCCCGCACGATATACATAATCAACACCGAAAAGCTCCTTCGTATAATTATGCGCTCTTGGCTGATATGCACCAGAGAAGTTCAAATCAATATCAGGAACTTTATCCCCTTTAAATCCTAAAAACGTTTCAAAAGGGATATCTTGCCCATCTTTTGTTAAGGGGCTCCCACAGTTAGGGCAGGCTTTGTCAGGCAGGTCATATCCACTTCCAACCGATCCATCATTGATAAATTCATTGTAATGACATTCCATACAAACATAATGAGGCGGGAGTGGATTCACTTCCGTAATTTCTGTCATCGTTGCTACAAAGGATGAACCAACGGATCCACGGGAACCTACAAGATATCCATCTTCCAATGATTTTTTAACTAGCTTTTGGGAAATTAAGTAAATAACAGCAAAACCATTGCCAATAATACTGTCCAATTCTTTCTCCAGTCGGTCACTGACAATCTTAGGCACAGGATCCCCATAAATTTTCTTAGCACGACCGTAGGATAACTCCCTTATTTCCTCTTCAGCACCTTCAATCGTCGGTGTAAACAGACCATCTTTAACCGGGGCAATCTCATCAATTTGATCGGCAAGGGCATTCGTGTTCGTTATGACAATTTCCTTTGCCTTTTCCTCACCTAAGAAACGGAAATAATCCAGCATTTCATTTGTTGTACGAAATGGTGTATCAGGTAAAGTTTGACGGTTTAAAGGATTTCCTGCCTGCGATTTAATCAAAATTTGCCGGTATACTTTATCATGTTCATCAATATAATGGACATTTCCGGTTGCAACTACCGGCTTATTCATACGATCCCCAAGTTCAACCAATTTGGAGATGATATCCAAAATTTGTGCTTCATTTTGAACTAATTCTTTTTCTATTAAATGAACATAGTTGGTTGGAGGCTGCACCTCAATATAATCGTAAAACTCAGCTACCTGCTCCGCTTCTTCAGCAGATTTTTGCATCATCGTTTCAAAAACTTCCCCATGATCACATGCTGTTCCAACTAGTAATCCTTCGCGATATTTTTGTAACACAGATCTAGGTATTCTAGGAACACGGTAAAAATAATCAATATGTGCATGAGAAACTAATTTATAAAGATTTTTTAATCCTTCCTCGTTTTTGGCGATTAACGTACAGTGATATGGTCTGGAACGCTGATAAGCATTTCCTTCCCCCATATGATTATTTAATTGATTATGATTTTGGATTTCCATGCTTAATAATTTTTTTACTTGTTTCCATAGGATGTAACCCGTTGCTTCTGCATCATAAATCGCCCTGTGGTGTTGTGTTAATTCAACATCCAAATGCTTACTCAATGTATTTAGCCGGTGATTTTTTAATTCCGGGTATAAAAATCTTGCAAGTTCCAATGTATCTATTACTGGATTCTTCGCTTTTTCATAACTTATTTTCTTTAAGCCTTGATTTAAGAACCCCATATCAAAACTTGCATTATGAGCAACTAAAATAGCGTCCTCCATCCATTCATGGAAATTCTTTAAAACTTCCTCTACTTCTGGAGCATCCTTTACCATTTCATCCGTAATTCCCGTCAATTCAATGGTTGTCTGTGATAATGGATGATGCGGGTTGGCAAAATCTTCAAACCGGTCGATAATTTCACCTTGATGTATTTTTACTGCAGCAAGCTCAATAATCGTATCATAGACTGCAGAAAGTCCAGTAGTTTCCACGTCAAAAACCACATAAGTAGCAGATTCCAAATCAACATCCTGTTCGTTATATGCAATTGGAACTCCATCATCAACTAAATTAGCTTCTACTCCATATAGAACCTTAATATTATTCTTCTTCCCCGCTGCATAGGCCTCAGGATAACCCTGAACACCAGCATGGTCCGTAATCGCAATTGCTTTATGTCCCCACTTTGCAGCTTGCGTTATCAGTGCTTGGGGGGAAACGACGGCATCCATTTGACTCATCGTTGTATGTGCATGTAATTCCACTCGTTTTTCGTCTTCAGGAGCATGGTCTTTTCTCGATTCTACTTTAACTTCATGAATGTCATTTGCCATCATGCCTAATTCATTCGTGTACATATCCGTTTGTATGCTTCCCCTGGCCTTTATCCACATGCCCTCTTTAGCAGACTTAAATTTAGCAGCATCTTCGTCTCCTTTAGAAAACATTTTTATCGTTAAGGAATCCGTATAATCTGTAGCTTTAATTATTAATAAGCTTCTTCCTGAACGCAATTCACGAATCTCAGAAGAAAAGATATAGCCTTGTACAACAACACGGCGTTCTTCTTCCAGGATATTCTCCATTTCCGTCGGTTCATCCTGTATTTTATAACCAAGCACTAATGGCTTGCTATCATCATGATGACTTGCTTTCTCTTTATCTCTTTTCTCTTTTTCCTGAACCGTTTTGAGAACCATCTGCTGATCTTCTATTGCTTTTTGTTCCTTAAACTTTTCAATATCCTCCATATTGGTCTTCACATCTATTTCAAGCGGATAAGTAAGCATTCCAACTTTACTGCAATACGTCTTAAAACTGTCTTCCAATCGTTTTTTCAGAGCATTTGCTTCCGCATCATTTCTCGCAGTTAACATAATCTTATTATTGTTTACCTTAGGTGTTTGGTTATGAACTAAATCTTTGTATGCAGGAGATAAATTTGTCATCGTTGAAATAAAATGTTTCCAGTACCCGTAAATGGTATGGTTGTCGCATGTTTTATCTTCCGTAACAATGGACAAATCGACATCAGCTATGGACTGAAAGGACTGTTTTAGTTTTGAAACCAATAACAGATAGACATCTGGTGGTAATATATGATGAAGATGAATATGAAAATGCCATAGTTTTTTCTGTTTATATACCTCTAATTTGTCCAGATAACTATCAGAGAAATATTGGGCGACATATTCTTCTGGTATTTGTAATTGCTTTAGTAGCAAACTCATTTTTTCTTTTTTGGATATATCCATAACAATCCCCCTAATACAGGTGTTTAAACATTTTATCCACGAATTGGCCGGCTCGTATTTAGACTAAAATGTCAAAAAACCGCCTAAAATCATGGGGAACCCTTGCCAATAATTAAAGACAAGGGTTCCTTTATCTGTTTTCAAAGTTGTGTGTTTTATAGATTATTTTTTTCAATCAAGGAATCTTACAATCAGTTAACCACATGACAAATAAAATGATTTAAAGAGGTTGTTCAAAAAGTCTGGTGAAAAAGGACACATCGAAATTCTTCGTTGGCTCGCTTTTCCGTTGCTCACGCATTAACTGCATACGTTCCGCTACTCAAAGCTTCACCGCCTCAAACTTCTCGGTCCTTTTCACCCTCCTTTTTGAACACGCACTTAAAGAAACAATCGCTGTATGTCATTCCAAGTAACTACTATCATGAGTAACATCAAGAAAGCAAATCCAATGAAATGGAAAATTCCTTCCTTTTCAGGTGGTATTGGTTTACCGCGAAGTTTCTCTATTCCAACGAACAATAATCGTCCTCCGTCAAGTGCTGGAAGAGGAACTAAGTTTACAATACCAAGGTTAACACTTAACATAGCAGTCCACATGATTAAATTCATAAATCCAGTCTGAACCACTTGATCTGTTGCATCATAGATACCAACCGGACCGGAAAGAATCTCCAGCGGCACTTGACCGGTTATTAACATTCCTAAATTCGTTAATACCATTCGAGTTATTTCATAGGTTTGCTCAAAGCCATATTTAATCGTTCCTAAAGTGGATTTTTCAAACCCTTGATAAACACCAATTTGGCCAATTAATATTGTTTCACCCTTTTCGTTCACTGCCTCTACTTCATTAGGAACTACATTGACTACTTCTTCTTGTCCATTACGCAATACTGTCATCGTCAATTCCTGTCCAGGATTTTCCCGGACGATTGTAGTAAATTCTTCCCAAGTGGAAATAGAGTTATCTTCTATTTTAATTACCTCATCATTTGGCAACATTCCTGCTTCTTCAGCGGGAGTATCAGGCTGAATCTCACCCATCTTTGCTTCTTCTACAGGCACACCTTGTGCTAATCCTAAAATTAGAAAAAGAACAATTGCTAAGACAAAATTCATCAATGGTCCAGCAAATAATTGCATCGCCTTTTGGCCAGCTGTCTTAGAAGCAAACTGTCGGTCATAAGGGGCAATTTGTGTTGCTCTTTCGTCCATCATAAAAATGGCTTTTCTATCAACATCAAACCGTAATCTTTCTTCCTCATCATCAACTTCATAGCCCTCAATTACTAAATCGTGATCTAAATCAACATTTTCTACTTCAATGACTCTTGCATTTGGATGCTTTGATTTATTGTTAACTATTATTTTGTCAACTTTGCCAAACTCATTAAACTCAAGTCCAACATGATGCCCTGGCTTTAACTCTATTATTTCAGGATCTTCTCCTGCAACCCGAACATATCCACCGGCTGGGATAAGGCGGATGGTATATAATGTTTCATTTCTGGTAAATGAAAATACTTTCGGTCCAAAGCCAATAGCAAATTCCCGAACGAGCATTCCAGCACGCTTAGCAAAAATCATATGTCCCCACTCATGTACAAACACAAGTAAGCCAAACATGAATATAAACGCAATAACAGTGGTCAAAAAAACACATCCTTTTATATCGGTCTTAATATTAATGACTAACTTAACTTACATGTCGTATCTAAATAAGTTTACCCCGTTTATACAGGTTTGTTCAAGTTTAAAGAACAATACCGAAAAATCATGAAAATTCGTCAAATAGACAAAATGTCCATCTACTTACGGTGTCTTTAACTTGGGAAAAACTGTATAATATGTAACAGTGGAATAACAAAGAGCAGGCTATCAAACCTGTCTAATATTCCGCCATGTCCTGGTAATATATTTCCAGAGTCTTTTACCCCATAATTCCGCTTTAAAGCAGACTCTACCAAATCACCAACTTGACCAAAGATAGATGCAGCAATTGTAACTAAAATGACCGCTAACATATTATGTGGGAAAGGGGTAATTAGATGAAAGATACCTGCGACAACACATGCCAGTATAATACCGCCAACAGCACCCTCAACAGTCTTATTCGGGCTGATTGTCGGCCACAGCTTTCTTTTACCAAAAGCTCGTCCAAACAAATAAGCACCTGTGTCTGTAGACCAGACAATTAAGAATGCAAAGAATATATTTTTCAGCCCTTCTACTCGAGATCCATCTCTAGTTTCAATCAAATAGAAAAAACCGATACCAACATAGAAAGTTGCCAAAAGTATAAATCCAACATGGTCAAATGTAAACTTGTTCTTTACTAGTACAGTATAAGCAAGCAGCAGTAAAATAATGAGGGTTATCCATTCAGATTTTGGAAAATAACTGGCAAACGGATAATGATTCTGCATTAAAATCAACCATAAAATAAACAATGCTAAAATAGAAGGAATTGCATAATCTGCAATATTTCTCATTCTAATTAGCTCCATCAATCCAACTGTGGCAATAATATACACCAATATATCAAATGGCCAACCACCGATGATGATGAAAGGTAAAAATACAAGGAGCGCTAATACTGCTGTAATTGTTCGTTGCTTCATCTATAGCCACACCTTCCTATAATCCGCCAAACCGTCTTTTTCGATGCTGGTATTCATTTAAGGCTTGCCACCATACACTTTCATCAAAATCCGGCCATAAAACATCCGTAAACCAAAATTCAGTATATGCAGATTGCCATAACATAAAATTACTTAAGCGCTGTTCTCCACTTGTTCGGATTAACAAATCTGGATCCTGCAACCCGTTCGTGTATAAATAATCAGAAAAGAGATTTTCATCCAACGCCTCTACCGATAATTTGGCACAGTCTATGTCATTAACTATTTGCTTAACCGCACGCATAATCTCAAAACGTCCACCATAATTCAAAGCAAAATTCAATAACATTCCATCATTATGCTTTGTTTCGTCTATAGCATGCTGAATAGCTTCTTTTGTATGTTCTGGTAAAGCCTCGAATTCACCAATTGTATTTATTCTTACATTGTTTTCCATAATTTCAGGTAAGTAAACATGTAAAAATTCCTTTGGAAGCTTCATGAGGAATTCAATTTCAGATTTTGGTCTTTTCCAGTTCTCCGTAGAAAATGCAAACATGGTAAGCACTTCGACATCTGCTTTTGCTGCAGCTCTTACTACCTTATTTACAGCGTGTACACCTTCTTTGTGACCAGCCACTCTTGGAAGCCCTTTTCGCTCAGCCCAGCGTCCATTCCCATCCATAATTATAGCTACATGTCTCGGTACATTTTCTAGTTCGCCCTGGAACTCTTCTTTTTGTTTCTTTTTAAAAAAAGGAATTTTTATAGACATGGTTTGTCCTCCGAATATTGTTATTACATACATCCCTTTTACTAATATTATGAGGAGAAAAGGAATTATATTACGTACCTTTATTTCACGTTAGGAAAGTATAAAGTTTTAGCAAAGAAAGGAATTCGACATTGCTAAAATTTTAAATGTCCTAAGTATATTCGCTAAAGGACGAGCGAATGCGAATTTTTGTTTATAAAGCAGCAGCTTTATAATATTTTTCTCTATTATACCGATAATCTGCTCCGAATACAAAAGCCCCCTTATAGAAGAGGGCTTTTTCTTATTTTACACTTATTTACTATTTTAGGAAAGAAGGAAAAGGAAAAAATTGGAATCAAACTTCCATAATTTCGTTTTCTTTGTCCTTCGTAAGTTGATCAATCTTATCAATATGGTTGTTTGTTTCTTTTTGAACTTCATCTTGAAGATTTCTTAATTCATCTTCCGTAATCTCGCCATTCTTTTCTAACTTTTTCAATTGGTCATTGGCATCTCTACGTACATTTCTCACTTGAATTCGATAATCTTCAGCATATTTCCCAACTACTTTAACTAAATCCTTGCGGCGTTCTTCTGTTAAAGGTGGAATATTGATACGAATGACATTCCCATCATTAGAGGGTGATATACCTAAATCAGCCTTTTGAATCGCCTTTTCAATATCAGCAAGTGCAGATTTATCATATGGAGTAATCACAAGCATTCTTGCTTCAGGAGCAGAAATATTAGCTAACTGATTAAGTGGTGTGGATGCACCGTAATAATCTACATATACACTATCAAGTAAACTAGGATTTGCTCTCCCCGCTCTTACTGTTGCTAAACTTTTTGTATACGCTTGTACAGCTTGCTCCATTTTTTCACGCATTGTGTTCATAACCGAATCTGACATGTTTATTTCCCCCTTATTATTGTTCCTATGGTTGAACCTTGAACAACCTTTTTAATATTTCCTTCTTCTGTAATGGAAAATACAATTAATGGGATATTGTTATCCATGCATAGTGAAGAAGCAGTGGAATCCATTACACCAAGTCCTTCGTTTAACATTTCCATATAGGATAGGCTATCATATTTTTTCGCATCCTTATTTAATTTAGGATCATCTGTATAGACACCATCAACATTATTTTTTGCCATTAAAATTACTTCAGCTTCTATTTCAGCTGCTCTTAATGCTGCCGTTGTATCCGTAGAAAAATAAGGATTTCCAGTACCTGCTGCGAAAATAACAACACGTTTTTTCTCCAGATGGCGAATGGCCTTTCTTCTTATGTATGGCTCTGCTACCTGACGCATTTCAATGGATGTTTGCACCCGGGTTGGAATTCCAATAGTCTCCAAACCATCCTGCAATGCTAAAGAGTTCATAACCGTTGCTAACATACCCATGTAATCAGCGGTTGCACGGTCCATCCCCATTTCACTACCTACTTTTCCACGCCATATATTTCCGCCACCAACAACAACAACTACTTCTACACCTAATTCTACTACTTCTTTAACTTGGCTGGCTATCGATTGGATTACTTTGGGATCAATTCCGTACCCTTGCTCTCCACTCAATGCTTCCCCACTTAACTTTAACACAATTCTTCGGTATCGTGCTGTTGTCATAATAACCTCCAAGAAACTTAATGAATTTTACGCATACATGAGGAAATAGGGAACAAAAATCGTTCCCTATCCGTTATTATTATTTTTTAATTTGGCTCATAACTTCTTCTGCAAAGTTTTCTTCACGCTTTTCTAACCCTTCGCCAACTTCATAACGAACAAATGCTTTAACAGAAGCGCCTTTGTCTGCTACATATTTTTTCACTTTTTGATCAGGGTCTTTGACAAAATCCTGTTCTAATAAGCAAATTTCCTGGAAGAATTTGCCTAGACGGCCTTCCACCATTTTTTCAACAATTTTTTCTGGTTTTCCTTCATTTAATGCTTGCTGTTTTAGTACTTCACGCTCATGATTAACTTCCTCTTCACTAACCGCTTCACGGGAAATATAGCGTGGATTTACTGCTGCAACATGCATCGCAATATCTTTGCCAAGTTCTTCGTCTTTTGTACCTTCAAGTACAGATAGTACACCAATACGTCCACCCATATGTAAATATGCACCGAATGCATCATTATCTGTCTTCGTAAAAATGGTAAAGCGTCTTAGTGTGATTTTCTCACCAATTTTAGCAACTGCTGAATTTATGAATGTTTCTACAGTGTCACCTTCACCGTGAAGTTTTTGCTGAAGAGCTTCTTCAACATTAGCTGGCTGTTGTGTTATTAAATGCTTACCAAGTTCAGATAATAATTCTTTAAATTGGTCATTTTTTGTAACGAAGTCTGTTTCACAGTTCACTTCTAGTAGAGCTGCAGTATTGTTATCCACTTCAATATGAGTAAGCCCTTCTGCAGCGATACGATCTGCCTTTTTCGCAGCTTTTGCAATCCCTTTTTCACGTAGGAAATCAATTGCTTTGTCCATATCACCGTCTGTTTCTTGAAGTGCTTTTTTACAATCCATCATTCCTGCACCAGTTTTTTCACGTAGTTCTTTTACCATTTTAGCAGTAATTGCCATCATTTTTCCTCCTTAATATACGTTGAATTTCTTTAAAAAAGGTGATAAAAGGCTCTTCTCCTCTTATCACCCTCACCTTTTAAAATTACTCTTGATTTGCAGCTACAGCTTCTGCTTCTTCAGCAGTTTCTTCAGACTGAGCTTCCTCCGTAACCTCACCTTGTTTTACTTCTAAAATAGCATCTGCCATTTTTGAAGTCAAAAGTTTAACAGCACGAATCGCATCGTCATTCGCTGGAATTACATAATCAATTTCATCAGGATCACAGTTTGTATCCACAATTCCAATAATTGGAATATTTAATTTATGTGCTTCAGCGATTGCTATACGTTCTTTACGTGGATCGATAACAAATAATGCATCAGGAAGACTCTTCATCTCTTTAATTCCACCCAGGAATTTAACTAGACGTTCTTTTTCTTTTAATAAGTTTACCACTTCTTTTTTAGGTAATACATCAAAAGTTCCGTCTTCTTCCATACGCTCTATATCTTTCAAACGGTTAATACGTTTGCGGATTGTTTGGAAGTTAGTAAGTGTTCCACCTAACCAGCGTTGATTCACATAGAACATACCTGAACGAATTGCTTCTTCACGAACAGATTCCTGTGCTTGCTTTTTCGTTCCTACGAAAAGAATAGAACCACCATTCGCTGCGATTTCTTTTACGAAATTGTACGCTTCATCAACCTTTTTCACTGTTTTTTGCAGGTCAATGATATAAATACCGTTACGCTCTGTGAAAATGTATTTTTTCATTTTCGGATTCCAACGGCGTGTCTGGTGACCAAAATGTACACCAGCTTCTAAAAGTTGCTTCATAGAAATTGCTGACATAAATATTTCCTCCTAATTGGTTTTTTCCTCCGTTTAGATCATTTTTATGAAGAGACCGCACATAAACGGCACCACCTACATAAATTACTAAACGTGTGTTTTTTTACCCTGTTATTTGTATCTACAAAACATGAGCATTTACACCAAAATTAAATATACCATATCGTAGATACCTAATCAAGGTTATTTACATATTTTTTTGATGTAAACGAATAATCAGTTCCGCTTCCGTTTTTCCACAGTTAAGTCGCTTTGCAATTTCAGTAATCGAAAGCCCCTGATGATGAAGCTGTAGTACTTTTGCTTCCAGGGATGCTTCCACAGCGTCATTCATATCGCCAACTTCTATTATTGGTTCTAGATCTGGTTCTTGTTTCGTCGGTTCTTGATTAGCTGGTTCATCAGCCATCCCTTCTTTTTTATTATTAAAAGGAAGTACTTCAGACGAATTTTTCTTTTGCAATTCCTTTTGCAAACGACTATTTTCTTCTTTAATCTCCTCTAAATACGATTCAAAAAGTTCTGTTATTTCCGTTGTATCTGCTCTTTGCTGCGAATTTACCTGTTTAAACAGAACAAATATAGCATATAGTGTTAAAATATGTAGTAAAAAACTTATAATCAATAAAAATGATACCATAAAATGTTTCCCTTCTAACTGTTTACGTCTATTTGATTGCCTAAATAGGGATGTTTGATATATTCCATGCTTGAGGTTGTTTTTCGATTCCTTGGTAAGGTTTGATGGTCACCTGTTTTCTGTTTCTTAAACTTCAATTGCTCCGTATCATTTAGGTCATTTACTCTTTTTCGTTTTAATTCTTCCTGTTTTAACTGTGATGAAGCAAGGGACTCCTGAAAATGCTGATTTTGCTTTGTAAGCTGTTCACTAAGTTTACTTGCATCTTGGGTCCGTGGAATGGCGACTTGCAATTCGATTAACTTTAAGCTCACATGATCCACTCCTATTTTTTTCATTATTTCGTATTCAAATAGGCGGGTTCCATGATGATTTCATACTAAACTATATTATTTTGTAACAGGACAAGGACATTTGTGTCGTGTCGTGTTTCTTATACTCTTGGAAGTTAAGGTTTGGCTGCATTGAACCCGCTTTCTTACAACTTTAGCTTTATTTCATTATGGATATAATTTATCGCATATATACTATTTTCTGTCTGTTAACCTTTATTTCCTCTTTTTTATTAGAAAAACTCACATTCGCTCGTCCTTTAGCGAATGGGTAGTTTTTTTATACTTAGGACGTTAAAATTTTAGCTACCTCGAAAAACTTCTTTGCTAAAATTTTATACTTTCCAAACGTGTAAAAAATTTTCTACCTTTTTCAAAACGCTTTTTTCGAACTCCAGCTCTAAATCGCACGAAGAAAATCGGTTTGTATTTTCGAGGAGTCTACGTATTCTGCCTCCGCTAAGTAAAGGAAAATAACTTAGTATTCTGGGAATCATACGTTGATTAGCAACCTTCAGATAAGTAGTTGAATAGCACACAAACCAGCGGAGGGAATACACGGAGACTACTGCGGTATGAAAGGCATCGGTGAGACCCCTAAAGACGAGACAACACGAGGAGGCTCACCAGCCGCCCTAAGGTGCGCGTAGTGTATTTCCGTAGCGGTAAGTTGATGCTCTAACAACATTTAAAGTTATTTTGCAGTTTATATATTTCGCGACAAAAACAACAAATCATTTCGGTGGGACGTGTAACTGCAGTCTTAATCTTTTAGAATATAACCTTTTAAAACATTCACTGAAAAAATCGAACTTTTTCATTTCAACCTAAGCCTTCATTTATATATCCTAATAAGAGCTGTATATTTGCTTTTAAAACCTTTGTTCTACAATAACCGTCCACTACCAGAACCCAACAAATGTAAAAGATATATCGCTCTCCAGTGAACAGTGAGCATTCATACATCCTCTCAATAGGATTTACTTACAACCATTACTTTTTTCCTATGATATACAATCCGAGTCTGGTTCTATTTAAAAAATAATTTCTTAACTCCGTTGGCTTCCAAATTATCGCGAAAAATTAAGATATGTTTGGTATTTTACTTAATGTCTTTCTTAATTTAAAAACAGCTTTTTTATGAATTTGGGAGATGCGCGAAGTGGTTAATTCGAGTACATCACCAATCTCCGTTAATGTTAATTCATCGAAATAAAACAAGCTTATTACCATTTGCTCATTTTCATTTAACTGTTTAATTCCTTCCATTAATTCTTTCTCAACCTCTTTTTGTAACATTTTTGATTCAGGAATCCCTGAAGAATCATCTGCAATCGAGTAACCAATTCCTCCTTCTTGTGACCCATCCTTTGGTTTTTCTTCAATGGACAGTATGTTGGAAAAGAGAGAATCTTTAATCGTAGTCTCCACTTCCTGAGCAGTTAATCCTGTATGCTTAGCTATTTCTGATGAACTTGGCGCGCGTTGATGGATTTGTTGCAAATGACGCTGAGCTTCCTCTACTTTTTTAACTTTATCTCTTAATGATCTTGGGAGCCAATCCTCTTTCCTTAACCCATCCATTATCGCCCCGCGAATACGGATGGAGGCGTAAGTGTCGAATTTTAAATCACGACTTGGTTCAAACTTCTTAAGTGCATCATATAAACCGATTAATCCGAGACTTTTAATATCATCTTTGTGTACACTTTTTGGAAGGTGTATGGAAATTCTTTCAACATGAAATTGAACCAAGTACATATAGTTGCTGATTAACTCGTTTGCAGCATCATTACTTTTATGGTTTATCCAATCGTTCCATAACTCTTGTTCTAGAGGAGAATGATTGTTGGACATATCTAATTAGCTCCTCCTTCCCTATATCGTTTTATATGTGTAGGTTTACTAGATATAAATGATATCTTGATTTACTTTTCTCACTTTAAGTTGACCTGTTGCTGGATTAAATTCTATCGTCCGTCCGGCATTGCCCCCAACGTCCGAAGCAATAATTGGGATTCGGGATTCATTTAATTGTGCCTTAACTGCTTCAATATTTCGCGAACCTATACGCATCGTTTCTAAGGGAGAAGCAATTTGAAACATTTGAGCTCCTCCAGCTAATTTAGCCTTTAATGCAAATTTTCTTGCCCCACCAGCTAATAATTTGTCAATTAATATTGGAATGGCTGTGTCAGCATATTTATGTTTATTAAAATGGGATTGTTTCGTTAATCGTGATTCTGGAAGTAAGATATGGGCAAGGCCCGCAATATTTTTAGAAGCATCATAAATGACAATGCCAACACATGAACCAAGTCCGGAAGTACGTATCATGTCTGGTGACCTTACAATATTCAAGTCAGCAATACCTACTTTAACTATTTTGGTCTCATTCTTCATGGTCGATACCTAACGCTTTAAATAATTTTACTAATGACTTAGGTTCAGGCATCAGAAAAAAATGACCTTGAATCTTTTCTAACGAATCACTGGAAATACTTGTATCAATGATGATGGCATAATCAGATACTTGAGAAATTTCAAGTAATCCTACTGTTAAAATAGCTCCTGCCATATCTATGCTTAAATATGGAACAGAGGGCTGCATATGAATGTTCGTAAAATCAGATAGTGCAGATAAATACGATCCAGTAACAATATTCCCCATTTCCTGTAATGCAGATATGCAGATATCATCAGAACCCGGATCATTAAGTAAAGTAAAGTTCTCGACCCCTGTCATTTTTTGCACTAGTGCTTCGGCTTCTTCCATGGGCAGAATAAAATAGACAGTACTAGGGAATTCCCCTTTAATTTGAAATAACATGGCAGCAATCACTTCTTCTGGACCGCCTATCAACTCCATCATCTCATCAAAATTAACTATTTTGACAGAAGGAACTTGCATATCCATTTTCCTATTAATTAGTTTTGACATGGAAGTAGCTGCATTCCCTGCGCCAACATTCCCTACTTCACGCAAAACATCCAATTGCAGGTTTGATAAATGTAAGTATTCCATTTTATTATCCTTCCACTGATTCTCTCGTTTTCTCCGTCTCTAAAACCTTATGTAAATCCAATAAAATAAGCAAACGGTTTTCTATTTTTGCAACGCCTTCAATATAGTCAGCATGAACCGATCCAATTACCTCTGGATTAGGTTCGACGATTTCTTCGGGTATATCAATGACATCATTTGCAGAATCAACGATTAAACCAACTTCCATATCATCCAGATAAACAATTAAAATTCGGGTTGCATCATTCATTTCTGCCTCATCCAGTCCAAATCTAAGCCGCAAATCTATGATGGGTATTACTACACCTCGAAGATTTATTACTCCTTTTACAAAATCATTCGTTTGCGGAACCCTAGTAATAGGTACCAACCTTTCAATCGAGGCTATCTGTTGAACGTTGACAGCATATTCCTCCTCTTTCAATTGAAAAACGATCATTTTCCTGACAATAGATGAATTATTTGCCATAACAAAATTCCCCTTTACCTTATTATTTCTTAGCTAGCTTTTCTTGTAAGCCTGCAATTTTTTCTGCAACTTGATTTATTGGCAAAATAAAATCGACAGTTTTTGCATTCACAGCCGCTCTTGGCATCCCGTAAACAATCGCTGTTTCTTCGGATTCTGCTATGACGGCTGAATATTTATTCTCTTCTTTTAATCTTTTTAGTCCATTTGTACCATCACTTCCCATCCCAGTTAAAATAACAGCAATTTTATTTAGGGGGGTTATTTCAGCCAGGGATTCAAATAGAACATCAACAGATGGACGATGATTATTTCTTGGCATGTCTTTTGACAGCTCTATGATCAGTGATGGACCTTCTTCTTTTACTCTCATATGCTGGTTTCCTGGAGCAATATATGCTGTATGCTGATCCACCTTCTCCCCATTTTCCGCTTCTTTTACATGGATGGTGTTTAACATGTTCAGCCTATCCGCAAGTGATTTAGTAAAACCTGCAGGCATATGCTGAACAATAAAAATGGGTGGTGCAAAATTACTTGGTAAATCATGAATAACCCGTTCTATTGCCTTGGGGCCTCCTGTTGAAGTCCCAATAGCTATAACGGTCTGATGATAGAGCTTATGATGGGGGAGGATAGCAGATTGGGGATAAATATTATTTATGTTATTTTTATGATTCATGTTAATAGAGGAGGCGTTAATGACTTTTTTTATTATCTCTTCTCTAATTGATTCGATATCCAGGGAAATCGGACCAGAAGGCTTCGTAATAAAATCAACCGCACCTTTTCTAATTGCCTCCAATGCTTTAGACTCGCCTTCCTTCGTATCACCGCTTAACATAACTACCGGTAAAGGGTTTAATTGCATAAGGTTCTCCAACGCTTTAATTCCATCCATAATAGGCATATGCACATCCATTGTAACCACATCTGGTAATGATTGTTGAATCTTTTTTAATCCTTCCAAGCCATTTCTTGCAGTTGAAATAACGTTTATTCTTTCGTCACTTCCCAAAATATCTGAAATAACTTTACGCATAAACGCTGAATCATCAATGACAATCACCCGAATCCGTTCCATGGTTATTACCTCTCGATTAGTAGTTGTTTTAACTTTTGTATAAATGTAGGATGTATAGAGTTAAGTTCTGTCGTGTTCTTTAAATAGTTAGCTGTTATTTGTTTTAATGCTTTTGTAATGCTTAATTTTTCATTGAATATATACGGCTTCTGTTTCACAACCGCTTGACTGACTGCCTGATCTTCTGGAAGAATCCCCATTTTAATAATGTCAACCTGCAAAAATTGTTTAATAACCTGCCTAAACCTTTCTAATGCTTGTTCCCCAGTTTTTTGTGACAACGATCTGTTCATAATGACTTGGATAGGCATCTTACCTTGATGCTTAATAATGTGTTTAATGACACTATAAGCATCCGTAATTGATGTTGGTTCTGGAGTAGTAATAACAATACATTCATCTGCAGCCAAAATAAAAAATAAACTGTCGGTATGAATTCCAGCACCCATATCAAAAAGAATATAGTCATACAAACCAATTAACTCCGTGTATTGATTCATAAAAAAATCCTTTTTGGAATCATCTAGTGAAAAGAATTCATTTAAACCAGAACCCGCCGAGATATAGGCTAACCCATTATTTTCCACTTCAATAATATCATGAATCGACTCAAACCCGTTAAACATGTCTAAAATTGTTTTTCGGGCATGTGTTCCCAATAAAATATCAATATTCCCCATACCAACATCCAAATCAAACAATAGAACCTTTTTTCCATGATTGACTAATTCCAATGCAAAGTTTAAAGATGTATTTGATTTCCCAACTCCACCTTTTCCACTAATCACACATATCGTTTTTGCTTGCTTCGGGTTTTGTTTCATTTCAATTTTTCTTCTTAAACGTGCAGCTTGATCATTCATCACCAATATCTCCTACAATCAAATTAGCAATTCTATCGGGGTTTACATCTAAAATATCATTTGGTACATCTTGTCCATTTGTCAAATAGGCGATTCCGATTTGCTTTTCCACACATGTATTTAATATGCTTCCATACTGGCGCGTCTCATCAATCTTTGTGAAAATAACCTCTTTTATTGGAATATGATGAAATTGATCATATATTTCGGCAATATCTTTTGGTTTTGACGTTAACGATAAAACAAGGAACGTCTCCATCTCTATATTGTATTTCATACTTTCCATTAAATCTTTTACGTACTTTTCCTCTCTGAAATTCCTTCCAGCTGTATCTACAAGTATGATGTCATAAGATTGAAATTTATCGATTGCATTTTTGTAGTCTTCTACGGTGTAGGCAACCTCTAAAGGCACATTAAGAATCCGCGCATATGTTTTTAATTGTTCCACTGCAGCAATACGATACGTATCAGAAGTAATAAACGCCACCCGCTTATTATCTTTTAAAATCATATGGGACGCTATTTTTGCCAATGTTGTTGTTTTTCCTACACCTGTAGGCCCCACGAATTGAACTACTTTCTTGTTATAAGTGATACCCTCAAATGTGTAATTCTTAATCATATCTTTTATGATTTGTTTTGTTTTACTTAGAATCTCTTCTTTACTTAAAGCACTATTTTCATCTTGTTCACTTACGCTATCGAGAATCTCCTTTGCCAGATGTTCATCAACTTCCTGCTCAAGCAAGTGTTGATATACGAAGTGGTATTCTACTGGATAGCTTTCATTTGTTTTTTTGGAATGAATCTCTATATATTTCTTTAACTGTTGGATTTCCTTCAAAACCTCTTCCTGTGAACTCTTTTCGTGATCTTTTACAGATTTAGACACTGGTCGGTTCGCAGGCCGCTTTTCCGTTTGTTTACTCGATTTAGATGGTAATGGGGATGGGTCAAGTCCAGCAACCACTTCTATTTTATTCTTTTTAAACAATCCAAAGATCCCGCCTTGTTTTATCTCTTTAGAATTTAATATGACAGCATCCGGACCTAACTCTTTTCGTATTAGCTTCATCGCCTCTGGCATAGTTGGTGCTATATACTTTTTTATTTTCATGCTACATTCACCACTCCAACACTTTGAACTTGAACATTTGGTTCCAATTCATTATAGGATAGAACAACAACTTGAGGTAAAAATCGATCTAACAGTTGTTTCAGATACATACGAATGGCAGGGGAACAAAGCACAATAGCAGTTTCCTCCTGAAGAGCTAATTTCTCAGTTTCTTCATGGACTGAAGAAATAATCGTTTGTTGTGCTTCCGGATCTAACGAAAGATAATTTCCATGTTCGGTTTGTTTCACGTGTTCTGCAATCAACTTTTCTACTTTTCCAGAAACCGTTACAACACTTAGCGACATATCTTCACCAGCATATTGTTTTGTAATCTGAGCAGATAAAGACTGTCTTACATATTCCCCTAATAACTCGGTATCATTAGTCATTTTCGAAAAATCTGCCAGCGTTTCAAAAATAACAGGTAAATTACGAACCGAAACATTTTCCCTCAGTAATTTAGCAAGTACTTTTTGGATATCTCCTATCGAGAGGGGCTCAGGTGTCACCTCTTCAACCAGGATGGAATAGTTTTCTTTTAGATGGTCGACTAGCTGTTTCGTTTCTTGTCTGCCGAGTAATGTGTGTGCATACTGTTTTATTACTTCGGTAATATGCGTTGACACCACAGAAGGCGGATCAACTACGGTATAACCAGATAATTCAGCTTCATCTTTTAGCTCTTCGCTAATCCATTTTGCTGGAAGACCAAATGCTGGTTCTTTCGTATCAACTCCATCCAATTCGTCATCCTCGTCAATTCCGGGAGCCATAGCTAAATAATGATCCAATAACACTTCCCCTGCTGCCACTTCATTTCCTTTAATCTTTAAGTTATATTCATTGGGACCTAATTGGATATTATCACGAATTCGTACGACAGGAATGACAATGCCTAATTCTAATGCCAACTGCCTGCGAATCATCACAATCCTGTCTAATAAATCTCCACCTTGATTCGCATCAGCTAAAGGAATAAGTGCATAGCCAAATTCAAACTCGATTTGATCCATACTTAACAGGTTAATGACATTTTCAGGTGATTTCATTTGTGTACTTTCTGATTGCACTTCTTCTTCTACATCTGGAATATCGGGCTCTTTCGTTTGATTCTGTAAAGCGTAGGCACTAGCTGCCAGAATCAGCGCGATAATAGTGGTCAGGAAGAAATTAATTGGTGTAAAACCTAAGAAAAATATCGTTGCCGCAGCTATATATAATAGTTTTGGATATTGCAGCAATTGAGTAGTTACTTCTGATCCCAGATTTTCATTTCCACTTGATCGAGTCACAACAATCCCTGTAGCAGTGGAAATGAGCAGTGCAGGTATCTGACTGACCAAGCCGTCTCCTACCGTCAAACGGGTAAACGTATTAATCGCTTCATTAAAGGACATTCCCATTTGTACCATTCCAATAATGATCCCGAATAAAATATTAATAAGTACAATGATAATACCAGCAATCGCGTCTCCCTTAACGAATTTACTTGCACCATCCATGGATCCATGGAAATCTGCTTCGTGTTCAACTTTCTCCCGTCTTTCTTTTGCCTCACTTTCAGAAATTAATCCTGCATTCAGATCGGCATCAATACTCATTTGTTTTCCTGGCATAGCATCAAGTGAAAAACGTGCAGCAACTTCTGAAACACGCTCAGAGCCCTTTGTAATTACTAAAAAGTTGATAATAACTAAAATAATGAACACAACAAACCCCACAAGCGCATTATCACCAATAACGAAAGAGCCAAATGTTTCTACAACTCCACCAGCACTCCCCTCCGAAAGAATTGATCGCGTTGTCGATACGTTCAATGCTAAACGGAATAAGGTTAATAACAACAGAAGCGTCGGAAAAACAGAAAACTCCAAGGCATCTTTTGTATTCATGGCTACCAATATGACAATCAAGGCAATGGATATATTTAATAAGAGAAGTATACTTAAAAGACCACCTGGCAAGGGGACTACTAGCATAACAATTATTATAATTACTCCTATTAGAACAGATAAATCACGTGCTTTCATGGGGGTCTCTCCTCAAATTAAACATTTTTTTCCATGCGGTAAACATATGCCAATATTTCCGCTACTGCTTGGTAGAACTCTTCCGGAATAACGTCACCTACTTCAATCACTTTGTAGAGTGAACGGGCAAGTGGTTTGTTTTCTACCATATATATATCATTTGCTTTTGCAATTTCTTTTATCTTTAATGCCGTATGATCAGTCCCTTTTGCTATGACATAAGGTGCAGAAGCCATATTTTCATCGTACTTAATCGCAATCGCAAAATGGGTTGGATTGGTAATGACAACATCTGCATTCGGAACTTCACTCATCATCCGTCGGCTTGCAAGTTCTCTTTGTTTAGCTTTCCTTTTCGATTTAATGAAGGGATCACCCTCAATATTTTTGTATTCATCTTTAATATCCTGTTTGGACATTTTCATGTTTTTTTCAAAATCATAACGCTGATAAGCATAATCAAATACAGAAAGAAATAACAAGGCAATAATGGCTGCTATCCCCATTATTACGGTTACTCTGGAAAAGAAAGCCAAGGCATTCTCAGCATTCGTAAATGCAGTCATCAGCATGTCATCTTTGTACACCCAAATAATAAAAAAGGTAATCGAACCGACAAATACAATTTTCAATAAAGACTTTAACAGTTCCACTAAAGCTCTAATAGAGAAAATACGTTTTGCTCCTTGAATCGGGTCAATCCGTTTCAAATCAAACTTTAATGATTCTGTCGTAAACAAAAAACCAACTTGAAACAAATTCGATATCAATCCACCGATAATCGCAAGTATCATGATGGGAGCAAGTATTTTTCCTGTTTCCGTTAGAGCACCAATGAACAGTTGCCTGACTGTATGGTTAGTCAATTCCCAATGAATGAATTCGGAAAAGCTATGCTCAAATAATTTCAACATATTTTGCAGCATATAATTTCCAAATACGATTAAACCGATAATACTAAATAAGAGCAATACGGCTGTATTGACATCTTGACTTTTGGCAACCTTCCCTTTTTTTCGTTCATCCTGCCTTTTTTTCGGTGTGGCCTTTTCCGTTTTTTCACCTGCAAAGAATTGTAAATCCAGTTTAAGCTGCAAGTTAGGCACCTCCGAATAACTGCATTAGTCCTCGCATCGTCACAAACATCGTTTCAAACAAATTTTTTGCGAGTGTCATATATAAACCTAAAAACACTAGAATAGCCACAAAACTAACGAGAATTTTTAAAGGAAGTCCAACAACAAAAACATTTAGCTGTGGAACTGTCCTGGCAATAATACCTAATGCAATATCCACTAAAAACAGACAACCAACAATAGGTATAGACATTTGAAAGGCGATTAGAAACATGTAGTTAAAGCTATCTATGACGAAATCGGCAATCGATTTATTTTCGAATGGAATGAATTGTCCTAATTCAATAAACTGATAACTATTGACAATACCATCTATAATTAGGTGATGTCCATCGACCGCTAATAAAAATAAAAGGGATATCATATACAAAAATTGACCAGTGATTGGACTCTGAGCACCTGTTTGCGGGTCCATAACATTCGCAATGGCAAATCCCATTTGAAAATCGATAAAACCACCAGCAACCTGGATGGCAGAGACGATGATATATGCAATTAGTCCAATCAAAAGACCGACAAGCGCTTCTTTCATTAGCAAAAATAAATACATACTATCAAAAGCTACACCACTACCATCAATCGTATAAAACATAATCATTGCCAGAAAAAAACCGAATCCAATCTTGAATGGTAGTGGGATGGTTCGATAGGAAAACAATGGCATCGTCACGAAGAATGCAAGAACACGAACAAATATAAGCAAGAATACAGGAAGACTATTGATATTTATCATTTCCAGCATAAACTACCCTACAAACTGATTTAAATTCAGAAAAATATTCATCGTAAACTCAACCATGGTGGTAAGCATCCACGGTCCAAAAAAGATTAAGCCAACTAAAACCGCTATAATTTTCGGAACGAAGGCAAGTGTCTGTTCCTGGATTTGTGTGGTAGCTTGAAAAATACTAATAATCAGCCCTACTGCAACAGCTAAGATAAGCAGCGGACCTGTTATAAGCAACAATGTATAAATAGAACTTTCTGCAAATGCCAATACATTTTCACTGTTCATCCTACTATGCCTCTTTCAAATTGAAATATCGAATTAAAATCCTTGTAATAAAGAATGTGTAATTAAATACCATCCATCTACTAATACAAATAATAAAATCTTAAATGGCAATGAAATCATAACTGGCGGTAGCATCATCATACCCATGGACATTAAGATACTTGCCACAGCCATATCGATAATCAGAAATGGTATAAATATCATAAAACCCATCTGAAAAGCTGTCTTTAGCTCACTAATCGCAAATGCCGGGACTAACGTCGTAAGCGGAACATCTTCCAAACTTTCTGGACGTTCTGCCTCCGTGTAATTCAGGAATAAGGCTAAATCCTTTTGTCTTGTATGTTTAGCCATAAATTCTTTAAGTGGCATACTTGCGCGATCATATGCTTCATCCAACGTTATTTCTTCAGCAAATAACGGTTCTAAAGCCTCATCATACACTTCGTTAAACGTTGGTGCCATAATGAAAAAGGTTAAGAACATAGCAAGTCCAATCAACACTTGGTTTGGCGGCATTTGCTGTGTTGCTAAAGATGTTCTGACAAAGGATAGGACAATAATAATCCTTGTAAAACTAGTCATTAGGATTAAGATGCCAGGAGCTAATGATAATACCGTTAACAATAAGATCAACTGAACAGAAGTGGCTACATTTGTTGGATCTGAACCGGAAAACATATCAATAAATTCATTCATGGTAATCTTCCTTCTGTTTGTCAATCATTTTTTCTCTATTCTGCTTTAGCCTATCGAGTTCCGTTGAAAAAAGCTTTTTAAAATCTTTATTATTGTTAACACTTTTTGCTTCGTTTTTCATAAATGGACCTAATATGGAATTAGTTAAGGCATCACTCTGCTGATTCATGTTGTTTATTAATTCATTTTTTAAGTCATTATCTGTTATTTCCTGAAGCAATTCCACATTTTCTCCAACACCAATTAAATATATTTTTGGTCCTACCCGAACGATTTGAATAGACTTATTTTGTCCAAGTGAAATGCCGCCCAGGTTTTCCAATCCTTTTACTTGTTGAGATATCTTGTTTTTCTTGTTAAGTAATTTTAAAACAATGTAAATTAATGCCAGTACTAACAGTAATGCAAAAAACATTTTAATTAAATCGAAAAAAAGTGATCCATTGTTATCTGTATCGTCTGTTAATAAATCTCCTTCATTCAACTCAAGTTCTGCTTCCTGCACATCCGCCTCTTCACAATTCTCTTCCTCTTCCAGACAGTCCATTACATTTGGTGGTGCTGCATAAATTTCAGAAGGAATAAGAAGAGAGAATAAGACTGAGTAGATAGAAATGAAATAGAATATTTTTTTACACAATATACTCACTCGTTTCTAGTTTAACGCCTTTTGAATTGCTTCAATAACCCGGTCAGCCTGAAATGGTTTAACAATAAAATCCTTTGCACCTGCTTGAATCGCATCAATTACCATTGCTTGCTGCCCCATTGCAGAACACATGATGATTTTTGCTTCTGAGTTAATTTCTCTGATTTGTTTTAATGCCGTTATTCCATCCATTTCCGGCATGGTTATATCCATCGTAACAAGGTCTGGTGTCAACTCTTTATATTGTTCTACAGCCTCCGCACCATCTGAAGCTTCTCCAACTACTTCAAACCCATTTTTAGTAAGAATATCTTTAATCATCATTCGCATAAATGCTGCATCATCTACAATTAAAATTTGCTTCCCCATTATTATTCCTCCTACACCTTCGCATTATTTTAGTTTCATTAATCGATCTGTCTTACTGATTATATCTGTTACTCTAACCCCAAAGTTTTCATCTATTACGACAACTTCTCCAGTTGCAATTAATTTATTATTTACTAAAATATCTACCGGTTCACCAGCTAACTTATCTAATTCAATAATAGAACCCTTGCTGAAATCAAGGATATCGCGAATTGGGCGCTTTGTTCTTCCAAGTTCCACTGTTACATTTAATGGGATATCCAAGAGCATATCCAAATTACGATGTTCATTCGTATTTAATTGTACTTTTTCAAGATTGGAAAAGGATGCATCTTGTACATTGGCTTGTCCCTGCATCATATTATTCCCAATATATTGAGGGTTTTCAGTTCCCTTCTGCTGTTGTTCTGGCATGGAATATGATTCCTGATTCGATTGTGATGAACCTCGATTCATGGTACCAATTCCTTTCTTTTCCTCTGAAACAGGGGTGCTTTCATTCGATACAGGCTGTTTTTCCTTTGAACTGTTTAAGAGTTCATTTACTATTTCTTTCGCAAATTGAACAGGCATCAATTGCATCATATTTGAATCAATTAAATTACCGACCCTTAATCTGAAAGAAATCTTAACATATGCTTCTTCCTCAAGAATATCTTCACTGCTCTTCGTATCATCTAAGATAGACGGTGGAGAAATATCGACTTTTTTATTAAAAATCGTCGACATGCTGGTTGCCGCAGTACCCATCATTTGATTCATGGATTCCTGTACAGCACTCAAATGGATTTCATTTAATTCCGTATCAGCGTTCGTGCCGTCCCCACCAAGCATAATATCTGCAATAATTGCTGCATCCGTGGCCTTAATGATAAATACATTTTTTCCTATAAAGCCTTGTACATAATTCACTTGAACACTCACAGGTTCAAATGCTAAGGTATGCGATAAGTCATTTTTACCAATCACACTAACTTCAGGTACCGTGATTTCCACTTTCTGATTTAGTAAGGTGGATAAAGTGGTAGCCGAACTTCCAAAGGAGATGTTTCCTATCTCTCCTAATGTATCTATTTCAATGTTGGATAATTGATCCGCTTTTTCTGAAGCAGAGGTTTCCTCATTTGCCTCGTCTGAACCAATATTTAATAACGCATCTATTTCTTCTTGGGATAACATTCCTTCATCATTCGTCATTATCGTTCACCCCGTTAATTTCCTCAAGTATTTGTACAGACATTTTGTTTTTGTGTTTTCCGGGCTGTACATGAAATTTTGGTTTATTATTAATAATCAGTTTAAGCGGATCATCAATTGATTGATCTAAGGCAATGACATCATCCGTATTTAATTTAAGGAATTCATCAATGGTTATATCTGCCTCGCCTAAAATGGTTTTAACCATTACCTCTGCTTCTTGAACATGTTTGGTAAGCTTATCATAAGCTTCATGGTCCCTATTCTTTTCATTGGTTTGCATCCAATAATGTTCAGATAGTTTAGGTATAATCGGCTCGAGGATAACATGTGGTATACATATATTCATCACACCACTAGTTTCCCCAATTTTTGTCGTTAATGACACGACCACAACTGTTTCATTTGGAGAAAATAATTGGATAAATTGCGGATTTTCCTCAAATTCTTCTAATACCGGATTAATCTCAGCAACAGAGGACCAAGCATCTGTTAAACAGTAACTGCCTTTATCAAATATTTGCGTTAACAGAAGCTTCTCAATTTCCGTCAAACTGTTGGTTTTATTTAAGCTGTTTCCTTTACCGCCTAAAATGCGGTCAATGAGTGCATAGGCAATATTAGGATTAATTTCAAATACCAGCATGCCATCTAATGGTTCCACACTATATAAATTTAATACTGTTAGTTTCGGTATAGAGCGAATAAATTCTTCATAAGGTATCTGATCTACAGAAGTAACAGAAATATTAACGTACGTTCTTAGTTGTGTGGAAAAGAAAGTAGTTAAAAGTCTTGCATAGTTTTCATGTATTCTGGATATACTTCGAATTTGGTCTTTTGAGAACCGAAGTGCTCGTTTAAAATCATATACGCGAACTTTCTTCTCCGTATCTTCTTTTTTTAGCTGTTCTGCGTCCATTTCTCCCGATGTAATAGCTGAGAGTAGGGCATCAATTTCATTCTGTGAGAGTACTTCATCCATTATTAACATTCACCCCCATACTGGAGTAAGCTCTGATCATTGTAAAATCTTGTCTATTGTATAGACATCAACAACTGTTCCTTCAGTCATCAGTTCATTTATCTTTTCTTTCAAGTTATCTTCTAATTCAGGTAATCCTGATTTAAAATCTTCCTCTGTCATTGTTGCTAATTCCTTAATTAAAATATTCTTTAGCTGAAAGTCCCGTTTGCTTATTTCATCTTTCGCATCTTTTCCATCTGTCACAATTTGAAATTGAACCCGAACAAAACTTCCATCCTCTAAATCGGTTGTTATCTCAGGTGATTCATAAGAATATTCTATCATGTCATCGATTGAAGGTTCATCAGATTGATTTTTAGCGTTCGTTACATTTAATACAACGACTAACGCCACAATCGTTACGATTAGCAATACCACTAATGACGTCAGCATCACTTTTACAAGTCTACTCATTGTTATCACCTGTTTTCCTATATAAACTTTGTAACCCAATCGTTTGATAATATGCTGTTATCAACTTAACGACTTCAGGTCTGCTGTTTTTAACTACTAATTTTTTCCCGTTGACCAGTGTAACAGTCGTATCCGGCCGGGACTCTACCTGTTCAATCATAACTGCATTCAAGGTAAATAAATCTCCATTTAAACGTGTTAATTCAATCATATAATGGTGGTAGAGACAACTGAATTAGTAGCCTCTACCTACCTCCCTATTATCGTTTTAAGTTTACAAGTTCCTGTAAGATTTCATCTGATGTAGTAATGATTCTTGTATTTGCCTGGAATCCACGCTGTGCGGTAATCATTTCTGTGAACTCCTCAGATAAATCAACATTGGACATTTCCAGTGAGCCACTGATGATAGAAGCAGCACCCTGTGTTTCAGGTGTTACTAGTTCAGCGGCGAGACCTGCATTTGGTGTATTAAGGAATAGGTTGCTTCCAGCTTTCTCTAACCCAGCGGGATTCGAAAAACTCGCAAGCATAATTTGTCCAGCTTCTACGGGCTCTCCAGCATCGTTGATATAATTAACAGTTCCATCTGTTTGAATACTGAAGCTTTGTGCTGTATCAGGGATTTGTAGCCTGCCCTCTTGCCCCTCATTGTCTTGACCTACCAAATAGTAACCATTTGAATTTACAATATATCCTTCATTATCTAAATAAAAATTACCGGCACGCGTATAATATCTTGTACTTTCTGTATCGGCTGTTGCTAACGTTTCTACCGCAAACATTCCATCCCCCTCTAATGCCAGATCTAACGGATTATTGGTAGTTTGACGGAACCCTTGTGTTTGAATGTTATCAATTGACCCAAGTTGGGAACCTAATCCAACTTGAGACGCATTAATACCACCTCTTGTTGCAGTTGGACCTTGGGCACCTGTAGTTGTCTGACTCATCATGTCCTGAAAAGTCACACGGCCTTTTTTAAAGCCAGATGTATTTACATTGGCGATATTATTACCAATCACGTCTAATTTCGTTTGAAAATTTTTCATCCCTGAAATTCCTGAGTACATTGAGCGTAACATATTTTTTATTCCCCTTTTTAGTTTTAATGAAGCTGTTTCAGTCATTCAACAGCTCAGTTGGCCTCCCATAAGGGTCCAGCCTAATCGTTAATTAAAATCGTACCATTAATGTTTGTGAAGATTCGACTTGATGCCTCTTCCATGTCCATTGCCGTTACAACTGTATTATTTTCAGCACTTACAAGCAATGCTGCATCATTGATGACAACTAAGGAATCTGTAATCCCCTTTTGTCTTGCTTCCTCTATTTTTGTTTCAATGGTTTGCCATTGTTTTTCATCAATCTGGATATTTCTTTGACTCATTCGCTCGCTGGCATGCTTACTTACTTTTAATACTTCTTGTTCAGCTAAAATATCTTTAAAAACTGCTTTCGATTCCGTTTTCACTGGTTTTTTAACTGTCGGAATTTGTAACGCATATTGCTGTGATACTTGATGAATTCTATGATCCATTATTATTCACTTCCTTTATTCCGTTACATCCATTCTTACTTATCTTCTGTTGTACTTACTTTGGTCACAGCATCTGCATAAATCTTTTCACCATTATCCAATTCCAGGATAGCAGATCCTTCTTTTTGACTGACCGCAACAACATTTCCTGATAACACACCTAGTTCTTGCCCTGTTCTTTCATCCACTTGCTGGTACATAACCTCTTTCCCAATCATGTGGCTATATTGAATAACTGGAGATACAAGCTGATTTTGAACAAGCTTGTCAATCGAGCTTGCCATATTCATCATTTGTTCTAACGATGTAAGTGTAGACATCTGTTGAACCATCTCATTATCATCCATTGGGGCTGTTGGGTCTTGATTTTGCAATTGCGTCATCAGTATTTTTAAAAATCCATCCTTATCAAGAGTAGGACTTGGTTCCCTTGTCGTCTTTTGATTGGATAAGTATAACGATGTGTCTATATTGTTCATTGATATCACCTATACTTTCTCATTCATTAGTAATTCACGAAACTGTGTTTCAAAGTCATCTTCTGAGTGTTGGCTGCTTTCCTGTTCAGGATGATTAGACTGTTCACTGTCATTGTTATCTTGCAAGTTATCACTATTTTGTTCCTTTTGTGATAGTTGACCTTGTTGTGTATTCATTTCCTGTTTTTCAATAACAACTTGATGTGGTGAAAACATATTTCTTAACTGACTGGTATTGGATTCCAGCATTTCTTTAGCAGCTTGTGTCGTAACCATTATCTTCACCGTCATTTCGCCATTTACTTGCAAGAGACGAATTCTCATTTCCCCTAAATTATGTGGTTGTATGGTAATGGATAATTGATTGGTTCCATTTGGCTTAGCTAAAAATTTACTGGATTTTATAATGTTTTCAAACTGGTCCAGTAACTGCTGGTTAGCCGGTTGCGCCCCTTGGCTTTGATTAATATGAATGGCATATTGCTCGAGTTTAGACATTGTAGTACCCGTATGTACATGTAATGAAACTCGTTCGGTTAAACCATGATTTTCAAAAGCCTTTTCTAACCATCTAGTAACATCCTTATTTGTCACTTTGGCATCTGAATTATAAAGTTGTTTTGCAGATAATTGATCCCTTTTTTGAAAAGATTGAATTAAATCCTTCCAAACCATTTGTTCTTTTGACTGATTGTTCTTAAACAACTGTTGCATGTCGTTTACTTGAACAGAATTCTTTTCCAAAGCTGTCCATTGCCGAAGAAGTTCTAAAATCTTTGGTGCTACTTTGGAAGCATCTTCTTTTGTATCCATTTGTGACAGCAATGATTCAAATTCAGCAATGATTTCCATGTAAGATGGTTTGACTGGAGTTAAATCTGCTCTGTTGGAAAACATTTGATTCATTAAAACGGAATGCATGGCGCTCATCGTATCATCCGATTCTTCAGTTGATAATTGACCTTCTAATAGTTTAATTAGAGTGTTCATGTCCAAGTCATCTGAATGATTCTCGCCAATCCAATCAGATAGTGAATCTAAATTAATACTGTCCTGCACCAGTGTATCAATCGTTTGTTCGCCGGAAAGCACTCTACTTAATATTTCTCTAAGCTCTTCAGGTAATTCCTTTTCATCCATCTCCATCTCTGATAAATCTGTATTAGCTGTGGTCGTTTCCTTTGGATTATGTCGTTCACTTAGTATTTGTCTAAATAAATTTCCATTTGAAGGACTTTCCTGACTTTTTACAGATTGTCCAGATGATGTTTGTAAAAGTGGAATATTCATTCCGATCGCATTCATTTATTCACCCCCTTTCAAGTTTTCGGCGTTTTAATTACTGCTTGACATAAGCCTTTGTGTTATATCTGCGGCAATTTCCGGATCCATTTCCTGTAATATTTCTCCGCGGATATCATTGGGGACTTCTTTTAGTATGGTAACGATAGACGTTCTATCCTCCATATTTTCAAGGATGACCGCTGCTTGTACCCTGTCCATCTCCTCATAGGATTTTGCTACAGTCTTAACCGCTTCGTTCATCTGTCCTTCTATATTTGCCTCTTCCAGAGCATCCTGTTCACTTTGTGCCCTTTCCAGCCGGACCATTTCCTGTTCCAAATCACTAATAACCATTTCCAGATCACTAATATTTTGGTTTAACTGTTCAATTTCTTCATCTTTATCTTCAATCGTTTGCTCAAAGTGGTTTTCTCTTGATTTGATTTCTGCTTCTTCCTCTGTCGTAACAAGGTTAGAAACAACTGGAATATTATCTCCTTTTTCTTTTGCCCAGTTTATGACATCAATCCCGGCAATGTTTAAAATGATAATAACCAGAGTGATAACAATAATAACCGGAATAACAACTGCAAACAAAAACCAAAGGAATGGGTTCATTTTTTTATTTTCGTTCTTCTTCTTTTCTGCCATTTGCTTCACCTTATTTTACTGCTTAAAAATTGATTGATAGAGATTTCATCCATAAATGCTAGTTCCATTTTTTTTTGATGATTATCTTCTATTTGCCTGCGATGTTCAATGATTTTTTCAAACTTCTTTACTTCAATATGAGCATCAGAAAGTTTTGTTTGCTTTACTTCCATATCATTTCTTGCATTATTCACTTGTTGCTGTACTTCCAAGATCTGTCTGTTTAACAATTCGATATAGCCGGTAAGCTGTTTGATTTGATCAATAGGTACATTGGAATGAATATATTTCTCATAGGAATCCTCAGCATTCTCTTTTTTCTTGAGTAAGGTATAAAAATCGGATGCTACTGCTTCAAACGTATTCATTGACTGTGTATAGTCTTTTTGTGCAACTTTCTTTTCACTTTCTCTAACATTTAAGATTTTGGTTAATGTCAATGTTTCCGCCATCAGTTTACCCCTCCATTTAACAAGGCCTTCATCATACTAATTGTTTCTTCCAGTGTTGTGTACTCGAAAACACCCTGTTTTAAAAATGCCTGAATCTTTGGATAGAAAGATATCGCTTTATCAATATCTTTGTTTGTTCCTCTCTTGTAAGCACCTATATTAATAAGTTCCATATTCTCTTCAAATGTTGAAATCAGTGTACGCAATTCATTTGCAGCGTCCCGTTGTTCCTCTGTTGTAATCTGATTCATCACCCTGCTTACTGACTTCAAAACATTGATAGCTGGAAATTGACCTCGTTCTGCTATTTTACGATCCATAACAAAGTGGCCATCTAAAATTCCACGTACCGCATCGGCAATCGGCTCATTCATATCGTCACCATCCACTAATACGGTGTAAAATGCGGTAATGGTTCCAAGATGATTTGTACCTGTTCGTTCCAGCAGTTTAGGAAGAATCGAAAATACAGACGGGGTATAACCTTTGGTTGTTGGTGGTTCTCCTATAGCAAGACCTATTTCTCTTTGTGCCATTGCAACACGTGTCACTGAATCCATCATTAAATTAACCTGATAACCTAAATCACGAAAATATTCACTTATCGCTGTTGCTGTATAGGCTCCCTTAATTCGCATTAGCGCAGGCTGATCAGATGTTGCAACTACTACAATTGATTTTTTTAATCCTTCTTCCCCTAAATCTTTCTCGATAAACTCTCTAACTTCTCTGCCACGTTCTCCAATAAGAGCTATGACATTTATATCTGCCCCACTGTTTCTGGCAATCATGCCTAGTAATGTACTCTTTCCAACACCACTTCCTGCAAAAATTCCAACACGCTGTCCTTTACCAACTGTCAATAGCGAATCAATAGCCCTTACACCTACTTGTATAGGCTCAGAAATTGGTGGACGCAACATAGGATTCGGGGGTGTTTGATCTGTTGGAATACTAGTTAACCCTTTAGGAAGTGGAGATAAATCCAGCGGTAACCCTAATGGATCAATGGCACGACCTATTAAGCTGCGCCCGATTTTCACACGTAACGATTTGCCAGATGATTCGACTAAACATCCTGGCCCAATTTCATTAACTTCTGCATACGGCATTAAAATGATTTTCTCATTATTAAACCCTACTACTTCGGATAGAATCGGTGACTTATCCTTCCTGGAAGTATGGATATAACAAACATCTCCAATATTCGCTTGTGGTCCTTGCGATTCAATCATTAGTCCAACTACGCGAAGAACTTTACCATAATACTTATACGTATCAGCTTGGTCAATTGCAGAATAATGGTTCCCTATATTCATTGTTTGTTCTCCTGTGCTACATCCTGTAATATTTCGTGAATTTGTTTTAACTGAGTATCAATACTTGCGTCAATTTGTCCAAATGGATGTTCAATCAAACATGCATTCTCATCAAGGTCATCTTTTATATAAATGGACAATTTCATTTCATCTCCTAATGAACGTGTCAATTCTTCTTTTTGTTCTACAACAAATTCAAAATTAGCCGGATGCAAATAGATAGTAATAATTGACTGGTCCTGCAGTTCTTTTATTGCTGCATGTACAATACTCAAAAATAGTTTTGGTTCATCTGCCAGTTTCTGTGTTAATATTTTCTCAGCCGTATAAATGGCTAAGTTTAAAATGGTTTCATCACTTTTTTCAAGAGTCGCATGATAATCTTGATTGGCACGTTGAATTATAGAGTTTGCTTGTTCTATTAAACCTTTATATTGATCAAAGCTCTCTTCTTTTCCGGTTGTGAAACCAGCCGAATATCCCTCTTCCTTCGCCTGTTCAATCCATTCTGCTTTTTCCCGCACCCAATTATCTTTTTCTCTCTCGATTTCAGTTTTTGTCGATGTTAACAATTCTGTTTGCTGCTTTTTTAGAATTTCTAAATGTTGGGCAGTTTCCTGAACTTTTTGCTGGAGTTCGTGGAGCTCCACTTCTTTTGATTGAGTATCATCATCTGTCGGGATTTCATCTTGCTTAAAAAATTCAGGAGGCTTAATTTTAATAACCTTTTTAGACGCTGACATTGATTTCTGCATATCAGACAATAATATCGTCTCCTCCACCTCGTGCAATGACAATCTCACCAATCTCTTCCAACCTTCTGATAGTGGCTACAATTCTTGTTTGAGCCTCTTCTACATCAACCAACCGAACCGGCCCCATATACTCCATTTCTTCCTTGAATGTTTCCGCCATACGCTGGGACATATTGGAAAAAACAATATTCTTCACTTCATCACTAGCTACCTTAAGTGAAAGGCGAAGATCTTCATTTTCCACTTCACGAATAACCCGTTGTATTGCACGGTTATCCAGAATAACAATATCTTCAAACACAAACATACGTTTCTTAATTTCGTCAGCAAGCTCTGGATCTTGAACTTCCAACGCATCAAGGATGGTTCGCTCTGTACTCCTGTCCACTCCGTTTAAAACTTCCACAATTGCCTGTAAGCCACCGGTTTCCGTATAATCTTCGGTTAAAGCGCTGGATAAGTTTCTCTCCAACACTTGCTCTACTTGATTAATAATCTCTGGTGAAGTTGAATCCATGGTTGCAATACGCTTCGCAACATCTGCTTGCATTTCCTGAGGCAAGGCAGACAATATTTGAGCAGCTTGTTCTGAATCCAGATAGGAGAGTACTAAAGCAATCGTCTGCGGGTGTTCACCTTGGATAAAATTCAGTAGCTGCTGAGGGTCAGCCTTTCTGGCAAAGTCAAACGGCCGAACCTGTAAAGAAGAGGTAAGGCGATTAATGATACCAGACGCTTCATGGCTCCCGAACGCTTTTTCCAGTACTGTTTTCGCATAGCCAATTCCACCCTGTGATATATAGTCCTGTGCAACTAAAATTTGATGGAATTGATCAATAACATCTTCTTTAAGACTGCCATCGACTTTTTTCACGGAAGATATCTCCAGACTTAAACTTTCAATCTCTTCATCTGTTAAATGCTTATATACTTGAGCTGAAACATCTGGACCAAGAGAGATTAATAGAATTGCAGCCTTTTGTTTTCCAGTTAACGACTCTTTCGATTTCACCATTATTCATCCCCCCCTAATCTTGACCAATCCAACTTCTTAACAGTTTTGCAAATTCCTCAGGATTTTCTTTTGCCACTTTTTCTAATTGTTTCCTTCGAACCACTGATTCCGAATCATTATCCTGTTCTAAATCAGGTACTTCCGTAATCGTCTCTGAAGAAACAGATTCCTCTACGGTTTCTTCATCATTTTTTCTATTTCTAAATAGTAAAATAGCCAATACAATAATAATGATTAACAAAATTGCCCCTGTCACATACATCCAAGTAGGAATAGCTGGTGTTGTTGTCTCAGCAATGGCTGGTCCACCACTAAATTCCTGGAACACAATGGAAACTTTTTCTTCCGGATTAAACTCTCCATATCCACCATCAATGGAAGTTGAGACGATGGAATCTAAAATAGAAGCTATTCCTTCCTCTACAGCAGTTTGTTCCTCCTGGGACAAGTATTCAACCTGCCCAGCTGCTTCCCTTGCGCTATCAACTGCAACTTGAATCCCTAAATCTCTAACCTTATATGGACTTTCTACAATTTCACGGCGGATACGATTAAATTCATAATTAATCGTATCTTTGTCCAGCTCATATTCGCCATAATTGCCTTCCTCACCAGCAGGATAATTAGGAACATCTTCTTCACCTGTACCGGCAACTCCACCTTGGGCTGCATCTCCAGTATAAGATTCCTGAATGGTTTCAAGACTTACCGGGAGACCCTCCATATTTTCAATATCAACCGGCTCAACTAGCTCCTCTGTTCTATTTTCCTGAGTGAAGTCAATATCAGCCGTTACCGAAACAATTACATTATCCATGCCTACCATATTACCCAGCATTTGCTGCAAACGGCGCTGGATATCGCGCTCCACATCCCGTTTGACGGTTTGCTGATACGTATGAGCGTCCTGTGATGTGTACTGTGTTTGCGACTGGAGATCGTAGTACTCAAAATATTGATTCATAATGACTATATTGTCCTGTGGTAAATTTGGCACAGCCTGAGACACGAGGTGATATAAGGAGTTAATTTGATTTCCTTGAAACTGATGGCCTGGCTGAGTGTTTAAAACGATAGATGCACTTGCTTCACCAGTTGCTTCACTGGCAAATATTGGCTCTTCCGGAATATTAATCATAACCTGTGCATCATTAATCCCTTCAATACCCTTTATGAGGTTTGCCAGCTCTGATTGCATTGCATCAAGCTTCATGATGTTGAATTCATTATCAGTAACCCCCCAGGAGGAGTTCTCACTAAAAAAGGAATAATCTATACTTCCACTGTTCGGTATTCCTTGCCCTGCTAATTCAACTAATAACGTATCCACTTGTTCTTCTGGTACAGAGATTGTTGTTCCTCCATTTGTCAGTTCATATGGAATACTTCGCGAATCCAATTCCGTCTTTACCTGATTTGCTTCCTGTAACGACAAATCCTTATATAAAGGAACGAAATTGGAGTTTGATGTTAGTAGTACCGTTCCAATTAAAATGACAAAAACCAGCAATACGGAACCGATAAAGATTCCCTTTTGATTTTTAGAACGTCTTGTCCAAAAAGAAACGGTTGATTCCTTCCATTTAGTTAACTTTTCGTTCATTCATAAAGTCCCCCACCAAAGTGCAAGATTTAATCATTTTTGTATAAATTAAACTTGCATTCTCATAATCTCGTTATATGCATCAATTACTTTTTTCTGAATTTGCACTGTAGTCTCTAATGTTACACTCGCTTTTTGCGCTGTAATCATGACATCATGTAAATCATCTATTTCCCCTTTTGCCAGGGCTGCTGTTTTTTTATCTGATTCAATTTGAACATCATTCAAATTTTCTATCGCATTTTTTAACGTATTTGAAAAGTTTTGCTGCGCCTCACCTGGTGTAACCTTTGGATTAGGCTGGATGGTTTGCGGACCAGGGTTTTGTGCGACTACATTTATCATTGGATTCATGTCAAAAACTCCCTACATTCTTATTTTCCGATTTCTAAAGCTTTCATCAGCATACTTTTACTTGCATTTACCGCCGTCACGTTTGCTTCATAAGATCTGGTTGAACTCATTAAATCAACCATTTCCTGCAGAGGGTCTACATTAGGCAATTGAACATAGCCATTTTCATCTGCATCAGGATGATTTGGATTATATTCAGCTTTAAATGGTGCATCATCTTCAATAATTTCCGATACCTTTACTCCTGAAGATGAGTCGCCATTTCCAGATGCATGTTTTAGAAAGGATTGAAAACTTTTGTTACCAGGTTCCATTACGACCATTTTTCGGCGATATGGTTCATACTCTCCATCTTCGTTTATGGTCGCTCTCGTTGTTTGTGCGTTCGCTATATTTGACGAAACGACGTCCATACGTAGTCGCTGGGCTGTTAATGCACTGGCACTCGTGTTTAATGAATTAAATATGGACACGATTAATTACCTCCTCTTATCACGGTCTGCAGACTGCCGAATTTACCATTTATACGATCAATCAAAGCATTGTAATAGATTTGATTTTTAGCTAGTTCGGCCATTTCTTTATCAACATCAACATTGTTCCCATTGTGGTTATATAATGTACTGTTATTGGTTGTAACACGATATGCTGAATCCATATTTGAATTAAATGAAAGGTGTTTAGCATTCGTTCTTTTTGCTTCAACATTAGATTCAAGTGCACTATTTAAAACATTTTTGAATTCGACATCTTTCGCTTTATAATTAGGCGTATCAATATTTGCAATATTATCGGATATAACTCGATTTTTTGCTGATGCGTAATCAAGTGAGTTCTCCAAAGTGCGGATGGTTCCTCCAAATAAATCCACCTATATTCCTCCTAAAAAAAATTATTCCTTATACGGACATAATTGTTATCTAGCCTACGAATATTTTAATTTAATCCCCCGACAAAGTCTATCGATTTTCGACATTTTCTTTGTTCGATATAATAAAATAGTTATTAAAAACCAGGACTATTGAACTAATATAAAATCAATCTTAGGACTCATTACCGTTATTTTAACTTATTTATCGGGTTACTGATATGTTTTTTTGTCGAAATGTATGTAAATTTATTTGGTAGTACCGGTTAGATTTTCCTATTGCACGAAAATCAAATAACTGAAATTTTTGGAAGGTATAAAGGAATCCCGTGTGGCGCTTGTGTGGTGTAAATTTTAAAATATCGTTATTGTAACAGGCAGCAAATTTTCAATACACGTAGAATAGAGCAAATTGACCGAAACGAATATGTCAGTCTTATTCATTAAACTGTGGCCATTACTATGGAGCGGTTCAAGGTTTCATTCCACACTGATTGTTAACGAACGAATCAGGGGGTTGCTGGCTGCCCGTCCCCCACTTTTCATTCTTGAATTTCTCATATTCTTGAAATGGTATTCTTACAGCCTGGAAACTACTTCATTAAAAATACAGAGGCTGAGACATAACTAAACACCCTACCCTAATAATAATGATAACCTGTTAGAGAAGTTATACCTGTTCGCTAAATTTGTTGTTATGGAATTTATATAGAATGCGAATTAGTTTAATTCGGGATAATACTACGGCTACAGGAAATACATTACGACTTCCGCGGGTGACCATAAAGAAGCAGATGTCGACCGTTGTGCAAAATATCAACACAAAGAAAGCTCATTTCAACCAGTGTATGCGGGATATCAACCATTAGATGGCATTTATCACTCGTGTCTAGACTTTAGCAGCGCGGGTACTACTTGAGTAATCTCCTTTGTTCTCTTGCGCCGAGGAAGCCTACTACGGAGCGTTAATAGAAGACTAGAGGCGCACTTACGGTTTTCCTTGATTAGGCTTTAGGTCGTGCCCACGAACCGTAAGTATTCTCCCGGAGCAGATGAAGCACGCTTTCATCATTAGAATAAGCGAGAGCATCACGATGGGAATTTTCATTAGTTCAAAGTTTATATCAAATTCGAAATAAAGTTTTTCTGCAAAGGGCAATAACCCTTTAGGAAACATCCCTATATAAAGAAAAATCCGAACTAACTTTAATCTTCAACTGAAGAATTTAGTTAGTTCGGATTTTTTTAAATAAAACACTTTGGTAATAGCCTGTAGTTTGTTACTTATCTGGAACGTAATTTATCAAGCTCCACTAAGAATTTATCGTTTAGCACTTTAATATAAGTACCTTTCATTCCTAATGAACGTGATTCAATGACACCAGCACTTTCTAATTTTCGTAAAGCATTTACAATAACGGATCGAGTGATACCTACTCTGTCTGCAATTTTACTTGCAACAAGCAGTCCTTCGTTTCCATTTAACTCTTCAAAAATGTGATCAATTGCCTCTAATTCACTGTAAGAGAGAGAGCTAATGGCCATCTGCACCACCGCTTTACTTCTAGCTTCCATTTCAATTTCTTCTGTTTTTTCGTGAAGAATTTCCATTCCTACTACCGTTGCACCATATTCAGCAAGGAGTAAATCATCATCATTAAAGCTATTATTAACTCTTCCAAGAATTAATGTTCCTAAACGGTCTCCACCACCTATAATAGGTACAACGGTAGTTAAAGCATCTTGGAACAATTCTTTGTTTTCCACAGGGAACACAGAATATTGACTGTCTATATCCAGATTAGCAGTCGTTTCATGAATGTTAAAAAGACCTTGTGTATATTCTTCTGGAAATCGTCTTTCTTCCAGCATTTGTTTCATTCGATCATTTTCAATTTCCTGATTTACTGCAAATCCTAATAATTTTCCTCTTCTGCTTAAGATGTATACATTTCCTCCAATTACATCTCTTAATGACGCAGACATATCATTGAAGTTTACAGATTTCCCAGTTGCTTTTTGTAACATTGCATTAATTTTTCTAGCTCGATCTAAAAGTTTCATTATAATCCTCCATTTCATTTCTTAAACATTATAGTATAAATTGACTTAAATCTTTGTTTTGAGCGATAGATTTCAGTTTCTCGTCAACATAACTAGGAGTGATTTTTATCTCTTCCATTGTTACGTCTGGTGCTTCAAATGATAAATCCTCGAGTAGTTTTTCCAGTATAGTATGAAGCCTTCTCGCTCCAATATTATCTGTATCCTGATTAACCTGATATGCAATTTCTGCCAGTCTTACTATAGCTTCGTCAGTAAATACTACATTTATACCTTCTGTTTTCAATAAGGCCTGATATTGCTTGATTAACGCGTTAGAAGGTTCGGTTAAAATCCGTTTAAAATCTTCGACAGATAATTTTTCTAATTCTACTCGAATTGGAAATCGGCCTTGAAGCTCCGGAATCAAATCAGATGGTTTTGCCATATGAAAAGCTCCTGCCGCGACAAACAGCATATGATCCGTCTTTACTGCACCATGCTTTGTCATAATGGTAGAACCTTCGACAATTGGTAAGATGTCACGCTGTACACCTTCTCTGGAAACATTTGCTGAACTATTGTCTTTTCCAACCACCTTATCAATCTCATCAATGAAAACAATGCCAGATTGTTCGGCAAGTTCAATAGCTTCTTGTGCAGCTTCTTCCATATCCACTAACTTCTGTGCTTCCTGCCCGGTTAAAACTTTTCTTGCTTCTGAAACAGGTAATTTCCGCTTCTTTTTCTTCGTTGGCATAAATTGTCCAAAAACATCCTGCATATTCATTCCCATATGTTCCATACCCGAACCTTGCAACATGTCAAACATGGATGGGGGAACTTCTTCCATCTCCACTGTCACCATATGGTCTTCCAATTCACCTAGTGCCAGCTTTTGTTCCATCCGCCTTTTTTCACTTATTACCTCTTCATCCTTCTCATTGTCACTGTCTTCCTCTTCTGTGACATTATTTGAAAATAGCATTTCAAAAGGATTTTTTACATTTGTTTGTTTTTTTGCTTGAGGGAGAAGAAGTTTAACAAGCTTTCGATTAGCCTCTTTTTCCGCTTGGTCTTTAACTTCATTCATCTTTTCTTCCTTGACCATTCTAATGGACATTTCAACCAAATCTCGAATCATCGACTCAACATCCCGGCCAACATAACCAACTTCGGTGAATTTCGTTGCTTCTACTTTTACAAAGGGAGCACCAACCAGTTTTGCCAATCTCCTTGCAATTTCTGTTTTACCTACACCAGTTGGGCCGATCATTAAAATATTTTTGGGTACAATTTCATCTTTCAGGGAATCATCCAATTGCATTCTTCTATATCGATTCCGTAAAGCAATTGCTACAGACTTCTTAGCATTTTTCTGTCCCACAATATATTTATCTAATTGGTCCACTATTTGTCTGGGAGTATAGCTGATACTCATGCTTTAGATAGACCTCCTTTTATTCAAGTACTTCTAAAGTAATTTGATCATTCGTGTATACACAAATTTCACCAGCAATTTCTAAAGCTGACTGGGCAATTTCTTTAGCAGATAACTCCTTGGAATGTCTAACTAAAGCTCTGCCAGCGCTCAGCGCATAGTTACCACCTGAGCCAATTGCAAGAATTCCATCATCAGGCTCAATAACCTCTCCAGTACCTGAGACTAAATACATTTGTTCCTTATTCATGACGATAAGCATAGCTTCTAATTTTCTTAGAACCTTATCACTACGCCATTCTTTCGCCAATTCAACAGAAGCACGTGTGAGGTTACCATTAAAAGATTGCAATTTCCCTTCAAACTTTTCAAACAATGTAAAAGCATCAGCAACCGAACCGGCAAAACCGGCCAATACCTGACCATTGAATAAGCGCCTTACCTTTTTGGCTTTATGTTTCATCACTACAGCATTTCCCAATGTCACCTGACCATCACCACTCATGGCGCACTGACCATTATGCTGAATAGCAAATATAGTTGTCGCATGCATCTCATTCGTCATATGTTTCACCTCAAATACGATACTAATCACTTAATCTTTCGCACGCGGATGACTTTTCATATATACATCACGCAAGAAATCTTTGGTTACATGTGTATAAATTTGCGTGGAAGATAAATTCTCATGCCCAAGCAACTCCTGTACTATTCGTAAATCTGCACCCTCATTAAGCATATGAGTAGCAAATGTATGACGCAGTTTATGCGGATGAACATGTATAGTTAAAGCCGCTTTTTCTACCATCTTGTTTAGTATCAGTCGCATTCCTCTAGCCGTTAATGGAGTACCCCTTGAATTTAAAAAAACGGCATCTGTATCGGAATTGGACTTTTCTAACAGCTTAGCCCTACCTTCATTTATGTAGGTCTCCAGAGCGATTTCAGCAAACCTTCCAAAAGGGACGTAACGCTCTTTGTTGCCCTTACCGCGAATAAACATTGTTCCAATTGAAAAATCAATATCCCCTAATCTTAGGCCTTGACATTCACTTATTCGAATACCGGTTCCATATAGGGTTTCAATCAGCGCCTGGTCGCGTTGCCCCAGTGGATCTGTCGTATCGCTGACCTCGAACAGCTTTTCTATCTCTTCTTTATATAGAAAGGTAGGGACTGGTTTATCCGTTTTTGGAAGCATAATTTGAATAAATGGATTACTTGAAACAATTTCTTGTCTTTCCATAAATTTAAAAAAGCTTCTGAGAGACGAAATTTTCCTTGAAACTGATTTTCTGCTAAGTTGTTTGTCATAAAGATGAGTAAGAAATAATCGTACTGTTCTTGAATCCACGTCTGTCAAATCCTCAACTAATTCCTGCTTTAAAAAGGCAAAAAAAATTTCAATGTCCTGTTGATAAAACTTAGTTGTATATGGGGAAACATTTTTTTCGATCTGCAAATACTCCATGAATAACTTAGAATATTCAGCGATTTGACGCATCATAACATCCCCTTCACCCACCAGCTATAAAATCATATCATACAAAATTTTTCCATGCAATAAATTTAACAAAATTGCAACAAAATTCTGAATCGTAGCCACTCAAATTTATTATAGCATAATTATTTGATTTGTCACGCAATTTGTTAATTTATGTATTAAACAATTACTACCTCACCAATGCGTAATTATAACGATTATAATTTAAGAAGTCAACGATATATTATTCATTTTTTTATAAATAGGAGATACAGTGAAAATTTTGTGAATAAAAGTACTATTACTTTTATAACCAAATTCAATAAAAGGTATTCCTTTTTTCTAAAAATTTTCGTTTCAACTTTTAAGAAAGGCTCTTCTCATATGTTAGCTCCCTCTAGTCCTTCACAATTGATATAAACTCCTGACTAACTTAATTAAGAATAAATGTCTGATGGGATGGGTGCTATGTTGATTTCCGCTCCGGGCAGTTGCGGACCTTAGGGCACGGCCTCAGCCTCCTCGGAAGAAAACCACTTCCTGCTCAGGTCTGGACACGTGCTATTCCCGCAGGAGTCGACTGCCCTCCGCTGCAATCACCATCTTAATAGTGGTAGAGTATATTTTATAGCATAATCACATGCTAGAAAGCCAAAAGCACCAAACTAGCGGAGGAAATACACGGAGACTCCTGCGTGAAAAGAGGCATCGGTGAGACCCCTAAAGAAGACAGCACGAGGAGGCTCACCAGCCGCCCTAAGGTGCGCGTAGTGTATTTCGCAGCGGTAGTATTATCTCAAACTAAATATATTTGCAGCCTATATAAAATGCGTAAATAAAATTTTACTTTAAAAGGCAACAATCCTTTAGAAAGCAGCCTTTAGTTAAAATAAACTTTGAAAGAAACCTTACCTCAAATGGCTGCTTACCCCTAAAGGTAAGCAGCCATGGGTTAATTTTGAGCTTCTTCTTTATAATCACAATTGGTACACTGTACTTGTGTTCCTTTTTTATTTTTCTTTTCAACAAGCAAAGATTCACATTTTGGACATGGTCTGGCTATTGGTTTATCCCAGGAAACGAAATCACAATCAGGAAATTGATCACAGCCATAAAAAGTTCTTCGTTTTTTTGATTTACGTTCTACCACATTTCCCTCTTTACATTTAGGACATTTCACACCAATTTCTTTTAGTATTGGCTTCGTATTTCTGCAATCCGGGAAATTGGAACAAGCTAAAAACTTCCCATATCTGCCCATTTTATACACCATTTCATGTCCACATTCTTCACAGTCAATACCAGCAGGTTCGTCTTTAATTTCTATTTTTTCCATTTCTTGTTCCGCTTTTTCTAACCGTTTATGAAAACCTTGATAAAATTCATCAATGATTGTCACCCAATTGCGTTTGCCCTCTTCAATGGAATCTAAATCACCTTCCATTTTAACGGTGAAGTCCACATCAATTATTTCTGGAAAAAACTCTTCAAGCAGCTCCGTTACAATTGTACCAAGTTCCGTCGGTATAAAACGTTTATTATCAAGCGTAACATACCCACGGCGCTGTATGGTATCCAAAGTTGGAGCATAAGTTGACGGTCTGCCAATTCCCAATTCTTCCATCGTACGTACCAATCTTGCCTCGGTAAATCTTGGTGGTGGCTGTGTGAAATGCTGATTAGGTATGATTTCTTTGGAATCAACGACCATCCCTTTTTCTAGATGGGGTAGTAATTTATCTTCAACCTTTTTATTATCATCTGTTCCTTCAATATAAACTTTCATAAACCCTTTAAACTTAATCTTTGAACCTGTTGCTCGAAATTCAATGTTATTATTCAGCAAATGAACTGTCATAGTGTCCATTATTGCTGGGGCCATTTGGCTCGCCAAAAAACGTTCCCATATTAATTTATACAACCTGTACTGGTCTCTGGATAGAACATCTTTCAGCGATTTCGGATCCCGATGAATGGACGTCGGCCGAATAGCCTCATGTGCATCTTGAGCTGCCTCGTTCTTTTTTTTCGGTTTACTTGTACCCAAGTATTCTTCTCCGAAATTTTCAACAATATAATCATAGGATTCTGCTTTTGCTGTATCAGAAATCCTGGTGGAATCTGTACGCATATAAGTAATTAAACCGGTAATCCCACCAGCCTTTTTGCCAAGATCTATCCCTTCATATAGCTGTTGTGCAACCATCATCGTTTTTCTTGCTCTGAAATTTAACTTCCTTGCAGCTTCCTGTTGAAGAGATGAAGTAATAAATGGTTGGGCTGGATTTCTTTTCCTTTCTCTTTTGGTCACTTTATCTACAGAAAATTGCTTATCTAATTTATTTATAATTTCTTTTACATCATTTTCTGTCTTTAATTCCTGTTTCTTTCCATGGATGCCATAGAAGGATCCTTCAAATACAGCATCCTCTTTTAGAAACTCCGCTTCGATTGACCAGTATTCTTCCGGTTTAAAGTTCTCAATTTCCTTTTCACGGTCCAAAATTAATTTCATAGCAACAGACTGTACACGACCTGCGCTTAAACCTTTTTTCACTTTTTTCCACAATAAAGGACTGATATTATAACCAACTAAACGATCTAATATACGCCTTGCTTGCTGGGCATCGACTAAATCAATATCAATGGTGCGTGGATGCTTAAAAGATTCCTTAATCGCATCCTTTGTAATTTCATTAAAAACGACGCGGCATTCGGAATTCTCGTCAACATCCAATATATGTGCCAGATGCCAAGCAATCGCTTCCCCTTCACGGTCCGGGTCGGCTGCGAGGTATACTTTTTTAGCCTTCTTGGCTGATTTACGTAGTTCTTTTAATACATCACCTTTACCGCGTATCGTTATATATTTTGGTTTATAATTTTCATCTATGTTTACCCCCATCTGACTTTTTGGCAAGTCACGGATATGTCCCATAGATGCTTTTACTTCGTATTTTTTACCTAAATATCGTTCAATGGTTTTCGCTTTAGCAGGTGATTCTACGATTACTAGATATTCTTTCATGTGAGATCCTCCTAGAATGAGGTTACAATTTTTAGAAAAACTTAGTATTCTATTCTGCTTTTATCAAGAATTCAAGAGTTTTTCTCATACTTGGTACCTTGAAATTTTTATTACGGCGATATACATCATTTCTAAAATTTCCCTAACTTGTAAAATTAGAAATCTTCACTAATACTAAATAGTTACATTCAATTTGTCAAACATACTGTTACGATAACTTACTAAAATGAACCCTCAACCAATGGCGAGGTCTCTCACCCCTACTTATTGTCTGACCATAAGGATATAACCTAAAGACATCTTAACCAATCAGGTGTTTACTGCCTGTTCCTCTTGTGATAAATATAAACGTTTTATAATTATATGATCACTTGCTTTATTTACATTAAATATTTTACGCATGTTACGATTTTGCATTACCATATATTTTTGAAAGGGTTTCCCAATCTTCGTGAATATCCTCTGAAGAATAAACTAATTTCGCACCTTCCTGTATCATTCGGTGACACCCTCTCGTTTGAGGTAGTAATGGTGAACCAGGTACTGCATAAACTTCCCTGCCTTGATCAAGTGCCTGATCTACCGTGATTAATGTACCACTTTTTTCCGTCGCTTCAATAACCAGCGTTCCAAAGCTAAGTCCGCTAATAATCCGATTTCTTTCAGGAAAATGAAATTTTGCAGGAGGAATATCTGGTGGGTATTCCGATATAATTAAACCATTTTCTGCAATTTGCCGAAATAAAGAGGTATTCTGTTTTGGGTAGATATGATGAAACCCACTGCCAACGACAGCAACCGTTTTACCTTTATTTCTTAATGCAATATGATGTGCAAAACTGTCAATACCTTTTGCTAATCCACTTACAATGAACCAGTTATCTTTAACCAATGGCTTTACAATATACTCCATTTTCGCTATTGCTTCAGTGGAGGGATTTCTTGTACCAATCACACTTAGCATTTGAGTATGACTCAATAAATTAAAATCCCCCATCGTATACAATACAAGTGGTGCATCTTTTATTGTATTTAACACAGGAGGATAGTTGTCGTCAACTATAGTGACGTTTTGATACATGCTTAAATCCCTTTTTAACCTCTGTCTAACACTTAAATTATGTAAATCTGAATGAAATAATGATGCGTTTTTCAGTGGAATCGAGAAGGTTTTTGAAATCTCAAGAGGGGATAATTCATAAATCTTTGTTAATGTAGAGTCAAAAAGGAGGAATTTTCGAATTACTCTTCTAGTTACACCACGACATCTAGTTAAATGAATTAATCGGAGCCGGATCTTTTCCATAGTATCACGTCCTTATTTTTAGGTCTTAGAAAAGCGCAAGCGCCCGTTTAGCGACGTACGGACTGAGCCTGGCCATGCTAGGTGGTTCGGTGTTGCCTCGTAAAGCGGGGCGATGGTGCTAGACATCAAAGCGCAAATTTATACTTTCTTATCTTACTAGAAAAACTCACATTCGATTGTATTTTAGTAAATGTTTTCTTACAAATGGGGCAGAACTAGTGACAAGATTAATGTAAAAAATGGAACCTAAAAGATGACTCCCTTAGGTTCCATTACTAAGATTATTGCATTTGGAAATTAATGGGCCTTTTCTATACAATATTCGCTAAACGAGTACTTTCGCCTTTCTAGTGGGTTTTACATTTTTCAGCGAGGCCCTTTTCCTGTAGAACTTTGATCATGGTCTCACCAATTACGGCCGGTGTATCAGCAACAGCGATTCCGGACTCTTCCATAATACGGATTTTTTCCGCTGCAGTACCTTTCCCCCCAGAAATGATCGCTCCAGCGTGCCCCATGCGTTTTCCTGGAGGAGCTGTAGCACCGCCAATAAATCCAACAACGGGTTTGTTCATATTTGCCTTCACCCATTCTGCAGCTTCTTCCTCTGCAGTACCGCCAATTTCACCTATCATGATTACTGCCTCTGTTTCAGGGTCTTCATTAAATGCTTGAAGGACATCGATGAAATTCGTTCCATTTACAGGGTCACCACCAATACCAACAGCAGTTGTTTGGCCATAACCTGCTTCAGATAATTGGTGAACGGCTTCATATGTTAAGGTTCCTGAACGAGATACAACACCAATATGACCTTTTTTATGAATATAACCAGGCATAATTCCTACTTTACATTCATCTGCAGTGATAACACCTGGGCAATTTGGTCCAATTAATCTTGTTTTCTTTCCTTCCATATAACGTCTTACTTTTACCATATCAAGCACCGGAATATGTTCTGTTATACAAATAACTAAATCCAGTTCTGCATCAACCGCTTCAATAATCGCATCAGCAGCAAATGGTGCTGGAACATAGATAACAGAAACCGTTGCACCAGTTTGATTTACTGCTTCTTGCAATGTATTATAAACCGGTACTCCTTCTACTTCTGTACCACCTTTTTTAGGTGTCACGCCTCCAACAATTTTCGTGCCGTATTCAAGCATTTGTTTTGTATGGAATCTGGCAGTTCCGCCAGTAATTCCTTGGACAATTACTTTTGTGTCTTTATTTAAATATACACCCATTTTCGTCCGTCCTTTCTAAGTTATTATTTCACCATAGAAACAATTTTTTCCGCGCCATCAGCCATAGAATCTGCTGAAGTGATATTTAATCCGGATTCGTTTAGAATTTTCTTGCCTAAGTCCACATTAGTTCCCTCTAGACGTACAACTAGCGGAATCTCTAATCCTACTTGTTTTGTTGCTTCTACAACACCTTCCGCAATAACATCACACTTCATTATTCCACCAAAAATATTTACAAAAATGCCCTTAACATTTGGATCGGATAAAATGATTTTAAACGCTTCCGTAACTTTCTCAGCAGTAGCACCGCCCCCAACATCAAGGAAGTTAGCCGGTTCTCCGCCAAAATATTTAATAATATCCATCGTTGACATCGCAAGACCAGCACCATTTACCATACAGCCAATATTCCCATCTAGTGCAACATAACTCAGGTCATATTTAGAAGCCTCAATTTCTTTTTCATCTTCTTCATCTAAATCACGCAATTCCGTAATCTCAGATTGACGATATAAGGCATTATCATCGAAATTTAACTTTGCATCCAATGCCATTACTTCCCCATCTCCAGTTGTAACTAGCGGATTAATTTCTGCAATCGAACAATCTTTTGCTACGAATGCCTCATATAGCCCTGTCATAAATTTAACCGTTTTTCCTACTAACTCATCTGGAATATTGATATTAAATGCTAATCTGCGAGCTTGATAAGGTGCTAGTCCAACAACAGGGTCAATTACTTCCTTAAAGATTTTTTCTGGTGTTTCTGCAGCCACTTCCTCAATCTCTGTTCCACCTTCTTCTGATGCCATCATTACGACACGGGATGTAGCACGATCGAGAACAACACCTATGTAATATTCTTTTTTAATATCACATCCTTCTTCAATTAGAAGGCGTTTTACTTCTTTCCCTTCTGGTCCTGTTTGATGAGTGACCAATGTTTTTCCTAATATTTCATCGGCGTATGTACGTACTTCATCCAAATTCTTTGCAACCTTAACACCACCTGCTTTACCGCGTCCTCCAGCATGAATTTGTGCCTTGACAACGGTTACAGCAGTGCCTAACTTTTCCGCTGCTTCTACAGCTTCATCAACTGTATATGCTACGTGTCCATTAGGAACTTTTACACCAAATTCACGTAAGACTTCTTTACCTTGGTACTCGTGAATGTTCATCGTTCATCCTCCTAACAAATTTACTGCAATTTCATTGTATTAGAAAAATAAGCATTTAACAAGAAAAACTATCTAATATTAATCACAAAATTGTCATATTTTTTTCTCTAAACTTTGGTCTGTTCGGTAAATAAACGCAAATACCTCAGCAACCGCCTCGTATAATTCAGCTGGGATTGTCTCATTTATATTTAATTTTGCAAGCAATTCAACTAAGGAGGGATCCTCCAATATTGGAATATTATTTTTCGTTGCCCTTTCTATGATTTCTTCAGCAATCAAGCCTTTTCCAGATGCAGACAGGACTGGTGCAGCATTCTTTTCCAAATCATATTTTAGAGCAGCGGCTTTCTTTTGCATATTGGTCATATTCGATAGTCAACTCCTTGATAAGAAGATTGAAATAGCTTCTTGTCTTTTAAAGGGTAATCGTTATTTGTCTCGGATGGAATTGGTTTAAAAGAGATTGCTGTCAGATGATAGTTCAATTTTTCCAAACCAGACTTTAATAAAGGTTGTAATGAAAGGGTCTGATTTTTTAATGATTCTGTATTATTATAGATGGTTAAGGTGACGTTTCGTTGTTGAATATTCATATCAATCATCGTTTCTTTTAAGTTAGCAAGTTCTAAATAAAAATAAATCCGACAAAAATCAGGACTAATTTCCCCATCTTTTGTTTTTCTGCTCTCCATTTCAAGATTCAAATCACTTTTCAGCCCTAACCTTTCCCCAGGTATTTGAAAATTGGCATGTACAAAATTATCCATTTCAGTCACTGTATTTAATTGCATGCCATTCATAAAATGGAGTAATTTTGCTGCATGATCATGGTATGAACCGTCGTTATTTGCTATAAGTTGTAATAGCAGACCTTTAATGGTTTGTTCTTGTTCCATTTGGTGATGTATTCTGTATTCATAGTCCAGTCCGGTAACCGTAAAAAACTGGTTAAATTGCTGCAATAACTGATCTTTCGGCCCCATGTTTATAAATCCATGATCATGTTTTATCGAAGCTAGTCTAGATTGAATCACTTTATATACTTCATCCGTACTTAATGTTTGTAAGAGACGGAATGCTTCATGCAAAGAGCTTGGATGATTGTTAATCTTCATTTCTTTATTTTGATTTAGCATCTCTATTAAAGTAGATAACTGCTTTTTAAATGAGATAAAATCATTATGATTCAACGACTCATTTCTGTTTATCGCTGTTTGTAATTTTACTCCCCAATTTTGTAAAAGGGGTTCCGCCTGTTCTAGCAGTAATCCTCTATTTTTGCTCATAGTCTCCAATAATTCCCGCATATCTCCAGAATCTAATCTAAATGGCAGTGGCATCGAATGTTTATTTGATTGAGAAAATACTTCCCACTGTGATTTCCATTCATTAAAATCTACATTTGAATCCACTAGCTGTGAAGTTTTTAAAATTTGAAAAAACTGCTGTGAATTCCTACCAATGTCTGACATAATATGCTTGACCAAAGCCTCTTTTTCTGAAAGAGCAGGTGCTACTGTATTTCTTAAATGATCATATAACGGATTATCGTCACCATTTTGCTCTAACTGGTTTAACAGGTTCCACATTAATTCCGATTGGTTCGAAGTCTTATACGAAAGAAAAGCTTGAAATAATCTTTCTGTAATTGGCAAATTGCGGTTAATTAATTCTTTTAATACATCTTGAACCTTTTCATCATTTTTATGTTGATGCAGTAATGGTATAGCACTGGCAAGCTGATGCTGTTCAAAAGGAACGCCTTCCCTCATCAATTGTTGGACAAATACACGATTTGCCTGATTGGCTTTTAATCCTAAGTGTTGTAAAAGAACGGATGCATCCAACTTAGATTGATTTTTAAGTTTTTCTCCAATTACCTTTAAATATAAGACATTATTCTTTAACTGTACTTGAAAATGATATTTCCCGCCAATAACTAAAGGTGCTTCCAATTTTGCGATTAATGTTTGATTATTTAACTGAATGAGTGCCTTATTTTCAGGATATAGCTTGGCTACCTGGCCTTTGATAATCTGTCCTTGATTAAGTGTTGATGAAATAGAGGACGTCTTAAAAAGTTGTCCTCCTCCAGTCCTATAAATATTCAGTTGTAGCCCCCTCCTTTTTCTCCAACACATTTCTTACTGGTGCAAATGTCTTCCGGTGATAAGGAGTTGCACCAAGTTCTTCCAGTTTTTTCATATGATGCTTTGTTCCATATCCCATATTTGCTGCAAAATCGTATTCAGGAAATTCCATATGTATCTCTCTCATGATATGGTCACGAGTTACTTTCGCCAGTATACTCGCTGCAGCAATGGATATGCTTTTAGAATCGCCTTTAATAATGGATTCCGATGTACAGGGAAGGTCTGTTAATTGTACCGCGTCAATTAACACATGATTGGGAAGAACATGGAGTTTTTGGATGGCCCCCCTCATCGCTAATTTTGTAGCTTCAAATATATTGATTCTATCGATGGTTTGACTATCAATTACTGCAACTCCATAACTAATAGCCTTGTTTTTTATAATAGTGAAATAGTTTTCTCTCGCAGCCTCATTTAATTGTTTCGAATCATTTAAACCCAGCAGTTTAAAATCATCCGGTAAAATCACTGCAGCAGCAACTACAGGACCAGCTAACGGACCTCTTCCCGCTTCATCCACACCAGCAACAAACTTCTTCCCTAACTGAATGGCACGGTGTTCAAATTGGGACATTTCGCTAAACTTTTTCTCTAGCTCCTGTTCTTTTTGTCTTTGTTTCTCGTAAGCTTTAACTAGACTTTGTACACCTTTTCGTTCATCTGTTTTTAATTCCTTTATTTTCTCTTCCTTTAATTCTCCATTTTCAAATAAACGCCTTAAATCAGCAATGGATTGTTTCTTCATCATTACACCTGTCTCTCTTTCTTTTATATCGGTATGTATCCCAGCTTTATGTAGTTCTATTATATAGCCTTTTCGGGCGTATGTTCACTTAGAACATTTTGAACACTTAGTTAATAAAGGCTCATTTCGCAAAGTTTATTGTGATGTAATTTATATAAACTTAGAACTAATGAAAATTCTTATCGTGGCTCTCGCTTGTTCTAATGATGATAGCGTGCTTGCATTCTCTCCGGCAGAATACTTACGGTTCGTGGGCACGACCTAAAGCCTCCTCGCGGAAAACCGGTGCGCCTGCGTCTTCTAGTAACGCTTCATAGTAGACTTCCTCGGCCCAAGGGAACAAAGAAGATTACTCAAGTAGTACCCTCGCTGCTCAGGTCTGGAACGTGCTATTCCCACAGGGGTCTACGTATTCTTCCTACGCTAGTACTGATTTTCTGATTTATGTATAGCTATAACTTATAAAAGGGACGTTTGATAATAAGCTTCTTTTCACCTGAAGATAGAGCTTAATTTATTCTATGTAAAAAGATACATAATGCACTAGACTGCTTGTTACTCATAAAAAAGAAAAAATCTTTGTATTCTAGAGAAATAAACTATTCTCTAATCCAATCAAAATAGGTTAGTAATACTCAGATAGAAAGTTGAATAGCACAAACCCAGCGGAGGAAATACACGAAGACTCCTACGGGAACAGTGACCAGAGTGAGACCCCTAAAGACGAGACAGCACGAGGAGGCTCACGGGTCGCCCTAAGGTGCGCGTAGTGTATTTCCGGAGAGGAATGTAAGCAATATCCTACTTTGTGAGGAGTTTATATCAAATGCGAAATAAAGTTTTCCTGTAAAAAAGCAACAACTTTTTAGAAAACCCCGCATTCGTCGTCTTTTAGAGTTACATAGGAGGTAATAGCTTAAAGCTACGTCCGGAATCACTTATTTGTCTAATACTTTCCTGGTGCAAAAAAAATAGGACACCCATCCTAAGATGCATGCCGCATAATCCTTATGGTGTTTCCAGTGTTATTCTTCCAAGCCTTCCTGTTCGTAAGTCTCTGAGAACAATATCCGAAACTTTATCAAAGTTTACATTTCCACCGCTTTCCAGGGCCCCTCGCTGTTTACCAATTTTAACAAAAATATCCCACATATCGTCCATATTTTCATCGATCTGATATCGTTCCATCAGTGAATCCGGATAATGCTCTTGCATGTATCTAATAACAAAAGCCACAATATCCTGTAATGACAGCAGCTGATCCTTAATAGTACCTATTGCTGCCAGACGATGGGCAACGGTCTGATCTTCAAATTTGGGCCAGAGTATCCCGGGTGTATCGAGCAGTTCAAAATCCTTTTTCACTTTTATCCATAATTGATGTTTGGTAATACCAGGTCTGTCACCTGTTTTCGCTATTTTTTTATTGACTAAGCGATTGATCAGCGTTGATTTCCCAACATTAGGAATACCGACAATCATTGCGCGGGATGGCCTTGGTTTGATTCCCTTTTTTTCGAGTTTTTTCATTTTCTCTTGTCCCAATTCTTTGGCAAGCTGAATTACACTTTTTATATCTGCTTTATCATTCACATCCACTGCAATAGCTGGAATATTTTTTTCCTGAAAATAAGTTAACCATTTTTCCGTTGTTCGTGGATCAGCTAAATCTTTTTTCATTAGGACTACCATTTTAGATTTATTTTGCAGTGCTTGCTGCAGCATTGGATTTTGCGATGATAATGGTGCTCTGGCATCCAACAGTTCTATTACAAAGTCCACTAACTTTAACTTTTCTTCAACTTCCCGTTTGGCTTTCGACATATGTCCCGGGAACCACTGTATTGTCATAAGAAAAAACCTACTTTCCTACAAATTGCATCCTGTCCAATGGCCAATAAATAAGGCTTGCTTCCCCAACAATCTGGTCCATGGAAATGACGCCCAACATCCTACTGTCGGTTGAATTCCCACGATTATCCCCCAACACAAGAACATGTCCTTCTGGAATCACTTCATACTCACCAGGCAAATCCTCCATGGTGAAATCATTTGTAATCGTTTGGTAGGATTTCATGTTCTCTTTTTGTTCTCTTAAAAATGGCTCTTCGACAGGTTCCCCGTTTATGTATAATACTTCATCTTTAACTTCCACATGTTCACCAGGCAATCCAATTACCCGTTTAATAAAATCCTTTTGTGCAGACGCATGAAAGACAACGATATCAAAGCGTTCTGGCTCACTAATTTTATAAGTAAATTTGTTTACAATCATTTGATCTTGGTCATGTAGGGTTGGTAACATGGATGGTCCATCTACAACAATCGGAGAAAAAAGGAACATTCTCACAATAAATGCTAATCCTAATGCAAATAAAAGTGCTTTTAACCAATCAAACCATTCGTTATTTTTATCAGCCATTCGTTCTCCTCCGCGCCGTGCAAATCTCTATATACTATAGTTTATCATATCCTCCAAAATTAATGAGAAAGATTAAAAAAACTCATTTATTTTTCTAATCCAACTAAATGATTTTAAAGATACGATACAAAATGTAATAAAAAAGGAGCTTGTGCTAAGCCCAAGTTCCTTTTTCATCACTGTTATACAGTTCCATTTTATTCGTCTAGCATCTGTGTAAACTGACACTTCAGCTATTGAATTATTATCGGCGTTCTTTAATACGTGCAGCTTTACCACGTAGATTACGTAAGTAGTATAATTTCGCACGACGTACTACACCACGACGAGTTACTTCAATCTTATCAACACGAGGTGAATGTACTGGGAATGTACGCTCAACACCTACACCATAAGAAATTTTTCTTACTGTAAATGTTTCACTGATTCCACCGTTTTGGCGTTTAATAACAACACCTTCAAACACCTGGATACGCTCACGAGTTCCTTCCACAACCTTAACGTGAACTTTTACCGTATCACCAGGGCGGAATTCAGGATGGTCTGTGCGTAATTGATCTTTCGTAATGTCTGCAATTAATTGTTGCATCCTACTTCACTCCTTCCAAACTAATGCTCATCATTCTTTTAAAGAACAGCGGAACATCGTTTTACGGCCTAAACGTACTTAAGCACAATAATTAATATATCATAACAAAATTATTTGTTCAACTATATTTAGCGTATTATTTTACTTTTCCTGCCATCTATTTAATAGCTTTTTATCCTCTTCCGAAAGATTGATGAAATCCAATAAGTCCTTGCGGCGATCATATGTTCTTTTTAACGATTGTTCCCTGCGCCATGATTCTATTTTTGCATGATTTCCTGATAATAGTACATCTGGTACTTTCATTCCACGAAATTCAGCAGGGCGGGTATAATGAGGATGTTCCAGCAATCCGGTTGAAAATGAATCCTGTGGTGCCGATTCTTCGTTTCCCAGTACCTCTGGCAGCAAACGAACCACACTGTCGACAACAACCATAGCACCCAATTCACCACCAGTTAATACGTAATCACCAATCGATATTTCATCTGTCACCAAGTTCTCTCTAATTCGTTCGTCATAACCTTCATAATGCCCGCAAATTAAAATTAGATGTTCCTCTTCTGCCAATTGTTCTGCTTTTTTTTGACTATATGTTTCTCCTTGTGGACACATCAGGATAATCCTTGGCTTTTTCTTAGTTTTTTTTGTAATGGATTCAACCGCATCAAACACTGGCTGCGGGGAGAGAACCATTCCAGCTCCACCACCGTAAGGATAATCATCTACTTTATTGTGTTTATTTTTTGCATACTCTCTAAAATTCACAAGATTATAGGTGAACTGACCTTTATCATGTGCTTTTTTTAATATCGAGTTATGAAATACACCTGTAAACATTTCAGGAAACAGTGTAAGTACATCAATTTGCATTAATCAAGCAGTCCTTCCATCGGTTCAATTACAATTTTTCTGTCATCAATATGAACATCCTTCACTACTTCTTCTATATAAGGAATTAAGATATCCTTGCCTTTTGGCTGTTTCACTACCCAAACATCGTTTGCACCAGGTGACAGGATTTCCTTTACTTCCCCTAGTCGTCTGTCGTCTGTTGTAAACACGTCACAACCAATAATCTCGTGATAATAATATTCGTTTTCCTCTAACTTGGATAGCTGGTCCTCTGATATTTTCAAATGAAACCCTTTAAAATTCTCCACATCATTCAGATTATTATATCCCTCAAAATGAAGAAGATCATATCCCTTATGTATTCGGTGCCCATCAATAACTAATTTTAATTGTTCCCCATTTTCTTTCACTAAATAAACAGTGTTTCCTTTTTGAAAACGATCTTCAAAGTCACTAATACGCAGGACCTTTACTTCACCGCGAATTCCATGCGTATTAATAACTTTTCCAATATTAAACATTTTTATAGTCATTTTATCACCTGCTGTTTCTCTATTTATCAATACGAACAATAACACCATCTTTTATAATGATTGCTTGTTCGCTCATTATCTCATCCCAATGCGTACCTTCCGAGACTTCAACAAGAGCCTCAACCTCTTTTTCAAGAATTTCACTGCCTAGTTCAAGCATTTCCAATTGCTCTGTTTTAAAATCAACGAGTTTTATTTTTTCCCGACGTTTGTTAATTTCTTTTTGAAAACGTCGGGTAATTTCCTGTTTGGAAATACCGGATTTGTTTTGCAGTTTTCGTTTTTCAAACAGTAATTGTTGACACTCTTGTTCAAGTCGCATTTTCTCTTTATAAAAATTTTCCTTTAATTTCTCCTTGCTTTTCTCTGTGACAATTTGCTTGATCAGGACTTTTTTCAATATTTCCAACGCTCTCTCCTCACTCTCACAAAAGGTCTATAAAAACATATGGAAGAATGTAGAAAAGGGAAAGAAAAACTCAATGGTCCCTTTCCCTTGTCTACATAATATCTAAGTAAATGCGCTTTTCCCCATCTGTTTTAGCTGCGTAAACAACTGTACGAATCGCTTTTGCAATACGACCATTCTTGCCAATCACCTTTCCCACATCGTCTTGATGAACCGTTAGATGGTAAACAATTTTTGTACCTTCTTCTTTTTTTGTCACCGCAATATCTTCCGGGTGATCAACAAGTGGTGTAACAATAGATTCAATTAGGGCTTTCATGATATCACACTACTTTGCTATTAATTTTTCTGTTCGTGGAATTTTTTCATGATGCCTTCTTGTGAGAATAAGTTGCGAACAGTATCACTTGGTTTTGCGCCTTTTTTCATCCAATCAAGTGCTTTTTCCTCATCTATTTTAACTTCAATTGGATTAACAACCGGGTTGTACGTTCCAATCTGTTCGATATTACGTCCATCACGAGGAGAACGTGAATCAGCTACAACGATACGATAAAAAGGATTTCTTTTAGATCCCATACGTTTTAAACGAATTTTAACTGCCATTTTTTTAGCACCTCCATAAAATGTTTTTCACAAGATATGATTCTAACAGATATTTTCATGTCTGTAAAGTGTTTTTCCATTACACAATGAAAAAAGTATAAATTCTAAGCAACTCCCACTTTATTTAAATCGCTCTTATCGATAGTGTTGTTACTTTTCACCCTAACAATTGATATAAACTACGAACTAACTTCATATAATGTTGGAGTATCAGCATAACGCTACGGAAATAACAGGACGCGCACCTTAGGGCGACCCGTGAGCCTCCTCGCGCTGTCTCGTCCTTAGGGGTCTCACTCTGGTCACTGTTCCCGCAAAAACAACAATTTATTGGAAAACAGCCATTTACATAAACGGGAAGTTCATGCCTTTGCCTTTTTTTCCTTTTTGCATGTTGGTCATCTGCTTCATCATTTTCTTCATATCATTAAATTGTTTAAGTAATCGATTGACTTGTGAGACAGTTGTACCTGAGCCTTTTGCAATCCGCTTTTTGCGGCTTGCATTAATAATATTTGGTTCCTGTCTTTCCTTTTTGGTCATCGACTGGATAATAGCTTCCACATGGGAAAGCTGTTTCTCATCTATTTGTGCGTTCTTTAAGCCCTTCATTTTATTGGCACCAGGAATCATATTAATCAATTCATCCAATGGCCCCATATTTTTCACCTGTCCCATTTGCTCTAAAAAGTCATCAAATGTAAAGGACATTGTGCGCATTTTTTCTTCCAGTTCTTTCGCTTGTTTCTCATCCACATTGGCTTGAGCCTTTTCAATCAGTGAAAGTACATCTCCCATTCCTAGAATACGGGAAGCCATTCGCTCCGGATGAAAAGGTTCCAGCTCATCTAACTTTTCGCCCATCCCTGCAAATTTAACCGGTTTATCGGTTACTGCTTTAATAGACAGTGCTGCACCACCACGAGTATCCCCATCAAGCTTAGTTAATACAACACCAGAAAGATCCAGCTGCTCATTAAAACTTTCCGCAACATTTACGGCATCCTGACCAGTCATAGCATCTACCACAAGGAAAATTTCTTCGGGTTTTACATTTGCTTTAATTTGCTGGAGTTCTTCCATTAATTCAGAGTCTACATGCAAACGCCCGGCCGTATCAATAATGACATAATCATTATGCTCTTCTTTCGCTTTTTCTATTGCTTTTGTTGCGATATCTACAGGGTTTGCTTCTGTTCCCATAGAAAATACGGGCATATTTAATTGCTCGCCTAAAGTTTCCAACTGGTTAATTGCTGCAGGTCGATAAACATCACAAGCGACAAGAAGTGGGGAACGATTATGCTTCTTGCGCAAATGATTTGCTAATTTACCTGTGGTCGTTGTTTTACCAGCACCTTGCAAACCGACCATCATAATGACAGTAGGCGGACGATCAGCAACTGCAATCTTGCTTTGCTCACCACCCATTAGAGCAGTTAATTCTTCTTTTACAACTTTGATGACTTGTTGACCAGGCGTTAAACTTTCCATCACTTCTTGTCCGACAGCACGTTCTTTAATTCGTTTGATTAAGTCTTTTACGACCTTAAAATTAACATCTGCTTCCAGCAATGCAAGGCGTACTTCACGGGTCATTTCCTTTACATCTTGCTCAGAAACTTTACCTTTGCCTGTAATTTTTTTTATCGTACTTTGCAGGCGTTCGGCCAATCCTTCAAATGCCATAGAAGGTGTCCTCCTAATCTATTTCTTTTAATTGTTGTATAAAAGATAACATGCTTTCATCCGAAGTAGACTTTTCCATTTTCTCTAATATCTGTCCACGCTTAAGAAATCTTTCATACAAATGTAATTTTTCTTCATAGGATTCAAGCATCGACTCGGTACGTTTGATATTATCATATACAGCCTGCCTCGATACTTGATATAATTCGGATATTTCTCCTAGCGAATAATCTTCTAAATAGTACAATTCCATATAATTACGTTGTTTAGAAGTTAACAATGCTTGGTAAAAATCATATAGATAATTCATCCGGGTTGTTTTCTCTATCAAAACGCCACCCCTTTGTTAAGTGAATCTCCTTTACATAATATCATACCGGAATATGTATATCTGTCAAGGGAATCCTTTTCTTTATCAAACATCCTTTTGTTCTTCTTCACTGTCTTCCATCATATCAGCGAAAAGTCCATACACAAATGCATGGGCATCAAATTGCTGCAGGTCATCCACTTTTTCTCCAAGGCCAACAAATTTCACTGGAATATTTAATTCATTACGTATTGCCAAAACAATACCACCCTTAGCTGTACCATCTAATTTCGTTAAAACGATACCTGTTACATCGGTAGCCTCAGAAAATGTTTTTGCCTGGCTTAATGCGTTTTGGCCTGTTGTCGCATCTAATACCAATAATACTTCATGCGGAGCACCAGGTATTTCCCGCTCAATGACGCGTTTTACTTTTGCTAGTTCGTTCATTAAATTTACTTTATTTTGGAGTCTGCCAGCTGTATCACAAATTAATACATCTGCTCCTCTTGATTTGGCAGCTTTAATTCCATCAAATATAACTGCAGCAGGGTCACTTCCAGCACTTTGCTTAATAACGTCTACACCTGCGCGTTCACCCCAAACCTCAAGCTGTTCGATAGCACCTGCGCGAAACGTATCACCAGCAGCGAGAACAACATTTTTTCCTTGTGTCTTTAATTGATGTGCTAATTTACCAATGGAGGTTGTTTTCCCAACCCCATTCACACCAACTACTAAAATAACAGATAACTCATCCTCTTTGACCTTTAATTTCTCAATCTCTTCATTTTCATCACCATAATAAATTTCCACCAATTTTTCAGAAATAACGTTTTTAACTTCTTTGGTATCCTTGATATTCTGACGCTTGACTTCCATTTTTAATTCATCGATCAAATCCATAACAGTCATAACACCAACATCAGCAGAAATGAGGACTTCTTCCAGTTCCTCAAAAAAGTCTTCGTCCACTTTTCGATATCTGGCAATGAGATCGTTGATTTTTCCTGAAAAAGTATTACGGCTCTTTTTCATACCCTCTTTATATTTTTCACTTATCTCTTCTGTTTCCTTGTTTTGTGTAAATTTACTCTTCAATTTGTCCATAAATCCCATAATTGTTCTACCTCCTTAGGAATTAATTAATTCTTTCGTATCTTCCAGTTTTACGGAAACTAAGCGGGACACACCAGATTCCTGCATCGTTACACCATACAATACATCCGCCTCTTCCATCGTACCTTTTCGGTGTGTAATCACAATAAATTGTGTTTTTTCACTGTACAGCTTAATATACTTGGCAAAACGAGTGACATTCGCCTCGTCCAATGCCGCTTCCACTTCATCTAAAATACAAAATGGTACAGGCCTTACCCTTAAAATGGCAAATAACAGGGCAATAGCTGTCAGAGCACGTTCCCCACCTGAGAGCAATCCAAGATTTTGCAGTTTTTTACCTGGAGGCTGGGCAATAATATCTACCCCCGTATCCAATAAATGGTTTGGGTCGGTTAATTTCAATTCAGCATGCCCACCACCAAATAACTGTTTAAATACAACTCCAAATTCTTCTTTAATTTTTGAAAAGGTCTCATCAAAGCGTTTCATCATTTCTTCGTCCATTTCAGAAATAACGGAAAACAGCGTTTCCTTTGCTTCTACTAAATCATTCCTTTGATCCGATAAAAATTTATATCGTTCTGAGATTCGATCATATTCTTCAATGGCTCCTAAATTAATAGTACCTAATCGTTCAATTCTAGTTTTCAACTCTTGCACTCGTGCTTTGGATTGATCCATATCTACTGCTTTTTCATAGAGCTGGGCTGCCTTTTCATAGGTAATGATATATTCCTTCTGCAGGTGATTTAAACGATTTTCCAAATCAACATCCAGGCGATTTGCTTGTACTTCCTTTTCCTGAATCATTTGCACAAAAGCTTGATGTTTTTTATTTTCTTCTTTCAATTCCCTCTCCTGATCCTGTATCCATTGTGTTAGTTTAGCACGATCAGATCGTTTTTCTTGAATGGAATTGGTGATTTCCGCTTTTTTCTTTCGATTTGAAAGCAGCATTTGCTCTATTTCTTCTTCTGTTTCTTCGATGTGATTCATCTCCAGCAGGGTATCTAAATCTTTGGTATAAGAATCATATTGTTGCTGTAATTCCGTCAACTGGTCGTTAACCACAGTTACTTTATCTTTTTGACTTTTCACTCGTTCTTCCTGCTCAGCTAAGGAAACTTGATACTGATGCAGTTCATTTTGCATCGTTTCCTGATTATCCTTAAATTGTGCTTCTTGTACGGTTAATCTGTCAATTTTCTTTTGAATCGTCTCTAATTGTTCTTTTACGTGAGCCAAGTCATCTGTTAATTGTTTATCACGTAACTCTAAAGAATTCCCATCCTGAATATATTGTTTTTGATCCTGATCATAGATATACAGATTATCGTTTAATGAATCCAGTTTTAGTTCCATTTCTTTATACTCAGTTTTAAGTTTTTGCAATATTTGCTGTTCATGCAAGATCACTTCTTCTTCACTTTGAAGTTGTTTTTCTGTGTCTGTAATTTGCTGTTTTTGTTTTTGAACCTTCTGCTCAAACAACAAAATCTTTTCCTGGAATTCATCTATTTTTTCTGTTAATTCCTGAATATCCTTTTCCCTGGAAAATAAGGATTGATTTGTCTTCTTTAATGCACCACCCGACATAGAACCACCAGGGTTGACCACATCGCCATCCAGTGTTACCACTCGAAATCGACGTTGTACCATTCGTGCAATTTCATTGGCATCTTTTAGTGTTTTGGAAATGATTACATGCCCCATGAGATGATTAACGGCCTTTTGATAAATCAAGTCTGACTTTACCAGGTCTGCTGCAATTCCAATAAAACCTGGATGGTTTTCAATTTGTAAAAGCATGTCTTTTGAAACAAAACGCTCTTGAATCGATTCAATCGGCAGAAAGGTTGCACGGCCATTATTCGTTTTCTTAAGCCATTGAATCGCGTTACGTGCTGCTAAGTCATGCTGCACAACAATATGCTGTGCTTGTCCGCCAAGAACCGTTTCAATTGCCGTAATATACGTTTTAGGAACATCAATTAATTCAATCACTGCACCATGAATATGCTCTAAAGCATTTTGTTCACGTGCCTTCAATACAGCCTTTACCCCTTGGAAAAACCCTTGAAAGTCTTCTTTCATTTCTTCAAGCATTTCTCTTTTGGACTTTAGCTTTTCAATATACTGATATCCTTGGTAAAGCTTCGTCTGGGATTCCTGAAAATCATTTCTTTCCTTTTCTAAATTGGCTTTTAAATCTTTTACCATCTCTTGCTTTTCAGCATATAATTTTTCCTGTTTTTTATGTTCCTCTTCCATTTGATGTTTCTTTTCTGTAAGTTCATCTCTTAATTTTAATAAATCCTGAAACTTTGCAGCTTGTTTATCTTTTTTTCCTGAAATTTGCTGGAGTTGCTGTTGAATAGATTGCTTCTCATTACGCATAGCAGCTTGCTTATTCAGGTATTCAATATAATCCGATTTAAGTTCTTCAATTTGATCGGAAATGGACTCCTCGCTCCATGTTAATTTCTCCTCCAATTGTTTAACCTGTTGCTTGGTCTTTTGTCTCATTTCCATTAGATCGGATAATTTGTTTTGCTCCTGAACTAGCTCTTCATGTAGTTTTCCAATATTCTCTTCTGTATCATTTTTTTGTAATTCCAGCTTTTTTCTGTTCTCATCAAAATGTTTCGTTCGCTCATTTAAAAGTTGCTTTTTACCTTCGTATTTTTCTAATTGTTCCGTTGTGAACAGCAGCTCCTGTTGAGATTTCTCAATTTCTTCATCCATTTTATCTATTTGCAATCTCTGTTTTTCGATTTCGGATTCTTTTTGCTGAATGGATGTCTTTAGCTGCAGTTCTTCCGACTTTTGTTCATTAATACTTTCCAGCAGCAACTGCCATTCATTGTGCAGTTTTTCGATTTCAGCAATTAAAAATGAGATTTCTTCCTGTTTTAGCTCTTCTTTTAGCTCTAAGTATTTTTTGGCAGTTTCGGCTTGTTCTTGAAGCGGATTAATTTGCTGTTCAATTTCGTGAATGATATCTTCCACACGATTTAAATTTTCCTGTGTTTCTGCCAGTTTATATTCGGCTTTCTTTTTTCGTTGTTTATATTTTAAAACCCCTGCAGCTTCTTCAAATATCGTACGTCTTTCCTCTGCCTTGGAACTTAAAATTTCCTCTACTTTTCCTTGACTGATAATGGAGAATGCTTCACGTCCGAGCCCGGAATCCATAAACAAGTCAATAATATCTTTTAAGCGACAGGATTGTTTATTTATATAAAATTCACTCTCTCCAGAGCGGTAAACTCGTCTAGTCACACTAACTTCATCGTAATCTAACGGTAATGAATGATCTTCATTATCCAGTACGAGTGTTACTTCGGCAACATTCAACGGTCTTCTTGTATCACTGCCCTGGAAGATAATATCCTCCATTTTAGACCCACGTAAAGATTTAGCGGATTGTTCACCAAGTACCCAGCGAATAGCATCCGTTATATTACTCTTACCGCTTCCGTTTGGACCAACCACAGCAGTAACACCAGGAACAAATTCAACACTGATGCGTTCAGCAAATGATTTGAAGCCCACACTTTCTAACCGTTTTAAATACATATACATTCTCCTAGTTTTCAGAAAAACTTGGCACCCGCCTTCTTTAGCGAATGCCTCTGTTTCATTAATACTTACACCATAAACCTTTACTTTTATTAGTACGCCGTTAGAAAATTTTATGGTTTTATTCTTACGTAATTAAATTTGTTGATTTTCCATTCTTTTTTTAGAAAAACATTGGCTTTTTACCGCATTTATTTTATCATAAAGTTATTAACAAAAGAAGTGTAGAACTGATACATAACGTATTTGCAACTTATAAAAATAAAGGAGGTACATGAAGATGAGTTTAGAAACCGCATCACAGGAAAACCTTAAAATTCTCCTTGATGAATTGGCTGACCGGCTAAATGTCGTAAATCGAGGTCTTTTGGATGCAGAAGATTATGATCTGAATAAGTATGAAGACCTAAAATTAATGTATGATATTGTTGTACAAAAAGGCAGACTTAGTACATCGGAAACCCAAGCATTTGTAGAAGAATTAGCAACCATAAGAAAAAAATAACCATGTATAAAAGGCTGTTATTCCAAACGAATGACAGCCCTTTTAATCTAATCTTTCAATATTCATTAGTAAATTATGATTCATTATATTGATCAAGCGCTTTTTTAGCTGCCCGCTGTTCTGCTTCTTTCTTTGTTCTGCCAACACCTTTTCCAACCACTTGTTGATTAATTAATACATTTGCAATGAATTCTTTATTATGAGATGGACCTTTTTCATCCACAATTTTGTATTCAATCAATCCATTCCTATACTGTTGAACATATTCCTGTAATTGACTTTTATAATCCATCGCATGCGAAAAAGTACCTGCTTTGATTTTCGGAAAAACATGCTCTTGTAAGAATGTTAAAGCTTGTTCAAACCCTTGATCCAAATAGAGTGCTCCTAAAAATGCTTCGAACACATCTGCTAAAATAGCCGGGCGTTCTCTCCCGCCAGTCCGCTCTTCCCCTTTTCCTAATAACAAATAATCCCCGAAATGAAGATCTTGTGCAAACCCCATTAATGAAGGCTCACAAACGATAGCTGCCCTTAGTTTTGTCATTTCGCCTTCAGGCATTTTTTCATTATTACGATACAGGTATTGAGAAACACCCAATTCAAGAACGGCATCCCCTAAAAATTCCAAGCGCTCATTGTCCGAAAATACTTCTTTCCGATGCTCATTCACATAAGATGAATGCGTAAAAGCCTGTTTGATTAATTCGTGGTTATGAAAAGAAAGGTTTAATTGTCTTTCCAGTCGTTCAACATCCATATCTGTCACCTCTATGCAAAAGATACGGAAAGTCCCGCAAGGATTGCGGGACTTTCACTATTCATTAGGATTGTTTACTGTTTATGTAATTAACAGCATCCCCTACTGTATTAATATTTTCCGCTTCCTCATCAGCGATTTCCATATCAAATTCATCTTCAAGCTCCATTACAAGCTCAACTACGTCTAATGAATCTGCTTCAAGATCATCCTTAAAAGATGCTTCTAGCGTAATTTTATCTTCTTCCACATCAAGACGATCTACAATAATAGCTTTTACTCTGTCGAACACATCTGCCATCATACTTCACCTCCCTTCAAGTAATTGGAAAGGGCTATACAAAAGCTTATCCCCTCTAAACACATAAAACGTCTCATAGCTGAGATATTATACTATCATAAGTCTCGGTAAATGTACTAGTAAAAACTAACACATTTTATATATTTGTGAACTACATAACCATTCCGCCGTCAATATGAATCGTCTGTCCAGTGATGTAATTTGCATCATCTGAAGCAAGAAAACGAACCACTTTTGCAACATCTTCTGGCTGTCCCAATTTTGCCAATGGAATCATATCCAGCATGCCATTTTTCTGTTCGTCAGTTAACTCATCTGTCATGTCTGTTGCAATAAATCCAGGTGCAACAGCATTCACCAATATATTTCGTGAAGCAAATTCTTTTGCCGTTGTTTTCGTCATACCGATGACACCAGCTTTTGCAGCTACATAATTAGCTTGTCCAGGATTGCCGGCTACGCCAACGATGGATGCTACATTAATGATTCTTCCTGATCTCTGTTTCATCATTTGACGAGAGACAGCCTTTGTGCAAATGAATACCCCTTTAAGGTTCGTGTTAATAACTTGGTCAAATTCTTCCTCTTTCATTCGCATTAATAAATTATCTCTTGTTATACCAGCATTATTTACTAAAATGTCTAAACTTCCAAATTGTGAGGTAACTTCCTTAACCATTGCCTTTACTTCTGATTCACTAGCAACATTAGCCTGTACTTTACATGCTTTCACGCCAAGTTTTTCTATCTCTTCTACCACTTCTTGTGCTTTCTGTTCACTACCAGCATAGTTCACCGCAACATTAGCACCCTGTCTGGCCAATTCCAATGCAATGGCTCTTCCAATACCACGGGATGCACCGGTTACTAGCGCATTTTTACCTTGTAACATTAATGTTCCTCCCTATACCATGAAATAAACTGATCCATGGACTCCATATTTTGAACAGCAAATACTGGCATTCTGCGGTTTATTTTTTTCAATAAGCCAGAAAGTACTTTGCCATTCCCAACTTCAACAAATGCATCGACACCTTGTTCGATCATATTCCGAATCGATTCTTCAAACCTTACTGGTGAGTACAACTGTTTGATAAGAAGGTCTTTTATTTCATGCTTATCCGTTACAGGACTTGCTGAAACATTTGCAAATACTGGGATCTTTGCGTCGTTAAATTCAATTTGGTCCAGGTAGCTGGAAAACTCTTCATTTGCTGCTTTCATTAATCGGGAATGGAATGGTCCACTGACATTTAGTGGGAGAACTCGCTTGGCACCCTGTTCTTTCAAAAGACCTGATGCTTGCTCTATCCCTTCTTTAGAACCAGAGATGACAATTTGACCTGGACAATTTAAATTGGCAATATCAACGATTTCATCTGTTATTGCTTCCAATGCCTTTTCTATTTCTTCTTTTTCCAAACCAAGTACCGCAGCCATGGTACCTTGACCTTTAGGAAAAGCGTCCTCCATTAATCTGCCACGAGTAGCTACCAGGGGAACAGCATTTTCAAACCGTATGGCATCTGCTGCGACTAATGCACTGTACTCTCCTAAACTATGACCAACCGTCATTACAGGTTCGATTCCTTCTTTTAATAGTAATTGATGGATAGCCACACTGGACAATAATAATGCAGGCTGGGCATTTTCTGTTTCTGTTAGTGACTCCTTGGGACCTTCGAACATTAACTTAGTAATATCTTTATCTAATAGGTTATTTGCTTGATGAAAAAGGGCTTGTACCTCGGGATAGGCATCATAAAATTCTTTACCCATTCCAATATCCTGGGAACCCTGACCCGGAAACATAAATGCAACACGTTTCATCATCTTCACTCCTTCTCAAATTCCATGGACTCAACTGTTGTTTTAATAATGTTGGTTACATCGTGGTCCACCATATATTTTGCTTGTTTAATAGCACTTACAATAGCACGATGGTTAGATGAACCATGTGCCTTTATTACGGGCGCAGCAAGACCGAATAATCCTGCACCACCATACTCTGAATAATCAAGCTTCCCCTTTAATCCGCGTAGATCATTTTTCAGCAATGCAGCACCAATCTTCGTTTTAAAAGAAGACATCATCGTATCCTTTAAGATGGTAAATAAAGCCCCCGCTGTCCCTTCTATCGATTTTAAAGCAACATTTCCACTAAATCCTTCCGTAACAACTACATCCGCTACACCATTTAACAGATCTCGCGCTTCTACATTTCCAATAAAATGAATGGGGGCGTGCTGTAATTGAGCAAATGCTTTTTTCGTCAGTTCATTTCCTTTTCCATCTTCGGTTCCGACGTTTAGCAGACCAACTGTTGGCTTTTCGATAGAACGAACGTTTTCTGAATAAATCGATCCCATCACAGCGTACTGTACGAGGTGTTCAGGTTTAGCATCGACATTAGCACCTACGTCCAAGAGTAAAAATCCCTTTCCATCAATAGTAGGTAATGTGGGAGAAAGCGCTGGTCTGTCAATACCAGGAATTCTGCCAACAACAAACAAACCTGCACTCATTAATGCACCAGTATTTCCCGCTGATATACAAGCATCTGCTCTCCCGTCTTTGACTTCTTTTGCTGTTAATACAAGGGATGCGTTTTTTTTGCGTCTTACTGCCCGTACAGGTTCATCATCCCCTGTAATCACCTCTTCCGTATGGATGATATCAATATTTTTGGAGTCAGTCAGCAATGGTTTTATTTGATTTTCATTACCAACTAACGTGATATGTAACCCCTCTATCTCGGAGACTGCTTCTAACGCACCACGAACAATTTCCTTTGGAGCATGATCGCCTCCCATGGCATCAATTGCTAATTTCATGATTGTCTTCTCCTTTTTCTTCATTGGATCGGTACATGTGGAAAATGCCACTAAACACTTTTTCATTTCCTACATAGCTTTTAACATTAACAATCGTTAACCCTTTTTGATTTCCTTCCACAAAAGCCTTGGCAACAACACGTTCTCCCTCTTTTACCTGTCTTGTAAATTTAATATCTGCTTTAGCAGTCAGTGCTAATTCATCATTAATCACAGCAACAGCAAGGGAATTTGCCTGAGCAAATAAATGATGACCGCGGGCTATCTTATTTCTGGAAAATACCAAATCGGAATGGATGTCTAAAATAGAAATGGCACGTCTGTCCAATTCCAAATCAATGACTTCCCCAATTACTTCTTCCAGTGGTAAAGCTTTTACCGTTTCATTCCATTGATTGGTTGCTACGTATTTTATCCTTTCCCTTAACTCCGGAATGGAAAGTTCCATACGGTCAAGCCGGATGGTTTGTATACTGACAGCAAAAAAATTAGCCAATTGTTCATCCGTTATAAATGGTGTTTCCTCAATTTTTTCTTTTAAGAGTCGTTGACGTTCAGCTTTTGTTCGTTTCATTATTATCACGCACCGTTCAAATCTATTGACCTTACAATTTTATGACTTGGTACTAACAGTAATATATAATACCATATTCAATTATGCAAGTAATGTTATTAATCTAATGTATTTGTAAAGACCGGGTCGCTTTCCAGCAATTTTCTTAAGGAAAAATATTCCTCATCTTCATACAGAAGATTATTCTCAATCATTTCCTGCGCATCTACTCTGGCAGTTTCCAGTGCTTTATAATCGTGCACCATATCAGCAACTTTAAATTCAGGAACACCACTCTGTTTTTTTCCAAAGAAGTCACCAGGTCCCCTTAATTTTAAATCCTGCTCGGATAATTCAAATCCATTTGTCGTTTCTGTCATAATTCGCATTCTTTCTTTCCCGACTTCACCTTTAGGGTCTGCAATTAATATACAGTAGCTCTGTTTATTTCCTCGTCCAACTCTTCCCCGCAATTGATGCAATTGGGATAAACCGAAACGCTCAGCATCATAAATAACCATAATCGTTGCATTTGGAACATTCACACCTACCTCAACCACGGTAGTAGACACCAATACCTGAACCTCATTCTCAGCGAATTTCTTCATGACGTCTTCTTTTTCATTCGATTTTAACCGTCCATGCATCAATCCTACTTTAAGATGTGCAGGGAAATATTCCACGAGCTGATGATATAAATCAACAGCATCCTGAATATCCAGCTTATCGGATTCCTCGATAAGTGGGCAAATAACGTATGCCTGTTCCCCTTGGGCGACATGTTTTTCTATCATTTTTAATACTCTCTCAAACATATTATCTTTTGCCCAATACGTTCCAATTTCCTTTCTTCCTTTTGGCATTTCATCAATAACAGATACATCCATATCACCAAAGGCTGTTATTGCAAGTGTTCTGGGAATGGGCGTTGCAGTCATAAAAAGGACATCCGGCTGTAATCCCTTATCCCTCAAGGCCCTTCTCTGCTCCACTCCAAAACGGTGCTGCTCATCCACAATGACAAACCCCAAATCGGAAAAGTTGACATCATCCTGAATGAGGGCATGGGTGCCAATGACAATGTCTATGTCATGATTTTCTAATTGTTCCAGTATTTCCTTGCGTTTTTTTCCTTTGACAGACCCCGTTAACAGTGCAATATTAGCTTTATCGGCAAATAGTTCCTCTAATGACTCATAATGCTGTTCTGCTAAAATTTCAGTCGGGACCATAAGTGCTCCTTGTTTTCCTGCTGTTATGGATGCGAATAACCCTATAGCAGCCACAGCGGTCTTTCCAGAACCAACATCACCTTGCAGGAGACGATTCATACGATATGGAGATTTCATATCAGATAAAATCTGCTGTAATGATTTTTTTTGAGCGTTCGTTAAGGAAAAAGGAAAACTGTTGATAAATTCTTCCACTTTATCAACATCATAATGCTGAGCATTGCCTTGTGTGGCCTCACGTTTTAATTTACGCAACAATTGCATTTTTAATTGAAATAGTAAAAATTCTTCAAAAACAAATCTTCTTTTAGCATGTTTCAATGCCAATCGGTTCGCCGGAAAATGCATGGTTTGAATCGCTGTTTTTCGTTCAGGTATTTTATACGCAGTCAAATATCTTTCCGGTAAAATCTCTGGCACTTCATGCAGGTATTGATTGATTGCCTGCTGAACAGTTTTTTTTAGTTTGATATTGGTTAAGTTTCCCTTTAATGAATACATAGGTTGGATTTTTGCCTGATCTTCCGCCGGCCCTAATTTATATTGACTAACTGTAATCTGCAAACGGTGTGCATCCCATTTTCCAGTTAATGTAATGATATTGTCTATATGGATCTGCTTTTTGGCAAATGCCCGATTAAACATAACCGCTTTAATAGCTACCCCTTCTACTTCTACTGTAAAGGTGAGTCTGGACTTTCTTTTGCCATAAAACTGAAGAGTAGGGTCATGAACTACTCTCCCCTCGATCGTTACTTTATCATCGTGAATTAATTCAGCAAGGGGCTTAATTTCATACACATCATATCGATAAGGAAAATAGTTTAATAAATCCTCAATTGTATATATATGTAACAAGGCTAAATCTTCCGCATATTTCCCCCCTACTCCTGGTATCTCAGTTACCGATTTATCAAGCACAATAATCACTCTTTCTATACGGACATTTCGAATACTTTCTCTTTTTGCAGTCTAGTTTTATTTGGTATTTAGCTTTTACCTTACATATTAGGAAAAATTTCCCGAACCTTTCCCAACCATTTTTTAGAGCAGTAGCTGTTGTGCGTGAACATAATGGAGTAATAATATCATATTTCATTGTTATATCACCTTTTTATCACTCAGATCGTACAAAATCTGGCTATTGTAAATTATAACAAAAAGTCCAATGTTATTCATTTGCGACATGGGTAATAAAGTAGTTTTTAGGTTTGTGGCAAATAAGTCAATAATGCACTCACTGGTCGTATTTTTATGTGTATGAAAAAGCAATAAACCTATTAGAGGATGTTCAAAAAGTCCGGTAAAAAAGGACGCATCGAATTTCTTCGTTGGCTCGCTTTTCCGTTGCTCACGTATGGTGAGGACCTTCTACTAAAACCGCCCACGTCCTGTGGGCAACGTAGAAGTCACCACATCCTGTGGAAGCCCGCTACTCAAAGCATCGCCGCCTCGAACTTTCGACGCACAGGACGTGCTAGTGTCGGCGTTACGACAAATGTTTTCGATGGGACGAGTAACCGCAGTCCCAGGACGTTGCGATCTTAGCCGACCGGTCCTTTTCATCCTCCTTTTTGAACATGCACTATTAAGAAAACAGCAAAAAAATTCGCCACTTAAGATGGCGAATTTGATTACTCCACTGAAAAGATATAAGAATATATCGGTTGGTTTCCGTTATGAACTTCTATTTCGATATCTTCATAAGTCTCTTCAATATAATCTACTAGTTGGTCCACTTCATCGGAATGAATATCTTCTCCATAAAGAATGGTTAAAATCTCATCATCTTCAGAAATCATTTCCTTTAATAGTAATTTAACCGTTTCCTCTTTATCTGGATGGGTTGACTTTATGTTCCCGTCAAGAATTCCCATGAAATTACCCTTATCTATCGTAATTCCCTCGATTTGTGTGTCCCTGACAGCATAAGTAATCTGTCCGGTTTTCACTTGCTTTCTAGCTTCATCCATCGCTTGCTGATTAGCTTGGATGTCCAAATCAGGATGAAACGCGAGGATTGCACTGATACCTTGTGGAATGGTTGTAGTTGGGACAACTGCCACATTTTCTTCGACAACCTCAGCAGCTTGATCTGCCGCCATACGAATGTTTTTATTATTTGGCAAAACAATTATATTTTTTGCATTTGCCTGCTGAATCGCATCTGCAATATCCTGAGTGCTTGGATTCATGGTTTGTCCACCCTCAATAACAACGGATGCACCAAGACTTTCCAGTAGTTCTTTCATTCCTTTCCCCATAGCAACTGTAACAATAGCATATTCTTTCTTTTTATCTACAAGTGTTTTGTTTGATTTATCTCCAACAATTGCAGTATGCTGTTCACGCATGTTTTCAATCTTCATATTAATTAAACTGCCGTAGCGCTGACCTAATGTCAAGCATGTTCCTGGTGTCTCAGAGTGAACATGAACCTTGACAATGTCATCATCTGATACGACTAATAAAGAATCACCGAGTTCACTTAGCTCATTTCGAAATTCCTCTTCGTTAAATGGGCTTTCTGCAAGTTTTTCTTCTTCAAACTTGACCATAAACTCCGTACAATAACCAAATTCGATTTCTGAAGTATCCATGAAATCCTGTGTTACTTTATGATGTTCTGCATTAACCATATCTTCCATATCGATTTCAGATGAGTTTTCAGGGAGTTCTTCCCCTTTCAGTGCGGCTAAAAACCCTTCATATATCGTAACAAGACCTTGGCCTCCGGAATCAACAACCCCTACTTCCTTTAACACGGGCAATAGGTCTGGCGTACGTTTTAGGGAAGCTTTGGCCTCTGCAACAATTTTTTCCATTAGCCCTACGATATCTTTTTCGGTTTTACAAGCATCCATAGCCTCTTTTCCGGCATCCTTTGCTACGGTTAAAATCGTTCCTTCCACAGGTTTCATAACAGCCTTATATGCAGTCTTCACACCAGCATCCACAGCAACGGCAAAGTCCTCTGCGGTTAAAGCTTGCTTTTTTTCCATACCCTTGGCAAAACCGCGAAAAATTTGCGATAAGATCACACCTGAATTACCTCTGGCACCCATCAGCAATCCCTTTGAAAAGGCGTTTGCCACTTCTGAAGCATGATCACTATTCAATTTTCTTACTTCATTTGCACCTGAAGTCATGGATAAATTCATATTTGTTCCTGTATCCCCATCAGGCACAGGAAAGACATTTAAAGCATCTATTTTCTTGGCGTTATTGGTTAAATGGTGAGCCCCATTTAAAATCATCTGGGTTAATATAGCGCCATCAATTTTTTGAACCGTCACAATACTTCCTCCTCAGCTTACGTAAAAGAAATTAATCCTTGGCTACGCGGACCCCTTGAATATAAATATTCACGGAATCAATCGATAGTCCGAGTGATTGATTCAATGCGTATTTTACTTGAGACTGTACATTACTGGCTACTTCAGATATTTTCGTTCCATAGCTGACAATAATATACATATCTATATGTAGTTTTTCATCCTTTTGGCGAACAATAATACCTCTGGAATAATTTTCTTTTCTTAATATTTCTGCGATACCATCTCTAATTTGACTTTTGGATGCCATCCCAACAATACCATAACATTCTACTGCTGTCCCTCCTGCTATGGTTGCAATGACATCATTGGTAATGGTTACTTGACCATCATTCGTATTTAACTCAATGGACATAAAAAATCCTCCTTAAACACCTGCTATTAATATAAAGAAATTATACTATATACCAAAACATTTTAAAAGAACAACCATTATACTAGAACTTGTTGTATAGAGAGTCTTAGCTAAAATGTTGTTTACTGCTATTGACTGTTCCATTATAACAATGTATGTTATGTATAACTCTGTCAAGAATGATTCTTTATTTCTCATAAAGTAAATCTTCAATCAATGGTTCATATAAAGTTGGGATATCCTTTATTTTGTCCCACTACTGTACGGTTCATGAAAAATATTCAATTGCATTCTTTGCTTACTTGTGATAAATTGTATAAGTAATAATGACACATGTTAGAGTTAGGAGGGAATAACATGGCTAGAAAATGTGTTGTAACTGGACGTAAAACTCGCAGTGGTAATCAACGTTCTCACGCTATGAATTCCAATAAGCGTAAATGGAAAGCTAATGTACAAAAAGTACGTATTATGGTAGATGGAAAACCTAAAAAAGTTTATGTATCTGCTCGTGCACTTAAATCAGGTAAAGTTGAGCGCGTTTAATATACGTTTACATTAGTGATTGGACAAAAAGCACCCTTACCGTCGTATGGGTGCTTTTTGTTTTACGATCTTTTCGTATAATACGCTCTTTGCTAAATATTATGCTTTCCTAATGTAAAAAAAGATGCCTTTGCCTTTATTGGCAAAAGCGGTAACAAGTTAATTACTTTTCTTTTTTAAAGATACCAATAACTACTTTCACAAATCCACCTATAAATTTCGGGAGTTTTATAGTATAAAATTTCATAAGTGCCCTCCTCTTTAAGCAATTCCATTATAAAGGAATCGCACTACGACTCTTTACAACTATTAATATGCCTTTCCTATAAAAAAAAGTACCATAATTTGAAATAAGCTGATTAGAAATACACTGAGTCGAACCCCAGGAAATTGTTTTATCCTCAAGAGGGTAATAAAAGTTCGTTAATGTAATACCTTCCACTTCCGGGGTGAACGGAATAAAAGATACATATGGGTACCTTTTATCCGCTGAGATCCTGTGCTCCCCGGGAAATGTTAATTCTATATGATTTAAATAATCAATAATAACTCCCCGAATCCCCTTTTTCTGTATCTGGTATAATAGTTGAATATTTACCAGTTCGTGATCTAATCTCCCACCTGTCACTCCAAATAAATAGATTGTTGCGGGATTTTCTTTAAATGCTTTCTTTAATGCTAATTCCAGGTCTGTTTCATCTTTCTCCGCCGGATGTTCTTCGTATACTTTTGCATGGTGTTTAATTTTCTGCTTCTCTTTATCCGTAATGGAATCAAAATCTCCAACAGCATAAGTAATAGGAATTTGATTCTCTGCAAGATAAAACGCCCCCCGATCGGCACCTATCCAAACATCAATCTCCTCTTTAAATTGTTTGAAATCAGGATGGGTTTCAGCAGGCCCATTTCCTACAATTGCAATACATGTCATAAAGGGTTATCCCTTCGCTGCTCGCAAGATATCCTGGATTGCTTCTTTGCGATTTGGACGGTTAAAAACAGCACTACCCGCAACCAATACATCTACACCAGCATCTGTACATAATTTTGCAGTATCTACATTAACGCCACCATCCACCTCAATTTCGAAATCAAGATGGAATTCTTCTCTCCATGCGGCCACTTGTTTTATCTTTGTTAACGTATTTTGTATAAACGACTGTCCGCCGAAACCAGGATTAACCGTCATAATTAGTACCAAATCAACATCGGGCAGGATCGGCAATAATACATCAGCAGGAGTTGCTGGATTTATAACAACTCCGGCTTTTACTCCGTTGTCTTTAATGAGCTGTACGGTCCTGTGAAGGTGTATACATGCCTCCTGATGTACAGTAATGATGGAAGCACCACTTTTGGCAAACGCCGGAATATAGGCATCTGGATTTTCAATCATAAGATGTACATCAAGCGGAAGATCGGTAACTGGTCTAATGGCATCCACAATCAGTGGACCAATCGTAATATTTGGAACAAAATGACCATCCATGACATCTACATGGATATAATCCGCTCCCCCCTGTTCGACATCCTTGATTTCCTCTCCAAGTTTTGAAAAATCTGCTGATAATATAGAAGGTGCAATTTTTGTCATGTCTAATACCTCGGCTTTCTTGATTGTATTTCGTCGAGAAAATGAATATAGTTTTTATAGCGAAACGCTTCTATTTTCCCATCGCTTAAAGCTGTTTTCACCGCACATTTAGGCTCCTTATAATGCAGACAGCCACGAAACTTGCATTCATTCCTACGTTCCCTCATTTCAGGGAAATAATCTGTCAACTCTTCAGCCTCTATTTCATTAAAATCCAACGCACTGAATCCGGGAGTATCTGCGACTAATCCCCCATGAATTTCCAGAAGTTCTACGTGTCTTGTAGTATGCTTTCCCCTTCCAAGACTCTGTGAAATCTCAGCTGTTTCTAAAAGCAGGGTAGAATCCAATGCATTAATTAATGATGTTTTTCCAACTCCGGACTGTCCAGCAATTACAGTTACATTATCTTTAAAATAAGAGCTAATATCAGGTAAATGATCACTATCTATAGTTGAGAGCAACTCTACTTGATACCCTATATTTTTATATATTTTTTTATAGGTTAGCATTTCTTGTTTCTTTTGATCTGATAATAAATCAATCTTCGTAATAAATATAACCGGGTTAATATTCTTTGATTCAATCAAAACTAAAAAGCGGTCAAGCAATGTTGTGCTGAAGTCTGGTGAAATGGCAGAACTTACAATGATTGCTTGATTAATATTCGCAATCGGTGGACGAACTAGTTCATTTTTTCTAGGTTTGATTTTCATGATATACCCTTCGTTTGGGTCATTTATTTCAAATTCTACAAAATCACCTACTAAAGGGGTAATCTTCTTATTTCGAAATACCCCTCTGCCCCTGCACTGGTATATTTGATCTTCTGATTTAACATAGTAGAATCCACTTAAAGCTTTAATAATTCTGCCTTCTGCCATTTATTCACCTTCTTCATATGAAATTCTGTTTTCTTTGATTAATACATCGTCTCGCATTACTCTGTATTCTGCAGTACTGTCTGGTGCTATCGTAAGTGTAAACGTAAAGTCCTCGTCACTGGTTATTGCCTTTTCTTCATACAGCTCAGAAATATCGTTTTCCGCATCGCCAATATAGATTCTAACTATTTGTTCAACTGGTTCCTGATTTTCTGATTCATCCGTATTTTCTTCTTCATTCCCATTCGCTTCTGGAGGCTCATAGGGTACAGATACAGTTACTGAATGGGACTTTGGTGCTTTTGGTTCTGGTCCAGTTGATATATAAACATCCACTGAATCTCCTTCTTGCAGCATTTCTCCACTTCCAGGATCCTGATCCATTACCGTACCCGCTTCAACAGTATCCGAGTTCCTCTCTATTTTATTCATTTGTAAGTCATTCTCTTCTATATAATCCCTTGCCTCTTCTTCTGATAGTCCTCTAAGGTTACTTAAACTAATCGGTTCTGGGCCTAAGCTGACCACAAATCGAACGGTCGTTTCACTCGGAACCACTTCATTGCCAGGATTAGGAAAAATTTGCGTGATAATTTCACCCTCTGGTTGTTCGGAATGCCTTTCGAAAGGTTCAAAGTCTTCAAACCCCGCAACCTCAAGTTCTCGCTTAACTTGAGTATATTCCCTGCCTACATAATCTTCAAATGTTACTTTTTCTTTGCCTGTACTTACATATAATGTAACGGTAGACTCTTCTTTTACGGTACGGCCAACATTTGGGTTAGTTCTTACAACAAGTCCTTCTTCTGTTTCTTCTGAGGCAACCTCTTCCTCTTCCACTACTAAATTTAAACTTTCTAACAAGTCAGCTGCATCATTTGCTTCCATTTCAATCACATCGGGAATGGTAACTTCTGCCGGTTGCAGCATACCTGGTAAAACAAACAAAGCAATCACACCCGAGATGAGTAAAATCAAAATAATGGACAAAATAATAGGCCATTTTTTCTTTTTTTGTTTTTTCCCCTTTTTTTGTTTCTTCGTTTTATCCTTCTCCGATGATGTATACTCTTTTTGTTCAGCCGGGGATTCTTCCGGGTAATTCTTTGTTGCCCCATTTGTATGATGGATTAAGGTTTCCTGATCAAAGTTTTCTTGCATTTGATTATCCGTAATGATAGGGATCGCCTTTGTTTCTTCTCCTACCTCAGCAGGAGGAGAATATGGTGCCTCATTGATTTTATCAGGATGTAATGCCGTATCTATAGCGTCTTCCAGGTCATAAATCGTTTCATATCGATGAAAAGGATCTTTGGCCGTGGCTTTTAATACGATATTTTCAACACTTTGTGGTATATCCTGATTGAACCTTCTGACAGATGGAGTATCACTTTGCAAATGCTTTAGAGCTATAGATACAGGGGATTGTCCTGAAAAAGGTAATCTACCCGTAAGCATCTCAAAAAGGACTATTCCTAAAGAATAAATATCTGACTTTTTAGTTGCCATTCCACCTCTTGCCTGTTCCGGTGATAAATAATGCACAGATCCAAGAATAGAGTTAGTCTGTGTTAACGACGTCGCACTTAATGCAATAGCAATACCAAAGTCAGTTACTTTTACTTGACCAAAGTTATCCATTAAAATATTTTGCGGTTTTATGTCCCGATGAACAATATCATTAGCATGCGCATGGGCAATCGCTGAAGTCATTTGTTTCATAATATCCAATACTTCTTGCACATTCAGTGGCCCAAAGCGTTGTATGTATTCTTTCAAAGTCATTCCATCCACATATTCCATGACCATATACAGTAAATGATCTTCTTCACCAACATCATAGATACTGACAATGTTAGGATGCGATAAACTGGTGGCAGATTGGGCTTCCCGATCAAACCGAGCGATAAATTCCTGATCATTGGCATATTCCATTCGCAATGCTTTGACTGCTACATCACGTTCAAGGATTGTATCCCTCGCCAAAAAAACATCGGCCATTCCACCACCACCGATTTTAGCCTTTATTTGATACCGCTCATTCAAAAGGTGACCACTTCTCATTTATTCTCACCTTCTTCCCCAGATGAAGAACTCTTTGATAGTAGAATAAGAGAAATATTATCTTCGCCACCCCTGCTGTTAGCCATATCAATTAATTGCTTAGCTACCTCATTCAAATCTTCAGAGGCATTAATCTTTTCCAATAATTCTTCATCCTGGATTTTATCCGTAAGCCCATCCGAACAGAGCAGCAGCTTATCGCCTTCCTCAATCGTAATGGTTTTAATGTCTGCATCCACTTCAGATTCTGAACCCAAGGCTCTTAAGACCACATTTTTTCTGGGATGATATTTTGCATCATCTTTTGAAATTTGTCCAGATTGTATAAGAGCATTTACGAGAGAATGATCCTCGGTAATTTGTTTAAACCCATTCCGATTTAATAAATAACACCGGCTGTCACCAATATGAGCGACAGTCAGGAAATCACCAATATGAATAGCTATGACAAGTGTTGTTCCCATCCCTTCACATTCTTTGTTTTTCTGGGCATGAAGGAAAATCGATTCGTTAATTTCATTAATCGTGTTTAATAACCATTCCTCCAGCTGGTCAGGTTTGTCAAATTCACTTGTATTTTCCCATTTTTCCTGTATCAAGGTCGTAGCCATTTGACTTGCTACATCACCTGCTTGGTGACCGCCCATTCCATCGGCAACCACTGCTAGCATTTGGTCAAAGGAATTGTAATATATTCCTCCAGCATCTTCATTATGGCTTCTAATCCTACCTCTGTCTGTCAGGAATGTTCCTTTCATTTTATCCCCCCTCCAAGTATAGCGTGGGTATACTTTTATCTAATCCAAGTATTACACAAAACCTGCTATAAAAGAACATAATTATCCAATTTTTTTCAAACGCGTAAGAAAAAATCCATCTGTCTGATAATCTTGGGGAAACAGTTGAAAACCAAGATCTGATATTCCAGGTGATTGTTTCACCTCATCCGGTAAACTGTCAAAGAACGTCTCATCTATTTGAAAATCGGAATGCTTTTCTAAAAAATTTTGAACAACATTCTCATTTTCTTCTACATCCACCGTACATGTACTATAAATGAGCAATCCACCTGTCTTCAATAACGAGGCAATGCTATCCAATATTTCAAGCTGGATTTTAGAAAGGTTCCTAATGTCTTCTTCTTTTTTATTATATTTAATTTCCGGCTTTCCTCTTATAACCCCTAAACCTGAACAAGGAGCATCCACTAAAATTCTATCAAAGCTTTCCGGTTGATGAATTTCCTTTAGTCTTCTGGCATCAGCTTGATTGGCATCAATGATTGTCAAACCTAAAACAGAGGCTTTATCATCGATTAAATTTACTTTCTTTTTATGTAAATCATAGGCATGAATAGCACCCTCATTCTCCATTTTCTCAGCGATATGCGTTGCTTTTCCTCCGGGTGCACTGCATGCGTCCAATACTTGCATATTTGGTTTTGCCTCAAGCATTTCCCCTACCAGCATGGAGCTTTGATCCTGGATTGTAACAAATCCATTTTTAAATAAATCGGTTGAAAGAATATTGCCTTTTTCAATAATTATTCCTTGGTCGGATAATTTGGAGGGCCGAACTTCAAAGCCGATTTCAGTTAGTGTTTCGATAGCTTTGTCCCGTGATATTTTTAAAGGCTGAACGCGAATGGACTGATGTTTTCTTGTAATATTTGCTTCACACATAAACCTAGTTGTTTCATAGCCATATTCAGAAATCCAGCGTTTTACAAGCCACTCTGGATGACTCGTCTCTATGGAAAGTCTTTTCGCATCATCTTTAATGGCAGAAGTCTGCGGAATACCCTTGCGCTGAACACTTCTTAAAATTCCATTAACAAATCCCGATATTCCCTTATGTCCCCGCTTCTTGGCAATTTCCACAGCCTCATGAATCACCGCATGATCTGGTACCTTATCAAGGAAAACCATCTGATAAATGGACATACGGAGGAGTGCTCTTACCCATAAATCCATCTTCTTTTTGGAATTGATAAAGCAGTCAATATAATAATCTATAGTTATTTTTCGCTGCAGGGTACCATATACTATCTCCGTTAACAGTTTTTCATCTTTTGGATCAAATTGCTTTGATTTTATTTCATGATCAATCAAAAGATGGCTAAATCCTTCGTCCTTTTCCGTTCGAATGAGCAAATCTAATACCGAATTTCTTAATTGGAATGTTTTCATTTTAACCACCTAAAATAATGCCTTTTTGGATTCGATCATTTGCACCGCGTAAGTAATCTTTTACATGCAACCTCTTTTTTCCTGCAGGCTGTATTTCTGTTACTTTAATTCCCTTACCATTTCCACAGACAACGATAAAACCATCTTCCATAACCTCTACAATCTTACCAGGCTCTCCTTGATAAATAGAATCATCAGGGTCGCCCCACCAGATTTTCATATTTTTCCCTTCATACGTTGTAAAGGCCACTGGCCATGGATGCAACCCACGGATATGGTTGTAAATTTCTATGTTTGCTTTCGTCCAGTCAATCTTTTCTTGCTCCCGTTTTATATTGGATGCAAATGTTGCTTGGGAGTCGTCTTGTCTGACTGGCTTTATTTCCTTATGAAAGATTTTAGGTAAAGTATCCATTAATAGTTTCGCGCCAGCTTCTGACAGTTTATCATGCATCGTACCGACATGGTCCTTATCTTCTATTAGAACTTTAACTTGGGAAAGAATATCACCGGCATCCAGTTTTTCAACCATATACATAATCGTAATACCTGTCTCCTTTTTTCCTTGCATAATGGCATAATGAATCGGTGCACCACCACGTAATTCAGGAAGTAAAGACGCATGCACATTAATGCAACCAAATGGTGGTACATCCAGTAGCTCATTTGGCAATAACTGGCCATATGCTGCTGTTACAATGATATCCGGTTCATGGGATAAGATTTTCATATATTCATCTTTCAAGTTTTCGGGCTGAAAAACGGGTATATTATATTTCTCAGCTTCCACCTTCACTGGGGGAGGCGTAATGACACGCTTCCTCCCCTTAGGGCGATCCGGCTGGGTGACAACCAATACCACCTCATACTCTGAATCTGCCAGTGATTTTAATACAGGTACAGAAAAATCTGGTGTACCCATAAATACAATTCGCTTCATTTAAACAACCTTCTTTCTTACTCCTTATCGTGACTACATCAAATGATATGGTTGTAAATCAACGGATATCAATAGATTGTCTTTTTTTATTTCATCTGAGAATTGATCGATGATTTTATTTAAAAAAGTGCGGAGATTTGGCTCATTTCTGTATTTTATCATGCATTGATACCGATATCTATCTTTGATACGCGGAATTGGTGAAGGTGTTGGGCCAAGTACAACCGTATTTTGATTCACCTTTTTTATTAATAGTTGTACCATTCTTTGCGTTGTCTGTACCACCTTAACTTTGTTTTCATGTGACACTGTAATCAGTGCCAGAAAATAGTATGGCGGATATTGAAATTTCTTTCTCATTCCCATCTCTTGTTTATAAAAATCAAGAAAATTATATTCACTAGCAAGTTTTATACTATAATGGTCGGGAGTATACGTCTGAACGAAAACTTCCCCGGTTAATTCATGTCTGCCAGCTCGTCCACTCACTTGAGTTAACAATTGAAAGGTTTTTTCACTTGACCTGAAATCTGGTAAATGCAGCATGGAATCGGCCGTTAATACACCTACTAAAGTGACATTTTCAAAGTCCAGCCCTTTCGCAATCATTTGTGTTCCAAGGAGTATATCAGCCTTTTTATCACCAAACTCCTTTAGTATTCTTTCATGGGATCCTTTTCTTCTCGTTGTATCGACATCCATCCGCAAAACCCTTGCTTCCGGTATCAGTTCGGTTAACGCTTCTTCTACACGTTGTGTTCCTGTTCCAAAATAACGAATCAAATCACTGGAACATTCCGGACAAATAGTTGGCACCATTTCTTCATAAGAACAATAATGGCATTTAAGCCGATTGCTGTTTTTATGGAAGGTTAGGGCAATGTCACAATGCGGGCATTCTTTTACATGTCCGCAATCCCGGCACATTACAAAGGTGGAATAGCCTCTTCGGTTTAATAGCAGTACGACTTGTTCACCGTTTCTGATGCATTGTTCCATCCGTTCTTTTAATTTTCTCGAAAACATCGTACGGTTACCTGCATGAAGTTCAGCACGCATGTCGATGATTTCAATATTTGGCATTGGTTGATCATTCGTCCGTTTGCTTAGCGTGGCTAGTTTATATACCCCTTTTGCTGCACGGGCATACGACTCTAGTGTCGGGGTGGCACTGCCTAAAACCACGGGGCAGTTGTGATTTTCTCCACGATGAATAGCAACATCGCGAGCATGATATCGTGGCTGATCTTCTTGCTTATAAGTTGTTTCATGCTCCTCATCGATAATAATGATTCCAATGTTTTCAAATGGAGCAAAAATAGCAGACCTAGCCCCAACAACTACTTGAACCTCCTTACGATGAATTCGCTGCCATTCATCATATTTTTCACCAGCAGATAAAGCACTGTGCATCACTGCTACGCTTTTTCCAAATCTTCCCTTAAATCGATTGACCATCTGTGGGGTTAAGGCGATTTCTGGTACGAGTACAATCGCTTCTTCCCCTTTGTTTATCACTTTTTGTATCGCTTGTAAATATACTTCTGTTTTCCCGCTTCCGGTCACTCCATGTAATAGAAAGACATCATGCTGGTTACGATCAATAGCGTCATGAATTGGTTCAATCGCTTGCCGCTGTTCCTCCGTTAATTCCAGTGGTGTAGTGCGTTCAATCGAATCGTCATCATAAGGGTTTCTGAATATTTCTGTTTTAAAGGTTTCTAAAAGTCCTTTATCAACTAAATTTTTAATAGTCCCAGGTGTTGTCTGAAGTTTATTTACTAACTCTTTTTGCGATATAGAACTGTGATTTTCGATAAAATACGTCAAAAGCTGTTTTTGTTTTTTTGCGTTTTTGGGAAGGTCTATCATTGCCTCTTCCAAAAAATAAGATTCTCTTGCCGGTTTCACCATTAGTATCTGTTTTTTCGTAATTTTAGATTGGACAAGATAATCAACAGATATATCACCAGCTTGAATCACTTTTTGCAATTGATAGTAACTAATATTTACATGTTCAAATTCTTCATAGTCTATTGAATCTCTACCTGCAAATAAATGCTCTAATTCTGTTGGCAAAGAAGCATCCGTCATGCGCACTAATTCTTTTTTGTACTTTGATTTTAAAACTTGGGGAAGCATAGCTTGAAGGGCAGTAATAGACAAACTTAATGTTTCATGTGCTACCCATTTTCCCAATTCAAGCAATTCTTTTGTTAAAACCGGTGTTAAATCTAATACATCCAAGATATCTTTTAGCTTATCAAAAGATGATTCCGAAACCCTCTCAACTACAAAACCCATGATCTTTCTCGGTCCAAATGGTACTATTACACGCATCCCCGGCTCCAGTATTTCCTGAAATTTTATAGGAATAGAATAATCAAAAGTTTGATTAATAGAACTTGCAGGAACATCGACAATAACTTTTGCTATATTCACTGCATACCATCCTTTATATCTCTGTTGATCAAAGTAAGCAGTTTGGTAGCTACTTCTTTTTTCGACGCAATCTCTATTTCTTCTTTTTCCTGCTGTTTGTTTAAATACGTAACAATATTGGTATCTTCCCCAAAACCGGCACCTTTCTGAGAAACATTATTAATCACAATCGCATCCAGATTTTTCTTTTCTAATTTATTCACGCCATATTCCAAAGGGTTGGTTGTCTCAGCAGCAAAACCTACTAAAAATTGATGTGTTTTGTTTTCTCCAAGAGATTGAAGAATGTCATTCGTTCTTTCCATTTCAATTTGCCATGTTCCAGGCTGTTTTTTTAACTTTTGATCATATACCTTTTTTGGTCTGTAGTCGGCAACGGCCGCTGCTTTAATAACAATGTCATTGGATGGAAAGAATTGATGCATCGCTTGATACATTTCTTCCGCTGTTTCTACATCGATTCTCATTATTCGACTATGGGATACTTTTTGCTCTGATGGTCCCGTCACCAGTGTAACTTCTGCTCCAAGCTCAGCCGCTGCGTCCGCAATGGCAAAGCCCATTTTTCCTGTTGACCGATTCGTAAAAAAGCGTACAGGATCAATTTTTTCCCTTGTCGGACCAGCAGAAACAAGCAGTTTTTTACCGGAGAGAAACCGATTCACATTCTGATGTTCCTCAATCACCTTAATAATCGTTTCTGGTTCTTCCAGCCTTCCTTTTCCAACATAACCACATGCTAAATAACCGGCACCTGGTTCGATAAAATGATACCCCCATCCTGCTAATTTCTCCATATTTTCCATCACGGCAGGATGTCCGTACATATGTACATTCATAGCAGGAGCAATATAAACGGCTGCTTCCGATGCTAATAAAGTAGTGGAAAGCATATCATTTGCTATGCCATTTGCCAGTTTTCCAATAAAATTGGCAGTGGCTGGGGCGATAATTATCATATCCGCCCAATCCGCCAAATCGATATGAGCAATCTTACTTGGATCTTTTTCATCAAATGTATCTGTATAAACAGGATTTCGTGATAATGCCTGAAAGGTTAATGGTGAAACAAATTTGGCTGCATTCTCGGTCATTATTACTCGAACATTAGCCCCTTTTTGGGTTAATTTGCTCGTTAGTGCACATGCCTTATATGCAGCAATTCCTCCAGAAACACCTAATAGAACATTCTTTTGATCAACCATCTTTTGTCCCCTCTCCAAACGTTCGACATTCTTAGTATATTTATACCATAAGTAAATGATTATATTAAGACAAACGCTGTATCACTTACATGTTAGAACGGAAAATATACCGTTTTCCCTTTCTTTCCTACTCCCTGTTTTTATTAAGTATAGTTTACAGTTTTATATAGGCTATTTTCATAAGTTTTTTGCTTTTTCATCTTTGCATTTGATATAAATTCCTAATATCTTTAATTCATAATAAAGTGCTTAACACCGC
>NZ_WOFB01000029.1 GCF_009733865.1 Oceanobacillus salinisoli | reverse complement strand
AAGTACATTTTATGGAGTTATCATAGCCTTATTTACTATTTTCGGTTCCCTACTGGCAATGGTTTGGGCTTATAATTAATCATGATGAGAAAAGCGCAAGCGCCCGTTTAGCGACGTACGGACTGTGCCTGGCCATGCCAGGTGGTTCGGTGTTGCCGTGCAAAGCGGCGGTTTTAGCCAAACAATCCCCGTAGGAGATAAAGGAAACACGACGAACGGAGTGAGTCGATGTTGACTTATCGTACTGAGGTGAGGGAAGTCCGCTAGTAGCAGGGCGATGGAGCTAGACATCAAAGCGCAAATTTATACTTTCTTATCTTTTGAAAAAGGCCATCCAAAATTCTTCTTTGGATGGCCTTTTTTTGCACTATATTATTGTCGCCAACCATTTATCCGTTTTTCTTCCTTTCCAGCATCTCACCAGTTGCTGCCAAAAACAGCCCCATGATAAAAATGAATACTCCACCCATTACAGTTCCATAGCCAATTCCGACAACATTAGAGAAACCGCTTGCATAACCATATATAAATAATATGGTACCCAGTGTAATGATCGTTGCACAAACATACTTTGTAACGTTAAGAATACGAAAATTCGTTTCCAACATATCCAATCCCCCTCTTTCTATATATTATTCACTTTGTTCACAAATTTGTCAAATCAATTCAAATATTTTATGAAAAATCTTTGAATATATTGACGAAGTGAGTTATTCATATATAGGGATGGTATTATTTTTCAAACAATTAAAAGAAAGGAGTTTTTTTAAATGGAAGCGATTGCGCTATTACCGCTTTTTATTATGATTATTATTTACCTAGCAGTCGTCGGATTCGTTATTTGGTTTGCCATTAGTCACATTAATGCTGCAAAAGAACGGAATAGAATACTGAAGGATATATCAGTAAAACTAGACACCTTACATAAGGACGGAGAGTAAAAGAAAAAGGGCTGGGAGAGACAAAAGTGTTTTAGTAAGATAATTCGAATGATGCTTCAAATTCTTCCTTTAGAATTTGAAGCAGTTCGGATTTTCTTTTTTTATACTGTTTTACTCGTTCCAAGGAAAAGATTTGTTGTTTTTGTCAGTTAATACATAAATAGCGAATTAGTATTGTGCACCACCCGCTTCTACTCCGGGCAGCCGTATACCATAGGCAACACTCCATCCTCCTCGGAAGAAAACCACTTCCTTGACAAGATAATCACTTTTTCTGCGTGCGCTATAATGCCGCCGATGTTTTCCTTGTCCTGTGGGAACTTCAATCTTCCACACAATATACCAAAATATTAAAACCCTTGCATAGCATACTGGATTTTCCCCCTTTTGTTATATCTTAAAATGGATTTTTTACCCCAATATTATAATTACTAGATAAATCATTTAAAATGTAGGTTTACTATTCTAGTAATTGAGCCTTTTTTCGTTTCTCTATACGAATGAATTATTCCTAAGTCGAATCCATTTCGTATATTACTGTATACCAAAATTAGAAAGGAATGGTATACAAATGCTAGAATTTTCTATGATTCAATTAGTTAGAAAGAATGGGCAAAAGCTAGATAAAGAGATTCAGCGGGAATTCGTGAAATTTTATCGGCCTTTCCGATTCATCCCATGTTTCTTCCAGAGTACCTTTGAGCGTATTCGTAAAAAAGCAAAAAAGCTTTCAGTATTAATAGAATTTGAGCCCGATTTATATGAAACTGGAATAAATGATGTTAAAAACTCCAAATGCAGTAACTTCCGCGAATTATCTTCTATTTCATGTTGTTCTGCTAAAATGTCCGTCGAAACCATCGAAAGTTTACTCAATCAATGCAAATCCATCAAAAAAATACATTATGACAGAAGGGTTAATGCACTACTGGATGTTGCCTCCCCCGCTGTTCGTGCAGACCAATTAAAACAATCTGGTTTAACTGGAAAAGATGTTACCATTGCTATCATCGATACAGGGATACACCCTCACCAGGATTTAGAAAATAGAATTGTTGCCTTTCAAGACTTCATTAATAACCGCAATACACCGTATGATGATAATGGTCACGGTACACATTGTGCTGGGGATGCTGCCGGAAATGGTTCCTTATCAAATGGAGCTTATCAAGGTCCTGCACCAGAAGCAAATGTCGTTGGAGTAAAAGTACTAGATAATATAGGAGCGGGCTCCTTATCTACTGTTATAGCAGGTATCGAATGGTGTATTCAAAATCAATCTACATTAGGTATAGATGTCCTATCCTTATCACTTGGTTCCACAGCTGTAGAGTCTGCTGAAAATGATCCTGTCGTAAGGGCAGTTGAGGCTGCTTGGGACCGTGGAATGACCGTATGTGTAGCAGCAGGTAATTCTGGTCCATCCCAAGGCACTATTGCCAGTCCTGGGATCAGTCCAAAAGTAGTTACAGTAGGCGCAGCTAATGAGCAAAATACTTTAAATCGAACTGATGATACCGTAGCCAGCTTCTCAAGCCGAGGGCCAACTATTGATGGCATTACAAAGCCTGATTTAATCACGCCCGGTGAAAACATTATTTCCTTACGCGCACCAAATTCTTATCTAGACAGAACGAATAAATATGCACGAGTTGGCTCGAACTATTTCTCACTTTCTGGAACTTCTATGTCTACCCCAATATGTGCTGGCGTAGTTGCACAGCTTTTAGAACGAAACCCAAACCTTACTCCGAATGAAATAAAAGAAAGGCTAATTAATGCATGTGAAGATATAGGCAATTCCCCTAATGCTCAAGGTCATGGCTATTTGGACGCTAGCTTGCTCATATCAAGACCAAACTAAAAATTAAAAGTCCAAAAGACGCTCTGGTTTTAAAATCCAGAGCGTCTTTTTCTTTAGGCTGATTTATAAAATATTGAACTTTAGCTACTTGTCACCAAAAAGTTTTGACCTTGGCTCTTATATATTCTTCCTTATCGTGAAATCATTTGCTTTTAGAACGGAGTGTTCTAGTAATGTCCCCAGCCCCTTTCCTATTTACTTAAGAATCTTTCCGTAAGTTTTGTTGATTTTAAACTTCACAGTTCATAAACTGCGAACTAAGTGAGTGCAACGTTGATTTCCGCTACTGGCAGTCGCGTACCTTAGGGCAACACTTCAGCCTCCTCGGAAGAAAGCCACTTCCTGCGGGGTCTTCAGTTGTTGCTTTTCCCGCAGGAGTCGACTGCCCTCCGCTCCAATCAACCATATCAATAGTAATTAACTAACGGATGGTTTAACCTAACAATCACAATATGTTGTGAAGTTAGAATGCTCAACAATAGCGGAGGAAATACACGGAGACTCCTGCGGGATGAAAGGCATCGGTGAGACTCCTAAAGACGAGAAAGCACGAGGAGGCTCACCAGCCGCCTTAAGGTGCGCGTAGTGTATTTCCGGAGCGGTAGTTAACACTCCAACATTATCAAAAAAAGTTAGTTCGGAGTTTATAGATTTAGTGTCAAAACAGCAAATCTTTTCTTTTCAGGAGACGAGTAACCGAAATCCCAATCTTTTAGAAAACAGCCTTATAAAAAGATAAAATCCGAACTAATTCGAATTCTAACGGAAGAATGTTGAATCATCGTTCGGAATTTTCCTTTAACTAAAACACTTTTGTCCCAACCTCTTTCCTTCTTATATCACTTCTTACGATGAGCGGTTCCTTCATCCGTTTTCTTTTCTGGAATAACTCGGTCAATATCGAGATAAGGCTTTCCTCTTAAAGCATCATTTGAAAAAATCTCCATCGACTGTTTTTTATGATCTTTAGCCATCTTAATACCCCTTTATGAATAGGTTCTTCTATAAGTTAATTGCGTTTCCATACTTATCGACATACTTTGACGTAACTTCTACGGAATTTTACTACTGGCACTTTCACATCTAGGAAGATTAAAAAGCAACAAAACTTACGAAATTGAGCCATTACTTACTATTTAGTTTAACCAAAAGACAATCGTCCATTCGTATAACAAGGGCTTATAAACATTAACATAGCCAAATTAAATTTCCCTGCAACATAAATAACAAATCTTTAAGAAAACAGCCTAATAATAAACTAAAAAGCAACGTGTTAATTATTTACAGTAAAATAGCATGCAATGAAATATCTTGCATGCTACATTTGGATTCTTTGATTAAAGCCTATTTTTTTTTCTTTTTTTGCCACATCCACAATCAGACTTTCTCTTTCTTCTTGAGTATTTTACCTCTTGTGTCGTTCTTCTGGTCCGTGTTGTCATTTTCTAATCCTCCTCTTAATTTTCATTAGAAATACTGGTGACCAATGTTTCTAATATTCCAGCTGCACCAGCAATTGCTAAAACAATTATTAATACTTCTGTACCTGCTGGCCACAAAACATATAATCCAAACAATAAAGCGGATATCCACATTCCTGTACACCAATGACAGTTTAATAAATCTCCAATCCAATAGCGCAACCCTGATCCTTTTATTTCAATGTATGTTACTTCACTTCCATCTGATTCTATCTCAGTTATTTCCTCATGGAAGGGCCTTCTAATAAAGTGTGTAATTTTGTCATATACAATAAGCCGTGTTAATCGATAAACTGCAAGGGTAAATAAAATGAATTCAAACCACGTATATATCACTTTTTCACCTCTTATGACTGGTTGACTGCATGCTTAAACATTTTTCCATATCTTAATATATGAATAAAGTGAAAAAATGGTATCTGATATTTACCCAACCACACATGTCTTATTGGAAATGTACAGACTTAATGTGACTTAAATGAATATATACTGAATCTCCCCTCGCTGCCTTTAGCTCCATAAAATTATCAGTTACTTCCTTTAATTGACCAATTCTATCTGCATAAAGGCCAAAATCAAGCAGGATGATATGACCTTTTAATTTTTCTAATTGAACATCGAATGTTCTAGCCAAGGTAATATGAGATGGCTTTATTCGAAGCTTCTCCTTTTCTAAGGCATATGGAGTTTCTTCACTCTTATAAGGAATTAACCACTTCAATTGTCTAAACGGAATAAACATCGTTTTATAAACAGGTGAATAGTACACAAAATAATCAGTCATCACATTTGTAACATAGCCATGTACCGTTTCCGTATTTCCTACAGATATTGCAGTATAATCCCCTTTTAAACTATTTAATGTTTTACGAAGAGAAAGATGATTAATAATTGGAATGTCGTTTTTATCAAGTGACATGTTCTTTTCTCCCAAATATTGTTTCACTTGATGCAGATGTCTATTGGATATATAAATAAGATCTTCTCCATTGAATAAAACAATTACATCTGTCCCCTCATCAACTAAAATACCTGTATGATATTTATCATCGGAAGTTTTAACTTCTATCTGCTTATTTAAATAATGATTGAATGGATACATGAATCTAATCCCTCCTTTACATAGACCGATTTACTACTAAATTCATTCCACTTCTATTTAGTATATGCATCCAGCAGGGGGGAACGCACGATGCAAAGGCCTAATACCCATGCTGAATAGATGCCTTTAAGAAATGAATTCAATAGTAATAACTGAAACATTTGATCAAAGATTACATAATCTAAATAAGATATAAGACTTTTAGTGTTAGAGATGTGAGGGGAGATAAATTTGAGCGTTATCCATACAGATAAATGGCTGAACAAATGGTATTACAACCCTGTTCAATTATGTGAAAGATTAGAAAAGTATTTTCCCGATGTCCTGGCAACTGACATTCATCATTATTTATCTCTTAATGGCATGTATCGTCGTCCTAATAGAAACGGAGAAAGCTTTATAGAGAACGTAAGGGATAAATTTAAAATTGTAGAACAGGAACATCAATACCTTAAGAATAAATGGAATGGACCAGATATCCCTATATTTATTTTTCCATCTGATCCTACTAATCGAAAAATAATAAGGGAGTTTAACGGAAAATCCGGGCTTGCTTTTAAAGATAAATTATTCTTATTTATTTCCGATCACAATACAAAAGATGAAATCAGAGCCTTGTTTACCCATGAGTATAATCATGTTTGCCGATTAGCACATAGTCAAAAAATAGAAGGAAATTTCACATTGCTTGATACGATTGTCCTTGAAGGATTAGCGGAGAATGCAGTACATGAAAGGTTAGGAAAAAAACACCTTGCTGCATGGACATCTTATTATTCTATACCTAAGCTTAAAATGTTATGGGAAGATATTGTAAAACCAAACAAAGATGTGTCGATAAATTCGAGAAAGCATAATCAAATCCTCTACGGTTTACAACTTTACCCCAAAATGACCGGTTATGCAGTTGGTTTTTATATTGTTGAAACCTATCTGAAGGAACATCATCTAGAAGTGAAGAATCTTTTGAAAATGGATTCTAAAAAAATAGCTAACTGCAGTTTATAAAACCATTAATCGGGATATTCCCGTTGACTGTAGCCCAAATTGACTCAATCTGGTCTAATACCTATATCACCACATCATACTGCACATATAGTAATAGTGTAAATCACTTTGGAGGTGATGTTTAAATGAGTAAATTTGCAGGAGCTGGATACGGCGGAGGCTTTGCCTTACTAGTAGTATTGTTTATCTTATTAATCATTGTCGGTGCTGCATACGTTGGCTACTAAAGTCAAGTTAGACTAATTTAAATGAAAAATATCTAAAAGGGAGGAGTTTATTCATGGGTTACGGATATGGTTATGGCTGCCATCAAGCTGGATACGGGTATGGTTATGGTGCTGGTTACGGCGCTCGCGGCGGATTTGCGTTAATCGTGGTTTTATTTATCCTATTAATCATCGTAGGAGCAGCTTGGCTGTAAATGAAAAGTGATAATACGACATGTTATAAAGCTATCGTCATCATGATGACGATAGCTTTTTTAAGGGAGTTAGGGTCGGTTCTCTCGGCTTAGCTCCAGCCATAACAAAGGTTGACCCAAATATAACGAGAATTAACAATACCCAATAATCGACAAATGCCTCCTGTGCAAAGTGTATTACCAATATAAATCCAGTAACTACAGGCAAAACATTCGCCAAATACACCAAACTTAATAAGTGATTTCATATCTTTGACGATCGATTGACGCCTTTTAGCTGCAGTGATTTACGAATGAGAGATTTGCATACTTTTCTTCATCGTTCCCCACCCTTTATATCATGCTCATCACTTCTTGTTACATTTCTTACTCTGAGTTGGTATCCATTGAATTTACCGGCTTACTAAGCTAAACTAATTTTAACATCGTTTAATTATGAACAAAGATAGGTGACAAACGTGACAAATTTTACACATTTTAATGAACACGGACGAGCAAAGATGGTCGATATTTCTGATAAGAAAGAAACAAGTCGCAAAGCGATTGCCAGGTCTAGTGTTCAAATGAATCAAGAAGTATATGAAAATATTACACAGCAAAAAAACAAAAAAGGTGACGTACTATCCGTAGCGCAAGTTGCAGGCATTATGGGGGCAAAACAAACATCCAATGTAATACCAATGTGCCACCCTATCCCAATTAGTGGTGTCGACCTTTCATTTGAATGGATTGAAATTGAAAATGAAATGTATGAGATCATCATTCATGCAGAAGTTAAAACCGTTGGCAGTACCGGTGTAGAAATGGAAGCATTAACAGCTGCTTCTGTTACCGCCCTAACCATCTATGATATGTGCAAAGCCGTTGACAAAGGTATGGTTATCGGACAAACGTATTTGTTGGAAAAAAGTGGCGGTAAAAACGGTGATTATAAAAGAGCCTAGCCAGTGAGAGACCGGATCGAACACACCGGTTTCTTTTATCCGGCTCCTTACCGGCAAGCTACCTATCCACTTTCATCCGATTAATGATCAACAGCAATACAAAGGAGAAACTAATACTTATCAGTACATAATACCAGGCAATATTTGTTGCTCCGGTTTCGATGGCAAGATAAATGGCTGTAGGTATCGTTTGGGTTTTTCCAGGAATATTTCCTGCGAACATTAACGTCGCACCAAACTCACCAAATCCCCTTGTAAATCCTAATACAATTCCAGCTAAAATCGAACGAAACGATAATGGAATGATAACCTTTAGAAGTAATGTCCAATCAGTCGCCCCATCCACTTTTGCAGCGCCAATGATATTGGAATCGACAGATATGAACCCTGTTTTAATTGATTGATACATCAGGGGATACGCAACTACACTTGCAGCGATAATAGCGGCAGTGGATGTAAATAAAATACTATTTCCAGTTATATGTTCAATCACTTGTCCAACCCAGCTATTATTACCAAATATAATAATTAAGAAGAATCCTATAACGGTTGGAGGTAAAACAAGCGGAAGGAAAAATACCGTTTCAATCAAAATCTTCCCTTTTCTACCTTTTCTTATCATCCAATATGCGGTAAGGATAGCTATTAGAAAAGTTACTAACGTTGCAACCGCTGAAACGTAAAATGATAATTGAACGGGATGCCACGACCATTGCATGTATCTCACCTACTTTACTGTTTGAAACCGATACTTTTTAAAAACATGATTTGCTTCTTCAGCTTGTATAAATTGATAGAAAACGTCAATCGCCTCTTTAACATCCTCACTTTGTTCCTCATTTTTAATAATAGCAGCAAAATATTCAATTGGAGCATGAAGACTGGAATCGAATGTTTCTACATGGGTTACATTCTCCACATCTATTATATCACTGGCATATACCATACCTGCACCAGCAGCTCCTTGACTAACTAACGTAACGACTTGGCTGACGTCCTTCGTGTATATCATACGGTCCTGCAGCACATCCCATACTCCCAAGTTCTGTAAAATTTCCTTAGAATACGTTCCTGCTGGGACTGCTTCCGGTGTACCAATAGCCAATGTACCATCACCCTTCAAAAATTTATCAAAGGATGGAGGATTGATTTCATTTGATAGAATAAGAGCTATCTCATTTGTCAGAATTGCTGTTCCTTCAACCATATTCTGATCCACTAATTTTTCATAGTCTGTATTAGAAGCAGATAAAAAAAGATTAATCGGTGCCCCCTGCTCAATTTGTTTACGCAAGGAACCAGATCCACCAAAATTATACGAAATGTCAATGGTAGGGTATTCTCTTTCAAAATCTTCTTTTAATTTTATTAGACTTTCTGTCATACTGGATGCCGCAGAAATGGTTAATTTTATTTGTTTGCTGGAATCATTATTGGATGAACATCCTGCTAAGATCAGTAAACAAATCATAAGATGTATATATATGCGCTTTATCATCAATGCTACTTCATCCTTGCTAGTTCTCTAAGTCCTTATATATTTCCTTTACCATATGCCCTATTTCGGGAAGAATTAATTTCTCCATTGCTAAAGTTACTGCACCTGTAGAACCGGGAATGGAAAAAATCACCCGATTATTGGCAACTCCACATGTCGCACGGGAAAGGATGCTTGCTGTCCCAATATCATATTGATAGCTTAATTGCCGGAACAATTCTCCAAATCCAGGAAGTAGTTTGTTAAATAAAGGCTCAATAGACTCAATCGTTACATCTCGATAGGAAATACCTGTTCCACCATTTACAATCACAGCTTGAATGTTCGCACTATAAATTGCTTTTTCCACTGTCATCCGAATTTGCTCACCATCATCTGGAATAATTTTATAGAGACTTAGCTGATGCCCTTGATTGGTTAATAGGTCGATGATTTTCTTTCCACTTTTATCTGTATTCTTCGTTCTGGTATCACTGACTGTAATAACTGCGCAGGAAATATTTGTCGCTGCATTTTTTCGGTGGTTGGACAGCATGTGAAAACCCCCTCTTTAAATTTCATCGTAATTGCCAATCCACTTTTTATAATCTGTCTGTCGATTTATATTATAAAAAGGCTGTTCTTCTTCCATTGGGACATATTTTACTCTACATTGCTGGAGCAGTTGCTGTACAGATAATTCTTGTTTATCGAGTTGATTTCGGATCAATTCCTTTACTTCAGAATGAAAAATGGAAATAAGCGGCTGAATCTTCCCTGAAACAACTGGAATGGCAGCATCAGTCTTCTCATCCAAATAAGTAATTAATATCTTAAACACACTGCAGTTTATAAAAGGGACGTCAACCGGAACAACCATAAACCAATCAGCGGATATAGTTTCCATTGCAGTATAAATACCTGCCAGGGGACCTAAACCTTGATACGCTTTATTATCCTTTATTATAGCAAAGTTCTTTTTATCTTGATGAAAGAACTCTTCTAACTTCGGATTTGTAACGATTATAATGGTATCAGTAAATGGCTCCAAGGCTTCAACTGAGTATTGATAAAATCTCTTTTTACCCTTTTTAGCAAATGCTTTGGGAACACCAAATCTTCTAGACTGGCCGCCAGCTAGCACGACTCCTGCAATTTTGTCCGCCATATAAAAAACTCCTTTAATAGTTTGAACAAATTTCACAAATTCGTAATCATCCCCATCTCCATTCCACTATATTCAATGTTACAAATAAGTATATAAAGCTTTGCATCCAAGAAGGAGTTGGCTGATATGCAAACCAGTGTACTGTTACGCGCTCGTAAAAATGAGGAAACCATCTCGCCAGAGCTTAGAGCACTTCTGGATTCTATTAGTACAGTGAAGAAAATGGAATCGGATACGTATCTGTTTCATGAAGGAACGGATGCGCATGAAATATATATTATCAAATCGGGACTTGTACAAATCTCCAAACTAACTGCGGATGGCAAGGAATTGATACTAAGAATTTGTAAAGATAGCGATATCATTGGTGAATTAACGTTGTTTAGTGACAATCCGAAATACTTGCTTAACTCAAAAGTATTAAAATCTGGTGAAGTATTCGTCATCAATAAAGATCAATTGGAAAAAGCATTAATGACCAATACTAATCTAACCTTTAAATTCATGAAATGGACTAGTAGTCATATGCGAAAGTTCCAGTCCAAAATCAGAGATTTATTGTTAAATGGAAAGAAAGGTGCATTATATTCCACGCTCATACGCTTATCCAACAGTTATGGCGTCAAGCAAAGGGACGGCATCCTCATTGATTTAACTTTAACCAATCAGGAACTGGCAAAATTCTGTGCTGCCACACGGGAAAGCATCAACCGTATGCTGGTAGAACTTAGAAAACTTGATGTGATCACCATGGATAAATCAAGTAGAATTTTTATTAAAGACATCAAATATTTACGTGAACAAATTGGCTGTGAAAACTGTCCAGTCGAAATATGCAATATTAATTAAGAGACATATTTTACGATGTCTCTTTTTTAGGCCGTTTTCTAAAAGAATCCTATTTTTAACAGAAAATCTATAGAGTCCGACATAAGTGAGCACACTGCCCGACTCCACCCCCGACGGAACGCACCTTATATATCCACTCCGATGATGAAAAGCAACCATACTTACGAAAAAAGTATTAAAACAATTCCCAGAGCCTACTTATCTCAGACTGATTAAAAACCGGATAAGGGTAGCGGCTCTTTACTAAGGGCAATGTGCTGATAATAGCCTTAATGTTTTTTACTTTGTCCAGTAAGTCAAGATCCATTTCCCTATTTATTAAAACGATTTTAGGAAATGGATAATTCTTATAACCTTCTACTACCAAAACATCGGTCTGTAATAATTCATAGATGGCAATTATTTGCTCCATATTCCAAGCCTGTTGCGATAACTGCAAAACTCCATCCCCTTCTACCCCAGAGACGAGTGCACCAGCCCTTTTATGCTTTTCGCTATCCGTATCTTTTATCCCTAGTGGAACACCACCATGTCCATGATGCTTAAGCGAAGCAACACGCAGGCCCTTACGACTCAATAGGTCAATAAATTGAGCTGCCAGTGTTGTTTTCCCACTGTTTTTATAACCAACAATCTGAATGATGTTCATTTAACCACCACTGACAGGGGGGATAAATGCAACAGTATCGCCCGATTTCACCATATCCTCGTCCATTGCATACTCTTCATTTATCGCTGTCATCACTTGTTCCAATTCTGCTAAACCGAAATCGTTCTGTAAACTCGTTTTCAGTTCCTTTACCGTAATAGATTCCCTATCATAATTGATTTGGTCTTTCCCAGCCTCTTCCTGCAAGTGGGCAAACAATAAAACCTTAATCATGATTTCACATCCTTTGCATCTGGTTTTCCATCTGGATAAGGAACATTCTCCAGTTGATCTCCAATCCAAGTTTTACCGTCTTCCCAATGTTCTTTCTTCCAAATCGGTACAATCTGTTTAATCCGCTCAATAGCATATTCATTAGCCTCATATGCTGCTTTCCGGTGTGGAGATGAAACAGCAATGACAACAGCAATATCAGAAATGTCCAGGCGTCCGATTCGATGGGTAATCGCAACCATTGTATCCGGCCACTTCTTCTCTATTTCTTCACCAATTTTAGCAAACATTTTTATGGCCATTGGAATATATGCCTGATATTCTAAATAAAGCGTCCGTTTCCCCTTTGTCCACTCCCGAACGGTGCCAATAAATGTCGTGATTGCACCTGCTTCTCTTCGCTCTACCTTTTTTATGATTGGTTCCACTTGAATTGGCTCTTCAACAATTTCGAATAACGAATCAGTCATATTTGCGACGACTCCTTCTTGAATTTACATCAGCAGAAACAAACGCCTCTAACGTTGTTCCTTCCTGATCTTCCAGTAAAATGATGGAAACCTCCATGCCTTTTTCATAACCTCTAGTCCCCCCAGGCAGTACGATAAGAATATTTGCTTCTGCCAGGGAGGAAACAACATTGGATTTATCCAGACCAATTGGAGTGGCTATTAAACTGCCTTCTTGATAGGACAGATGTCCCCTTACAAAACGATCGAAAGGATTCGGTTTTGGAAAATCTGCACCAAGTAATGCTTTTTCCTTTTTGGAAAATGGTCTGGATGCTTTCATAAATGTACGAATAACTGGTCGTGTATAAAGCTCAAATCCTACAAAACATGCAGAAGGATTACCAGACAAACCGAAGAGCAGTTTTCCGTCCAGCTCAGCAACCGTTGTAACACTTCCGGGCCGCATGCCTATTTTATTAAATAAAACATTGGCACCCAATTTTTCATAGATTGCTGGTAGATAGTCAAAATCCCCGACAGAAACACCACCAGTTGTAATTAAAAATTCCACTTTTTCTAATGCATCACACACCTGGTTGTAACAAGTTTCAAATTCATCACTAAACTGGCCAAAGTAAATCGGTTCACCACCTGCCCGAATGATTTGGGACTGAATCATATAGGCATTACTGTTTCTAATTTTACCTGGAGTTATAGGTTCGTCAACATCCAACAGCTCACTTCCCGTTGCAATGACACCTATTTTCGGTTTCATGCTGACAGGAACCTCTTTATAACCAAATGTAGCCAATAATGCAACAACTCCCGGATTTATGAAGGACCCTTTAGCAACGAGAGGCGTTCCTTCTTGTATATCTTCCCCCGTAAAAGAGATATTGTCCCCTGCATTTACTTTTCGTTTTAACTGGATGAAAGCATTCCCATTACTGGATGATTCCTGTACCACTTCAAACATAACGACAGCATCACAATCATCTGGAATCTTAGCACCAGTCATAATCCGAACAGCCTGCATCGAGCCAACCTGACCTTTAAACACATTTCCAGCCCCGATTTCATCAATAACTTCCAGCTGAATTGGATTTCGTGTCGATGCTTCTTTTGTATCCTCAGCTCTTATGGCAAATCCATCATATGGTGACCTGTCAAAGGGGGGAACCGGATGATCAGCAATTAAATCTGCACCTAAAAATCTCCCGTAACTTTCCTCAATTGGCACATATTCTATATCCCCTTCATTTGCTAGCTTCATCACAGATGCAATCGCTTCATTTACTTTAATTGGTTTTCGCCTTTCTACCACGATAAAATCACCCTTATCCTGCTAATTGATAGTATATCTTTTTCGCTTTTTCAATGGAGTTTGTACCATGTATCAATGTTCTGCCATCCTGAAAGAAGACAAGACGGTAGGATTGATATTCAATCGATAATAAAAAGTCATTCTGATGAATGGGCGCGATTTGCTGCAGCCGATTTGCCAGAATATTTAAGTTCAGTTTCTGAGAAGTTCGTATTTGCACCGTATTTCTTCCACAAAGCACTTCTGTTCTTGCACTGGATTCATAGTTTAGATTTGGATAGCTGGGATTTTCGCCACATGTTGGACAATCCGTTTTTCTGGCGCGGTCCACATTCATCTTATGATATTGGTTATTCCATAAATCAAATGTAACTAAACTCGTTCGCAATTTAGCCAAATCATCAATTAGAATTTTCAGTGCCTCGGTTGTTTGATGGGCAACAACCATTTGTACTGCCGGAGATATAATCCCTACAGAGTCACAGGTTGCTCCTGTAACTGGTATTGTATCAAGCAAGCATCGAAGGCATGGTGTTTGGTTTGGTAAAATCGTATAGCTCATACCAGTACTTCCCACACAGGATCCGAATATCCATGGAAGGGCATGTTTTTGCAGCAAATCATTTAACATAAAACGTGCATCAAAATTATCGGTAGCATCAATTACCAAATCGATTTCCTTTAGTAAAGGGCGGAGTGAATTTGGATTGGCATCTAAAACATGCGCATGAATCACGGTGTCTGAATTAATTTCCTGTAGTCTTGTTTTGGCAGCAACTGCTTTAGGAATTTGGTCCTGTACATCTTTTTCTGTATATAATTGCTGCCTTTGCAGATTGCTTAATTCCACATAATCCCGGTCAATAAGTGTGATATTGCCAACACCGGCACGTACAAGATTTTCTGCATTAGCGGAACCTAATGCACCACAGCCAAGTATTAGAACATGTTTACTGGATATCTTTTGCTGTCCTGCTTCACCTATTGGTTTAAATAACATTTGACGAGAATATCGATCTGTCATATTTTTTCTTCTCCTTAGCCACCAATATAAGACATTTCAATTTTTTGCTTGTTTTTAGCTGATTCTTCCGTTCGCTCATCCGAATAGCGGTCTGTTCGATTATTCCAGATGTTAATGATTTCTCCTTTTATTTCGTTGTTGCTCTTATCAGAACGGAGAAGCTCTCTGAAATCAAACCCATTTGCAGCAAAAAGACAAGTATACATTTTACCATCCGCTGCAATTCTCGCCCTCGTACATGTTGAACAGAAGGACTCAGATACGGATGTAATGAACCCGACTTCAGCATCAGTACCTTTATAGTGATAGCGTTTCGCAACTTCACCTATATAGGCCGGTTCAACCGGCTCCAGTTCAAAATGCTTGGACAGCTCTTCATACATCGCTTTTTTCGTAATCACCTTGCTGAAGTCCCAGCCATTGGACCTTCCAACATCCATAAATTCAATATAGCGTAGAGAAATTCCCTGTTCCTTGAAATATTTTGCCATAGGCACAATCTCTGAATCATTCATTCCTTTTTTCACAACCATATTGACTTTCACTTCTAAACCGGCTTCTTTGGCTTTCTGAATTCCTTGTAAAACTCGTTCTGGACCAACGCCACTATCATTGATGGATTTAAACAAATCAGTATCCAATGCATCCAAGCTAACATTGACCCGCTTCAGCCCTGCATTTTTCAATTTTTCGGCCATATGTCCCAGCAGCGAACCATTCGTTGTCAATCCTATATCTTCTAAGCCGCTGATGGCTGTCAGTTTTTCTATTAAAACAGGCAAATCCCTGCGTAAAAGCGGTTCTCCGCCGGTTAACCTGATTTTTTTCACACCCAGATCTATAAAAATCTTAGCCAAACGCTCAATTTCTTCAAATGATAATAACTGTTCTCTCGGCATAAACGTAAAATCTCTGCCAAAAATTTCCTTCGGCATACAGTACGTACATCTAAAATTACAACGATCAATTACAGAGATACGAAGATCCTTCATTGGCCTGCCAAATTTATCTGTTATTGCTGTCACTCGGATCATCTCTCCTTTTTATACTATAAGAAAATTATATACTAATTTATCCATAGATACTGTTAAAAATGTCACTAATCTATCATTCTTTTTCATGCAATTTTTCCTATTTTCCTATACTTGCCTTTACAAGCACTTAAAAATATCGACAATTTACAAAATTTACAATTTAAATTGCTTGTATCCTATCATGGTGATGAATACAAGTCAAACATTTGTAATAGAACAGCCACAATACATCAAAGGGCTGGGACAAAAGTGTTTTAGCCAAAGAAAAATTAGAACTATATTCAAAACTCTTATATTAGAATTTGACTTCGTTCGGATTTTTCCTTTTTATAAAGATGTTTTCTAAAAGATGGTTGCCCTTTTGCAGAAAAATTTATTTCGAATTTGATATAAACTTCAAACAAATGAAAATTGCTATCGCTGATGCTCTCGCTTGTTCTAATGAAAGCTAAAGAACAAGAAGCTTATTTTGACAGATAGTGACGGAAGTATGATTATGGATATAAAGTCGTTGAAGGAGGAATTATTTTAAAGAAAGGTATACCATACTAAACTGGTATACCTTCCTATTATTAACGAACATTATCATCCTTGTTATCAATATAGAGTGTACCATCTTTTTGAACTTCTGCATAAAAAACTTGCGAAACAGAGTCTATTCCTGCTTGCTTTAACTGTTGGTCCAGCCAGTCTTGGTTGAGCCTTAATTTGGAAAGATTTTTTGATATAATCTTCCCATCGGAAATCACTTGTGTGGAGGATGGATATTTGTTAAATGTAGAAGTGAAGATGTTTAAATCTCCTTTTGTGACGGTTTTTTTTTCCGGTTTCATATTTACCGAAAGATGGCCGCTAGTTTCAAAAACTGCAAGCTCTACATCAGAAACAGAAAATACATGATTTCTTCTTAATAAGGAGCTGAGAGAGTCCATATCCAACCTTGCTTTGCGAAGTGAGTTCTCCATAATCTGACCCTCTTTTATCACAATAATTGGTCGTCCTATCGTAACCTTTCTGGCATGTTTAGACTTTATATCAATGACATCCATAATTAAAGTGATTGCAGCCCAACCAGCTAACGCCAATACACCATTCCAAATGCTCAAGTTTTGTCTTGTAGCAAGGGCCGCTGCAATTGAACCAATTGCTATTGCGGAAACAAAATTAAAAAAAGTCATTTGGGTAATCTCTTTTCTTCCCATAATCCTCGCTAAAATAAACAACACGAGAAATGAAATCACTACTCGTAATAGCAGCTCCAATGAATCCATCTGTCTACCTTCTTTCTTGTTTTGTTCTCATTATTTGTAGACAAAGGAAAATTATTCTATATTCGTATCAACTACTGATTATTGTTATCATACATAACCCCATATTCATAATCGTCAATAAATAACGTCTGTATAAAGTAAATCATGATACATAATCCAGTTAATAGGAATATCCACCCAAAAGCTTTTTGTTCAGTTACGAGGTAGTTATTGCATAATTGTGTTGGTGAAGCGATATATATCCAGGCCATAATCCCTGACTGGATACTTAAGCTGTCAAAGATTGTGTTTTTCCCAAAAGTGGTAAGCTTTCTCCAACTATTCCGAATGGCACCCCTGTTAAAAATCGCAGACTAAAAAACTTAAAGATTTCAACAGCAGGTACCGGAAGTGCTTCATCCATCATACGGGGAATCATCCAAAAACTAATAATAATCATAAACAGCATAACTCCTGGTATTCCATTGTAATTTCATTATTGAAAAATGCGAAGAAATAATTGCTTGAGATATGGGGTGAAGAGCATACCGACAATAACTTAATAACGGCATTTACATATGGCATATAACCATGGCATTAATGTTCGACCAGCCACTTGAAAACCATGAACAACATCTTTGGAAGCCATGGTAAAATAAACTTTTGACCCTACCGGTATTTCAATTTCATTTGGGGTAAAATTAAAAACTTGCAAAGTCATCACAACTTCATACTCATTTTCCCCTACTTCAAAAACCCCTGGATTATCAAAAGGTGCTGTTTCATCTACTTTCTGGGGATCAATGGTTTCCATTCCACTCGGCGGTGCCATCCCTTGTGCAAATGCTTGATAACCAGTAAAAACCATAGATAGAATGATAATTCCGACTCCAATAATTAACCAAATTTCTTCAGCACGATGTAATTTCATCCTTTTAACCTCCCCACTATATTCGGGTCATATAAAGTACGATGAGTAACAATATACAAGCGACAATTGTTCCTCCAACAAATACAATGGAAGAAAATAACGCTCCTTTTAATGAATGTTCTTCTTTACTCACATTTTCTTTTGGGATCATTTCTTTATTCGTTTCCATTCCTAACCCCTCCTTATCTCCTTCTTACTTATATTGTAAGATTAGGTTGCAGGATCTTAAGTGAACTACATCACACTACAGATGTGATTTTAAGCACAGGGCATTGCTTTCGTGACAAACATTTGAACGGTTTGATTAGTAAATACCACTAAATCAGTGCGAGTATTCCGTCGAAAGGAGCAGAAACATAACGAATCCGAGCAAGCAGACCATGGATTCGAGTGGAAACTTCCGATAAGCGGGTGGGAGAATGTTTAAAACGAGCGAAACCCTCACCAAATCAAGCAACAGCACTCTATGAAAAAGTTAATCTGTCCAAATAAATCAAAAAGACATGATCCCATTAACGGAATCATGTCTTAGTTTTATATACTTAATAACCTTATTTTCTCTTCTAACTTCAGCATTGCCTGAACGACAGACTCTTCGGATATCTCTCCAGGAAGAATATGTATTGTCTCTTCCGGAACTACCGCTTTTTCTGCTGCTTGCATTAATTTCTCTTCATCCAGTGTTTCTACACCTAAATTTTTAAGAGAACTCGGCAAATTGATTTTCTGATAAAATGGTAGAATTTTATCTATTTCCTTCCATTTATCTTCTAACACCAGCTGCACTAAAATACCATATGCAACCTTTTCCCCATGCAGGGCATAATGTGTTTCCTCCAAAACGGTTAGTCCATTATGATTAGCATGTGCTCCAGCAACTCTTCCATAATGGTCCCCAAAGCCACCTACCATTCCACCAATCATGATAATTGTCTCCGCTACTTTTATAAAATCCTCATTTAAAATACCTGTCCTTGCTGCTTCTATTGCACGTTCCGAATGATTAAGCAAGTAATCCTTACATAATTTTGCTGTATAATGTGAGATTTCCAAAGCTGCTTGTTTTTGCTTCATTGCTCCTATCTGCACATCTGCCTCATACCATTTGGCAAGCGTGTCACCAATACCTGCAATAAGCATATTTAGTGGTACATGTAATAATATTTGTGGTTCAATAAGCACAAGACTTGCACTTTTTGGATATAGATCAAAACGAACGAAAGCACCTGTATCATCATAGATCACGCTGATTGGTGTCCAAGGCGAACAGTTGGAGGCAAGCGTTGGAATGAGAACAAATGGCGTATGTGTTTGATGGCAGGATGACTTAACAAGATCCAGAATTTTTCCACCACCAACCCCAATGACAGCATCCACTACTTCTTCCATTATTACTTTAGATACTTTTTCAATCTCAGATAAAGAGCATTCACCATTATATGAGTACTCTACACTTTCTATTTCGGATAGTGTTGGCCAATATGATTGAGCTGCCTCCCAGGACTTCTTTCCATGCACAACAAGAATCTTACTAAATCCGCGGTCCAATAGTTTTACTTCCAGTTGCTGCAGTATTCCTTCCTGCAGTACATATTCACTTGGTGCTCCGTGAATTGAAATGGTCTCCATCCTAACACCCCCCTATTCATTTTTTATAATCAAAAATGAGAAGGCAACCGCCTCCTCATTCAATAACATTATTCGACAAATTTCAAGAAGTGACAGGCACCCCTTAGTTTTCCATCCAGCTTGGTTTTCCGAAGCCTTGGAATTCTTCATCGATTATTTGCTCAAATGCATCCGATTCAACCACTTCAATTAAATCTTTTGCTAATTGGCTGTCTTCATTTTCGGCAGTTACTGCTACAATATTACGGTATGGATCTAGCATGTTTTCTAACGCTAAAGCATCAAGCAAATTCATTTCCGCAGCTAATGCATAGTTACCAGGTACTGCTGATAAGTCAGCGCTTTCCACCGCACGTGGTAATTGACCAGCTTCAATCGGCTGGAATACCAAGTTTTTCGGATTTTCTACAATATCTTTTTCTGAAACCGTTAATTCATCTGCATTTTCATCAATAACAATTAATCCTTCATCTTGAAGTGTATTAAATGCTCTTGCCCCATTTGTTGGGTCGTTTGGTACAGCAATAGTTGCACCATCTTCTACTTCCTCTAGTGAACCATACACTTCAGAATAAATTCCCATTGGTGCTGTTGGTACAGAAATTAGTGCGGTTAAATCCATTTCGTTTTCTACTTCAAAATTTTCCAAATAAATCGTATGCTGGAATAAATTCGCATCAATATCTCCTTTATTTAATGCATTATTAGGTTGGATATAATCACTAAATTCAACAACTTTTACAGTATAACCTAATTCTTCCAAGCCTGGTTTAAGCGCTTTTGTCGTCATATCACTATATGGACCTGGAGTTGCTCCAATCTTAATATCTTTTGACTCTTCTGTAGAATCACTGCCTTCCGTACTTCCACATGCCGCTAAAAGTGAAACTAAAATTAGTACAATAAGTGCAAAAAATTTCTTATTCATTCTGTCTACCCCTTTTATGTTTATTTTTTATTTATCAACAGCTTTGGCAATTTTATCACCGATGAGCTGGATAAGCTGAACGAAAACAATGAGAATCACAACGGTTGTAATCATGATGGTATCGTCGTAACGATAATATCCAAACCGAATGGCCAGGTCTCCAATACCACCACCACCAACAACACCAGCCATAGCTGATGTACCTACTAAACTAACAACCGTTATCGTAATGCCCGATATAATCCCAGATTTTGCTTCAGGGAGCAAAACATCTTTAATAATCATCCATGGTGTACCACCTGCTGCAATTGCAGCTTCAATTACACCATAATCTATTTTCCTTAGTGCCGTTTCAACTAAACGAGCAAAGAATGGAATAGCTGCAACAGATAACGGAACACTCGCAGCTTTTGGACCAATTGTCGTATTAACAAGGAAATCAGTTAATGGAATAAGTGCTACTAATAATATGATAAACGGAATTGAGCGTATCATATTTACTATAAACCCTAATACCTGGTTAACTATTCCATTTTGTAAAAACAAGCCTTTATCCGTTATAAATATTAAAATTCCAATTGGCAATCCAAATATAATAGCTACAGCTAACGCAATGGAAATCATATAGAGTGTTTGAAGAAACGACTCATTTATTTCCGGAATCAGCTCAACCAAATGCTGAACATCAAACTCCATGTCGTATCACCTCCACATGTGCCGTACGCTCCTCAATATACTTCAGCGCCTCTTTTATTTCTGCACGATCCCCAGTCAACTCCATCACGAATATACCTAAAGGAGCGTCCTGAATATAATCAATCGACCCATGCAGGAAATTTCCCTTTACTGCAAATTTCTGTACCGTATCGGAAACGACACTTTCCCCTGCAACATCACCTTTAAAAACAACCTTGACCAGTGTACCAGTTACCTTTTCTAAAATTGCATCGGGCAACTCAAAAGAAATCACGCTTTCAATAAATTCCTTCGTCAATTCCTTGTTTGGACTCGCGAAAATATCATAGACGTTTCCATTTTCCACTACTTTTCCATTTTGCATAATTGCCATTCGGTGACACACTTCTTTAACAACATCCATTTCATGCGTAATCAAGACAATCGTAATATTAAGTTCGCTATTAATCTTTTTTAATAATTTTAAGATAGATTTGGTCGTCGTTGGATCAAGTGCAGAAGTAGCTTCATCACATAGCAGTACTTTCGGATTGTTAGCAAGCGCCCTTGCAATTCCAACACGCTGCTTTTGACCACCACTTAACTGCCCTGGAAACACATCCCGTTTATCACTTAAACCAACCATTACAAGTAACTCTTCCACTCTATCATTTATCTTATTGGCTGGAACTTTGGCCGCTTTTAATGAGAATGCTATATTTTCAAATACCGTTTTCTGACTAACAAGGTTAAAATGCTGGAAAATCATTCCTATTTTTAACCGTGCTTGTCGAAGCTCCTCACTTTTCAATGTTGTTAAATCTACACCATCTACCGTGATAATACCCGAAGTCGGTCGCTCCAATAAATTAATACAGCGAACCAAGGAGCTTTTGCCGGCACCCGAATACCCGACAATTCCGTAAATTTCACCTTCATTTATAGTAAGTGAAACATTGTCAACCCCCTTCACTTTCCCTTTCTTCGTTAGGTAGATTTTTGAAAGATTATGAATGTTAATCATGTGTTTCCCCTCACTCTGTTGTTAGAAAAAAAACTCGGATTTGCTCATCTTTCAGCAAATATGTTTCTTTACTTATACTTAGTACATTAAACTTTTACCTACGTCTCGTCGATAGACTACGTTGCTATAATTTTATACTTCCAAACGTGGTAGAAAGCTTGGCTATCATCATGCCCTTTTCGAACTTATACAGCATTCATGCTTTTCTATCAGCTAATAAAAATGCCCCTTTCAATCTGAAAGGAGCATAGACACTGTATGTATCTTCCGCTTATCTTTCAGAATGCATTCATTCTGTAGGACTTAGCACCTTCCCAATAAAGGGGGTTGCCGGACGTCATAGGGCCTATCCCTCGGTCACTCTTGATAAGATTCAAGTATGAATATTCGTTTTTAAATATGAATATTATTATACTTCTGGCTCATAAAACTGTCAATGGGAAATTTCTATTTATTTAAAGAAATTTGCAATTTTTAACATTAAGAAAGCATCTCTCTTATTTTTTTTATTAGTTTCTTAGCGTACTCCACATGTTCTCTCCAAACTTTACTATCCAGTTTCATTCCTTCAAACTCTTCTCCAATTTCCGTCGAATCAAACTCATCTATTAATAATTTTTTGACTAATTTTCTATCTAGAAATTCTGGTAGTGGGAAAGCAAACAACTTTAATTCCCTATTTTCGCTTTCCAATAAACCGTTTGTAATATGCTTTTCCAGTTGAGCAACAGGGTGTATACTAGTTGAACCGAGATAAACTATTTCTTGTTTATTTAAATTTGCGATCATGTAAATCCAATCTTCTCCCGTGTGTAATTGTGCATTCGATATATCTGCTTCCAAATACTTCAATACGCCACCCCCAAGACTTCTTAAAAGAACTCATAACGACCATGCTCAAAATAATTATATCTACTTAAACTATTTAACGTCTATCATACATAACCTGCAAAAAAAACTTTCTGTCGTCAAGCCGCTAATGGTTGTTCGCTGCTTCTATTAGCTTCTTATTTTTTATATTATCAAAATTATCCTGGAAGTGGAACTACTTTATTTCACGTTAGGAAAGTATAAAATTTCAGCCAGGAAGAGGGTTCGACGTAGCGGAAATTTTAACGTCCCGAGTATAAGAAAAACGAGCACATTCACTAAAAGACAAGTGAATGTGAGTTTTTCTAGTAAGTATAAACTTTTAGAAGCAGTTATTTCTGAAACCAACTCTTCTCTGTCATTAGATGTTTCTGAACAAAAGCGCAAGCGCCCGTTTAGCGACGTACGGACTGCGCCTGGCCATGCCAGGTGGTTCGGTGTTGCCGCGCAGAGCGGCGGGCTTATTCGAACATTCCACTGCCGTAGGAGATAAAGGAAACATGCCCCTTCATAGGGGTATGCCGACGCCTGAGCGCTAGCCCGCTTTTAGTCGGCCTTCCTAAAAAAACTGAGTCGATGTTGACTTTCACCGCAAGGGTATAAGTGCGACTAAGCCTCTGGTTTCACCAATCGGCAAGTCTTCTTTATCGTACGGAGGTGAAGGAAGTCCCGCTAGTCGCTGGGTGCTGGAGCTGGATGTGGCTACTTATAGTAATAAAAATTTTCTACAGGTTTTACATTTTATAATTTCCTAAGCAAGAACATAAAAAAAATAGTATACATTTTTGCTGTATACCATTTTTTCCATATACCTATATATCACGGTCAATAAAACAAGTTAGCACTTGTGCTTCTTCATCATTCACAGGTACAAAAAGATGTGGCTTTTCCCCTTCAAAATAAGCACTGTCACCTTTTTCCATATAATAGTTATTCCCGTCGTAAAGCAGATAGATGGAACCTTCAAGAATATAGATAAACTCATCCTGGGAGTGGGTATATGCTTCCGTGCGTAAGTTCATATTTTTGGGTGTAACATGAACAATGGTTGGTTCAATTCCGCTAAATTGAGAGCGATTTGCTAACAGTTCATAGGAATAGCCCATATGTGCATCCCCAATTTTAGATTTCCGGTTAGATCTTTTCTGTAAAATTAGTGTATCATCCACCTTATCATCTAATAACCATGATAAAGAAACATTTAATGCTTCACTAATTTTCGATAATGTAGCTACTGCAGAAGCGGTTTGACCATTTTCAATCTTGGATAGCATACTTTTGGAAATTCCACATTCATCTGCTATTTGCTGCTGTGTTTTTTTTTGCCGCAGACGGAGCCCTTTTATTTTTTGGCCAATCTTATTCAGATCTATCGAAACTCATTCCTTTCTGCTTTATTCCTATGTATACTGGTGATTTAATCATAGAATAGTACTTTATTTGTAGTCAAGGTATGGATAAGAAAAAAATTATATTTATTATTCATTTATTAGAAAAACTCGCATTCGCAAGCTCTATACTGAATTTATTTGTTTTTCTTGGACTTAGAACGTAAAAATTTTAGCTTCAACAGATCCGTTTCTTGGATAAAATTTTATACTTTACTAAAGTGTTAAAAAACACAAGAGATAATTCTTGTGTTTTTTATTCCCCACTTGCCAACAATGACCTGCTCGGTAAGGTCTTCCCTAATATATCCTGAATATATAAGGAAGCCTCCTGTATTTTCTTTTCATTGACACCCGTTTCAATCCCGAGGCCATGTAATAGATACAATACATCATTTGTTGCAACATTCCCCGCTGCACCTGGAGCATATGGACAACCACCTAATCCCCCTATTGAACTATCAAACCGAGATATTCCGTACTTCATCGCTGTCAGGATATTAGCTATCGCCATCCCCCTCGTATCATGAAAATGCATAATAATTTTTTCCTGAGGATAACGTTTTAGGATTTGATCCAATAACTTTTCCACTTGAATCGGGACAGCAGAACCAAGTGTATCCCCCAAAGAAAGATCATCCACTCCAAATTCCAATAATTGATCACATACTGGTATAACTGCTTCAGGCATTATCTTTCCTTCGTGTGGACAATCGAAAACAGTTGAAACATACCCTGTAACATGTTTCCCTGCCTGTTTTGCCTCTTGAATCACTTCTTTTAGTACAGGATAAGTATCATGAATAGATTTATTTATGTTTTTACCATTATGCGTTTCACTTACAGACATAAACACGGAAGCACCATCAATTCCTGCTTCCAAAGAAAATTCCAATCCTTTTCGGTTAGGTACAAGCGCAGAATAAGTTACGTCACGATTCCGTTTGATTCGTTTTCCAACTTCATAGGCATCAGATAAGGCAGGAATCATTTTCGGATGAACAAATGAGGAGAACTCGATTTCCTTCACTCCTGTATTAGAAAGCATATTAATCCAGGCAATCTTTGCTTCAGTAGGTACCCATTTTTTCTCATTCTGCAATCCGTCACGAGGCCCAACTTCCTTTATTTGTACAAAATCAGGCAGTTTTCCCATAGTAACCCCTCCTGTAAACTTTCTTTTAAACCAAAGGCATTTACTTTTCATTAGCGCCTTAACTATTATTACAATTTATGTGATTAGGAAACGATTGGTGTTAATAAGAATGAACGCGTTTGCAATATCAATTATTTTAAAATCCAACAATGACTCTCTTTTTGTGTGAATAAAATCTATATATATATATGAGTATTCACCATTGTTTCTTTTTATTCAACTTTGTTGAGTAAAAGTATATACTACTTTTTTGGGCAGTGTCAATGAATGGAGAAAATCGATATTTAATAAGCAATAAAATACACACGCTATGATGAATAAATAATAACGTGTGTAAGGAGAGGTTATTTCATTGTTTATATTCCTGAAGTAAGACCACAAGCTATATAATTGAATTGCTTTCCTGACTATCTACTAATCCTTTTTTACAATATGATATCCACTTTGTTTTAGTGCAAATAATATCCCCTGGCGAAGAGAAGAATAACAATTCACATCATTGATTTCCACCCTTAACGCGACCATTTTTGTACCAAGTTTTGGAGAAATACCGACAACAATACATTCTCCTCCAAGGAGTTTAATTGATTCGATTAAATGATTAATGGATTGAACAGTGAAATCATCAAATTCATTGATTCCAGTTAGATCGATAAGCAGATACTCGGCTCCACGCGTCGAAAATTCATCTAATGCTTTTTCAATGACATTGCTGAATCTTTCTTCATTAAATTTACCAATGAGAGGCATGATAAGAATATCTTCCAGTACTGGGATAACCGGAGATGAAAGTTCATTCACCAAAGTAGATAGTTCCTGCGTTCTTAATTGGACCATTTCTTCCAGTTCATCGATATACTGATGTTCCTTTTGCCGTGTTATATTATGTATGTTTTTAGAAGGTGTGATTGATGACGGAAAAACTTCAATTTCATCAAATTCATCTCCATTTAATTGGGATTTATTAATTTGGTACCACATATTCTCTTTAAATAAGCCACTAAATAGTCCAGCCCATTGACTTGGTAAAATAGCTCCTGTCTTTGTTCGGTCCGAAAATGATAAGATGCGATTTTCCCAGCTATTTCTACTTCGAACAATTGCCCGTTTATTTTCAAAAGAATAGCTAGAGAATGTAATAATTCCCCAACCAGCATTTCGGTAAATATTACTGTATTCTTCCAGTATATTATCAACATCAATTCGATCTTTGTAATACTCGCTAACTAGTTTCCCCATACGAAACCCCGTTGCTTCCAATACCGTCTTCGATACATTACTTCCTGAAACCTCTTCAATCGTTTGGAGCATTATTTCCATAGCGGAATCCCAAAACAAGAGAGAAGAAGCCCCATCATACTTAAATGTTCCTTGATCTTTTTCCCATACAAATTCATTTTTATCAATCTGCACTTTTACTCGTGATTCAGACATTTAGACTCTCCTCGCATTTTGTTATGATCTGTTGGCAGTTGTCTAGGATCTTATTCTTCTGCCATAGCAAAATCCCCTATTACGTTAAATACTCATTAGGTTTTCGTTTTTTCATCCTTCAGTCCTGTATTTTTTGCTTTCTCCCCTGTCCATCCTTTACAAACGTCTACCCACTCTTTTGCCGAGGAATATGTAAATAATTCTTCTATTGTCAATTCAATCGCACTATTCGTACTTCCACATGCTGGAAAAACGGTATCAAATCGCTTCATAGATGAATCAAGGTAGACATCCAAATCGTTATCCAGACCAAACGGGCAAACCCCGCCAATTTCATGACCTGTTTGTTCCAGGACTTCTTCTGGTGAGAGCATTCTAGCTTTAAACCCAAATGTATGTCGAAATTTCTTATTATCTATTTTCGCATCTCCTGCAGCTACAACTAAAATCGCTTTTTCCTCTTGTCCCCTAAAAGACAATGTTTTGGCAATACGTGCAGGGATTACCCCAATTGTATCTGCTGCTTCCTGTACAGTTGCACTTGATGAATCAAACTCCATAACATCCTGTTCCCGATTAAATTCTTTAAAATGAAGTTTTACACTTTCAATTGACATCGTTTCCACCCCCATTTCACTCTAAATTATATTAAATAATACCATATTTTTACATAGGAAATCGATTAAATAGTTAGATTATTAACTACTCCTAAACTTATTAAGATAATGAAATTTAATAGCTCCAAGAAAATCCTTACGTTACTACATATTTTCCTACTTAAATCTTCTTGTAGCTTTGCCGACGAGTGCTTCCCCACTGAATATTTTAAGACGACGAGCACATTTGTGTTCGTTTTTTTATTCTTGGGACGATAAAAGTTTTAGCAACGTTGAACATTGACTAAAATTTTGTGCTTTCCTAGTAACATATTAAAAACTATTGAACTCTCTTCCATATTCTGATAGTATATTAATTAATTTCATAGACGCCTTATCAGATCGGTGAGGTAGAGGTGCAGATAATATGAGTAATCAATCGGAGTATGACATCGATGATGATTGATGAAAGGATTAACTGCCGAAGCGCAATGAGCGTCCATCTTATTGCAGCTGGGATGTTCCCTGAATAAGGGGCAGACTGTCATGCTTGGAAGTTTTAGCATGGAGAACTACTGATCGAAATGGAGGATAACGTATTATATTGTAATCAAAACAATGGTGGGTTATTTTCTATCATTGTTTTTTTGTGTGCATTGACTTATTATTCTAGCTAGTCAGCCTTCTTCTCCTTCGTTCCGTTTTTCTTTCTATGCCCTATCCTTTTATTTTTATCCCTATTTCACAAGCCATGACAAAGTTTTTCCCTATTCTATCTTACGTCCTTGATCATTGTGTATAAGCTGAAATGAATTAGACAGATACTATTTTCTAAGGAGAGATTGATATGAGGAAAATTTATATAAATGGTATTTTCTATACATTTGATCCGGTGCATCCTGTCGTTGAAGCTGTTGTCACAGAAAATGGCCGCTTTATCGATATGGGTGAAACAGATGACTTGATGATACGATGGAATACCCCAAACAGTGAAGTAGTTGACTTACAAGGAAAAACCGTTACACCAGGTATGACAGATAGCCATCTGCATCTTTCCATGGTCGCAGATAACTTTATTAACTTAGATTTAACTGGAGTTACATCCAAACAGGAAATGATTGAAAAAATCCAGGAACGAACAAAACAGCTGGAGCCAGGACAATGGCTATTAGGCAGTGGATGGGATGAAAACCTATTTACGGACGGAACGATCCCTACTATCTCTGAACTGGATTATGCTGCACCAGCAAATCCATTATTACTCAATCGGATTTGCCAGCATGCTGCGGTTGTCAATACAAAAGCACTGGAAATGAGTAACTACCATCCTTCTATGACCATACCAGAAGGCGGAACAATCGTGCTTGATGAAACAACAAAGCAACCAACAGGCGTTTTATTGGAATCTGCAAAAGACCTAATTAAACAGCATATTCCGGCAAATTCATACGCTGTTCTAAAAAATGCATTAAGAAAAGCAATCCAATTTTCCATCGAAAAGGGCCTGACAAGTGTTCATACCAATGACCCCCTCTATTTGGGAGGTCTGGAACAAACCTATCAGCTTTACAATGAACTTTTAAACGGCGAAAACTTAGGATTGCGTGCCAATCTATTAATCAACCACGACTTCCTGGATGACATGCGTCAAGCCGGAATGTATACCGGCTATGGAAATGAAACTTTACAAATTGGTGCCGTCAAACTATTTGCCGATGGGGCTTTTGGCAGAAGAACAGCTCTTCTTTCCAAGCCATATAGTGATGATCCACACAATTACGGAGAAGCAATGTTCGATTCTTATGCACTATATGACATTGTAAAACGATCTCGTGACTTAAATATGCCTGTAGCCGTACATGCGATTGGCGACCAAGCATTGGAAAATGTACTGGATGTATTGGATCAATTTCCAGCAGCATCATATAGGGACCGGTTTATTCATACCCAAGTACTCCGGGAAGATTTAATCAAGCGACTGGCACATCCCACAAGAATTGCGGATATTCAACCACGTTTCCTGGCTAGTGACTTTCCTTGGGTTCAGGAACGGCTTGGAGCAGATCGCATGAGATTTTCTTATGCATGGAAATCATTACAGCAAGCAGGTGTCATTTGTGCTGGTGGTTCTGACGCTCCGGTAGAACCAGTGGATCCATTACTCGGTATTCATGCTGCGGTAACGAGAAAAATTCCTGGGGAAACCCATGATGGCTATAACCCAGACGAAAAGTTATCGATGATTGAAGCTTTCCGCTTGTTTACAGAACTTGGTGCCTATCCAACCAATGAGGAAAAAATAAAGGGAACGATATCTAGAGGAAAACTGGCAGATATGACGGTTTATTCCAATAATCCTTTCCAAATGGTAGATGCTGATGAACTTTTGGAAACAAGCATTGATATGACCATCATAGGCGGAGAAATCCGATATCAAAGATAAGAGAGAAAAAGGGAGAGCCCAGTGTCACAAGACCTTTGTTCTTCCTTTAAAAAATAGATAGTTGTACTCAGCATAATATAGAAGATAAATTAAGGGAGAGACAAGAATGGAAAACATTTTAGCAAGTTTGTCAGGATTTTTATGGGGGTTACCTCTTATCCTTACGATGGTATTCGTAGGAATATATTTTACAATTGGAAGCAGATTTTTCCAGTTCAGACATATAGGACATATTTTAAAAGAAACATTCCGAAGTATTTTTAAACGAAAAAAATCTGATAATGAAGACAGCAAAGGACTTATCTCCTCATTTGAGGCCGTTTCGACGGCAATTGGCGGTTCCGTTGGAGTCGCAAATATCGGTGGGGTTGCAACGGCCATTGCTGTAGGTGGGCCTGGTGCAGTATTTTGGATGTGGGTAACTGCCCTGCTTGGGATGATTATTAAAACCGTAGAAGTTACCTTATCTGTTTACTACCGAAATACAGATGAAAACGGAGAACCATATGGCGGTCCTACTTATTATATGGAAAAAGGGTTAGGGGAAGAAAGAGGATTTAAGTATTGGATGATTCCTGCTGTATTCTTTGGACTGGGGATTTTTTCAACATTCTTTATTACACTGCAAAACTACACCATATCCGAAGCAATTAGTTCCACATTTTCCATTGGAATGATACCAGCTTCCATCCTATTCTCTATTTTAGTTTATTTTGTTATTTACGGTGGAATTAAGCATATTGGTAAAGTAGCATCAAAATTAGTACCATCTATGGTCCTATTTTATATTATAGCAGGTCTATTTATTATCCTATCTAACTTTGACCAAATCGGAAATGTCTTTTCATTAATTATTTCCGGTGCGTTTGGCGGCACCGCTGCTGTCGGTGGTTTTGTTGGTGCAGCAGTTGCTCAAGCCATTCGTATGGGGATGGCAAGATCGGTATATAGTAATGAAGCCGGCTGGGGTACTTCTGCGATGATTCACTCTACGGCAAAAGTAGACCATCCTGTGAAACAGGGGATTTGGGGTGCCTTTGAAGTATTTATCGATACCATCATTGTTGCAACCATTACTTCCTTCACGATTATTATTACTGGTGCATGGTCTACTGGTTTAACTGGTGCAGATTTAACTCTAACTGCATTTGAAATCGGAGTCGGCGAATTTGGCAGAATTATCATCACCATTTCCATTTTATTATTTGGACTTACTACCGTTACAGGCTGGTATTCCTATTATGAAATCGTATTGCGTCATCTATTAAAAGGAAAAGTAACCTTGAAAAACAGAATCCTAAAAACGTTCCTGTATTTCTATCCAATCCCAGGAACACTGATGGTTGTTTATGGCGTGATGTACGGCCTGCCAGGACAGACCATTTGGTATTTTGCGGATATTTCATCCGCCATTCCTACCTTTATTAATGTCTTAGTCATTTTAATATTGAGCAAGCAATTCTTTGAACTTTTAAAAGACTATAAAGCCAGATATCTTGGAATCGGTCAAATTGATCCTAATCTTGCATTGTTTTATGAGGAAAAAAAAGATAAGGAAGAAGTTGAAAGCAAAAGTATATAGCCAAAGCAGGTCATCCCTTTTATCGGATGGCCTTTTTAAATATTATAGAGGTCTAATGATGATTATTGCGCTCTACTTTTTTTAGTTTTGCCCTTTTGACTATACTCACAGACCTAAGACTGTGTGTCATATTGTGTCATTTTCACCGAAGCTTTTTGAACGTCTTTTTATAGGAGTTGTTTAGTGCATAAGCAAGAAAATATCCAGTATAATAACAGCTAACCATACCAGAACATTCGTCTTTCTATTCTTACCTTACACCCCCTTTTTTGTGTACTATATACACATCATAGTATTAGTAAATGAGTGAGTACAAAAAATGAAAATACTAAACAGGCAGTTTCCAAAAAACATTGTTTTTGTCACTAAATATATAAACTTGGGACTAACTTTAAATGATGTTGGAGCACTAACTTACCGCTACGGACTACGACTTCCGCAGGTGACCATAATGAAGCAGATGTCGGCCGTTGTGCAAAATATCAACACAACGGCCGCTCATATCAACCAGTGTATGCGGGATATCAACCATTAGAGGGCTTTTATCAACCATAAAGAATCAGATATCAACCGTTGTGAAAAATATCTACTCAACGGGAGCACATATCAGCCAGTGTATGCGGGATATCAACCATTAGAGGACATTTATCACTCGTGTTTAGACTTTAGCAGCGCGAGCACTACTGAGTAATCTTCTTTGTTCTCTTGCGCCGAGGAAACCTACTACGGAACGTTAATAGAAGACTAGAGGCGCACTTACGGTTTTCCTTGATGAGGCTTTAGGTCGTGCACACGAACCGTAAGTATTCTATCGGAGCGAATGCAAGCACGCAATCATCATTAGAACAAGAGAGAGCATCACAATAGGAATTTTCATTAGTCAGGAGTTTATATCAACTGCGAACTAAAAATCAATAAAATTTACGAAAAGAGGCTATAAATATGTTTGGGGAGGCATTTCTATGGAAGAAATAATTATTTCAAAATTAAAAGAACTGGAAACAGGTCATCGCGTGAAAATTCTCTATGCCTGTGAGGCAGGTAGCAGATCCTGGGGGCTTCATACAAATGAAAGTGATTTTGATGTACGGTTTATTTATATTCATCCACCGAACTATTACTTAAGTATTGATCCTGTTGGCATTGGCAAAAAGAAAGATGTCATAAACGTTCCAATCGATAAATCATTGGATATCCATGGCTGGGAACTTACAAAAGCATTACGGCTTTTCAGAAAATCAAACCCTGCTTTACTTGAGTGGATGCATGCCGGAATCGTATACCATGAAGCCTTTTCCACGATGAAAGAAATGAAGAAAATGGAACCTGGTATCTTCTCAGCAAAGACTTGTATCCATCACTATGTGAACATGGCCAAAAATAACTTCAGTAAGATTTCACAGCAGGAAGAAATAAATATTAAGATGTATATCCATGCCGTTCGTCCGATTCTGTTAGCAAAGTGGATGATTAAACATCAAACTTTTCCTCCTATCCATTTTCTAACCCTTACAGAAGACTTAGTACATGAAAGCGAAGAAATTCGGTTATTAACAGAGATAAAAACAAACAAACAGCATATAGAAAGTTTGAATGATAAAAAGCTCAATTCATTTATTAACAAAGAGATTAGACAACTGGAAGAACTCGTTAAAGATGTACCAATGAAGAAATCCTATCATATTACTGAGCGGCTAAATCATTTATTTCAACATACTTTAATAGAAGTGTGGGAGACTTGAATACCAATTTAAATTCGTACTGGCAAGTCTCCCCTTCCGTTTTAATTAAGTTAACCTAACCAAGAACATTGTAGCAATTCCAAAGTATATAAACAGCGAAATAATATCATTTATAGTTGTTATAAGCGGTCCAGAAGCAACAGCAGGGTCGACATTAAATTTATATAATACTAGAGGGATAATGGTTCCTGCTAATGTCCCAATAATTAACGTCAATAAAAGGGAGACACCAACGACAAAACCAAGTGTGGCACTTCCTTGCCAGAATAAGGCAATAATAGCGATTAATATACCACATGTTATACCGATGAAAATTCCTACCCATAATTCACGCAGTACTAATTTAACGACTTGTTTAAAATTCAGATCATTTGTAGTTAGTCCCCTTACAACAACAGCTAGAGATTGTGTCCCCGTATTCCCTGTCATTCCCGCAATCATCGGCATAAAAAATGCCAAGGCTACTACTTGATCCAACGTTTTTTCAAACCCTGCAATGATACTGCCTGATACAATTCCAATAAATAATAGTAAAACAAGCCAAGGTAATCTTCGGTAGGCAGCTACCATTGGTCTCGTATTAAAATCAATCGCTTTCCCGGACGCAGACAGTTTTTCTATATCCTCATTTGCTTCCTGGTAAATAATATCAACCACATCATCAACGGTGACAATCCCAACCAGCTTATTATCTTCCTCAATAACTGGCATGGCTATAAAATCATAACGGTTAATCAGTTTGGCTACTTCCTCCTGGTCTGTGTGCACATCTACTTTGACAACCCGGCTGTACATAATATCCTCAATTTTTTCATGCATATCAGCTAAAAGCAGATCTTTATAGGAAACCACACCAACCAGTTTTTTCTCTTCATCGATAACATATAGATAGTTTAAGTATTCCGCGATTTCGGCAAAATGCTTTAATTTGTCCACAGCTTCACGCACTGTATAGGTTTGAGGAATCCAAACCATTTGATTGTTCATGATTCTCCCGGCCGTTTCCGGAGCATATTTCATCATATTCTGAACAATATGGGAATCCTCTTCTTCCATCTCCGAAATTAGTTCTTCTATCTTTTCCGGATCCAGGTCCGTTAATAATGATACAAGATCATCATTATCCATTAAATCAATAACTTTAGAGGATTTTTCAATTCCTAATTTTTCAAGAACATGCAGCTGCTCTTCCTTATCAAGCTCTTGAATCATATCTGTTAATTGCTCCATAGACAAATTGATAATAAATTTATTTTTATGCCTATTTGGCAAATTTAAGTATTGCTGGGCAACATCATAGGGCTGTAATTCGTCGATAATCGCTTGAAATTGCAACTTTTTTCTGTCTTTTATAGCTTGAATAATAGCAAGTGTCAGCTCATTTTCTGTCATCTCAAGAGACATTTGCACTGCCTCCTTCTTCAATAAATTTCATTAACATTATAACTTGAAGTAAACGAGTGTAAAACAAAAAAAACCATTTTATTACGCAAATAAGTGTGTGTAAAAGTTCCGGATTTTTTTATTTTTACCTATATCTGAATCGCTAAACTGTTATTTACACATCTATTATGTCATTTCTGTAACAATTGTTATAATTCGAGTTAAATATTCCAGTATTTCCAATTTTAGGAGTAAATTTCACAATGGGTTATTTTTCCATGACATTCTGGAACATAGATTGGGATTAAGTCCATACCAAGTATCATAAAAAAGGAAAAAATTGGACCATGCTATTTTATATTACATCTAGTAATCTTTCAATAGAATCAATTAACCAGGAGGTAATGACATGAAAAAGATGACTAAATTACTATTAACATTGACTTTAACAATCAGTATTTTTACTATACCAGGTAATGCAGATGCAGCATCTTATACTGTACAAAAAGGCGATACATTTTATTCTATTGCAAATAAATTTGGTACAACTCTAACAAACTTACAAATTGCAAATAACCGTTCTGGTAATGTTTTGTATGTTGGGGAAACCATTAAAGTTCCTGATGCTATTTCCTACGAAGACATGGAATTAATGGCTAAGCTTGTACACGCCGAAGCAAAAGGGGAACCATATGCTGGGAAAGTGGCAGTAGCAACTGTTCTATTAAATCGTGTGGATCATAAAGATTTTCCAAACACCATCCCTGGAGTCATTTATGAAAAATCAGGTGGATACTATGCGTTTACCCCAGTACAAAACGGTACGATAAACGGTGGGTATACTGCAGAAGATATGAAAGCAGTAAATGAAGCTATTGCATACCGAGGACAAGGAAATGGTTCAATCTTTTTCTACAATCCTAAAACTGCAGTAAGTGATTGGGTTTTCTCTCGTGAAACGACAGTCACAATCGGCAACCACCGTTTTGCAAAATAACAACAAATGAGGATGTCCGTTTTAAGGCATCCTCTTTTTAATGTTTATACTTTTCATTTGAAAATCAATCTTTTCTTTCTTACTCGTTAAAACGAACACATCCAATTGTGTTGATTCCTTGCTAAGTTTTACTGGAAGGTAATAGGTTTCCCAGCTGTTTTTTAAAGGAATTTCTGATGAACGATTTTCATGTATAAACTTGCCGCGCGGATCTGTTTCTTCTATTTTTAAGATGACATTTCCCTTCCCTTTTAATGTGACTTGATAGTGAACATTTTCACCGCCAAAAAATTCTTCTTTTGGTGTAAATACGATTCCTTCTTCCATTTGTTTTCCATTTGTCTTCACTTCATACAAACCAGAATCTTTTTGATTAACAGATGAGCCAATCCCAAATAATCTAGGACTGTTTTCTTCTATCGCAAAGGATTGGCTCACTAAAATAAAAGAAGATAACATAATCACGATACTAATAAAAAGGAATTTATTCATGTTCGTTAGGTGCTCCCGTTATTTTGATTTCGTCACTGTATCTAATTTTCCTAATGTAGAAGGTCCAGCTATCCCATCTGCTTTTAGTTTGTATTTTTTTTGAAAGGCTATGACAGCTTTTTTTGTTGCTGTATTAAAAGTCCCGTTCACTTTGCCTTTATAATGACCCGTCTTTTTTAATTTTGTTTGCATTGCAGTTACTGTAGATCCTTTAGAACCTACCTTTAATATAGGATATTTTACTACGGCTGCAGGCTTACTCGCTGTCGATTTCTTGCTGGCAATAATGGAATCCAACTTACTAAGTGTCGCAGGACCAGCAATACCATCCGCTTTTAGCTTATACTTCTTTTGAAAGGAAATGACCGCCTTTTTGGTTGTAGTGTCATACATGCCGTTTACTTTTCCTTTATACACGCCAGCTGTTTTCAGTTTATTTTGCATATCCTTAACAGCAGTTCCTTTAGACCCTGCTTTTAAAATAGGATATTTCTTTACTTGCGTAGTTTTAGGTACAGGTTTTGGCGCAATTGTTTGCTTAGGTGGTAGGACCGGTGTCACCGCTTCCTGTGCTGGAGCTGAAATAGCACCAGGTGTACTGGCTGGCGGTTCCTGAACAACCGGCTGCTGTATGACAGGAATGTCTATACGATAGACTTTTAAGACTTGACCTACATAGATGACATCCGTCTGCAGGTTATTTAATTCCTTTAATTGTGACACTGTCATCTGATGTGCGGTTGCAATTTTCCACAAGGACTCACCGTATTGAACCGTATAAGTAGTAATATTGGCTGGTATATTTCCTTCCTGCTCTTTCGGTCTATCTGGATTGGCAGGGGCCACGGTAACCTGTCCATCATGAGATAACCATGCTCGATAAGACTGCCAAATGGAAGCATTTTCCTGCCCTAAGCTCCAACTTCCCGTTCCTTTAATATTATGCTTATGAACAAGTTCCAATTTCGCCTTGATAGAATCATGATTTTCATACCAAATATGATACGTACCAGGTGTGAGCGTCTTCCCTGCTATCACTGTTGTTGGAGCACCTTCTTTAATTGTAATGGTTGCTTTAGGCGATTTCGCTTTTTCATCAAATATAACGGTTCCACCATATTTCACTAACAACTCATCTACACGGTGATTGGAGATGCCGATCCCGCCTGTTGCATCCCCTTCTTTCCAATAGCGCCCATAAAACGGAATTCCGAGAACAACCTTTTCAGGTGAAACTCCTTGCTTAATCGCATATTCAATGGATCGATCGACCCAGCCATAACTTGCTACCGGTCCCTCAGGTCCACCTGTATAACTTTCATCATATGCCATAATCATTAAGTAACTTGCATATTTACTTAATTCCAAATAATCATAAGAACCATGCCAGCCCTTAGTCCAGCCATTTGGATTAGCGGCAACAGCAACGGAAACCTCTTTATCAGCCGGAAGTTTTTCACGCAGTAACCGAACTAAGTCTGTATAATTTTCCCGGTCCACATCTGTTACATTTTCTATATCCACCTGCACACCATCCAAGTTGTTCTTCATAATAAAATCAGCAATCTGGGTCGACAATTTCTCCCGATTGGCTAAAGCAGCTCTACCAATGGTCCGGTCCCAGTGGTTACTTAAGAATGGAACCACTTTTATCCCACGACGGTGCATTTCTGTTACAAAAAACGGATCAAATTGGGAGGTTATTTTCAAGGAACCGTCTGTGTTGATATCAAAATAACTGGGGGAAACCAAGCTAAGGTTTCCCTGGGTTTTATCCACTTGTGAAATATAAGAGCTTGTATTCCCAAAATATAAATAAGACATGTTAAAATCTACTTCATGGGCCTCTGTTTTTTGCATCGGAAAACTCGTTAATATCGTTGTCCCTGCTACAATCGCAATGGTTGCTACTTTCAATTTAGGCATGTTTTTCCTTACATACTGGATGGCAGTTTCTTTCAAGGAAGTACTTCTTTTATTTGTTCCAAACTCCTCACTAAATTCCACTTCATGCGAGCTTTTTAAAGAATCCATATGAAGATATATCACGGTATTTCCATTTTCTATTTTGATTTCGTAATGATTAAACGGATATAAGGCCATGATTAAGTCCACCTTTTCTTTTATTATTATCGAAGTCCTGCTGCCTTTTCCACCTGAGCCTGGTGTGATGCATCTGCCTTTCCATCCACATGTCTTGTACTGCTTCCGAAATACACATCAAAATGTCCGGTAATACCATTATTCGTTATATATTGCCGTTCATGCGGCATAAAGCTCATGCTTGCTGCCAGCTTTCTTCCATCCACTTCGATAATTACTGCTCGAGGTGTCCAGGAAAAACCGCCCCAAATCGATTTTGCAATATCTGTATCTTTCGTGGAGACCGTCTCCGAATCAGCATGGTTTGCCCCAATTGTTCGTTTAATATAAAAGCTTTTTCCCGTTGCGAAATCGGTAACCTTTGCCGTTTTTCCTATCGCAAACACATATTGTGCTTCCGTCCACCAATCCAGGTATTCTCCATGTTTTGTACTGATTACTTCTTTTACCGCAATATGATGTACAGGAATTTTTAGTTGTTGCCCAACCGATAGTCTGCTGCTTGTTGATAAATTATTAACTTTTAATAATTCATTTTGAGGTATTCCATATCGAACACTTAAATCCCAGATGTTATCTCCTGATTTAATCGTATGGGTAATGTAGGAGACAGAATTCACTGTGGATGGGTCAGGTGCATTTAAACCATTTGGTATTTTTAGTACCTGTCCAATTTGCAGCAGGTCACTTTTGAGATTGTTCGCTGAGCGTATGGTGTCAACTGAAACAACAAAACGATTGGCAAGTGCTGATAGACTGTCACCTGATTTAACCGTGTAATCGAATGTTTTTCTTTCTCCTTGTTGCTCCGTAGTCTTAGGGACTGTTTGGGTTACTCCTGACTGCCCAGTAGGAATTGTTAACGTTTGACCTAATTTCAATGTATCTGAAGTCAGGTTATTTGCACTTTTGATTGCCGAAACCGTTATATTATAACGAGATGCAAGCGACCATAACGTATCCCCTGATTTGACTGTATAGCTTTGGTAGGATGTTGCCGGACTTGAAGGAGCGGGTTGCTGGGCTGTTGTTCCATTTGGGACCTTTAAGGTTTGGCCAATACTTAACGTATCGGTCTTTAAATTATTGGCGCTTCTTATGGCATCAACACTCGTATTGAATTGTCTTGATAATGACCATAAGGTGTCACCGGATCCTACAGTATAGCTTTGAGTAGCTTCTGGACTCGGTTGATTGGTTTGCTGAGTTGTTCCATTTGGGACCTTTAAGGCTTGGCCAATGCTTAACGTTTCGGTCTTTAAATTGTTGGCACTTCTTATGGCATCAACACTCGTATTGAATTGTCTTGCTATGGACCATAAGGTATCTCCGGAGGTTACGGTATATGTGCTGTTGGTTTGGGCAGTTGATTGTGTTGATGTTGAACCTGCTGTATTTCCAATTAGCACTGGAATAATTAAGGTTTGACCAATTTTTGTTGCATTACTTGCCATTCCATTTGCCACTTGAATAGCGTCAGCCGAAGTGTTATATTGTTTGGCAAGTACGGTTAAATAATCCCCGCTTCCAACGGTATGAAATGCTTTTGGAATAATTAATCTTTGATTTAGTTTTAACGTATCTGAACTTAGGTTATTCGCTCGTTTAATATAATCTACAGAGGTATTATATTTTTTGGCAATACTCCAGAGTGTATCTCCAGATTCCACCACATAAAAAATAGCACCGTCCTGTGAGACCTCAGAGGTTCCCGTATCTTCAGCGGCTTCCGCTTTGGAATGATCTGTTCCTAATGCTAGCGATGTTACCACCATTCCGCCGACCATGATTTTTACCATGCTTACTTTTATATATGGATAACGTTCATTAATAATTTGGCGAGCCGATGTTACAAAATTCACTTTAGCCTTAGGAGTACTTCCAAGTTCTGTACCAAACTCTGTTAATTGATCATCAAGGTAAATAAATAATGTATACTCATTCGTATTTTTATCTAGCTTCACTTCATATCTTTGTATATTTTCCATTTATTTAAGCTCCTTTATCAGATAATTTATCGGAGTTGTACTATGTAGTATTCTACAAAAGGAGCAAAACATTAATAGATTAAGTTAAAACTTATTTAATGGAAGATTGCAGGAACAAAAGCGCAAGCGCCCGTTTAGCGACGTACGGACTGGACTGAGCCGCAGGAGATAAAGGAAACACGACGAACGAAGGGAGTCGATGTTGACTTTCACCACAAGGGTATAAGTGCGACTAAGCCTCTGGTTTCACCAATCGGCAAGGCTTCTTTATCGTACGGAGGTGAAGGAAGTCTCGCTAGTCGCTGGGCGCTGGCGCTGGATGTGACTACTTATAGTAATAAAAATTATCCACAGGTTTTACGTTTTACAATTTCCTAAGCAGTAAAAAAATCAACCCATGTACTAGGTTGATTTTTGAAAAAGCATTTATTTTAACGTTTGACAACATTGAAGTTTTCACCAATCAGCAGCCAGTTTTGTGGGAAAGGTAAACCAAGTTTCCAATAACTTATCCCACGAAGACCAAGCTGTTTAAGAAGATTAAATTTTGCCTGAATCGATCTTGCATCTTCAAACCAAACTTTATGTGCACGTCCCTGCTGATCTGTGTAATCAAAATGTGGAGCCTGTGCCCGGGTATCATATTGAATCGAAACATTATATTGTGCTGCAATCTCAATTGCTCTTTGCGGGCTAATGGCTCTTGCATATTCACCACCAGGGACATATGGAAGTGTCCAGTCATATCCATATAAATTTTGCCCCATCATTATTTTTGAACCAGGCATTTCAGATAGTGCGTAGCGTAATACTTGCTCAACAGGTCCAATTGGAGATACCGCCATTGGGGGCCCTCCTGAATATCCCCATTCATAAGTCATTAGCACAACAAAATCGACAATCTCTCCATGGGCCCTGTAGTCATGCGCTTCGTACCACTGTCCTGGCTGGTCTGCTCTTGTCTTCGGAGCTAATGCACTGGATATTAATAATCCTTCCGCATGCAGACGGTCAGCAGCTCTTCTGAGAAAATTATTATAGGCTTCCCGCTGGTTGCCTGGTAAATACTCAAAGTCAAAGTGAATATCAGTAAATCTCCCGACACTTCTTGCCTCGGCTATGATGTTATCTAAGAGCAGTTCCTGTACGGCACTACTCTGTAAAATGTCCCTTCCCAGCTCCCCACTGAATTGTCCATTCTCTAAGTTTGTAACCACCATCATTAACGATGCTCCCGTTTCTTCAGCAATTCCTGGAATTCCGTTTAAAGGCATTGGTTTCAGTGAACCATCTCTTCTTGCCTCATAGCTAAATGGTGCTAAATAAGTTAAGTATTGGCCACTTTCCCTTGCATCTTTCAATAATGTTTCACTGACCTGAGCACCTCTTGGCTCAATATAGGCATTGATTTCTGCGGTTTGCTTTTGAAGAGGTGGAATGAATATTCTTAGACCTATTGGAAGTGGTGAATTAGGATTAATCTGATTAATTTGAGCCAACGTTAAGTAATTTATTCCATAACGCTGGGCTATAGACCAAAGCGAATCCCCGGGCTGAACCCAATAGAAGCTTCCCCATATTGGAACGACCATTGCCTGCCCCACTACTAGCTGGTCTGGATTCGGTATTTGATTTGCCTGCACAATATCCTGAACGGTTGACTGATAGGTTTGTGCGATTCTCCAAATTGTATCTCCCCGCAGAACAACATGAATTTGCATCGGACCTCTCCCCTTCCTTGATGCCAAAACATAAACCCAACTATATATCTATGACAAAAAAAAAAAAAAATGAAATTTCTTTTGTGGTGCCTGTCACTTCCCGAATTTTGTCGAATTAAAAAACCACTCCAGTGTTTGGAGTGGTTTTTAGATTAATCATCTAATTGTGAAATGGTTGTTTTTGGAAAATAAAATTCGATAATCTCTTTATAGGTTTTGCCTTTTTCTCCCATGACATAAGCTCCCCATTGGCTCATTCCGACACCATGGCCATAGCCTTTTCCTTTCATGGTATAGACGTCTTCTTCTTCCTCTAATGATTCAATCAGATAACTTCTAAATATGTCTCCCCCGATCATTGGCCGAATTCGGTTAAGTTCCACATCTTTAAGTTCCACCTGCTGAAACATAATCGTCCCTTCAAATAATTCCCAGAGAAAGTTAACAGTAATCGACCCCTTCACACTTCGATCGGATTCAAGCTGCTGACCCACTAATTCAAACTCAGGAATGGAAAGAATCTTAATTTCTCCCGGATATCCATGCTTATTCAGCCAGTTTTTCATCGTTGTAGTGATTTTCTCATCTCTTTCCTTGATGTTATCCCACCATTCAGGATCTTCTAAGCTTATATCTTCTAAATCGATTTGTGTTTCATGTAATGTGAATTCCCAAGGATTTGTTGGATCATAGGGATCTTCTTTGATTGGAAAGAACGGTAATGCTCTTCCACCCCAAACATGAGAATTATTTTCAGTTTTTCCACCATTACTTGCCGAATAAAAAGCATCGATAAGTTTGCCATTATAGGTAATGACTTCTCCCTTTGTTTCATCAACTGCCTTATTCGTATTTTTATCCCATGAATATCCACCGTAAACTTGATAATTAATCGTATCATCAATCTCTTTACCTACATGTGATGCTGCATACGTCCGAGCTGCCAATGCTTGAGCTTTTAAGGTTTCCAAGCTCCATTCAGGAAATACTTCAAAAGGAACAACTCCCTTTAAATAATCCTCAAGCGGTAATTGATTCACCGGTCGAATCCAACGCTTATTTTCAACTCTAAATTCCATTGCCCCTAAATAGGATTGATCATCAATTTGAACCACATGATTGTAATCATAATTGTTCGGAATTAGAAGCAATGAGCCACCAACCTCATACGTTTTATCTTTACCTTCTAAAACAAGTGCCCCCTTTTTGATCTTTAATGTATACGTCATCCCTTCTTCCAGATGAACAGTTGGATCAAGCGTGAAGTAATCCCCTTTTAATTGAACTTCCAGCTCTGATGTTTCTCCAACATGATTAACTAAACGGACTCGCATTAAGTCTTCAGCATGACTTGAATCCGGAAACCAAAAAATAGCAGCTAATGTGAATATAATAGCCATGTACCTCATTCGTTCATCCCATTCCTTTTTAAAATTATCTCTTTTTGCAAAGTTTGTTGTTGTGAAATTTGTATAAACTTCTAACTGATATTGTGTTAACGTTGATTTCCGCTGCGGGGTCTCATTGTCTTCGCTTTCCCGCAGGAGTCGTCTGTCCTCCGCTCCAATCAACCATCTTAATAGTGGTAAGATATGCTAAAAATCTATTTAGCTAAGTAAAATGATTAGATATAAAAGCACAAAATTAGCGGTGGAAATACATAGAGAATCCTACGGAAAAAGTAACATCGGTGAGACCCCTAAAGACGCGGTAGCACGAGGAGGCTTACCAGCCATCCTAAGGTGCGCGTAGTGTATTTCCGTAGCGGTAAGTTGATGCTCCAACATCATTTAAAGTTAGTCCGAATTTTATATCAATTACGAAATAAAATTCACCTCTAAAAACACCAATCCTTTTATAAAACAGCCTAAAATTAAAAATAAGCCGTAATCATATATGAAGTGTGTATTACAGCTTAATTATTATTATGCAAATATTATTCATTGACATTTTGAAAGATGAAATTTGGATTATTGCTGTGAGACCACTTCCACCTTTTTTCTGAAAGCATCTTCACCTTGCTTAATGGCTTATCTTTAATTTATTCATGTCTTAGTTTGTCATATACCTGATGTAATAGATAATAATGGAGAAAACACCATCCAATGCTTTTCATTAACCTCTCAAGGATCCCCTAATCTACAATAATATTTTCTTGCAAGGTACCAAACTTTATTCGAGTAAAATACTTACAATAATTGTATAAACCACATAATTAATTACAAAAAAGTTTTTGCAACAAATCCCTCCCAAGCTTAAAAATTTCTTAGATAGCCAGGCCTTTAGATCACATAGTTTTCTTGCACTTATGCAGAAAAAATTTTCATACCCCCTTATCGGCAAAGAACAAAAGCGCAAGCGCCCGTTTAGCGACGTAC
>NZ_WOFB01000028.1 GCF_009733865.1 Oceanobacillus salinisoli | reverse complement strand
AAAGATGTCTTGATTTTCTCTTATTTAGTTTTTAGGGTATAAAACCTTAATTTTTGTATATAATAAATATTGTCTACATTTGTAAATAATTGTCTGGTGACGATGGCGGAGAGGTCACACCTGTTCCCATGCCGAACACAGAAGTTAAGCTCTCCAGCGCCGATGGTAGTTGGGGGTTCCCCCTGCGAGAGTAGGACGTTGCCAGGCACACTATATAATATTATTATTCCACAGTAGCTCAGTGGTAGAGCAATCGGCTGTTAACCGATCGGTCGTAGGTTCGAATCCTACCTGTGGAGCCATTTTTATGCTTCCATAGCTCAGCAGGTAGAGCACTTCCATGGTAAGGAAGGGGTCAGCGGTTCAAGTCCGCTTGGAAGCTCTCGATGAAACGCTTGTCCCATTTGGGATGGAGCGTTTTTTTGTATTTATAATGATTTTAAAAAGAGATAATTTGTTCCCCAATTGGTGTCCAAATTGAAATTTATTTAATGGAAAGTTATAAAGTAGAATTACTGCCAGCAGCTGAACGCATTATTACATCGTTAAAACAACTTGCGAATTTCCCTTATGCTGGTGCGAAATTAATAGAAGATTCATTAAGTCATTATAGTTTCGAATGATTATTTCAGAACCTTATATAGCTTTTTATCGAGTTATTCAAAAATACTGTATTTATTTATCGAATATTACATGGAGCAAGAGATTACATTCAAATATTAAAAAACGGTATATTTATTAAGACATAGGAAAAGATGTTATTCTATTTATTTGCGACCTTTCTAAATATGGCCATTGTTCCCTCACCCCAATTATTAGATAGAATTTTACCTACAAGTCTTATTGTTTCATTAATTTTATTACACAATAGGATTAATGTTAATAACCAAGGCGGTTTCGTTTATTTCAAAAAACTCGATCCATTCGGTGTAGGATTGACTCCGATTTTTGATGAAGAAGCTATGTTTATAGAAATTCTGGAAGTTGGTGGAGACTCTAGCTGGTCCAGTTCCAAGCAATAAGGGGAAAACTATAGAAGTATTAACACCAGATTGTTGTTAATTTGTATTATATCTACAGTGTGGAATCTATCTTGTTTTGTTTAAATTCAAAAAAATACATCGGCTTCGTTATAGAATAACGAAGCCGAATGTATGCTAGGTTAACCGCCAACAATATGGAAACCTGAATCAACGTGTAGAACTTCTCCGGTTACACCTCTGGATAGGTCACTAATGAAGAATAATGTGGCGTCTCCAACTTGGTCTTGATCAATACTTCGTCGTAAAGGTGCTTTTTCCTCTATAACATTAGCTTTTTCGTTAAAGCCTGATACTCCTTTGGCTGAGAGTGTGCGGATAGGACCTGCTGATACCGCATTGACACGGATGCCATATTTACCAACGTCTTCTGCTAAATAACGTACACTAGCCTCCAAAGAAGCTTTAGCAACACCCATGACATTATAGTTCGGTATTACTCGCTCCGATCCTATATAAGTTTGAGTAACAATGCTTCCTCCCTCAGTCATTAATTCTTTTGCAGCTCTTGTAACAGCCACTAAAGAATACGCACTAATTTCTTGTGCTACTAAAAATCCTTCACGTGATGTATCTGCATATTCTCCTTGTAGTTCCTCACGCTTAGCAAAAGCAACTGAGTGAATGACTCCGTGAATGACCCCAACTTCTTCTTTAATCTTTTGAAAAGCTTCTTGAATGCTTTCATCGCTTGAGACGTCACATGAGACAATTAGTTTAGGATCTATTTCATTATTCTCAAGTAATTTAACTAATTTTTTATAGGAACGTTCTTGTCTGTTGGTAAAGATTAAGTTTGCTCCAGCATTATGTAAAGACTTTGTAATTCCCCAAGCAATGCTTCTTTCATTTGCAACACCCATAACTACAATATTTTTTCCATCTAATAAACCTGTCATATTTACCTCCAAAAAATAATTGTTTTGTATATTATAACCTAATAAGGTAGTAGAAATAAAATATTTCATTGGAATGAGTTATTATTACTTGGTACTAATGTATGTAGAACATAGTATGCTTATAGTGTGTGTCAAAAAGGAGGTAAGAAAATCGCAAGCGCCCGTTTAGCGACGTACCGACTGCGCCTGGCCATGTCAGGTGGTTCGGTGTTGCCGCGCAAAGCGGCGGTTTTAACCGAACAGTCCCCGTAGGAGATAAAGGAAACACGACGAACGGAGTGAGTCGATGTTGACTTTCACCGCAAGGGTATAAGTGCGACTAAGCCTCTGGTTTCACCAATCGGCAAGTCTTCTTTATCGTACGGAGGTGAGGGAAGTCCGCTAGTCGCTGGGCGATAGAGCTAGACATCAAAGCGTAAATATATACTTTCTTATCTTTATAAAAAGGACCGAGAAATTCGAGGCAGTGAAGCGTTGATCACTGGAGTGTACATTAAAAGGTACATGAGCGGAAAAGCGAACCAACGAAAAAATTCGATGCGTTATTTTTACCGGACTTTTTGAACAACCTCTTACTAACTTTTTTTCTGGAAAATTAGACGATTTAGTGCTTTTGGTTATATAAACCCTTGATACAACAGTGTTTTGGAAGCAGACTAATTTTTTTAATGAAAATATAAATTTACCCTTTACAAAGTGTCGAGAACTAGGTATAATAAAATTCGTCAGTTTGAAACAGGGATACAAAAAAATGTAGTATTTTGTCTTATTTTATGAAATCTGGCCCGTTGGTCAAGTGGTTAAGACACCGCCCTTTCACGGCGGTAACACGGGTTCGAATCCCGTACGGGTCACCAATTATCTGGAGGATTAGCTCAGCTGGGAGAGCACCTGCCTTACAAGCAGGGGGTCACAGGTTCGAGCCCTGTATCCTCCACCATGCCGGCCTAGCTCAATTGGTAGAGCAACTGACTTGTAATCAGTAGGTTGGGGGTTCAAGTCCTCTGGCCGGCATCCTATTTTTTAAAATCAAAATGTATAAATTTAAATATTATGGTAAACAATACGGAGGGGTAGCGAAGTGGCTAAACGCGGCGGACTGTAAATCCGCTCCCTCTGGGTTCGGCAGTTCGAATCTGCCCCCCTCCACCATTGTGATTATTGGGCCATAGCCAAGCGGTAAGGCATCGGGTTTTGATCCCGTGTACCCCAGGTTCGAATCCTGGTGGCCCAGCCATTTTTTTTTTGCTTTTTTTGAAAAAGACATTGGTTTACCCGTTCTTGCATGTGTAAACTTTACCTAATAAACCGCAAAAACCACAACCATTAAATTTTGGAAAATGCAAGGGACGACAACATGTATACTGCTTATAATAACAGCAGGGTGTAACATAAGTAAAAGGAGCCATTAGCTCAGTCGGTAGAGCATCTGACTTTTAATCAGAGGGTCGAAGGTTCGAATCCTTCATGGCTCACCATTAACTCTAAATAATAATAACTGATAACCTATTTAATAAACAAGGTCGTTAATCAAAACGCCTTGTTTATTTGCATTTTATGATGTTTTTTTACATAATGGATAGAGATGTTTTAATTTAGCAAATGACTATAAATTATTGTATGATATAAAGACATTCTGATAATGAAAATGATGATAACATGTTATAATAAGAACAGAATTTATGTAACGTTATATGCAGTTTATACAAAAAGGATGATACAGTATGGAGACCTCCAGAATTCCTGGATTCTATAATATGACTGTTGACGAACGGATTGAAATGTTGAAAAAGTTACATGATTTTTCCGATGAGGATATAGATAACATCCATAAGAAAGCACCGTTAACAACAGACACTGCGGATAAAATGATTGAAAATGTAATTGGAACTTTTGAACTTCCATTAGGTTTAGGATTAAACTTTCTAATAAACGGGAAAGATTATGTAGTCCCAATGGTAATTGAAGAAGCGTCTGTAGTAGCTTCAGCAAGTCATATTGCCAGAATTGTGAGGAAATCTGGAGGATTCACTACAGAGGCCGCAGAACGTTTGATGATTGGCCAAGTTCAAGTAGTTGGATGTTCAGATTTTCCAGCTGCAAAAGAAGCAATCCTTCAAAATAAAGAAGTTTTATTAGAAGCTGCGAATAATGCATATCCAAGTATTGTTGCCCGGGGTGGAGGGGCAGAGGATTTAGATGTTCGAATTTTAAACGAAGACTCCAACTCTGCCTACAGTCAAATGCTTGTTATTCATGTATACATTAATACATGTGATGCGATGGGTGCCAATATTATTAATACAATGGTTGAATCACTGGCACCAATTATAGAGGAAATGACCAGAGGTAAGGTATATTTGCGGATTTTATCGAACTATGCAGATAAATGTATTGCTAAAGCAAGCTGTGTAATTCCTCCAGAGTTATTGCAAACGGGGGAATACTCCGGGGAAGAAGTGCGGGATGGAGTCATTCATGCATATGAATTTGCCGCATCCGACCTTTATCGCGCTGTGACCCATAATAAAGGAATTATGAATGGTATTGATCCTGTCGTTATTGCGACCGGTAATGACTGGAGAGCCGTAGAAGCAGGTGCACATGCTTATGCTTCCCGTAACGGAACGTATAGTTCAATGACAGTCTGGTCTAAAGATGAATATGGTAATCTAGTTGGAGAATTGGAACTACCAATATCTGTTGGGATTGTTGGTGGAGCAACACGTGTTCATCCGCTGGCTAAATTTGCAATGAACATACTACAAGTAAAATCGGCAAAAGAGTTAGCACAAGTCATCGTTGCAGTAGGTCTGGCTCAGAATCTTGGAGCACTTAAGGCTTTAGCAACTGATGGAATTCAAAAAGGACATATGGCACTACACTCTCGCTCTGTTGCCGTTGCGGCAGGAGCTACAGGGGAGATGATCGATATTATTGCCCGAGAACTAATCAAAGAAAAACAAATCCGTGTAGGAAAAGCTAAAGAATTGGTGGAACAATATACAAAATGAGTGCAGAAGAAGTAACAACCACAGAAAAAACAGCTATTGGTATAGCTCATAGTAAATTAATATTAATAGGGGAGCATGCGGTTGTACACGGACAGCCAGCTATTGCTATACCCTTTCCTTTGATCGGTGTGGAGACGGTTATTGAACAAGTGCCTGGTATTATAAAAATTGATAGTGCCTTTTACCATGGTACGATGGATGATGCACCAGAATCATTATATGGAATAGTTAGGTGTATTAATGGCACGTTAGATTATCTGGAGATGCCTAAGGAAGATTTGCTCATTCGGATCAGCTCATCGATTCCACCTGGAAAAGGACTCGGATCCAGTGCATCGGTTGCTATTTCTGTTATTCGTTCTTTATTTGCTTTTGCCAATCGAACGTATTCGGAACAAGAGTTATTAGATTTAGCAAATATTGCAGAAACGTTTGCACATGGACAGCCAAGTGGTATTGATACGTTAACTATTACATCTAATTCGCCGGTATGGTATGAAAGGGATCTTCCAATTAAATACCTGGATCTTAAAGAAGATTATTATTTCGTGGTTGCGGATTCTGGCAGAGTCGGAGATACTCGTATGTCGGTAGAGTCCGTTGCTCGTTTATTAAAATCTACTCCCAAAAAGATACAGCGAAAATTAGAACGTATAGGGGAGTTAACCCACCAGGCGAAACATGCTTTAGAGAAGGCTGGGAAACACTTCTTAGGTCATTTGCTTGACGAAGCACAAAGGGAGCTTGAAACCTTGGGGGTTAGTGATACAGGTTTAAATAAGTTAATTTATTTTGCGAGACAAGAAGGAGCATTAGGAGCAAAATTAACCGGTGGTGGGAATGGTGGCTGTATTATTGCCCTAGCGCAAAATGAAGTCCATTCTCGTCAGTTAGCTGAGAAACTAAGGAAATACGGTGCGCATGCTGTGTGGCCGTTTGTATTAAAGAAACAGGATTAATGGATAAAAAAGGAGATAAACTATGAAGGCTACAGCGAAGGCTCATACAAATATTGCATTAATTAAATATTGGGGAAAGCGTAATGAGGATATTATCCTTCCTACCAATAGCAGCCTTTCTCTAACATTGGATGGCTTTTATACAACAACTACTGTAGCCTTTCATGACGATTTATCTAGAGATGTATTTACCCTTAATGACCAAATTATAGAGGGAGAATCGTATAATCGGGTCACGAAATTTCTTGATTTAATACGAAATCAATCTGAAAAAAAACATTTATTTGCAGAAGTACACTCTATTAATACAGTACCGACTGCAGCAGGATTTGCATCATCTGCTTCCGGTTTTGCTGCGCTTGCTGCTGCCAGCACACGTGCAATTGGTTTCAATGTAAATGATGAAGAACTCTCCAGATTGACCCGACAAGGATCAGGTTCTGCTTGCCGCTCGATTTACGGTGGATTTGTTGAATGGGAAATGGGTTCACGGGAAGACGGATTAGATTCACATGCCATTCAAATAGCATCTGAAAAACATTGGGATGTACGAGTTGCGGCAGTTGTCCTCTCTTCTACGGAGAAAAAGGTCTCGAGCAGAGCAGGAATGAAAAGAACGGTGGAAACCTCTCCATTCTACACAGGCTGGTTGGATAGTATTCCCTATGATATGAAGGAAATCAAAGCAGCTATTCGTGAAAAGGATTTTGAAAAGACTGGCTCCATTGCAGAGGCTAATTGCTTAAAGATGCATGCAACAACGTTAGGTGCAAACCCACCATTTACATACTGGCATGACACGACGATGCGTGTGATGCAAACCGTACAGGAAATGCGGGAAAATGGGATACCAGCGTATTTTACCATCGATGCAGGGCCAAATGTAAAAGTACTGTATTTACCAGAGAACGAAGATAAAGTGAAAAAAGTATTAGAAGATATACCTGGAGTAAGCGATGTGACGTTAAGTAAACCAGGACCTGGAGTAACCTACCTTTAGGGGATGAATTGTATTGTCAAATAATTTGAAAACAATAAAAACACCTGGAAAATTAATGATTGCCGGAGAGTTTGCGGTGTTACAGCCTTATCATCAGCTAGCTGTACTAGCTGTGGATAGGTTTGTTTATGCTACCATTAAAACATCAGCAGAAAACCTATTATCTTTATCTGATTTTGAACTTGAGAACCTTGTGTTTACAGTCGATAAGCAGAAAATAGAAATACATACCGATGATTCACGAGTACAGTTTGTAGGTGATGCAATGACTATAGCTTGTACCTATCTACAGGAACAAAATGTTTTGATTACGCCATTTCATTTATTCATTCGAAGTGAACTCGATGATAAATCTGGTGTAAAATATGGGTTAGGTTCAAGTGCAGCTGTTGTAACCTCTGTGATTACTGCAATCTTAAAAACATTTCTTCCATATGAGCCTTCAAAGGATACCATCTTTAAATTAGCAGCCATATCTCATGTGTTTACACAGGGAAATGGATCTGGTGCCGACGTTGCGGCATCTACCTATGGCGGCCTACTTAATTATTCATCTTTCCAAGCTGAGTGGTTATTACGTGAATACAAACAATCTACTTCCGTTACGGCTATGTTGGAGAGGAAATGGACCTACTATTCAGTGAGAACTTTGGAACTACCGGAAGACGTTTATTTTTGTGTAGGATGGACAGGAAAAGCAGCATCCACAGCAAAGTTAGTCGATGAAATTTTACAATTAAAACAGAGTAATTCAGTGCAGTTTGAAAACTTCCTTTCCAATAGCAAAAAGGCTGTCGATAAATTTTTTAAGGGAATGAAAGAATCGAATATTCCCTTACTGCTGGAAGGCGTAAAAGAAAACAGACGCGCTTTGGCTGAAGTAGGGAATCATGCTAATGCTCCAATTGAGACACCATTACTATCAAAGCTTTGTGACCTGGCGGAACAACTTGGGGGAGCAGGGAAGCCTTCTGGTGCAGGTGGTGGTGATTGTGGAATTGCTTTTATGCCTTCAAGGGAAAAGGCAGAGCAACTATTCGAAGCCTGGGAAAAGGCTGGAATAAAACCGCTAGCCATTACACCTAATCTTCATGGTTCGATTGAAATAGAAGAGTGATTTGAGAAAATCTCGCATTCATTTTTAGTGAATGGGAGCTTTTCTTATGGTAAGTTAAGATTTTCGCTAGTTTCCGGTTAAAAGAAAAAATCCGAACTAATTCAAATTCTTACTGAAGAAGTTGAATCATAGTTCGGATTTTTCTTTAACTAAAACACGTTTGTTTGTAGAGAGGAGAGAAAATTCCTTCCTGTCTTAGCTTTTATATATTATTAATACTGGAAAAGGTCAAATGAGTGAATCTATCTTCCTTATCGCCGTTAGTAAGTTCTTGGTGTTGGATTATATTATATATATTTCTGATACTGATTAATTAATTCATCTAGTTTCATACTAGAAGAGATTACAGCTTCAGAAGTCAAATCATGATTATCACTTAATAGGATCATTTCTTCACGACATTCTTCAATTTTTTCTAATAAAACAGATTTAGTCACCAAAACTTACCCCCTATCTAGTATACTATAATAAGAAAATACCCAAAAAAATGCAACAATAAACTTTTGATATTTTTGTGACTTTTTTCCGAAATACGTTTAACAAGATCTTTTATAGGGTATATAGAGGTTTGCATTATAAAATATAAAATCTTTTTATTAATAATGAAACCTTATTATGTACCCATTCGTAATATAAATACCGCAAATAGGCGGAGGTACGTAAATGGAGCAAATAATAAGAGAGAAAATCAAACAAGTTAAAAAAGGGGACCAAGCAGCATATAGTGAAATTGTTGATTTCTATCAGCATAGAATCTTTCAGCATTGCTATCGAATGCTTGGAAATATACACGAGGCGGAGGATATTGCCCAGGAAGCATTTATTCGTGCTTATGTAAATATGGATTCCTTTGATGAAAGTAAAAAGTTCTCAACATGGTTATACCGTATTGCAACAAATCTAACCATTGATCGTATTAGAAAGCGGAAACCAGACTACTTTCTCGATGCAGAAATCAAAGGTTCTGAGGGGTTAAATATGTATTCTCAACTTTCCTCCAGTGAACCACTTCCAAGTGAGGAAGTAGAGAGTATAGAATTACAGCGTTATATCCATAAAGAAATCTCAGAACTTCCACCAAAATACCGCAGTATTATGATTCTGCGTTATTTAGAAGAATTTTCCCTCCAGGAGATTAGCGGCATCTTAGATATTCCATTAGGAACAGTAAAAACGAGGATACATCGAGGAAGGGAAGCTTTACGTAAAAGGCTTCGTCACGTGTGAAGGAGTGTGATCCACTTGATTGCCCATAAAGAAGAAATTGAATTAATGCATAAATATTTAGATGGAGACCTGCGAGAAGAAGAAGAGGAAGAGTTACGGAAACATCTCGAGTTCTGTGAGGAATGTCAAAATCATTTTCATGAATTAAAGCGAACCATTACCTTGATTCAGAGTTCAGAAAGTGTTCGGGCACCTTCTGATTTTACAAACCATGTCATGAGCAGATTACCTAAAGAAAAGAATGGAATGAAATATAAACGTTGGTTTAAAAGGCACCCCATCGTTACAGCCGCGGCAATCTTTTTTATTTTTATGTTAAGTGGTATGTTTACTCAGTGGAATCAAGACGGTGAATTAGTTGTATCTAAGCAGGAAAACCTGATTGTTCAGGGCGATACCGTTATTGTGCCAGAAGGGGTAGTCGTTGATGATAATCTAGTTGTTAAAAATGGCAATTTAATTGTCAAAGGGACGATAGATGGGGATGTAACCATCATAAATGGTAAACTCATTGAAGAGGAAGCCGTCAGTGGGGAGAGTTTAATGGCATCTGTAGGTGAAATTAACGGAGAAATTAATTCTGTTGATCGTATGTTTGAATGGTTATGGTATCAAGCTAAAACCTTATTCGAAAAAGTCTTTTCCTTAGAATAGGTAGTATGAGAAGGCGATTTCCTGTTCGCTTTTAAATACATAAAAGACGAGTGGAATGATGGGTGAATAATATGATATAAAATTCAAGCAAGCTCGTGCGCATTCGCTTTATCTCTACTAATGTATTTATGTTATAATTAGACTCATACTATATAAATAAAACTTCTTATTTAAATTTTCTCGGTAAAAAGGATGTGTGAGCATGCTTGATGGGGGATTAGATCTTTTTGATCTACTTAGAATAGGCGTAGATATTGCTCTCGTCTGGTATGTATTATATAAATTGATGATGCTGATACGAGGTACGAAGGCAATTCAGCTTTTAAAGGGGATCGCCGTTGTATTACTTGTATGGGCTATTAGTAATGTTTTTAATTTGCAAACATTACAATGGTTGACGAATCAAGCTCTAATTTGGGGATTTTTGGCCATCATTATCCTCTTCCAGCCTGAGTTAAGAAGGGCACTGGAGCAATTAGGGAGAGGTAATCTTTTTTCTCGAAGTTCCAAGGCGGAAGAAGAGATTGTTGGGAGAAATATTGAAGCAATTATACAATCCTGTAATTACATGGCAAAGAGGCGCATAGGAGCTTTAATTACCATTGAGGGGGAAACCGGAATTGGAGAGTATATGGAAACAGGGATAGGCGTAGATGGCGACCTTACTCATCAGTTATTAACCAATATCTTTACTCCAAATACACCACTTCATGATGGTGCGGTGATTATAAAGGATGGAAAAATCATGTCTGCAGCTTGTTACCTTCCTTTATCAGAAAGTCCGTTTATTTCAAAGGAATTAGGAACGAGACACCGTGCTGCAATGGGAATAAGTGAGGTAACTGATGCTTTAACCATTGTTGTCTCCGAAGAAACAGGCTCTATTTCCTGTACCAAAAACGGGGAATTACATAGAGACATCAATGAGGAAATACTGCGTAACATGCTTAACGCCCATTTATCTTTAGTGGAAGAAGCCTCTAGCAGGAAGCCGTGGAAACGGAGGGAAAATGCAAATGGATAATTGGTTTAAGAGTAAATGGTTTGTCCGTTTTGTTTCATTGGCCTTCGCTGTGATTTTGTATATTTTTGTAGGAACAACAGTTAATTCCCCACAATCCGATGCATCAAATTCCGGAAGAAACTCAGAAACGCAGACATTGGATGATGTACCTGTGGAAATAAGAATGGATAATGAAAATTACGTTGTAAGTGGTATTCCGGATTACGTGACCGTATCACTGGAAGGAGCGCCAAATTATTTAAGGCCAATTGTACTTCAACGTAATTTTGACGTATATGTTGACCTGGAAGGATTAGAAGAAGGAGAGCACACAGTCGAAATTGAACATAATGTTTCGAATCAATTAAAGGTATATATTGAACCAAAAACAATAGATATTTATATTGAAGAAAGGGCAAGCGAACAATTTAGTGTATCTGTAGACTTTATCAATCAGGATAAGTTACCTGGTGGCTTTGAAATTGGGAATTATGATATTAACCCATCGGAAGTTACCGTAACCAGCTCGCGCAGTGTCATAGACCGTATTGGTGTGGTAAAAGTATTTGTCGATGTTGCTGGATTGGATGAATCCATTAGAAACAAGGAAGTACCTGTGAATGTGTACGATAGTCAAGGGAATGAGTTGGATGCTAACGTAACACCTGAAAAAGTAGAAGTTTCTGCTGAAATTAATAACCCAAGCAAAACAGTTGATGTGGAAGTTCAAGCGACTGGTGAACTTCCAGATGATTATTCATTATTATCGATGACAGCTAATGTAGAGGAAGTGGAAGTTTTTGCAACTAGTGATATACTAGCAGGGATTACTTCTGTTTCTACTGAACCAATTGATTTATCTCAAATTACGGAGACGGGGGTTATGGAGGTAGGTCTTTCACTGCCAGAAGGTGTAAATGTTCCAGAAGTGGAAACAATTGAAGTATCACTGGAAATTGAATTAACGCATACGATAGAGGATATTCCAATTGAGGTGGAAGGTTTGGCAGATGGACAAACCGTAACATTTATACAACCCGAAGAAGAAACGATGGATGTAACAATAGTTGGAAATGAAGCTGAGGTTGGAGATATTACTCCAGATGATATACGGTTGTATGTTAATGGTGCAAATTTAGAGGCCGGTCGACATAGCTTGCCGGTGGAAATAGAGATGGAGAACCAATCAGAAGATATTTCTATTTCTACTGAAATAGAAGAAGTAACCATTGACATTGAATAACAATAGATTGGTTTTACATAGGCTCTCACTTATAAACACCTGAATTGGAAGTAAAGGAGAGGTAAGACATGGGAAAATATTTTGGTACAGATGGAGTAAGAGGGATTGCGAATAAGGATCTTACTCCAGAATTAGCTTTTAAATTAGGGCGTGCTGGTGGATATGTGCTTACACAGCAAACAGAAAAACCCAAAGTGGTTATTGGGCGTGATACACGAATTTCAGGAGCAATGCTGGAAGGTGCACTTGTCTCAGGACTGCTTTCTATTGGGGCAGAGGTAATGAGGCTTGGTGTCATTTCCACACCTGGTGTAGCATATTTAACAAAAGCACTTAGCGCCCATGCAGGTGTGATGATTTCCGCATCGCATAACCCTGTTGAAGACAACGGAATTAAGTTTTTTGGCCCTGACGGATTTAAGTTAAGTGACGAACAGGAAAATGAAATTGAACGAATAATTGATGGGGAAGATAGTTTGCCGCGTCCCATTGGTGGAGATGTTGGGATCATTAATGATTATTTTGAAGGCGGGCAAAAGTACCTCTCCTTCCTAAAGGATACGATTGATAATGACTTTGAAGGACTAACGATTGCTTTGGACTGTGCTCACGGTGCTACATCAAGCCTTGCTACGCATTTGTTTGCAGATCTTGAGGCAGAGATTTTCTCCATTGGTTCTACTCCAAACGGATTAAATATAAATGACGGAGTAGGTTCCACACACCCTAAGAAATTACAAGAATACGTGCTGGAAAAAGGCGCTGATGTTGGTCTTGCCTTTGATGGAGACGGAGACCGTTTAATTGCTGTCGATGAGAAAGGAAATATCGTGGATGGCGATCAAATTATGTTTATCTGTGCTAAGTATTTAAATGAACGTGGTCTCCTTCGCCAAAACACGATTGTATCCACAGTGATGAGCAATATTGGATTTTATAAAGCACTTGATGAAAATGGAATTCAAAGCAGTAAAACAGCTGTAGGTGATCGTTACGTAATGGAAGAAATGCGTAAAGGTGGTTATAATCTTGGTGGAGAGCAATCCGGACATATTATTTTCTTAAATTACATAACTACTGGTGATGGAATGTTATCTGCATTGCAGTTAGTCAATGTAATGAAAGAAACCGGAAAGCCTTTATCTGAACTTGCTGGAGAGATGGAAGTTTTCCCACAAGTATTAAAAAATGTGAAGGTTACAAATAAAAGGGAAGCATTAAATAATCCTCAAGTTTTAAGCGAAATTGAGGAAGTGGAAAAGGAATTAGGATCTAATGGCCGTGTTCTTGTACGTCCATCTGGAACAGAACCATTAATTCGTGTGATGGTGGAGGCACCGACGAAAGAAGAATGTGAGAAATATGTGGATCGAATTGTAAAGCTTGTAGATGATTTATTGGGACTTAAGGAATAAAGGAAGGAACCACTCTCAGGTTATGGGAGTGGTTTTTAAATGTTTAATCTGATAAGTTTGGAGACAAAAAGAGGTGCCGACAAAAGGGTGCCTGTTACTTCCCGGTATTTGTCATATATTATCGAAAAATGTCGTGTACGAAGAACTGATTTCCCGCACCATTTTTCTTTGGGTTTTTATGATAAATAGAGGTGATGTAGTTCTACAAAGAATGGAGGGGTAAAATAACACCATTTGGAATAAAGGTTTCATTTCGTTAACAAAATACATACATCTTACATAAATTAAAATAAACTACCCAGAAATAAAGATTGACCGAGTAAGCACTCGTCGGGTAGAATATAATAAGCTTAACATTTTTAAGGATGTTTGGCTTATTTAAAAAGAGAAAGGAGTACAGATATTTATCTTAATTAAAGCGCCAGGACTATTTTCCAGACGTCAGGGGGAAAATAGTTGACGAGGTGGAGGTTATCGAGTTTTTCGGCGGATGCCTCCCGACTGCACATCTCAGTCGTTTAAGCTTATTCTAAAAACAATAAGGTGACTTATTGGACAAAGGAATAATGCAAGATGTCATCTAAAACACGAGAAAGGGGCAGTAAAACGCCCCAAATTAGAGGTGTAATGCTTAAGGATTGGAAATTAAACTGTAATTTTCAATTCAGGCATAGACTTCTTTTGCCGTTTGTCTGCCCCTTTACTTTAGGAGGACAACGAAATGTGCGGAATTGTAGGTTATATTGGAAACAACGATTCAAAAAGTATTTTATTACATGGATTAGAAAAATTGGAATATCGCGGCTATGATTCAGCTGGAATAGCAGTTTTAAACGATGAAGGTGTAAACCTTACAAAGGTCAAAGGTCGTATTGTTAACCTGAAAGAGAGAGTAGATGAGTCCATTCAGGCAACAATGGGTATTGGCCATACACGCTGGGCAACACATGGGGTGCCGAGTATCACTAATGCACACCCACATCAAAGTTCATCCGGCAAGTTTACTATTGTTCATAATGGGGTTATTGAAAACTATCAGGATCTAAAGAAAGAGTACCTAAGTGATGTTAGTTTCGTTAGTGAAACAGACACAGAGGTCGTTGTTCAGCTAATTGAGAAGTTATATAATCAATATCAAGACACTGTTAAAGCCTTTCGTGAAGCAATGGGTCTTTTAAAAGGTTCCTATGCAATCGGAATGATTGATGCCGATGACTCGGAAACATTATATGTATCAAAGAATAAAAGTCCATTATTAATCGGTCTGGGCGAAGACTTTAATGTTATTGCAAGTGATGCAATGGCAACACTGAATGAAACAGATCAATACCTTGAAATCATTGATAAAGAAATTGTATTGGTTAGTCGTAATGATGTGCAAATCCAAAAATTAAATGGCAGCATTGTAGAACGTAAACCGTACACTGCAAAAATCGATGCAAGTGATATTGAAAAAGGTACCTATCCACACTATATGTTAAAGGAAATAGATGAGCAGCCAATTGTGATCCGGAATATTATCAAAGAGTATCAAGATGAAAATAATCAATTAAAACTGGATGAATCAATTCGTCAAGCGATGGATAAAGCGGACCGTGTTTATATCATTGCTGCTGGAACCAGTTATCATGCTGGTTTGGTAGGAAAAGAATTTATAGAAAAATTAGCTAAAATACCGACAGAAGTTCATGTAGCAAGCGAGTTTTCATACAATATGCCATTATTATCAGAGAAACCACTATTTATTTTCATTTCACAAAGTGGGGAAACAGCGGATAGCCGCTCAGTACTAGTAAAAATTAAAGAAATGGGACATCCAGCACTAACCATTACCAATGTGCCAGGGTCAACCCTTTCTCGTGAAGCAGATTATACACTACACCTGCATGCAGGCCCGGAAATTGCCGTGGCTTCCACGAAAGCTTATACTGCACAAATTGCCGTACTTTCCATTTTAGCATCAGATACGGCAAAAGCAAAAGGCTTGGAATTGGAATTTGATTTAATGCAGGAATTAGCAATTGTATCAAGTGCAATGGAAGTTTTGACTGATCAAAAAGAAGAGATAGAACAATTAACAAGAGACTTTCTTTCAACAACCCGTAATGCATTCTTTATCGGAAGAAGCGGTGATTATAACGTTTCTTTAGAAGGAGCATTAAAATTAAAAGAAATATCCTATATTCAAGCAGAAGGTTTTGCTGGAGGAGAATTAAAGCACGGAACGATTGCATTAATAGAAGAAGGAACGCCGGTTATTGCTCTTGCAACACATGAGAATGTAAACTACTCTATTCGCGGGAACGTTCAGGAAGTTGTAGCACGTGGTGCGAATGCTCTGATTATCAGTATGAAAGGTTTAGAGCAGGATACAGATTCATTTGTATTACCGAAAGTGCATGAACTGTTAACACCTTTAGTAAGTGTTATTCCATTACAGTTATTAGCGTATTATGCAGCATTGCACCGTGATTGTGACGTTGATAAACCTAGGAATTTAGCTAAGAGCGTGACTGTTGAGTAATAAGATAAGTTTAAAAAAAATTCGTTATCTCCCTGCCAAAATCCTCTTCCCTCTGCTAAAAAGTCAGTACCTACTGCTAAATAGTTGGAATATCGGAAGGAAAGTGAGGAGCAAGAAGAGGGGATTACTCAATGCCAATCAATATTTTTCAATCATAGATAAATATTTGTTTAACTAAAATTCAACAAAAATTCAGGCTGGATCCAATATCAGGGTCCAGTTCTTTTTTTACCCAGTATTCATCCAATCCCTTACCAATAGTGGTTTATGCGGTGCTCTATCCTTTTCCAGTTCCCTTCTTACTGTATCAATCCAATGGACTTCCAATCTCTAGTATTCAGTGTGTTTCCTAACTGTAACTCCAATCCTCAAACTGTAACTTGGGTTAGGCTAATGGATGACTTTTAACGAAAACTGTAATATTTTTAATAAAACATCGTCTAATAGATAGAAGGACAGCGTAAGAAAAGTCCGCTAAAAGGAGGTCGCGGGATGGAGGAGGAATTAATTACAGACTGGTTTGATTCCTATAGTGATGATATATATAAGTTTCTTGTCTATTATATGTCCACTCCCGATGTGGAAGATTTGGTGCAGGAAGTTTTTATAAAAGCAATTGACCGGTATGATTCATTTAAAGGTGATTCCAGTCCTAAAACATGGCTTATATCAATTGCCCGAAACCTGGCGATTGATGAAGCACGTAAAAAGAAACGACAGGATTGGCGAAAATTAATTAAAACGTATGATTATAAAACAGAGACATCACCAGAAGAAAAACAATTAGCCAATGAAGCCAAACAGCAATTGCATCAAGCGATTGCCAAGCTGAAACAGGATTATCGGGATGTTGTGGTTTTACGGGGGATTGAAGAATTGTCTGTGGCCGAAACAGCCAGTATTCTAAAGTGGCCGGATACAAAAGTAAGCGTAACATTCCACCGGGCACTTAAGGCTTTGAAGGGGAAGGTAAAGGAGGGCAATTATGAATCCTAATGACGAAGAACTGCAAAAGGAGTTAAAAGATTTGAAAATATCCGTTTCAATGGACTCCCAAAAAAAAGAATCGATGAAAACGGCGATCAGAAAACATGCAAGGAAAAAGCGTAAACGGACAACATTAAAAAAAGCAGCCATCTGGTTATCAACTGCAGCCGCTTTGCTCGTCAGTGGTGTGCTCGTCATGAATATAATCAACAGCAATCAATCAGTTTTGCCGACTGAGGAGCATGATACTTCGCAATTGAGCGAAAATACAAGTGAAAAAGAACCTGCTGATAACAGGACAGAGGAAAACACAGACACAGCGGAAACTTTTGATAATGCACAAGAGCCGGAAGAATTATCAGTGACGGAACAGGGTACTGAAAATCAAATCATTATGATTGAAGGCATGGAGGAAGAAGTGTCGGTTACCAATTATGTATTAGAACCGTATGGCATCCAATATCAAATGGATGATATACTAGGCAACTATACTGTTGATGGTGACACTGTCAGACATTACAGTGATGCTGATAATACTTCAGTTTCGCTGAGAGTTGTGGAGAACGCCAGCCATGATGATGTTGTTTCCGATCTGCAATCAGAATACAAAGGCGATTTTAACTACCGCGAAGAACCCGCCCCCACGTCCCAAGATGAAAATCCTTATGAAGGGATACGGCAGCATTTTTCCGATCCGCCGCAAGGGTATTATGCCTATCAAATCGGAGAAAATGTATTGGTCATCCAATATGAATATGTGATTGAAGCGGGTGATGGCATGGGACCGAGACTTCAGGTTTTAAGAGAGTCGATTGATCATTAAAAGACAGCTTTTCTACCATGAACCTAAAATCAGGGCTTACACTTCTACTTAGGTGAGAGCCTGGTTTTCCATGGTCTTTCAGATAAATACGAGTAAGTAAATCATAACACTAATCCGGAAAACTTTGAATACTAGGCCGAACTCAAACAAATTATTTAATAATAAATGAAGTGGATTATGGGGGAATATAGATTTGTGTGGATTTATCGGAGAATTAACATTATCGTTTAATCAGGGAAAAGAATATGGAAGATTGTATAACGCACTTGAATCAATCCATCATCGTGGTCCTGATGTAACTGGCTATTATAATGATGACTTTATCCAGCTTGGTTTTAAACGATTAAGTATTATTGATCTTAAATGCGGTGATCAGCCGCTCTCATACGGAAATGATCGTTATCATATTGTATTCAATGGTGAAATATATAATTATGTTGAACTTAAGGATAACTTGATAAATCAAGGACTTTCCTTTGAAACGTATTCTGACACCGAGGTTATTTTGGTATTGTATGCATTAAAAAAAGAAAACTGTTTGCAAGAATTGCGTGGGATGTTTGCGTTTGCCATTTGGGATAAACAAGAAAGAACACTGTTTGCTGCACGTGACCCATTTGGAATCAAACCGTTCTATTATTTGGATTCCGAAAACAAATTTTTATTTGCATCTGAAAAGAAAAGCCTGACTATTTACGAAAATTCTGATGATTTTTCTCAGGAAGCCTTTCAACATTACCTGACATATCAATACGTTCCAGAACCGTATTGTTTAATGGGAAATATCCAAAAATTAAAGCCCGGTCATTATTTATTCAAAAGATTGGGAGAAGAGACGACGGTACAATCATATTATAAGATGACCTTTAACCCTTCGAATGAGCATTTTTCCAGTTATGTCAAAAAAACAAGAAAGGCTTTGGATGATTCGGTGGCGAAGCATATGCGAAGTGATGTCCCAGTAGGTGCATTTTTATCCGGCGGAATTGATTCCACAGGTATTGTTGCCCTTGCCAAACAATATCATCCCGGTATCAAAACATTTACAGTTGGATTTGAACGTGAGGGTTATAGTGAAATTGATGTTGCAAGAGATTCGGCTGATCAATTAGGTGTTGAAAATATTCACAAGTTGATAACCCCGGAAGATTTTAAGAATGAACTGCTAAACATTATTTGGCATATGGATGACCCAGTTGCCGATCCCGCAGCTGTACCCCTTTTTTTTGTGGCGAAGGAAGCAAGTAAGCATGTAAAAGTTGTTTTATCAGGAGAAGGGGCGGATGAATTGTTTGGCGGATATAACATTTATCGGGAGCCTTTGGCATTAAAAGGATTTTCCTATCTGCCGGAATTTTTGAAACAGCTATTAAAACGAGTGGCTTTATGGCTTCCTGAAAACATGAAAGGAAAAAATTATTTGCTGCGTGGGACAACACCTTTATCCGAACGGTATATCGGCAATGCAAAAATCTTTTCTGAAACTGAAAAACAACTATTGCTTTCAGATTATCAAAAAGGCGTTCCTTATACGAAAATCACACATCCCTTCTACCGAAATGCTCGTTCGTATGATGATACGCTAAAGATGCAATATATTGACCTTCACACGTGGCTGCCTGGTGATATTCTTGTTAAGGCGGACCGTATGGCAATGGCACATTCCCTGGAATTACGTGTTCCCTTTTTAGATAAAGCGGTATTTGACGTGGCGAAAAAAATTCCGACCAGTGCGAAACTAACGAAAGGGACAACGAAATATGTGTTAAGGGAAGCGATTAGTGATCTTATACCGCATTCAGTGTTACACCGAAAAAAGCTTGGCTTCCCGGTACCTATTCGTCATTGGCTAAAAAACGAGCTGTATGAATGGGCGCAGGGAATTATCATAAAGAGTCCAACCGAACACCTCATTAAAAAGCAGGAAGCACTTACTTTGTTGGAAGATCATGCCCTTCATAAAAAAGATAACAGCCGAAAAATATGGGTTCTTCTTGTTTTTATGCTATGGTATTCGCAATATGATAAGCCCGGACATATGAAATAGGTAGCGAATTTATAAATAGCCTTTAGATCTGACTTGGTATTATTGGGGATAATCAAATAAATAAAATATTAGAAAAACTCGCATTCGCTCGTCTTTTAGCGAATGTGGTAGTTTTTCTTATACTTGGGACATTAAAATTTTAGCTACGTCGAATCCTCTTCTTGGCTAAAATTTTATACTTTCCTAACGTGCAAGAAAGCCCCTAAGTTATGTTTACCATCACAGAGGTAGCATATCTTTTAGGCGTCCCTACCAATATGAGCCTTCCGTATGCGTATTCAATCCGGCTGTAAACATGAACATAAGTTGATTTTTGTTCAAAGATAAGAAAGTATAAATTTTTTGCTTCGATGTCTAGCTCCATCACCCAGCGACTAGCGGACTTCCCTCACCTCCGTACGATAAGTCAACATCGACTCACTCCGTTCGTCGTGTTTCCTTTATCTCCTGCGGGGACTGTTCGGTTAAAACCGCCGCTTTGCACGGCAACACCGCACCACCTGGCATGGCCAGGCACAGTCCGTACGTCGCTAAACCGGCGCTTGCGCTTTTCTTATATGTTTGAGAGCAACTTGCTCATCAAAGCTGCATAGTGTAAAAAATAAGTTGTATAATGGATTTAGAAAGCAAGACGACATAAAAACAATTAAATCGTATATAATGAATTTTGAATGTAAGAACAAATAAGGGGTGATTAAAATGGCACCTCCACATGATAACAATACTCTAACGTATGCAGATTACTTAAAATTAGATGAAGATATTCAATATGAGGTTATTGATGGTCGAATATATAATATGTCCCATCACCAAATGTGAAACATCAATCTATCGCAATGGAGTTATCAACAGAGTTCAATATATATGAGAAATAAATCATGTAGAGTTCTTTGCTGAAATTGATGTTTGTCTTTCTGAAGAAGAAGATCTTTCTGAAGTGGAAGAATGGGTTAAACCGGATTTAGTGATTGTGTTAATCAATCTAAGATACACAAAAGTCGTATTGTGGGTGCACCGGACTTAATAGTTGAAATACTTTCAAAGTCTACGGCTAAAATAGACAGGATGATTAAGTTTAATCGCTATCAAAGAGCAGGTGTTAAGGAATATTGGATATAACCTCTTTGTTCCGAGTTTCATTTTCTGCTTTCATAGAAGTTTGTTCATATATTTTTGAGCCCCTTGTGGATAAACACCTTAGGTAAAATGCCAAATAAATTAGTAAAAAAGACAAAATTACTCCCTAAAAAAGAATCCATTTTGATCTAATTTTCAAAATGGATTCTCTGCCTTTATCATAAAGTAGTGGTTAAACTTCACTCAAAGGCTGTCACCGTTCTGAGGTGAATTTATGAATTGAGAAAGGTTTGTTTAATCTCTTTTTCAGCAATATAAGCATTTGCTGATTCTTGTTTTCGGTGCTCATCTACGGAATCACCAGATACCCGGTTATCCGTATCCAATGGGTGGTTTGCGTTTTCACCCGTTTGAATACTGATTCTTTCTCTGGCTTCTTCTTTTGGTAAATCACCATTGTTTGGATGCTGTACCATATTATCACCTCAATCATTAGTGTGCGCAGAATGAACTACTTAATATGTAAACAGCTAAGAAAAAAATAAACCATCAGATAAAATGATGGTTTATTTTATTATATTTTAAAATCCAGCTTAATAATTCCAGCTTCTTTGGCTGATAATATAGCAATAATAGACAAAGGGCCAACGATTAATCCGATAATTCCAAAGAAGTATAATCCAAGCCATAATCCAATCAGTGTTGGAAGAGCAGGCAGTCCAATTTGGTCGCCCATTATTTTCGGTTCGACGGTTCTACGAATAATCAACAGTACAGCGGCTAAAACAAGTAGCTGGATTCCGGTACTTGTATCCCCAGTTAATAAACCAAATAATCCCCATGGTGCTAGGATGATGATGGATCCTATAATAGGGATGAAGTCGATAAGCCAAATGATGAGCGCCATAATTAGTGCATTACTTGGAGAAATAAGCAATAGACCTGTATAGGAAACAGCGAATATAATGATACTTACCAGAAACTGCGCTTTAATAAAGCCAGTAAAAAATTTAGTGGATCGCTGCAGCATGTAACGAACTTTTTCTCCGTTCTTTGCTTCAAATCTGGCATAAAATCCTTCCTTATATTTAGGAAGATCCATACTGATTAAAAATAAAGCGATTAAATAGATAATAATAACAACAACCAAATTAGGTATTCCCTGCACCCATCCGGCTAAAACAGGTATCAATCCCTGGGCTAAATTGGTTGCCCATTCCAATAAAGCGGAGATTTGCCCTTCCATTTCATTAATGAAAATTGGAGGCAAACCAGCTGCCGTTTTATTTATATCCTCAATTAAATTTTCCATATAGAAGTTTATTTCAATGATATAATATGGCAGCCTTTCCGCAAATCGGATGGTTTCATTCACGACTCTTGTAATGGCAACATAGAAGATGAAGGAAATGCTCAAGACAAACAGTACAAATGAAATCACCACGGCTGGTAATCTGCTTTTAAATTTTAAATGTTTTTGTATGAACCTGACTAAAGGTTCTAAAATAAAAGCAGTAATAATGGCTAATATAAAAGGCATGAAAGCCGAAGAATAGAAGTAAAGAATAGCGGCTATTAATATAAGAACAACTGCAATGATAATTCGTTTAGTGGTGAAAATCTTAGACAAATAAAGGCTCCTTTCCAACCTGAACATATTAATCTACCAAGTCTCATTATATTACGAGTGCTGGAAGTTGCCAAATGAGTAATATGCTCTTTCTAAAAAAATAATTTTTGATATATTTTTTTCGCATACTGACGATAAGAGGGGGTTTTCTTTAAATTCCTTTCCTTTATAAGGGATTCAAAATCATTTTGCTGACGATAAGGTTGTTCATACTTTTTACCTGCCGCATAAGTATATAAATCACGGAAGGTAAGCTTATCTTTTTTTATATCTTGTTGCTCGGGAATATACCCTGCATTTTTGAGAATTTTATAGGCTCTTCTAATTTCCGGAGACAAACCTTGTAAGTCTTCTTTTAGGTTAAGTGGTTTACCTTTTCCGATAAGATCATCAAATTCCCCGTTTTCTACGGACTCTTTGATTTTTTCCTCAACAATATGATACATCCAAAGGCCCTCTTTCTAATAGTATTTAAATAAAGAAGTTGCTTAAAGTATATCTTAGAGAAGAGATTGAGGCAACATAAGGAAGACCGTATTGGGAGGGAAATACGGTCAGAAATAAATCATGTGGTTAACTGGCAGAAAGCTCTCGACTTAAAAGCATGGTGATTGTAGTACCGAAGCAAGAAAACCTTTGATACTGCAACAGCTAGTAGGGCATGAAAGAGCCCCGCATATGATTCACTTTATTTGGTGTAACGGTTAGCGTAGGAACTTGCCACAAATGATTCTGGTTTAATTTTTGGCTCTACTCCAATGGATTCCATTCGAGAAACCATCTCATTTACAAAAATTCTCGTTTTATTCCGATTTCCTGACCCAATATCAATATGGCCTTCGACGGTAAAGGAGGCGCCTTTATATATATTGGGTAAAATGATATCAATCAATTGCTCCTTACGCTCCTCGGTGAACATAGATACAATTTCTTCGGTTAGCGTGGTTTCATAGGATATACGTTCATGAAGGTTTGTCATTTTTCGAGGTACAATCATTTTCCGAATACAAGCCCACGCCCCTTTACTTTCACGCTGTATGACAATTCCGGTGATGAATTTCGTGTAATAGCCGTGAACTTGTGAATCGGTTCCAAACATTAAACGGTAATTCCCATTTCGGTCATTTTCCATAAACTGGATAATGTTTTGAAAAACTTGTTCAAAAGACATGTTTTTTTGACTGAGGTTTTGGAACGAATAATTGAACACCTTTAATTTTGACATGGTTCCCTTCCTTTTGAAATGTGATGAGGTAGTACTTCCAAGACATTGTCATTCTCTTTAATAAAGTATATTCATTATTAGATATTTACGATTGGTTTAACGAAACATTCCCATAAAAATGTAACTTAACATGTGATTAACTGACTGTAAGCCCCTATTTATTAAAGGTCCATGAAATCAAGGATTTCTTTTTTAAGATGCGGTAATCTGATTTATGATACGGTTAATCACTTCTTCTCCTGTTTTTTCCCAATAGTTCTTATCATCAATATGTCCGTCCTGGTCAATAGGTTTTTGAAATTGATTAAACCCGGTGGCAGAAAGCAGGGAGTTTTCATCTTTGTCCAGTCCAATATTGACAACATGTTTAATAACAAATGGAGTTCTGAATTCGATAAAGGCGTCTGGCCGGTCAAGCTCACCATCTAACACGTGTATGGGAATTCTCAAATAAATCGATTCCCCATTTTCTCTCCATAAAATTCCATCTAAAAAACCAGCGTCATACTCCCAGCTACCACATAAGCTAAATCCGAGTTCTCTCAGCTTACTATGTACTTCTCCAAAGTAAGCCTGTTTTCCTTCCAGTTCTGTATGTAACTTCAACATTGTCTTCACCTCATTTTAAATAGTTAAAATTATTTTTAACTATTATTGGAATAAAATACCTGTTTAATGACAAATTTAGAGGATTTTTGAGGTGAATAAGAATGAAAAGGATGAATGTGTCAAAATTAGTCCAACTAATAACCAAATCAATTCTATAACTTTACATGTTTAAGATTAAAAAAAATCAGTGAAATCGAAAACCTCCATAACCTTCCACTTTTTACTTATTCGTGTTTCGAATGGTAACATGGTTATAATATGTATAGTTTAATCGAATCCAAGGAGTGATAATAGTGAGTAAAAACTTATATACTTTTCAAATTTCAACTCAAGAAAAGCAGTCGTTTCTAAATATTGATCATTATTTGGAAGAAGCATTGCAGAAAAGCGGGGTTAAGGATGGAATCATGGTTGTTTATTGTCCGCATACGACTGCAGCAATTACCATTAATGAAAATGCTGATCCTGATGTGAAGACAGACCTGAAATTTGGGATGAATGAAACCTTTCCGAATAAGCCCGAATATATCCATATGGAAGGAAATTCAGATGGACATATGAAGTCGTCTGTTGTGGGAGCAAGTGAAACCCTGATTATTTCTGATGGGCATTTTATTTTTGGTACGTGGCAAAGTGTTTATTTCTGTGAATTTGATGGTCCAAGAAGAAGAACCTTTTATGTGAAAATCATCGAAGGATAACAAAGGAGACTGTTTTCTAAAAGATTGTTGCTTTTGCAGGAATGTTTTATTTTTAATAATCTATCATTTGATTAAGGTGAAAAATTTTAGCATAGTTCATCATAATGAAACTAACTGGTTGATTGAAGCGGAGGGCAGTCAACTGACTACTAAATGAAAAGGGTAAGTAGTCTTTCATAGAAGCTATGAAGGACATCCTCCGCAAAGAAAGAACCAGAAATTCCCTATAGTATAGTCTCATGACTAAGTTTCACGATGAACCTTTACTCCACCTTATCCATTTCCTCTATAATATGTATCATTCTATATAATTGGTCATTGACTGGGGTTGAAATACCAAATTCTTTACCAAGTTCACACACTTTACCTGCGAAGTATTCGACTTCTGTTTTTCGATTTGCTTCTACATCCTGAAGCATTGAAGTTTTCCCTTCTGGTGAAAGCTTTAGTAGGATAGGCCTATAGTGATGGACATCTTTTTCCATAAGGTTGACTCCGACCTTTTGGGATATCGCTACGACTTCATACATGGCAGATTCCATCCAATTGTGAAGGGATGGGATTTGCTGAAAATATTTATACGGTGCTTTTAAAACTGCAGATGTCTGATTTATACCAACATTAAACATGAATTTTGCCCAAATCGTATGCCAAATATCCTCAGAAATTTCATATGGGACCCCAGCTTCTTCAAATAACTCCTTTACAGCTAGAACGTCATTGGAAACGGACTTGTCCTTTTCTCCATAACAGATCATTCCGATACTGGAATAATCAATATTTTGTTTATCACGAACTGCATCAATTCCAACACACATGCTATATAAAATATGTTCATTTCCTGTAGCTTTATAAATATCTTCCTCACTTGAGATCCCGTTTAATAAGGAAAGAATAATCGTATCTGGTCCAATGTGGTATCTCGCGTCTTCAATTGCCTGCTGAAGTTCTGCGTTTTTTGTTGCAATAATGACAAGGTCTGCTGGTTCTGTTTCCGTTTCCGGTGTTGTATAATTAAATTGCTGTTTACTGCCATTAATTTGAAAGCCATCTCTTTTATACCGCCGCATTCGTTCTTCGTTAACAATCACTTGGAAGTTGTTTCCAAGTAACTCCTGGATTTTGCATCCATAAGATGCACCTATTGCGCCCAAACCAATTAATGAGACAGTTTGAATCTTTCTCATAATTATCCCCGCTTTTTTCGTAATTATTTTACATTTAGTATATATGATTAATTGTTTGAATTCAAAAAAGATTGATTTTACAGTCTTGAAAAATCGAGATATGATAATAAAAAAACAACAGAGAAATGACGAAATTGGAGAGGTTCGATGAAAGAATACTACTATGACAAACTGCTAAACATCAAAACAAGTAACCACAGACCTTTTTCCGGTAAACACTCTTTGCACTATCATCCATATGAACCGACACCATACAGTGCAATGGAAGAGTTATTTAATAAGTATGCAATTAATCAAGATGATCATATTGTTGATTTTGGATGTGGGCTGGGTAGGTTGAATTTTTTCATTCATTATTTTTATCATGCTTCTGTGTTAGGGATTGAGAGAAATGAAGATTATCATAAAATAGCAGTAGAAAACAAACAACAATATGTAAGGAAATTCAAAAGAAACACAGACAAGATTGAATTCCTTTGCTGTTTAGCGGAAGAGTATGAGATTAGGGCAAATGATAATCGATTTTATTTCTTTCATCCATTTTCCATTCAAATCTTTCGAAAAGTGATTCAAAATATATTAATCTCTGTGGAAAAAAACAGAAGAGGGGTCGATCTCATTTTATATTATGCCCATGATGATTATGTTTACTTTCTGGAAAATGAGACGCTGTTTGAGTTAATATTGGAGGTTAAAATACCGGATCTCTACGAACGAAATCCATATGAACGCTTTTTAGTTTACCGTTTAGATTATTAACAGGATTGGGGGATTTGTTATGGTGAAGGATATTACATTAACGAGCTGAATTACGGGAACGAAAGCTGAATTACGGGAACGAAAGCTGAATTACGGGAACGAACTGAATTACGGGAGCGAAAGTTGAATTACGGGAACGAAAGTTGAATTACGGGAACGAAAGCTGAATTACGGGAACGAAGCTGAATTACGGAGCGAAAGTTGAATTACGGGAACGAAAGCTGAATTACGGGAACGAAGCTGAATTACGGAGCGAAAGTTGAATTACGGGAACGAAAGCTGAATTACGGGAACGAAGCTGAATTACGGAGCGAAAGTTGAATTACGGGAACGAAAGCTGAATTACGGGAACGAAGCTGAATTACGGAGCGAAAGTTGAATTACGGGAACGAAAGCTGAATTACGGGAGCGAAAGCTGAATTACTGGGGCGAAAGCTGAATTACTGGGGCGAAAGCTGAATTACGGGAGCGAAAGCTGAATTACTGGGGCGAAAGCTGAATTACGGAGCGAAAGTTGAATTACGGGAACGAAAGCTGCATTACGGGAGCGAAAGCTGAATTACTGGAGCGAAAGCTGAATTACGGGAGCGAAAGCTGAATTACGGGGGCGAAAGCTGAATTACGGGAGCGAAAGCTGAATTACGGGAACAAAAGCTGAATTATGGGAATGAAAGCTGAATTACTGGAGCAAATACTGAATTACGGGAACGAAAGCTGAATTATGGGAATGAAAGCTGAATTATGGGAATGAAAGCTGAATTACTGGGGCGAAAGCTGAATTACGGGAGCGAAAGCTGAATTACAGGAATGAAAGCTGAATTACAGGAATAAATACTGATACAGCATAATGACAAAAGCAGCTCGGACATGTTGAGAGCTGCTTTTTAAAATGGTTAGCGTTAGAGCCTAAATGCCTCTTGCTAATAGACGTATTACTTTTTTTCGATTATCTGGCCCAGTAACATTAGGAATAATCATTATTTCATCTGTTTCGTAAGCTTCCGCAATTTGATGGATCTTTTCCTTTACCTTTTCAGGTGTTCCGACAATCATACGCTTCCTGTTTTCTTTTATTTTTGCTTCTTCAACAGTACTGAACCCACGATTTTTAGCTGTTTGGACGGAAGGGTAATATGGAGGCTGATGATCAGACTCAACGAAATATAGCCAGAGGTCAAATGCCTTTTTTAAGTCCTCCGCTTTTTCTTCCGTTTCTGCCACGACTGCAAAAACAGCTACCATTGTTCGAGGCTTGGAAAGGGTGGAAGAAGGCTTGAAAGATTCACGGTACTTTTGAACCGTTTCTATCCCTTTTACTCCAGGTCTTGTGAAATGAGCAAATACATATCCTGTCCCTTGTACAGCCGCAACCGCTGCTCCTCTTTCACCAGTTCCAAGCATCCATATTTCAGGTATTGTCTGTATTTTCGGTGTAGCTAGCAAGGATTGAAAACGATGCTCGTCTTTCGTGTTATCTGTAAAATATTTCTTTAGATCGATAACCTGTTGTTCATAGGAAATGCGTTTTGTTTTACCCTCGTTCAATGCTTGATTCACCATTTTAAAACTTGGTGATCTCCCAATGCCGATATCTATTCGGTTTGGGTGGAGGGCTTCCATCATGCGAAAGTTCTCTGCTACTTTATAAGCGCTATAATGCGGAAGCATGACCCCACCTGACCCAATACGAATGTTTTCAGTTGATGAAGCTAAGTGCATCATTAGCATTTCAGGGCTGCTGTTTGCGATAGAATGTACGAAGTGATGCTCGGAAACCCAAAACCTTTTGTAGCCGAGTGCCTCTGCGTATTTCGCTAATTCGGTTGTATGCCACAGTGCCTCATGAGCATTTGCTCCTTCATCAATTGGAGAATAGTCAAGAATACTAAGAGAAATCATGATGAAACCTCATTTCTTACCGGATGTGAGAGCCCCATTTTTAAAACTCATTACTTTAAAACCTTATTTTCTACGAAGGAATATTACCTGTCGCGTAAGGAGAAGTATTATTGGTGGACTGAATAAAACGTTCGAGTTCAGGGTGTTTTACCTCTGCTTCCTGATACCCTTGGCTATATAGTTTTTCCAGTTTTTCTTTATTATTTTCAATTCTTGTTGCGATTAATGGTTCCTCGGGCTGGATTAGAAAGACCTCATTTTTTCTTTCCTTTTCATAAAGCAATTCCATCGTTTTATTGTAAAGGATATGTCGATCACGTAATAATCTTCTAAGTTCTGGCTTCTCTTTAAAAAAATGCTTAAAAAACCAATTTAGCTTCGTAGCTTTCTTCATGTATCCTCTGTTTCTTGTTAGAACAACGACTTGTTTATTCAGGCCGTGTTGAATTAATGGCAGTATAGGTAGGGGGTTGGATACACCACCGTCCATCAGTTCTTTTTTATCGTGGATAATGCTTGGTGCCAGTACCGGTAGAGAACAGGAAGCACGAGTAATAGTCAATAATTCTTCTAACGTATCAAATCTATGATAATAAACCGGACTTCCTGTATCAATATCTGTTGTTCCAACTATAAATTGGGAAGGAGATTTGGAAAAGGCCCCAAAGTCTAATGGTACAATTTCCCGCGGTATTTTATCAAAAATATAATCCATATTAAATATTTCTCTCTTTCGAATCCAGTTCATGATTGATACAGACTCTGGATTATTACCTAATTCCTTTAGAATTCGATAGTTTCGATTCCGCTGTTTCGCAATATAGGAACTTCCAATTAGCGCACCTGAGGAAGCAGTAGCAACTACAGGAAAATCAATGCCTTTGTCCAGAAAGAAATCCAGAACCCCTGCAGTATAAGCGCTTCTCATACCTCCGCCTTCTAATACAAGACCTGTGTTGTTTATCAATTAAATACACTTCCCTTTTCCCTTTTCTTTCTATCTATCAACACCCAGTTAATCCCTTATTAAAACTAGTATATCAATTCCGTCATAAATAGAACAATGGGAAGATTATTTAATAATTTTTACACAATAGCTAAGGGATGAAGGGATGGGACAAGAGTATTTAGCTAAAGTAAAGAAAAATCCGAACCATGATTCAAAATTCTCCCGTTAGAATTTGAATTAGTTCGGATTCTTCCTGATGTGGCTTCTTTTTGTCTAAATCGATAAAGTCTGATATAAGAGATCATAAAATCTATCGCTTTTAGAATGGGTGTGTTTTAGTTACCTTTTAGCATTTCCAACTAAAGCCGATCCGTCTTCTGCTTCTGCTATTTTTCGGGATTTATGCAGGACTATAAGTTCCAACGGTTCAATAGATGTGTATTCTCCAATGATTAGCTGCTGTTCCTTAAGCTTTGAAAAATGATTGGAAACAGCGGTTTTCCATTTCCCTGATGAAGGAAGATGAAGGGTATGGCTTTCATTTGTTGGATTCACATAGACGGAAAAGTCGGCTTCTTCACCTAGTAATGTGAAACCAAATACGGGTTTCGGTGTTTCCAGTACATGGAATCTCCTTCTAATCTCATTCTTGGATTTCAAACGAAACACCTTATATTGTTTTCGTAATGAAATGAGTGCCTTTACAAACTCGATATTTTCATTCTCCGTTTCCCGTTTTGTCCAGTCTAATTGGTTTACTTCATCGCCGGAAATGTAGCTGTTTTCGACTCCCTGTTTTGTTCGAAACCATTCCTGGCCGGCATGAATAAATGGAATGCCTTGACTGAGTATAGTTAACCCAGTAGCAAGCTGATGCATTTTTTTTCGTTCGGTTTCTCTTGCTTCGGGATTTGTCAGCTTAAGTCGGTCCCACAATGTATGGTTATCATGACATTCTACATAATTAACTGTTTGTGTAACATCGGTTACAAATGGAATTCCATATTCCTCCAGAACAGAACCCGACATTAAATGCGGCAGCCGCTCGATATAATGACCATTTCCGTTGACATATCCGATATCCTGATGGTGAAATAGGTTTCCTTTTATTGTGTCACGGAAAAAGTCATTAAAATATCGGACTCCGTTTAATTGAGGTGAATTCGAACTGGATGCCTTCAGGTGGAAAGGAAGTGCTGTTGGGAGATCCCAACCTTCTCCTAAAAGCATAATCGGAACGGACTCTTTCTTGCATCGTTTATGAATTTGCTTCATCGTTTCTATATCGAGTGCGCCCATTAAGTCAAATCGGAATCCATCAACTTGATACTCCCTTAACCAAAAATCAATCGTATCCAAAATGAATTTTCTAACCATATGCCGTTCCGAAGCAATATCGTTACCAACCCCAGTCCCATTGCTATGTGTTCCATCTGCTTGATAACGGAAATAATATCCTGGGACTAGTTTTTCAAAAGATGATTCTTCCATGATGTATACATGATTATATACGACATCCAGAATAACGGATATGCCCTCTTGATGGAAGGACTCAACCATTGTTTTACATTCATTAATACGTGCAATAGGGTCTGCTGGTAAGACAGAGTAACTACCCTCTGGAGCTTGAAAATACAATGGGTCGTATCCCCAATTATAGGAAGCATCGGGTTGAAGTTCGTCCACACGGGCAAAATCGTTTATTGGGAGTAACTGTACATGTGTGATCCCTAATGATTGGATATAGGAAAGCGCTGTTGAATAGCCATTTGAATTGATCGTATTTTTTTCTGTTAAACCTATAAATTTCCCTTTGTTTTTAACACCACTGTCTTTGTGGATCGTCGCATCCCTCACATGCAGTTCGTAAATAATCGCATCCTGTAAATGATTCAGCTTGGGTCTTGTGATAGGACTGTCCTTTAAAGACTTTGTTCTGGAAAAGTCTATCACTACTCCTTTTTTGCTGTTCGGAAGTATTGCTTTTGCATAAGGGTCATTAACCAGTGCAGATTGTCCATTTAAGGTGACCTCATACGTATAGGGATAACCATGCCAGTCCCCGGTTAACGTTCTTTTCCATACTCCTCTTTCCTGTTTGATTAGTGGATATTGTTTATTCTTTAATTTTACGCTGACAGATACAGCGGTTGGGGCCCATACGGAAAAAGTGGTCGATGATGAATTACATACAGCACCAAGTTCTGCATCCAGATTTGTAAAGTTTTCGTCAAACCATTTTGTGCGAACGATGGCTCCCGGGTAAATAGGAATTTTTATTTCACCCCAAAGAAGAAAAAGCGTTTCTCCCATTGGAAGTTCCTCATGGAAACGTATGTTTACTTTAGATTCATTGACGACTTCTTCTACTTTTGCTTGGATATACAATTGCTTTCTTTCCCAGTAGATAACGGGGTATTCGCTGATTGGAAGCAATTTATTTATATCACCAATAACGGATAATTCATGAACATCATCAATCCAAGCAATCATTCTATCTGTCATAGGAAGCAACCCCTTTAAACATGCAACAATATTAGGCCATTTCACTTAATCAGAAGACTTCTAATGTTGTAAGTGAGCGAATATGCTATTGTCATATAGTATATGTATAAGTTTAAATTATGGAAATACCCACTCCTAAATGATAACCTTTCAATCTATAATTTAAACGGAATTTACAATTAATTAATGTATTTCGACAGAACATGGTGCAGCTATCTAAAATACTCCATCCAATGTCGAACGAATTTTCAGAAGATTCCTTGATGTGAACCAATATTCATCCTATAATTAGTTCTATATAAAAAGGTATTATCCACATTATTTTCGTTATGTGTCCTAGTTTATTAGTTAAGGGAGGGGTAATTGCTTCGTGAATTTTCATATTTCTGAACAGGATATCTACTTATTTCATCAGGGGACGAATTATCATTGCCATCAATTTCTGGGATGTCATCTCATCCAATGCGAAGGAAAGAAAGGTTTTCGTTTTGCTGTTTGGGCACCAAATGCGACTCGGATTGCTGTAGTGGGCGAATTTAATAATTGGAATGGTGATACCCATCTGCTGAAGCGAATCAGTAATGAGGGGGTTTGGGTCGGATTTTTTACGGACGTAACGTCAAATCAGACTTACAAATATCAAATCACTTCTTCGATTGGTGAAGTTCGAATGAAAGCAGACCCATATGCATTTCAGTCTGAGCTTCGACCAAGGACGGCTTCGTTAACACCAGAGCTTTCTACATATATATGGGGAGATCATAACTGGCTTGAAAATAAAAAGCAGTATAATCCTTATGCATCACCGATGTCGATTTACGAAGTTCATTTGGGCTCCTGGAAGAAAAAAGAGTCTGGGGAATTTTATACATATAAGGAAATAGCAAAGGAATTAATCCCATATGTGAAATCTCAAGGGTTTACACATATTGAATTATTGCCATTAGCTGAGCATCCATTTGACCTTTCTTGGGGATATCAAATTACCGGCTATTTTTCTGTGACAACCAGATATGGAAATCGGGACGAATTTAAATATTTTGTCGACCAATGCCATCAACACGAGATAGGGGTAATTATGGACTGGGTGCCAGGTCATTTTTGCAAGGACGATTTTGCACTTCGTAAGTTTGATGGCCAGCCCTTATATGAGTATACCGATCCGAAGAAAGCAGAGAAACATTCCTGGGGGACACTTAGTTTTGATTTTGGCCGCCCTGAGGTGCAAAGTTTTCTAATATCCAATGCCTTGTTTTGGTTGGAAGAGTATCATATAGACGGCATTCGAGTAGATGCGGTTGCAAGTATGCTGTATTTAAATTTTGATAGGCCGGATGAGGAAGAAAAAATCTATAACTCTTATGGTGGAGAAGAAAATCTGGAAGCGTATGCGTTTGTCCGCAAATTAAATGAAGTTGTCTTTTCCTACCAACCAAATACATTGATGATGGCCGAAGATAGCTCCGATCTTCCACTTGTTACCGCTCCAACCTATTCTGGCGGGCTTGGCTTTAATTTTAAATGGAACATGGGTTGGATGAATGACATGCTAAAGTATATGAAAAAGGATCCGATTCATCGAAAATGGCATCATAATCTATTAACCTTTTCATTCATGTATACATATTCCGAGAATTTCCTCCTGCCGCTTTCGCATGACGAAGTGGTTCATGGGAAAAAGTCTTTGCTTGATAAAATGCCGGGTGATCAGTGGCAGCAATTTGCCAATTTAAGGCTGCTTTATGGATATATGTTTTGCCACCCAGGTAAAAATTTATTATTTATGGGTGGGGAACTGGGACAATATGCAGAATGGAAGGATCAGGAACAGTTAGATTGGCATCTTTTGAATTATCCACTACACTATGGAATCTTCAACTATATAAAAGCACTCAACCACTTCTATTTAGAACATCCACAACTTTTTGAATTAGATCATGATCCTAGTGGTTTTGAATGGGTTGACCCACATAATATAGACCAAAGTATCATTGCTTTTAGAAGGAAATGTCATATTCAAAAAGAAGAACTCATCATTGTTTGTAATTTTACTCCAAACGTTTATTACAATTATAAGATAGGTGTTCCGGACCCCGGAGTATACGGGGAAGTCTTTAATTCAGATAAAAAAGAATATGGAGGTTCGGGGCAGATAAATAAGAAAGAACATTTTAGTTTTTCAGAAAAGTGGCATGGATTGCCACAGCATATAAAAATAAAAATACCACCATTAGCAATCACACTATTTAAGAAAATAAATAATGAGAAGGAGAGGGTAGTTTGAAAGAGTGTGTAGGGATGCTTTTAGCAGGGGGAGAAGGAAAACGTTTAGGTGCATTAACGCACCATATCGCAAAGCCAGCAGTACCATTTGGTGGAAAGTATCGAATTATTGATTTTACGTTAAGTAATTGTTCCAATTCAAACATTCAAACATTGGGAGTATTAACCCAATATTCTCCACTTGAGCTGAACAAACATATTGGTAACGGCAAACCGTGGGATATGGACCGGAGAAATGGCGGTGTCATTCTGTTGTCCCCGTATACGGCGAAAACCGGTGGGGATTGGTACTCTGGTACAGCCGATGCCATTTATCAAAATATCCACTTTATCAATCAATATAACCCAAAATACGTTTTAGTCATATCAGGGGACCATATTTACCAGATGGATTATCAAAAACTGCTTGCCCAACATAAAGAAACCAATGCAGATGCTACCATTTCTGTTATAGAAGTTCCGTGGGAAGAAGCATCACGCTTTGGAATTTTGAACACCACGGACAATTTAAGAATCTATGAATTTGAAGAAAAACCAGCTCAGCCGCAAAATAATCTAGCATCCATGGGTATCTATATGTTTACTTGGGAAACGTTGAAAGCGTATTTAATGAAAGATTCGAGGCAAAAAAATTCCAGCCATGACTTCGGTAAGGATATCATTCCTAAAATGCTGCAGGATAATAAACGTCTTTATGCTTATCAATTTCAAGGATATTGGAAGGATGTTGGTACCGTTCAAAGCTATTGGGAAGCAAATATGGATTTATTAGATGAGGAAGATTGGGGCCTTGCCTTAAACAATCAAAATTGGCGAATCTACACCAAAGATTCCAACTTTCCACCACAGTTTATTGGAGGAAACGCCGTGGTGAATCATTCCATGGTTAACTCCGGCTGTTTTGTGTACGGGAAGGTTGATAGCTCGGTTCTATTTACCAATGTTAGAGTGGAAGAAGGCTGTACAATTAAGCAATCCATTATTCACCCTGGAGTGAATGTAGGAAGAAACTCCAATCTGGAGCGCGTCATCGTTATGGAAAATACGGAAATCCCTGAGGGAACGAATATTAGAGCGGGTGAAAAGGAAGAGCCTGTCGTTATCAATCAGGATATATTAGATGGGATGCTGGCAATGACAGGAGGGGGAAAGTAATGGAAACGATGATGGGATTAATCAATTTGGAGCATGAGCATCACGTTTTTAATGAATTAACTTACTTTCGCAATCATGCCTCCATTCCGTTAGCTGGACGTTATCGAATGATTGATTTTGCACTATCCAATATGGTTAATTCTGATATTCAAGAGGTAGCCATTTTTACAAGGTCCAAATATCGTTCCCTATTAGATCATTTAGGAACCGGAGAAAATTGGGATCTGGACAGGAGGAATGGTGGTCTGTATATTTTGCCTCCAGATTGGAATGACCCAACAGATGTTTCAAAAGGCGATTTGCGCTTTTTTCATAACAATAGAGACTATTTTAATCGCGGGAAATCAGAATATGTCTTAATTAGCGGAAGTCAATTTATCGCAAATACCCATTATCAAGATGCCTTTCGGTCCCATGTCGACCGAGGGGCGGATGTCACATTGATTTCCACCATGGCGGAAAAATTAGAGGATGAGCATACACCATATTTTCGTATACAGGCAGATGATCTTGGATGGGTGCAAAACATTACAAATGAGCGGAATAATCCAATGGTTTTTACAGGAACATACATCATTAATAAATCACTGTTAATGGAACTGGTAGATGATTGTATTGCCTATAATCATGATTATTTCTTTGTTCACGGAATTAAAGACAGGCTCTCTGAATTGAGGGTACAGATGTATCGGCATAAGGGTTATAGTGCTTTCATTAATTCTATTGAAAGTTTTTATCGCCATAATATGAACTTGCTAACAGAAGAAAACTATCTTGAATTGTTTTATAAACCGACGTTTGTCAGAACAAAGGTTTCTAATAATCCACCTGTCAATTATCGTCAGCCTTCCACGGTTAAACAGTCCATCCTGGCAAATGGCTGTTACATTGAAGGAGAAGTGGAAGGCAGTGTTTTGTTTCGCGAAGTTATGGTAAATGAGGGGACAAAAATAAAGAACTCCATCATTATGCAGCGCTGTAAAATTGAAGAGGATGTTTATTTGGAAAACGTCATTTTGGATAAGGACGTACATGTAACGAAAGGCCAGCGAATCATTGGTTCAAAAGACAAGCCATATGTAGTTGCCAAAAGGCGGGAAATTTAAATAGAAGAAAGGGAAGATATCAAATGGAGAACGTATTGTTTGTTGCTTCGGAATCCACACCTTTCATAAAAACGGGAGGACTTGCAGATGTGATAGGTTCCCTTCCACAGGCACTAAAGCAGTATGAACAGCTGGAAGTACGCGTTATTTTACCATTATATGATGAGATACCTGATGAATGGAAAGAGCAAATGGAATATGTAACAACATTTGATGTACCGTTCGGCTGGCGTAATCAGGAAGCAACGGTTTATACTTTAAAGCATAATCAGGTTATTTATTATTTTTTGGCAAATGACTATTATTTCACTAGAAAAGGAATATATGGTTATTATGATGATGGCGAACGGTTTGTGTATTTTAGTCATGCGGTGCTTGAATTTTTAGTGCATGGTGATTTTAAACCGGATATTCTCCATGCTCATGACTGGCAGGCTGCTATGGCAGTGGTTCTAGCGAATATTCGTAAACCTGTTGATCAAATGAAGACGGTCTTTACTATTCATAATATTAAGTATCAGGGTGTCATGCCGATTGATATTTTTGAAGATTTCTTCAATTTGGATAGGGAACATATTGGTGGGCTGGAGTGGAATGGAATGCTGAATTGCCTAAAAGGAGCTTTGTTTCACGCTGATAAAATTACGACCGTCAGTCCATCCTATGCGGAAGAGATTAAGTACCCTTATTACAGTGAAGGACTTCATCCGATGCTCATCGAAAGAGAGCAGGATTTAGTTGGGATAATAAATGGAATTGATACAAAAGAGTATAATCCACTAACTGATCCATATCTTGCCGTTAATTATCGTTCGGCACGTTCCAAAAAAATTGAGAATAGATTGGCACTTGGAGAAGAATTAGGATTTGAAATGGATTTAGATCAGCCATTGTACGTAATTATTACGAGATTGGTCGAGCAAAAAGGATTACATTTAGTACAGCACATTTTTGAGGAATTTTTACAAGAGGATGTTCAGTTCATCACTTTAGGTACTGGTGAACAGGAATTTGAACATTATTTTTCTGATATAGCTTCCCGGTATCCAAATAAGGTCGCAGCTTTATTAACTTTTGATGAGGGGTTAGCTAGGAAATTATACGCCAGTGCAGATTTTTTCCTTATGCCTTCTAAATTCGAACCTTGTGGTTTAGCCCAATTAATTGCACTGCAGTATAAAACAGTCCCAATTGTACGGGAAACCGGTGGATTAAAGGATACGGTGTTATCCTATAATGAATTAACGGGAGAAGGAAACGGATTTAGCTTCACCAATTATAATGCCCATGACCTGTTAAATACATTAAATTACACCCTAAAGATTTATCATGACTCGGATCAGTGGCAGCAGCTAATCCGTAATGTCAACAAGAGTCAGTTTAGCTGGAAAGAATCTGCTTTGGAATACGGTAGGTTATATGAACAATTAGTACCAACCCCAATATACGGATAAGGAGAGATGGTTCCTTGCCACAGTTAACGGCTAATCACTTAAAGGATAGATTGGTAAAAAGGTTAATTATTGATAGAGGTATCGAAGTGAGTGACGCAACGAATAAAGACATGTATTATGCACTTTCCTATATTGTGAATGATGAAATTATGCCAAATTGGTTTAAAACGAATAAAAGCTATGGAGAAAAACAGGCAAAGCAAGTCTACTATTTATCGATGGAGTTTCTCATTGGAAGACTATTGGAAAGTAACCTTCTGAACTGTGGAATGCTTGATGTGGCGAAGGAAGCATTGGAGGAGCTTGGGTTTCACTCGGAGTTTGTATTTGCAGAAGAACGGGATGCAGGGTTGGGAAATGGGGGGTTAGGACGATTGGCTGCTTGTTTCCTGGATTCCCTTGCATCCTTGCATTATCCTGGCCACGGTTATGGGATACGTTACCGGTATGGTTTATTTGAACAGCGAATCATTCATGGTAATCAGGTAGAGCTCCCCGATTATTGGTTAAAAGATTCATATCCCTGGGAAACAAGGAAGGAAGAAGAGGCTGTCGTCATTCAATTTCATGGGAAAGTACATATGTTTAAACGAAATGATGGTTCACTAGAATTCAAATATGAAAATACCGATAAAGTCCTGGCGGTACCTTATGATATTCCTGTTGTTGGTTATAAAAATGAGGTGGTGAACACACTTCGTTTATGGAGCGCAGAACCTGTACTTGAACAAAACGCTGAAGCAATGGAGGAAAATAGGGAATTTTACCGTGACCTTGACCATCAGCATTCGATTGAACAAATATCCGGGTTCCTCTATCCAGATGATTCCAATTATGAGGGAAAGGAATTGCGTTTAAAGCAGCAATACTTTCTCGTTTCCTCCAGTATTCAAAATATCCTGAAGAAATTTAAAAAGGGCCATCGACTTCCTGTTAGCAGGCTTTCAGAGAAAGTCGTCATTCAGATTAATGATACCCACCCAAGCCTTGCTATTCCGGAGATGATGCGAATCTTGATGGATGAGGAAAGGCTGGACTGGGATACTGCCTGGGAAGTAACCACAAAAGTCTTTGCCTACACGAATCATACTACCTTAAGTGAAGCGTTGGAAACATGGCCGCAAGAAATGTTACAGAACTTGCTGCCAAGGATTTATATGATTATTGATGAGATTAATGAACGTTTTTGTAAATCAATTTGGTTCAATTATGAGGAACTCAGAGATAAAATTCCCGAACTTGCCATTATTGCTCACGGACGCGTTCACATGGCGAGGCTAGCTATTGTTGGGAGTTTCAGTGTGAATGGTGTGGCACGGATTCATACTGAAATCTTAAAAAAGAAAGAAATGAGGGATTTTTATTCGCTTTTTCCAGAGAAGTTTAATAATAAGACGAATGGAATTACACATCGGCGCTGGCTTCTGCAAGCGAATCCCAAATTAGCAGATGTGATAACGGAAGTAATTGGCCCACAATGGATTAAGCGCCCTAAACAACTAATCAGTCTATTGAAGTATTCCAATGATAAAGCATTACTGGAAAAGTTTAATCGAGTGAAACATGAAAATAAAAAAGCACTGGCAAACTACATCCATCAACATACTGGGATATTGGTAGACGATCAATCCATATTTGATGTACAAATCAAACGACTTCATGAATATAAACGGCAATTGCTTAATATTTTTCATGTGATTTATTTATATAATGAATTGAAGGAAAATCCAAACCAGGATATGACACCACATACGTTTATTTTTGGGGCAAAAGCCGCACCCAGCTATTATGTGGCTAAAGAAGTTATTAAACTCATTAATACGGTCGCTTCAATCGTAAATTACGATAAGGATATTCAAGGAAAGTTAAAAGTCATCTTTCTGGAAAATTATAATGTAAGTCTTGCTGAAAAAATCATTCCGGCTGCTGATATAAGTGAGCAGATTTCAACGGCAAGCAAGGAAGCATCTGGAACAGGAAACATGAAGATGATGATGAATGGAGCAATAACACTTGGTACGATGGACGGTGCGAATATTGAGATTCATGACTTAGTCGGAGACAGTAATATCTTTATTTTTGGATTAACAGCAGATGAAGTGCTTCATTACTATCAAAACGGGGGGTACAATGCACGGGATATTTATAATACCGATGACCGGGTGAAACGGATATTGGATCAGTTAAACCAGGGAGAATTTGGGAAGCATGATATTGAATTTAAGGATATATTTTATAACATTCTCTATCATAATGATCCATATTTTGTATTAAAAGATTTCGAACCATATTTGGAGACGCATGAACTGGCAGAACGGGCTTACAGGGACCGGTTAACATGGCTGAATATGAGTGTCACCAATATTGCTTACTCAGGCAAGTTCTCCAGTGATCAAACAATTCGTGAGTATGCGACAGATATTTGGAAGATTAAGCAGGTTTGAAAGAGACCCTTTAGTAATAAGGTTAGAACAACGAGAAATACACACGTTATTGATGATGGAAAAATAACGTGTGTATTTTTACTTTTTTATTAGAGTTAGACCATGAAGTGCTTCCTTTTAAATCAAGGGCGGAAAAGTCAAAACGTGCGAGTCCAAACCCAAATTGAGCAACAACAGCAAAGTCAAAACGTGCGAGCCCAGCCCTAATTCGAGCGGCAGCAAAGTCAAAACGCGCGAGCCCAGTCCCAATTCGAGCGGTAGCAAAATCAAAACGCGCGTGCCCAGACTTAAATCAAGCCGCAGCAAAATCAAAACGCGCAAACCCAAACCAAAATCAAACAACAGTCGAGCACAAACATACAAGTTACCCAATCAACCTGTCATTACACATAAATCACGAAAAAATCTCTAGCTTTTCTATTCTTCTAATTGCTTCTTTCAATCGCTCTTCTTCTACTAATAATCCGATACGTACATAGCCTTCCCCATGCTTACCGAATCCATTTCCAGGTGCAACGGCGACATCCGCTTCCTCCAGCAGCAAGTCAGAAAAAGATTCGCTGCTGTATCCGTTTGGGACAGGCAGCCAAGCAAAGAAGGACCCTTTTGGTGTTTCAGCATCCCAGCCTATACGTTTGCATTCTAGATGCAAGGTGTTGCGTCTGTTTTCATATAGCTCTACCAGTTCCTCTACACAGGTTTGTTCGCTTGTTAATGCTGAGACCGCTGCCTCCTGGACAGCAGGGAATAGACTAACGAACAAATGGTCTTGCAGCAAGTTGATGGCTTCGATCATTTTCTTATTTCCAACGGCAAAGCCAACCCGCCAGCCAGCCATATTATACGTTTTCGACAAAGTATACAACTCTACCCCAACATCCTTGGCTCCTTCTGATTGAAGGAAACTTATCGGTTTTTCTCCGTCGAAACCGATTGCCCCATAAGCAAAGTCATGAACTATTCCAATATCATATTGTTTTGCTAAGGCTACTGTTTCCTGGAAAAATTCCCCAGTTGCAGTCGCCCCTGTCGGATTGTTAGGATAGTTTAAATAGAGCAGCTTGGCATTTTCTTTCTGCTCTTCTGTTAAATTTTTATAATCGGGTAGGAAATGATTGCTTTTTGTTAGTGGTATGGTATCATATTTAACGTTTGCTAGACTGACACCAGATAAATAATCAGGATAACCTGGATCAGGGAGCAGCATTAATTCCCCTTCGTTCATCAGAGTAAGGGGCAGTTCAACTAACCCGATTTTTGTACCAAATAGAATAGCGACTTCTGTGTTAGGGTCTATATCAACTTCGTATTCCCGCTTATAAAATTCTGCAGCGGCCTTTTTAAACTTATAAGTTCCACTAAATGGAGAATACTTATGATTATTGGGGTCTTCAGCGGCTTCCTGTAGTGCCTTGACAATATGAGGTGGAGTTGGCTGGTCTGGATTTCCTTGACCCAAATTAATCACATCACGACCTTCACTAACCGCAGCAGCTACTTTTTGGACGAGGGAAGCGAAAAATTGTGTTGGCAATTGTTGTAGACGGTTTGATAATTCCATATTTATTCATACCTCTTTTTTTTAAGTACGTGTAAGATAAATCTTATAATGTTTTCTTAAATATGTCTACAGAAATTTGTATAAAATAGGGTCAGTTTAAAATAGTCTAATTAATGACTTTTTCCGAAAATTATTAAATAATTTTGTCGAAATATATTGCATTTTGCCGAATGAGGTAGTATGATAGATTGCATCCGATATATTGCATATGAATTTTATCACGTGATTAACTGGCTGTAAGACCCTTAACGAGGAGAATTCTAAATGCCTCAAGAATTATAAGTGGGGGGCGGGCAGCCAGTAAACTCCTGATTCGTTCATCTAACAATCAGTGGGGAGTAAACACAACTCATTGATTGAAGGTGCACTTTATCAACTTAAAAACAATAGAAATATATACTAAGGGGGAAATTATAATGAATGAGAAGCTACCATTTACTTCTTATTTAGCAATTGGATTTATGTTATTTGCATTATTCTTTGGAGCGGGAAACTTAATTTTCCCAGCACAGCTTGGTCAATATGCAGGTACAAACCTTGGACCAGCAGCAATTGGGTTTTTAATTACGGGGGTTGGCTTGCCGCTTTTAGGTATTTTGGCAATGGCGTTCTCCGGGTCCAGTAACTTGCAGGAGCTTGCAGGTAGAGTTCATCCGGCTTACGGAGTATTCTTTACTGCATTATTATATTTAACGATTGGACCATTTTTTGCTGCACCTCGTACTGGAACGGTTGCATTCGAAGTTGGTATTGCACCATTTGTAAATGAGGGATCTCAACAAACGGCATTACTAATGTTTACGATAATATTCTTTGCAGTAGCACTTATATTTTCACTCTATCCCGCAAAAATTGTAGATATGGTTGGAAAAATGTTAGCGCCTGTTCTTGTCGTTTTAATAGCAATTTTATTGATTACGGCATTTGTAAATCCGATGGGGGCTATTCAATCACCTGAGGAATCCTATGCAACTGGTGGATTTGTAACAGGATTTTTAGAAGGATACAACACGATGGATGCACTAGCATCCTTAGTATTTGCAATTATTGTAATTAATGTCGTTCGGTCAATGGGAATCACTTCAAAAAGTGAAATTCTCTCTGCTACAGCAAAATCAGGTGTTATTGCCATTACACTCTTAGGACTTATTTATGTAGGTATTGCTTATTTAGGTGCAACAAGTACAAATGTCTTAGGTCTTTTTGAGACAGGTGGTCCGGTACTAAGTGGAGCCGCAACGTACTACTTCGGAACATTTGGTTCCATTCTTTTAGCCGTATTAATCACATTGGCATGTTTGACGACAGCTATCGGGTTAATTACAGCGAATGCGGAGTATTTCCATACACTACTTCCGAACATCAGCTATAAAGCGTTAGTAGTATTCTTTACTGCTTTAACATTTATTATTGCAAACTTTGGTTTAGCGAACATTATTGCATTCTCTATTCCTGTATTAATGTTCCTTTATCCATTGGCTATTGTACTAATGCTATTGGCATTTCTTTCACCATTATTTAATCATGCGCGTATCGTATATTTATCAACTATTTCAGTAACCTTCCTCATCAGTATTTTTGATGGATTAAAGTCACTTTGTGATTCACTTGGTATCGACTATTTTAGTTGGATGGTACCGGTTTTAAACTTCTATGAAAATGTATTGCCATTATACAATGAGGGATTGGGCTGGTTAGTACCAGCAGTTGTTGTAATATTAATCACAGGTATTATTGCACGTATTCAAAAAGTATCAGCTACACAAGAAGCGTAAAAATAAAAAAACCGTCTTTCCTTTAATCGGGAGAGCCGGTTTTTTTACACGTAAAATGTATTCAGTTTTTTGTTAAAGATTGGGGCCGCAGTTACTCGCCCTTCCATGAAAAAGAAATCTCTTCTTCTACATGCGATTTAATGTTGTCCAAGCCTTATTTGTCCTGTAGATACTCAGACAAGCGCATTCGTCGTAGCTAAAATTAACGTCCCAAGTTCTCAAGTATATGTAAAAACGAACACATTCGCTATAAAGTGGGCGAATGTGTTCGTTTTGCTAAAAAGCGCTGATCACACACCAGGAAATAATTCGATGGTTCGAAGCCAATTATCCTTCATTGTTGCAGTTAAAGTGTCTACATCTTCCTTTTTCAACAGGTCGATGATTTTTGCGTGGTCTATAATGGAATGTTCAGTTAGAATAATGGAATTGTGGAAGAATAATCTTCTAACGTGCGCCTGCAGAGATTCTATAATACTTTTGATATATTTATTGTTAGCGGTATCAACAATAATGTCATGGAACTTTTCATCAATTTTTAAAGCGGAATAGTAATTTTCTGAACGAATTGCCTCTTCAAATCGATTATTTGTATTTTCCAGCAATGCAATGGTTTCATCATTTAAGTTCTGTATAGCAAGTTCTGCTGATAATGCTTGTAATACTGCCAATGGGGGTAAAAGTTCTTTAATGGAACTTCTCTCCACTTCTGTTACTTGTGTTGCTTTTCCAGGATACATTTTAACAAAACCCTGTGCTTCAAGAAGCTGCAGGGACTCACGTACTGGTGTTCTGCTGACACCTAAAGCCTGAGCAAGTTCTGTATCATTTATTTTTTCACCTGGGAGTAACGTCCCGTCTATAATCCATTGCTGGAGTTGATTAAATGCACTATCCTTAGCGGATTGTCGAGCTGGTTTTTCATGATTTGTTGGTATAGGCATAATCTATTACCTCCCAGAAAGTATTTAGCCTAATCCCTATTATACTATAAAATGAAAGGTAATGTAATATGCAATATATTTGTTTGTGATTTGTGTAAAAAAGCTACGTAAGTAATTCAGTGGAGCCTTGTAATAACGACATTACAAATCAATCATATGGAGAAAATCATTCCAATCCATTATTCGGGTGAAATCCTTCATCTGCTGATTGTATGGTTGGTCCTTGATAAGTAACATTGGCTTTTCATTGTGTAATGTCTGAAGAACTGTTGGTTTATCATCTACATAATAATCAAGGTGAAGTTCTTTAATGATATGTACTTTTTCATCATCTTTCATTCCGTAGAAGAAACGATCGTCATGAACTGGAAAACCTTGTTCTTTTAGCCATTCCCTTGTTCTTTGACCGTGTTCCTTTGGTCTGGCAGTAATATAGTATATCTCATGTCCTTGCTGATCAAGCTTTTGTAAAGTTTCCAGTGCGCCGTTGAAGGGAGGGCAATCTGTATAATAAATTTCTTCTAAGGAGCTATTCCACATTTGATTGCCTTCCTCATCAGTTAAGCCAAATGGTTCATGTATTTCTACTTTGTCGATATTTTTAAAAATGGATAAGTCCAGGTTCTTCTTTAATTTTTTATTATAAATGTGAAATGCATGTTCCCTTAGATTAATTAACGTATCATCAATATCAAAACCAAATTTCATGTTGTCATCCCTCAATTATTTATATTTTGGATAACCAATAAATTTAAAATCGTTCCCAATAGGTTTGATGTCGGTATTGGTTAATTCAATGGCATTTTGCATTTCATCAATACCCGTACCTTCGAGAAAGGTTGGTGCATCTTTTCCGCCGACGAGCTTTGGTGCAAAGTAAAGGATTATTTTATCAATAAGTTCTTCCTTTAGGAAAGCTGCATTGATATTGCCACCGCCCTCAATAATTAGAGAAGAAACGCCTTCTTTCCCAAGTGTATCGACGACTTCTACAGGATTTACAGTTGTTTCAGAATTCGTTACAAAGACGTTTATTCCTAATTCTTCGAGCTTGGTACGCTTGTCTGAATCGTGATTTTTACTCGTAAAAATCCATGTAGGAGCCTGTTGGTCGGTAACAACCTGGTAATTTAAAGGGAGTTTTAATGTTGAATCCATGATGACACGAATTGGGCTTCTACCATTTGGAATTCTTGATGTTAGTGCAGGGTTGTCCTTTAATGCGGTGTTAATCCCTACTAAAATAGCCATATTTTCACTTCTAAGCTGATGGACATCCTGTCTCGCTTCCTCTGATGTAATCCATTTGCTGCTGTACGTATGGGTGGCAACTTTGCCGTCCAATGTAATTCCAGCTTTTAAAGTAATGAACGGCTTCTGATCGGTTATAAATTTATTAAATACTTCATTCATTTGGGTTGCCTCTTGCTCACGAATCCCAATTACAACTTCTAATCCTGCTTCTCTTAGGATTTTTACACCGTTTCCTGCTACAACTGGATTTGGATCTAAAGCAGCAATGACTACTTTTTTAATACCTGCTTCCACAATAGCAACCGCACACGGTCCTGTCCGGCCGTGATGGGAGCACGGTTCTAGTGTCACATAAATCGTTCCACCTCTTGCCTTTTCCCCAGCCATTCTTAATGCATGGATTTCCGCGTGTGGTTCACCTGCTTTCAAATGCGTACCAACACCTACAATTCGGTTGTCATTCACAATAACGGAACCAACTAGTGGGTTCGGGTCGGTTTGACCTTTCATCGCTTTAGCATTGTTTAATGCCAAGTCCATGTAAAATTCGTGATTAATCATTGGAACAAGTCCCCTCGTCATCACGCATATGTCCGGACTTTGCGATTTTTGTCTCTAAGTATTTTTTGTTATACTCGGAAATATCCCCCCATAAAGGTACCCTTCCGGAAATGTATAATCCGGCATTTTTCAATGCTTCCAGTTTTTTGGGATTGTTTGTAATCAATGTGACAGGTTTAACACGTAATGCTTTTAAAACCAGGATGGCATCATCATAGTTTCTTGAATCATTGACAAAGCCTAAGCTTTCATTTGCCTCCACTGTATCATAACCGTTTTCCTGGAGAACATATGCCATAGCTTTAGAGAATAAACCAATACCACGGCCTTCGTGATTGGCTAAATAAAATAATGCGCCGACACCATGCTCCGTAATTTTTTTCATGGATTGTTTTAATTGGTACCCGCAATCACAGCGCTTACTGCCAAAAATATCTCCTGTATGGCAAATGGAATGCATTCGGATAAGGGCATCATCACCATGCTCGAAATCACCATAAACTAGCACACTGGATTGCTGATATTCTGCAAGATTGGATGAGGATAATTTTTCGATAATACGCTCATAGTCTTCTGTGACCTCATCGTAATTCAACCAGCAATACCATTTGAATTCAACGGTTTCTCCATCTAAGTTTACTGGAAGTCGAATGGGACCAACTAGATATATGGCACGATCCTGTTCTGTTTGGATCATTTGTATTTTATCTTTTAAAACAGAAAAAACTTTTGATTCAAGTTTCATTTGTTCCATAGTATAAACTCCTCTCTATTACTACTTTTCCTTAGTATAGATAAAAATACGGTTTTCATCAATTTTATTTTCTCGGTACATTAGAAAGTACAGGGCTCTTCTTTGCATAAGATAACGAAAGATAGCGATAAAGGCTAGGTGATAGCTACGTTTGCAACGATTTGCTGTTTTTTTACTTATGGCTCTTTTCGCAAATTTTGTTGTTATGGAGTATATATAAACTCCTGCCTAACTTTAAATGAAGTTGGAGCATCAACTTACCGCTACGGAAATACACTACGCGCACCTTATGACGGCTGGTGAGCCTCCTCGTGCGGTCTTCTTTAGGGGTCTCACCGATGCCTCTTTTCCCGCAGGACAAGGAGGCTTCGGCAGCGTTACATTGCACGCAGAAAAAGCTCTTTTCTTTTTCAAGGAGTCTCCGTGTATTTCCTTCGCTGGTTTTGAGGTTTTCAACTTTCTACCTGAGTGCTTCTAACCGATTTTGATTAGATCAAAGAATAGTTTATTTCTCTAGAATAGACCTTACTTATTACTATGTAAGTAGGCAATGTATGGTGTAGAAGAGGAGACTTCCGCTTATATGATGTTTTTGGGAAGTTGGGAATAAGTAGTGTGACATATCTCGTAGGTTTATAATGGAGTTACTTTAGGGTGCAATTGTAAAAAGGAAAATAAAAAACGAACTTTTTGCTTAACACATACGTATATCAACATAGGATAAGTTAGAGGTGATAAAGCTTGAATGAGTATGAAGCTAAAGTAAATGATGATATACAGTCATGGCGAATAAAAATCATGAAGCCATTTAGTCTAATGAATCGTCTATCAAAAAAAGCACAAAACAAGGTGAACCAATGGATTCCAGACAAAGTACATGCTGTTGTAACAGAAAGCATTAAAAATATGGTAAAGGCAATTCTAATCGGATCCAATATCACCACAAGGCAGAAAATAGAACCTGCAATGTTTAGCTTGTATGAAAAAGATAACTTGGTAAAAGAAAAATTACTAATTTATCGAAGGACTGCAACCGTGGAAGGCGCAGGTACTGGTGCTGGTGGTTTACTAATGGGGCTTGCTGATTTTCCATTATTATTATCGATCAAAGTCAAGTTTTTATTTGAAGCAGCTGCTATTTATGGATTTGATACGAGCAAGTATGAGGAACGATTATTTATCCTTCATATTTTTCAGCTTGCTTTCTCCAGTGATGAGAAACGGAGAGAGACATTGTTTATTATCGAAAATTGGGAGGAGCAGAAAGGAAAATTAATGGATATGGATTGGCTTGCGTTTCAGCAGGAATACCGTGATTACATTGATTTGGTAAAAATGCTGCAGCTCATACCAGGGTTAGGGGCAGTCGTTGGAGCATATGCAAACTATAATTTAATGGATGATCTGGCAGAAACAGCTATGAACGTATATCGAATGCGGATTATGAATACTCTCACCACTTAAATTATTCATAAATTTGAAATGATATGTGAAAACGGATAATACTTATTAAATTAGAAGTAGGTTGACAGGGGGTCTATCCCTATACTTAAAAAAGAAAGAGGAGGAGAAAGTATGACAAACGTACAATCGAAAGAAATTATCAAACAAACATCCCTATATGGAGCGAATAACTATAATCCGCTCCCGATTGTCATTTCCGAAGCGGAGGGGGTATGGGTAAAGGACCCTGAAGGCAATCAATATATGGATATGCTAAGTGCCTATTCTGCAGTAAATCAGGGGCATCGACATCCAAGAATTATAGATGCACTGAAAAAACAAGCGGATAAAGTGACGTTAACATCTCGAGCATTTCACAATGATCAATTAGGCCCATGGTACGAAAAGATTTGTAAATTAACAAATAAAGATATGACACTTCCTATGAACACTGGTGCAGAAGCGGTGGAAACAGCAATCAAAGCTGCTAGACGCTGGGCATACGAGGTGAAAGGGATTGCCGATGGAAAGGCAGAAATCATCGCTTGTGAAGGGAATTTCCATGGACGTACCATGACTGCTGTGTCCTTATCCTCAGAGGAAGAATACAAACGTGGTTTTGGACCAATGCTACCTGGTATTAAGCTTATTCCATATGGTGACGTCAAGGCTTTGAGAGCAGCAATTACGGAAAATACAGCAGCATTCTTATTTGAACCAATCCAAGGAGAAGCTGGTATTGTGATACCTCCAGAAGGGTTCTTAAAAGAAGCATATGACATATGTAAAGGAAACAATGTGCTATACATTGCCGATGAAATTCAGGCTGGTCTAGCTCGCTCTGGAAAAATGTTTGCTTGTGACTGGGAGAATGTAGAACCGGATATGTATATTCTTGGAAAAGCATTAGGTGGCGGTGTCTTCCCAATTTCTTGTGTGGTAGCAAACAAGGATATTTTAGGTGTGTTTAATCCTGGTTCCCATGGTTCGACGTTTGGCGGGAATCCACTTGCATGTGCGGTATCCGTTGCAGCATTGGAAGTTATCGAAGAAGAAAAACTAGCTGATCGTTCCCTTGAGCTTGGTGAGTATTTCCAAGCAAAGCTGAAGGTAATGAATAATCCTGCTATTAAGGAAGTTCGCGGTAAAGGATTATTTGTAGGAGTCGAACTGAATGAACCAGCACGACCTTATTGTGAGAAGTTAAAAGAAGAAGGACTTTTATGTAAGGAAACACATGAAAATGTCATTCGGTTTGCACCACCACTTATAATTAAGAAAGAGGAATTGGATTGGGCAATTGAAAGAATTAGTAAGGTGCTATCTAAATAGTAGAAACATCTATCTTTGTTCGATTAGGGGATGGTACCTGTGGCGAAAGACTAAGTAACCAATCAAGTACAGAACGTGATTATCAATGATTTATGTTATGTAATAACAGCAATCTTTACGAAGAGAGCCTTATAAAGACTTCATTGAGTGTATGTTCAATGAAGTCTCTTATGTGGAAGGGAACCTCCGTATTCAGAATAGAAGCCCTTAACATTTTTAATCAATCGTTCCCCTTACCTATTATCCCGTAAAATAGGAGATGCATTATTTCTTCCGTCATTGGCAAAATCCTTTCGTTGACTTCTGTCTTTTGCATCGCTTCTTTTAGCATTTGAATATAGAAAAGAATTGCTTTATTTGATACGTTTGGATTAATATAGCCCTGTTCTCTTCCTTCGTTAAACAAATCTATTAAACCGGGAAACACTTTATTAGTATAGAGCTCCTCAATATAATGAATTCCTTGCGTATATTCCTTCATGAAGTAATGATAAAAATCCTCATGTAAATGGCTGGCTGCATCTGTTTTATTAAAAATGATCTGTTTGACTTTATCCGGAAAGTCCATATCACTGTTCAATAGCTTTTCGTACTCCTGCCATACATCATCTACATAATAGATAAGTACCTCATGGATTAATTTATCCTTACTTTCAAAATAATTATAGATCGTAACCTGTGATACGTTTGCTTCTTTTGCTATCTCAGAAATCGATACTTTTTTAACTCCATATTTCATAAATAAAGACAATGCAGCCTTTAAAATATCCTGTGTTTTTTGTTCCCTGCGCCGCTTAAAACCGTCCATAACTCCCACCTCAATGTTAGTTTAATAAAAATTATGTAATAAAACAATTAAATTATTTCAAAACCTATTGATAAAAAGCAGAATATTTAATATTATGAACCATGATAAGTAAAATATTTCATAATTTATTGATTTTACCAAAAGAGGAGGTCTATTGATGACCGTTATAAAGACAACTAATTTAACAAAAAGATTTGGTAAGTTTACCGCATTGGATGGTGTGGATCTAGGGGTGACTGAAGGAGAAATTTACGGATTTATTGGCCCGAATGGAGCCGGAAAATCAACAACGATTCGTGTATTGCTAGGGATTTTAAAAGCAACAGAAGGAGAAGTGAAAATATTTGGAAAAGATGCATGGAAGGATGCCGTGGAAATTCATAAGCGAATCGCATATGTACCTGGAGATGTAAATTTGTGGCCCAATTTGACAGGTGGCGAGGTAATTGACCTTTTCATAAACTTACGAGGCGGTAATCATAAGAATCGACGAGAAGAGCTTATAGAGAAGTTTGACTTAGATCCCACGAAAAAATGTCGTACTTATTCCAAAGGAAACAGACAAAAGGTTGCATTGATCGCCGCTTTTTCGTCAGACACAGACTTATATATTTTAGATGAGCCGACATCAGGACTGGATCCCTTAATGGAAAATGTCTTCCAAGAATGTGTCATGGATGTAAAAAGAGAAGGGAAGAGTGTCCTACTTTCCAGTCATATTTTATCCGAGGTGGAAAAATTATGTGATAGAGTTGGGATTATACGTCAAGGAAAAATGATAGAAACGGGGAGTTTGGATCAATTACGCCACTTAACCCGTACAAACTTTAGAGTGGAAACGAAGCAGCCAATAACTAATTTAGGTGAATTAGAAGGGGTACACGGTATAGAGGAGAATAGTCAAACCCTGTCCTTCCAAGTTGATACGGAAGATCTGGACAATGTAATAAAGCATATTAGTCCGTTCGGAATCGTAAAATTGGAAAGTACGCCACCAACACTGGAAGATTTATTTATGCGGTATTATGAGAGGAAAGATCCCTCTTCGGATACAGGAGTGGGAGGTGCACTCTAATGACAAACAGTGTTTTGAAAAATACAGGGAGACTTACTCGGTTCATTATACGACGTGATCGAGTTCGAGTTCCTTTATGGCTCATCGGGATTACGTTTTTCACCTTAATAGTACCGATTGCCTATAATGAAATGTATGATTCTCAACAGGACAGAGACGTTTTAGCCGATACGATGAGGAATCCTGCCATGACAGCGATGGTAGGGCCTGGAGGTTTGGATAACTATACGATTGGGGCCATGACAACCCATCAAATGTTACTTTTTACAGCGATTACGGTTGGAATCATGAGTATTTTACTTGTAAATCGTCATACACGAGCAGATGAAGAAGATGGCCGTATGGAAATGATTCGTTCTTTAGAAGTTGGACGCCTATCCAATTTAAATGCAACGCTCCTCGTATTAAGTATAGCAAATACAATTCTTGCACTAATCAATGGTTTTGGATTATATGCATTAGGGATAGAAGGCATGGACCTGGAGGGGTCGTTATTGTATGGAACAACTCTAGGGGTGACTGGTATTTTCTTCACAGGTGTTACGGCAATATTTGCACAGCTTACTGAAAGTTCACGTGGCACCATTGGTTTTTCCATCGCAGCATTACTTATTGCCTATTTTGTGCGTGCTATTGGCGATGTCAGTAACGGTACCTTATCATGGTTATCACCACTTGGCTGGGTAACGCAGACTGGGGCATATTCCGATAATAATTGGTGGCCAATTGTATGGATGATTGGTGCATCTATCTTTCTATTTTTCTTTGCAAATTATTTAAATGCCGTACGTGATCTGGGAGCGGGATTTTTACCAGCTAAACCGGGCAAAAAATACGCCACAGCATTTTTACAAAATCCTGTTGGTCTTGCATTAAGACTACAACGTACTGCAATCATCGCATGGGCTGTCGGTATATTTGTTATGGGACTTTCTTATGGCTCGGTTTTTGGTGATTTGGATTCTTTCTTTGAAGGAAATGAATTACTGGAACAAATGCTAGCTTCAGAGGAAGGTTTTTCATATACAGAACAGTTTATACCGATGTTGATGATGATTATGTCCATCCTTGCAAGCATTCCTACTTTAATGTCCATGTTAAAACTGAGTGGGGAAGAGAAGAAAAGTCGAATTGATCATTTGCTTGGCAGGGCTGTATCACGTACTAGGTTAATGGGAAGCTATGTAATCATTGCTATTTTCAATGGTTTTATGATGATTTCCCTCTCGGCGATTGGACTATGGGCTGCTGCATCTGCCGTCATGGAAGAACCTTTTTCGTTTGGGACGATATATGGGGCGGCAATGGTATACTATCCGGCAATGCTTGTGATGATTGGTTGCACTGTGTTCCTAATAGGATATGCTCCGAAGCTAACTGGTCTCATTTGGATATACTTATTTTACAGCTTTTTCGTTCTATATTTGGGCGGGTTGTTTGACTTTCCAGATTGGGTTGGAAAACTAACGCCATTTGGATATATTCCGCAGCTACCTGTTGAGGATATGGAAGTGATGCCTATTTTTATTTTAGTTTTGATTTCTATTACTTTAATGGTGTCTGGATTTGTTGGGTATAATAGACGAGATATAGATTAAGCTTTTAGTTTACAGAACTGGAGGCTTTTAGTAGATAAAATTATTTTATTTGGTTTACGGGCAATCGGAGACAACAATGAAAAATCTAATATTGATTTGGCATTCGTTTCTCCATAAACGACAATAGGAGAATAGACGGAACTAACATTTGCTTTAGAAGAGGAATTAGATGCGTTACTAGTCTTGGATATGATTAGGTATGAAGATCCCTCAGAAGAATTAAAGGAAAAGATTAGGAAAAACGGGAAAATACTTTATTCAGCAGAGGTAACTTTTAATTAAGAAGACTTCATAATGATGTTCTATGTTATGTTATAATAACCATAAATGAAACCGTATTCCGTGGGAAATGGGTGAACTCATGGTTATTCCAGGAGGAAACAAGAAATATACTTATGCAGATTACGATGCATTGGAGGAAAATGTTCTATATGAGGTTATTGATGGTAAGGTGATTAGTATGTCACCTTCACCAACACCAAAGCATCAGGATGTGGTAGATGAACTAACTGCGGAACCTATTCGACAAAAAGCAGTTACCTATGTAGAAAACGCTCTTCAAACTTTTTTAGAGGCCATTCATCATGATGAGTCATATTCAAACAGAGTCGGTATACATCAGTATTGATAATAAGATTTGAAAAGTAATATTCGAAAAGTGGCAAGTTTTACGACTGTTAAAGATAGGGAAATCCATCATAAACAAATGTTTGATTGACAATGAAAGATTAAATCAAACGTTTGTTTTAATTTTTTTCTCAGGCAGCATAGCGATATGGTAAGCAACCTTAAATGAAAGGACGGCCTATCTTAAATGACCCTATCTATATAGGATTATAGACAACATAGTAAATATGAACAGCAATCCAGCGTATTTGTTCGGTAATCTGTGATATTTGTCCTGTTGTTAAAGGTGTTCCTTTACAAATATTAGAAGACGATTAGTGTGTGCTTATCGAGTTATTGGTTTATGGAAGCAGGAAAAAGGAAAATTATCTAGAATGATATACACTATAATTATTATTCAAGAAAAGAGAGAAGGAAATATATGTTGCGCCCATTAACTGTAAAAAATATAAGAATCGGTGAAGGTAAGCCTAAAATTTGTGTACCCATGGTTGGTGAGACAAAAGAGGAATTACTGGAAGAGGCCAAATTACTATCAACATTAGATATTGACTTGGTGGAGTGGCGGGTAGACTTTTATCAAGATATGGAGAACATAGATTTACTGAAAGGGACGCTTGCCTCAATAAGAGAAATGTTGAACAGTAAACCGCTTTTATTCACTTTTCGCAGTGCAAAGGAAGGTGGAGAAAAAGCAGTCTCACAACAGTACTACGTAGAATTAAATTTGTCTGCAATCGAAACTGGGTTGATTGATTTAGTTGATGTGGAATTGTACAGTGAGGAAGACGTGGTGAAATCCGTTATTCAGACGGCCCATTCACAGGAAGTCTTTGTGATTATTTCCAATCATGATTTTAAAAAAACTCCATCTAAAGAGGAGATTGTCTCACGGTTACGAAAAGCACAGGAGTTAGGTGGGGATATTCCTAAAATAGCTGTTATGCCAAAGGATACGCAAGATGTTTTAACTTTATTGGAAGCGACGAATGAGATGAAACATCAATATGCCGATCGTCCAATTATCACGATGGCGATGGGGGGACAAGGGGTTATCAGCCGGTTAAGCGGAGAAATTTTTGGTTCGGCGATTACATTTGGAGCAGCTAAAAAGACATCTGCCCCAGGGCAAATTCATGTGAATCAGTTAAGAAGTGTGTTGGATGTAATACATGAGAATTTATAGGTGGACAGAAATGATCGATGTTATACTAATAGAACTCGGTATGTACTTAGTGCAAATACCGAGTTCTTTTGTTTTATCAGCTTTTAATAAGGGTCTGCATCATGGCCTTTTTCCACAGCATCTTTGACTGCCTGATGGGCATCTTTGGCTCCAAGTGGATGCATTTCTTCCCCTGCTTCCATCTTCGTATCAGCCATCATTTTGTTTTTCTCCTCTAAACCTTCTCTTAAACGGCGGCCGTATTCTTCATCTGCTTCTTCAGCTAGGGCAATCATTTTATCTTGAATTCGCTTGTCACATACAGCTAAGTCATTCACAAGATTACTGATTAACTCATCTTTTTCCCATTGCTCAAAGCGGCGATAGGTTTCACCAGCTTGCTTCGTATTATCGTTTCGGTCAATCGATTCACGTACGAGATTTCCCTCAACTTTTGGTGTATACTCTTTTCCAGTTTGTTCCGCCTCTTTTAATCCGCCTAAAATCGATGGTTCATAATTGACATGCGGATTTTGACCAGGTGCTTTGTCATTTTCATATCTTAATTGGCCACCTTCCTGATTGGTTGCCACACGTTTTTTCGCTGCATTAATCGGAAGTTGCAAATAGTTTGCACCTACACGGTAACGCTGGGTATCTGAGTAAGAGAATGTTCTTCCCTGCAGCATTTTGTCATCTGAAAAGTCGAGACCATCAACTAGAACACCGGTACCAAATGCAGCCTGTTCTACTTCGGTAAAGTAGTTTTCCGGGTTTTTATTTAAGACCATTTTTCCTACAGGCAGCCATGGAAATTGATCCTCTGGCCAAAGTTTTGTATCATCAAGTGGATCAAAGTCCAATTCAGGATGAGGTCCATCCTCCATAATCTGAACAGACAGCTCCCATTCAGGGTACTCTCCACGCTCAATTGACTCGTATAAATCCTGGGTCGCATGATTGAAGTTTTTCCCTTGGATTTCTTCTGCTTCTTTCATGGTCAGGTTCTTTATTCCTTGCTTCGGCTCCCAATGATATTTGACAAGGACCGCTTTACCTTCTTTATTGACCCATTTATATGTGTTTACCCCAGAACCTTGCATCATACGGTAATTTGCTGGAATTCCCCATGGAGAGTAAACGAACGTCACCATATGAAACGATTCTGGTGAATTGGCACAAAAATCAAAAAAACGTTCTGGATCCTGAATGTTGGTAACAGGGTCTGGGCGGAAGGCATGAATCATGTCTGGAAATTTCACCGCGTCACGAATGAAAAATATTTTTAAGTTATTTCCGACTAAATCCCAGTTTCCGTCTTCTGTATAAAATTTCACAGCAAATCCCCTTGGGTCACGGACTGTCTCAGGAGAATGTAAGCCGTGAACAACGGTAGAAAAGCGGACAAATACTGGGGTTTGCTTTCCTTTTTCCTGGAAAACTTTTGCTCTTGTGTATTTGGAAACGGGTTCATCACCAGCCATACCATAGGACTCGAAATATCCGTGAGCACCTGCACCACGGGCATGTACTATCCGTTCAGGTACTTTTTCCCGGTCAAAGTGACTGATTTTTTCAATGAAGTCATAGTTTTCTAATGTAGCAGGTCCTCTGTTTCCCACTGTTCTAATGTTTTGGTTATTGGTGACGGGATGTCCTTGCCGGGTAGTAAGTGTGTCATCATGTTCGATGTTGGTTTCGTTATTGGTAGACGGCTTTTTTTCCATGTTATCTCCTCTTTTTGATTAGATTTTGATCATATTAGTTATTATCTATGTTTGCCTTAAACACAGTAAAATAATCTGAGATTTAAGTGAAAAATGGAAAGGTGGAAGGATATTTGATTTTATAGAGGAGGTTCTCCAAGTACTGCTTTTTTACACGTTAGAAAAATTTTAGCAAAGAAGGGCATTCAATGTAGCTAAAATTTTAACGTCCTAGTATAAGAAAAACTAACACATTCACTAAAAACCATTAATGGAGGGTTTTAACCACAAGAGGAAGAGGTAATGAGAGAGCGCATATCAACTGTTGAATTTTTTGAATATCCAACCAGCTACAATTTTTTATGTCTTAAGTATAAGAATCAACACATAAAGTGTTAAAATAGTAGAATAGATTTTAAAGGGGAAGATTAATTTATGAATACGACAGAGAGAAATCTAGCAATAACACCTGCCAATGATCCATGGGAAGCATATATGGATGTCAGGGAATTTGGTAAGATGACACTTTCCAATATTGAGTTTACAACGACAACTATGTGTAATATGCGCTGTGCTCATTGTGCGGTGGGATATACACTACAGGCTCGTGATCCAGATGCCCTTCCAATGGAACTACTTGTTAAACGTTTGGATGAGATTCCGCATCTTCGTACACTTAGTATAACTGGCGGTGAGCCAATGATGAATAAAAAGTCTGTCCGGGAATATGTTATTCCTTTGTTAAAGTATGCTTCAAAGCGAGGGGTCAAAACTCAGATTAATTCCAATTTGACGCTGCCATATAGCCGATATGAAGAAATTATTCCATACTTAGATGTGTTACATATTTCTCATAACTGGGGAACTGCTGAAGAATTTGCAGAATCTGGATTTGCCTTGATGGAACGAAAGCCTTCTCTCGATAATCGTAAAAAGTATTTTGAACGAATGGTGGAAAATTCAAGGCGACTTTCCAGTGAGGGAGTAATGGTATCTGCAGAAACGATGTTGAATAAACGAACATTTCCATATCTTGAGCAAATTCATGATCATGTAAATGAAATGGGCTGTGCTCGTCATGAAATTCATCCTATGTACCCTGTTGATTTTGCAAGTAACTTGGAAATTCTTAGTCTGGATGAAATGCGAACAGCGATTCAGCGACTTCTGGACTATCGAAACAAAGACATGTGGATGTTATTTGGAACATTACCTTTTTATGCCTGTAGTTCTAACCGAGATGATTTGGACTTATTGAAGCGTCTATATCAAGAAGAGAGTGTAACAGTACGAAATGATCCAGATGGTCGCTCACGTTTGAATGTGAATATTTTTAATGGGGATGTCATTGTAACGGATTTTGGTGATGAGGAACCGTCATTGGGTAATATTCAGAATACAACATTGCCTGAAGCCTATGACCGCTGGATGGATAGTAAAACTGCTAAAAGTTTAAATTGCCATTGTCCTGCAGTAAATTGCTTAGGGCCAAATATTTTAGTGAAAAATGCATATTATCGTGATGTTAATTTTCAAAAGAGAAAAGCACAGATTAGCCGTTGATAATATCTAGAAATTTTAGGAGGAAATGAACTAATATGACATGGGAGTTATTTATTTCTTATGAGCACCTGATTGAGCTGGGAATAGCAGTGGGGATATTCCTGTTATTTGTTCTTTTTCGTAAACTATTTGCCAAATATGTTTTTGCAATCCTCATGAGATTAGTTAAGAAGACGAAAATAGATGTTTTATCGAATATATTTTTATCCTTTGAAAAACCAGTTCAATGGTTATTTACTATTATTGGACTTTACGCTGCGGTAAGATATTACCCTTATATAGATCACCAGGAAAACGAAATGTTCGGTCGTTTTATAAGCGCATCTATCATTTTCCTTTTAACATGGGGATTAGTTAGACTATCCTCCACATCATCCGAACTTTTTCGGAAAATTAATGATAAAACAGATATAAAGATTGATGAAATTCTTATTCCGTTACTGTCCAGAACCTTACAGTTTATTATTGTAGCTATTGGTGCAACCGTTATTCTTCAGGAATTTGGCTACCGAATTGAAGGTTTTATTGCAGGTTTAGGACTAGGTGGATTGGCTATTTCCTTAGCTGCAAAAGATGCTTTGGCCAATTTTCTTGGCGGTATTGTCATTATTTCGGAAAAACCATTTACCATCGGGGATTGGGTGTTAACACCTAGTGTGGAAGGGACGGTCGAGGATATTACATTCCGGAGCACGAAGATTCGTACATTTGCCAATGCACTTGTTTCTGTGCCTAATGCGCAGTTAGCCAATGAACCGATTACAAACTGGAGCAAAATGGGGAAACGACAAATTACGTTTAACTTGGCATTAACGTATGAAACACCTAAAGAAAAAATGCAAGCTATTGTCCAACGAATTGATCATTTATTGAAAAACCATCCTGATATTGATCAGGAAACAATCTTTGTTAAATTTGATAAATACAATGACAGCAGTCTGGGTATATTCTTATATTTCTTCACTAAAACAACGGTATGGGGTGAATTTTTAGAGGTGAAGGAAGAGATTAATTATAAGATTTTAGATATTGTAAGAGAAGAAGGAGCAGAATTCGCTTATCCAACAAGAAAACTCTATGTGGAAAATGATAGCTTTCCAGATGGACAGACACCATTAAGACAGGAGTCGTAAAGAGAGGGGCCGAATCACTCGGCTCCTTCTTTAATTGTAAAAGGGTGGTTAATTCGGAATAATCTCCAGCTCTAGTTCCTCATAAGGAGTATTTTCATAACTATGAACTAACCCATGTTTTCGAATTACTGTCTTAGAAACAACTTTTTGTTTTATCCGCACTGTCACACTTGATTCAAATGGAAACGGGCTAAGCACAATGGTATGCTCATCTTTCCATTCCGGCTCCAGAACTTGTTTGCTTAATTGGTCTATATCTGATGGCAAATCTATTCCATTGCGAAAAAAGAAATGAACGTCCTCCTTGGTAACGCCAGGTTCGTTTAAGCATAGGTATAATGATAGGCTATCTCCAAGTTTTAAGAGATCATAGTGAAAGTTAAACAAACGTTTGTTTAACTCCCCTAAAGAAGCGATAAGCCGCTGCCGCCGTTCCTTTTCTTCTTCTATGAAGCGTGACGCATGACTGGATGATTCTTGTGCTATGAACCTTGAAAAATGTTCGCTGCATAATAATGCAGCATAGATATCATTTTTTTCAATTTCATTAATTCCGTGAGTGTAGACGATGGTTTTAGGAGAAATAGGGAAATCTGAAAATGTATAAGGTTTGTTCGTTTGATCATTCCAAAGTGGCTGTTTATCAAAGTATTTCCAACCATAATCATGCATTTTGATTGCGTAATTCACGGACTTTCGGTGGGCCTTACCAAGAAAAAGGCTGTCTTTCCAATTTGCCATTAATTCACCAGAAATTATGGCGTGATTATTCTGTTCAATCATCACAAAATGACCGTCGTGCTCTCTCACAATCATGTAAACCCCCCTTTTCTTCAGAGTATATGCCATGTATCATACGGCAGACAAAAACTTCATTAATCTTGAAGTTCTTAAATCATTCTATCAAAATAAACCTGTTTGTTTAAAATATTACATCATCTAAAGATATGTTTAATTTTATATCAACTGCAAAGATTAAAAAGCAATAAAACTTACGAAAGAGCCAATGTTAAAAACTGGCATAGATATTCAAAATTATATAAAAAATACACTGTAACGTAATTGACAAATCCATGATATCATCTTATACTTACTAAAAGTAATTAAATAAAAAGTAGTAACTAAGAGTGTAGAAGTTAACGGATTAACAGAATATAAAGATAATGAATGTTTTCAAAAGAAGGAGATGGAAATGATGGAAAAGAAATTTTTCCAAAAACCAACCATTTATGTTGGTGAGGTTAACATAAATGTAACCAACTTAAATAAATCACTTGAATTTTATCGTGATTTCATGGGATTTAAAGTACTCGAACAAACTAGCAGCAAGGCAGTTTTAACTGCAAATGGGAAAACACCGCTCTTAACATTGGAACAACCAGACGATGTTGTACCTAAACAGGGAAGAACAACGGGATTATATCATTTTGCGATACTTTTTCCATCACGTGCAGACCTTGGTGCATTTTTAAAACACCTTATTGAGACAAAGGGAAATCAAATTCGTTTAGGAGCTTCTGATCACTATGTAAGTGAAGCGCTCTACTTCGATGATCCAGACGGAAATGGGATTGAAATTGCAAGAGACCGTCCGTCTACTGAATGGAATTGGAATGAGGATCTAGTGGAAATGGCGACTGTACAAATGGATGCAGAAGGTGTGCTTGAAGCAGCTGATAAACAGTGGAATGGAATGCCTGAGGATCCATTAATGGGGCATATTCACTTGCATGTTTCTGATTTGGATGAAACAGAAAACTTCTATGTCAATGGCTTGGGATTCGATATTGTAACGAGATATCCTGGCGCACTTTTTGCATCAACCAATGGCTATCACCATCATATTGGTTTGAATGTATGGAATGGGGTAGGGGCTAAAGCACCTGCGAAAAATAGTGTTGGATTAAATTGGTTTACACTTATATTTCCAGATGAAGAGAAGCGGAAAGAAACCATATCGAAATTAGAACAACTGGGTATAACCGTAACAAAGGAAAATGATTTTTATGTAACGGAAGATCCTTCTGGAAATACGATACAGCTTCGATTAGAAGAATAGACTTTTGCGGAAGTGTTCAAATAGACACAGGAGCATGTAATTATTGGAGGAAGAGCGATGGATATACACCATGAAAATACATTTGAAATTGGTATTTATACATTAGGGGATATAGTAGCTGATCCTTATACAGGTAAATCAAATAATGCCAAACAGCGCATTCATGAAATCATCGATGCGGCTAAACTGGCAGATGAAGCGGGGTTGGATATTTTCGGTGTCGGGGAACATCACCGTCTAGATTATGCGGTTTCCAGCCCGCAAATGGTTTTATCTGCTATGGCACAGGTTACGAAAAATATTAAATTAACGAGTACGACAACGGTTTTAAATACGATAGACCCAGTAAGGTTATTCGAGGACTTTGCCACGTTGGATTTAATATCAAATGGACGTGCAGAGATTATAGCCGGAAGAGGGGCATTTGTGGAATCCTTCCCGCTATTTGGATACCGATTAGATGACTATGATGCATTATTTGAAGAGCATCTGCAATTATTAATGGAGCTAAACGAAAATGAACGGGTAACATGGAGCGGGAAATACCGTTCCGAATTGAAAGATTCCGAAATTGCACCACGGCCACATCAGGAAAAACTTCCAATTTCAGTAGGTGTGGGAGGAAGTCCAGAAAGTGCAGCAAGAGCTGGCAGATATGGCTTAGGCTTGACGATAGCTATGATTGGGGGATTTCATACAAGATTTGCCCCATTAGTAGATGCATACCATCAGGCGGGATACCTTGCTGGATATGAGAAAGCCGAACTGCCAATCGGAATAACAGGACACGGCTATATTGCTCAAACAAAAGAAAAAGCGAAGGAAGAATTTTACCCATACTATGCAAACTATATGAAATACATGAATCAGCAGCGTGGAATAGAAACTACTATCACACGGGAAGAATTTGAGAAAATAACAGAACCGCAAAGCGTTATGTTTATCGGAAGTCCGGAAGATATTATTGAAAAAATACTCTATCAGCATGAAATGTTTGGGCATAGACGCTTTATGCTGCAAATGGATATTGGTGGAGTCCCTTTTAAAAATATAGAAAAAACGATTGAATTATTAGGTACAGAAGTTGCTCCGGTGATACGTCGTGAAACAAGTGGGAAATTAATGGAAGTATAAAGTCGCCAAATAAGGCGGCTTTTTTTTATCATGTGGTTAACTGGCTGTAAGACCCCCACTAATTGAAGATTCACTTTATTGCAAAATAATCCAATCCTCCATTGAAAGGAATTCAAAATAGAAAATGGGGAAGGTTATATTATGATAAATATGGGATTAGGAGGGTGGAATAATTTGGCATATATTTTATTGGTTGTTGGCTTTGTATTACTAATTAAAGGGGCAGATTATTTTGTTGACGGAGCATCAAATATCGCAAGGCTGCTTCGGATTCCTTCTATTTTAATTGGATTAACGATTGTTGCTTTTGGAACGAGTTCTCCGGAAGTAACGGTTAGTATTATCGCAGCTTTAGAAGGGAGTGCAGATGTATCCCTTGGTAATGTCATTGGCAGTAATATCTTTAATTTAACCTTGGTAGTTGGGATAGCAGCATTTATATTCCCCTTAAAGGTAGAAACGGAAACGATTCGAAAGGAAATCCCCTTTACATTTTTAGCGAGTGTAGCATTGCTTGTCGTGATGAGTGATATTACTTTGGAAGGATTAAGTGATAATTTCATTACAAGAAGTGATGGGCTTATCTTTTTATTATTTCTTTCTATCTTTATGTACTATGTCATTGAGGTTGCGTTTAAGAGCCGCGAAAGCTTATCCGATGAACCAATCCCTCAAGGTGTGACATGGGGGAAAAATATTATAATTACAATATTGGGCTTAGCTGGAATTGTTTTTGGTGGGGAGCTGGTCGTATCGAATGCGACGGAGATTGCTTATCGATGGGGTATGAGTGAAACACTGGTTGGCTTAACCATTGTGGCGATGGGTACGTCCTTACCAGAATTAGTAACATCAGTAACCGCAGCACTTAAAAAGGAAAGTGAAATTGCACTTGGTAATATTGTCGGGAGTAACATTTTTAATATTTTATTAGTGCTTGGTACCTCATCAGTGATTACACCACTTCCCGTAAATGGCAAGGTATTCAGTGATGTACTTATTATGATGGTTTTAACTGTGATTTTGCTTATCTTCTCCAGAACCAATTTCAGAGTAGGGAAGAGGGAAGGGCTTATTTTAGCACTTTCGTATGTAATCTATCTGATTTATGTCATTTTAAGAAATTAAAAAGCTGCCGTGTTAATTCAAAACACGGCAGCTTTTTCATTTTGGCTGTTTTTAAAGATTAGGATTGCGGTTACTGGTCCTGCCGAAAAGATTTGTTGCTTTGCAGGAAATTCGCTTTCCCGCAGGAGTCGCCCCCTCCGCTCCAATCAGCCAGCTTAATAGTGATTAGCTTACTTTACTAAATTTATTTAGTGAAATCAAATATCAAAAAAATATAAAAGTACAAAACGATCGTAGTGTATTTCCGTAGCGGTAATATTCTACCATCATCGTGCTTATCATTTTATTTAAACTTTGCGAAAATAAGATCCTTAATTTTTGTACCAATTAGCAGCAGCTTTCACTTCATCCATCGTTAGTTGATGCCCTCTGTTTTCCCAATGTAGTTCTACTCTGGCACCGGCATTTTCAAGTAAGGATTTTAGTTCTTCAGATTCATCAGCAGGGCAGATTGGGTCATTCGTTCCTGCAGCAATAAATACCTTCTTACCGGCAAGGTCAGGTAAATCGATGCCTCTTCTCGGTACCATTGGATGGTGAAGGATGGCTTCCTGTAGCGCGTCTTTGTAATGAAACATAAGGCTTGCAGCGATATTCGCTCCATTTGAATAACCGATGGCAGTGATGTTATTTCGGTCAAACCCGTACTTTTCAGATGCTTCATCAAGAAATTCATTTAGTTCCTTGGTGCGGAAAATTAAGTCCTCTTCATCAAATACTCCTTCTGCTAATCGTTTAAAAAAGCGAGGCATGCCATTTTCCGAAATATTCCCACGTACACTAAGTACATTGGCATCCCCATCAATGATGTCTGCTAATGGGAGAAGGTCCTGTTCCGTTCCTCCTGTACCATGAAGCAGTAATAAAGTTTTTGAATGATTTTTTCCTTCTTGGAATATATGTTTCATTATGTTTCTCCTTTCCAAATCTCTAATTATTTAATGATTTTGCTTTAAGTGGGATAGGTGAATGGTTTACATATGCCTGGAATTTTCCGTTTCTGATCGATAATGTATCCCACTGTTTCTTTATTTTAGTTGTTCCCCTTTCTTTCCAACGCGTTTTAGTACATCAATTACGATTTCTTTTTCCTCCTCTGAAACGTCCTCAAATATTTCTTCGATGACTTTTTGATGGAGTGGAAAGATTTCTGCCATTAAGTTCATTCCCTCATCTGTTAATTGAATATGAACGGCGCGACGGTCATCCTTACAGGGAATCCGTTCGAGCAGCCCTTTCTTCTCCAATTTGTCGATAACATAAGTAATGGAGCCGGTGTTAATCAGTACAGCTTCTGAAATTTGTTTTATCGTTTGTTTGCCTTTGTGGTATAATGCTTCCATAATTGTAAAATCAGAAGTACGCATGCCATGACTGCTAATATCTTTCTTAATCACCTCTCCCAATGTTTTATTTGCTTTTAATAAAACAACAAATGCTTTTAGTGATAAGTTTTCAGTACCCATAGGGAAATCTCCTTTTATATTCAATCCTATTAATTTGAATTAAAGTATTTTTAATTAAGTGTAATATACAAAATTATGAGAGTTATGTCAACTATTAGGTTTTCCGATTATCTTAAAAGTATACAACAAAGAACATTGCAGATAATACCTTGACACATCTTTTTGATGTAACTATAATGATTACAACGGAGGTCACATTATGAAAATCAGCAGTCGATTTACTGTAGCTGTACATATTTTATCACTCGTTTCTATTGAAAGAGATACGCGGCTAACATCGGAGTTCATAGCAGAAAGCGTGAATACGAATGCAGTTGTGATTCGGAGAGTAATGGGGAAATTAAAAAATGCGGGACTAATCGAAATCTATCGTGGTCAGGGTGGAGTTGAACTTCGCAAGCCTTTAGATCAAATAACATTACTTGAAATTTATCAAGCCGTTGATGTTGTGGAGGAAGGAGAATTATTTCAATTTCATCAGAACCCAAATCCAAATTGCCAGGTTGGAGCAAATATCCAGGATGTTCTCGAACTCATATTGTTAAAGGCCCAAAACGCAATGGAGTCTGTTTTAAACGAGGTGACCCTAGAAGAATTAGTAACGGTGTTATCTAAAAAAATTGGATCATAATGTTCCATTTTTTTGATATAGATGTAATCGAATTGGTTACAATAAAACGAATATATGGAGGGATTCTTAATGAAAATAGGAATTATTGGAGCTGGCGGAAAAGCGGGTAAGCTTATTTTAAAAGAGGCGAAGGAAAAAGGGCATGACGTAACAGCTATTGTACGAGATGCGCAGAAATTGGAGGATAAGAGTGTTTCTGTTGTAGAAAAGGATGCCTTTGATCTAAACACAGAGGATCTTCAAGTATTTGATGTGGTAGTGAATGCCTTTGGTACAGGCCTGGATAATGCGTACCTGCATGTAGATTTAGGGAAATCTTTGATAGAAGCTTTAAAAGGCGCTCCTGAAACAAGATTGATTGTAGTAGGTGGAGCTGGAAGTTTATATGTAGATGAGGCCAAAACAACCAAACTAATGGACACTCCGGAATTTCCAAAAGAATTTATAGCGATTCCTGTCAATCAAGCGAAAAACCTGGAGGACCTACAAAACTCCAGTGGCATAACATGGACATTTATTAGCCCGGCCGCTATGTTTGATCCGGAGGGAAAGAGAACAGGTTCGTATAAGAAAGGAAAGGACCACGTCATTGTAAATGAAACAGGCGACAGCTATATAAGCTATGCAGATTACGCGGTTGCCGTTGTAGATGAAATAGAAAATAAAGAACATATCAATGAAAGATTTACTGTTGTTTCAGAAGCGGAATAATAAAAAAGGAACCGGCGAATTCTTATCCGGTTCCTTTTTTACATGTTAGGAAAGTATAAAATTTTAGCGAAGAAGTTTTTCGACGAAGCTAAAACTTTAACGTCCTAAGTATATGAAAAACTTAAAAATGAAGCGTGATAGTTAGTTCTTATTCTTCTTCCCTAATTTTTAGCATCTGCATTTTGTCATTAAACAGTGTAGGGTAGGACAAAAATCCGAGCATAATACTAGTGACGATTGCTGTCGTTAAAAGTAAAAATAAGATAAGCAATTGGAATTGTACAGCCTGAACCGGATCTGCACCTGCAATAATTTGTCCACTCATCATCCCAGGCAACTGCACAAGTCCAATTGTTTTCTGACTTTCAATTGTCGGAATGGTACTAGCCTTGATAGAGGTCACAAGTGAGGTATGTATTGCCTGCTTTGGTGTTCCGCCGAGTGACAAAATAAGCTCTGTTTCATCCTGTCTTGCCTCCACTTCGGCTGTAAACCGGTTAAGAAATAAAATCGCTAGCACCATAGAATTTCCCACGACCATACCACTAATAGGAATGATATACTGCGCGGTCGGTGGAGTAATTCCAAATCCAAGAAGAATGGCTTGTGTAAGTACTTCAATAAATACAAAGGTTGCAATCAGTTTCCAGGTGATTCCTTTAATGGTTACACCTTTTTTTCGTGCATTTTGTGTAGCTGCACCTATCATCAGGATGATCATTAAAATGATAAATACAAATTGCTCCGAGGCAAACACGAATTGCAGTACGTATCCAACTGCGAGCAATTGAATGATAGAGCGAACAGTAGCGATAATGGTATCCTTCTCTAAACCTAGATGTAATGTTTTAGATAGGATCAGGGGAATGAATACAAATATGAGTGACAAGAATAATGCTAAATAACTCATTCCATATCCCCCCTTACAAAACGCTGAACTCGTTCATCTCTCGGATTATTCAGCAAATCGCTTCTTCCAGTTTCTATGACTTCACCGGCCATCATGACCCAAGTATTATCACCAATGGATAAAGCTTGTTCCAGGTTATGGGTAATCCAAATAATGGTTGTCCCGTATTTTTGATTAATTTTTTGAATGAGTTCCTCGATATCCTGCTGAGATACCCGGTCAAGGGATGAAGTGATTTCGTCCAATAAAAGAACTTTGGGATGGTTCACTAATGTTCGTGCAATGGACACTTTTTGTTTTTGTCCACCTGATAAATCTTTAACGTTCCGATTCAGAAACGCTCCACCTAATGCGACATCTTCTAATAATTCTTTTGCATCTTCTTCCGGTAATTCTTCCCCTTTTAATGTCATTGGCAGGGAGAGATTTTTATACACTGTTCCACTTATCATTGTCGCGCTTTGAAGGGCGAGTCCAATTTTGCGCCGTAAATCAATCGGGTCATATTGTTCAATTGGTTTGTCTTTAATGAGAATCTCTCCGGAATCCGGTGAGATGAGTCGATTGCATAAGCGGAATAGAGTGGTTTTCCCTGCGCCAGAAGGTCCTACAAGTGTCGTAATCTTCCCTTCCTGAAAAGATCCTGTAATATTTTTTAAGATTGGCATCCCCTTATCTGAGAAATGAACGTTATTAAATTGAATAATTGGTTCATATGTTGTTGTCATTAACTACCTTCCTTACGAATGTTTTTAAAGAGACATTTCTATTATCAGTTATTTTCTAGTAGGTTTCTAGAAATATGCATAAAAAAGCGGGATTATTTTTGAATTTTCTAAGAGAGTTTCGATCCAGTTATTAGGATAATTTGTGTTGGTTGATGTCTTATGATTTTTCAAGTAATACTTTACAATCAAAAGTAAATATTTTATAGTATATATACCTAATAATTCTAGGTAGGTGATAAAATGTTTAACCGGGAACTTGTTAAAGGTAGTACATCTTTGCTTGTACTGCAATTATTAGATGAACGTGATATGTATGGATATGAACTGGTAAAAGAGATGGATCGCCGCAGTGAACATAACTTCCAAATGAAAGAAGGGACATTGTATCCTGCACTTCATAAGATGCATAAGCAAGGCTATATCGATTGGTATTGGAAAAACCAGGAAAAAGGCCCGGCCCGCAAATATTATCGCATTACCGCGGAAGGCAAAGAAATGCTATCAGAGAAGACCAATGAATGGCTCCGCTATGTGAAGGTGATGAACAACTTAATTGGGAGAAACGAATCTTGAAGGTGACGAATCAAAGGTTTTACAAAGAATTAGAGCAATTAATTGGTAAGCATCCGGATAAGCAGGCGATTATGGCGGATTATGAGTTACATATATATGAAATACTAAAGGAATCTTCCGTTGAAAATGAAGATGTCTATGAGCGATTAGTAGAGCGATTGGGTTCGCCGCGTGAAATTGCAGGAGTCTGGCGTGAGGAAACTGCGGCCACCCCGAGAAAAACACAATGGTTATTTGTAATATGTAATAGTATGATTTTTATCGGTGGTATTCTATTAACGGTTAGTTATAATGTCTTTAAGTGGGATTGGGCCGAGCAGCTTTGGTCAGCGTTAACGGATACGACTTTACTGATTATGCTTATCTATACATTTTTTTGGGGTCTTCTTGGTTATGAAATTGGTAAAGAGTTTGGACATAAGGGAAAAAGGATTCTTCAAAGAACATTCTTGATTTGTATTGTACCAAATCTATTATTAATGTATTTAACCATATTCAAGCTTATTCCATATAATTGGTTTGATCCATTATTAAGTGTACCATTCATTATTACTTGTATTGTATTTACAGGTTTTTTATATCCAGTATCCTGGATTGGTTATAAGTGGGGGAAGAGAATTTCTGTATAAAGGGAGGATGTTTCCCTGCCTGAAAATCAGAGTGTTTTTTTATAATAATACCTAGATAAACTATGTATATAGAATTAAAAGGGTGAGGTGGGTTATACAATGGAACTGAAAAGGAAAGATTGGTTGCTTTTTATAGCATGCTTGGGATTAGGAGTTCTGGCGGAAGTTAGTTTTTTTCATGGAGAGATAGGGATTTCTTATCCGATTTTTGTTTTTGGATTTTATTTAGTATTTTTCATCCGGTTTAAACTCTCTTTCCAGCATCGAAGAATTGGAATTCTCCTTATGGTTGTAATCTGGCTGCTTGCTGGAAGCTATGCGGTCTATGATAATGAGTTCTTTTATGTTCTTAATGTGCTGTTGATACCACTTTTGATTTTCTTCCATATTGTATTAATTACAAGTCCAAAAAACATGAAATGGGCAAAGCCTGAATTCGTATTTGCTCTGACTTCTAAGCTTTTGGAAGGATTAAAGTATATCTCCAATTTTGGCAAAGTATTGTTTAAAAAGGTGTTTCACAATATAAATGAAACAACGAGTCAGGTGTTGAAGCATATTTTTATCGGATTAGGAATTGGGATTCCCTTATTGCTGGTAATTACTGCACTCTTAATGTCGGCAGATAAGGTTTTTGAGGATATCGTTTTACGCTTGCCTCGGTTTCTCCTGCAGTTTGGTTCCTGGGAGTCTATCTTTCGTCTCGCTCTTGTTTTATTATTCACCCTATTATTTTTTGGTGTTTTACAAGTGCTGCGAAATCAGTATGAATCACAAAGCATAACGATTTTATCTAACGTGAAAAAGATTCGATGGGCTAGTGTCACGGCACTTACCATATTAATTATGTTAAATGCTGTTTATGTATTATTTGTAGTCATTCAGTTTAATTACTTTTTCGGTAATGGATTACAGGATGGATTTACTTATGCCTCTTATGCAAGACGGGGATTTTTTGAATTGCTTTTCGTGACGTTAATTAATTGGATAATCCTAATATGCTGCTTAAAGTTGGTCAAGGATTCAAGGAAGAGTATGAAGGTGATACTTAAAATCATGTATTCGGTACTTATATTAGTGAGTGGTGTCATGCTTGCTTCCGCTTATCAGCGATTAAGTTTGTATGAAGCGGCCTACGGATTCACGATGGACCGGATTTTGGCTCACGGATTTATGATTTACCTTATCGTGATTTTTGCATATACGTTGATACGAGTTTGGTTGGAAAAACTGACATTGCTTCACTTTTATCTGATTGCAGGCCTGAGTTTTTATGTATTATTAAATGTAATCAATGTGGAGCAAGTAATTGTAGACAAAAATATAGAACGTTTTAAAGATACAGGGAAGATAGACATTCATTATTTAAATTCGCTGTCTTATACCGGGGTGGAAGGTCTAATCGAATTGTATGAATTGGACCCGGACTATCCGGAGTTAAAAGATATGCTTATAAATAGGAAACAACAAATAGAAAATCAGGAAACACAACTATGGCAATCATTCAATTTCACAAAGCATCGGATAACCGAACAAATGAAGGGACTGGATATCGAAAGGGAATAAATGCTTTGCTTTAGCAATGGAGTGTTCGGACGTTTTGAAATTTTCAATTAGCAAGCAGAAAGCTTCCGCTGATTGAAGCTTTATTTCACGCATAAAATGTTACCTGAGAAGTGAAGTGGATTCGACGCAGCCAAAATTTTAACTTCTTAATTATAAGAAGGCTGTTTTGTAAAAGTTTGGTAGTGTGGTTACTCTTCCTATATATAGCACAACAATAGCGTAGTGTATTTCCGTAGCAGGAGAATAAATTGAAATTCTTTACGTCGTACGTACTTATATCTGACTTAATATCATATAAATAGCAACAATCTATATGAAAAGAGCCTATAAGAAAAACTAACAATTGATGAAAGCGTGGGCGTATACGAGTTTTTCTAATATTTAGTGGTATTAAAGAAGATATGTTTTCGGCTAGATGTAACAATGGAATGATAAAAGATGAATGAACAGGGAATGAATTTTGAATAGGAGGCTGCCAGATGAGTTTATGGGTTCCAAATCATGTAGCTATTATTATGGATGGGAATGGAAGATGGGGAAAATCGAGAGGTCTTTCCAGGAGTGAAGGTCATTTTGCTGGAACGCAAGCTATGGAAAAAATTATTGATGCTTGCGTCGAGATGAATATTAAGGTACTTACGTTATACGCCTTTTCTACAGAAAATTGGTCAAGACCTGCTGATGAGGTAAACTATCTCATGTATTTGCCGGTAAAGTTTTTTAATAAAAAACTACCAGGGTTTATGAAGAAAAACATTCGAATACTTGTATCAGGGAACATTGCCAGCCTTCCGGATTCTACAAGAAAAGCGGTTATTAAAGCTGTCGAACAAACCAAAAGTAATGATGGGTTAATTGTGAATTTTGCGCTTAATTATAGTGGGAGGAGCGATATTTTACAGGCTGTGCGTCATTTAGTTTTAGATATACAGCATAAGAAAATAGATATTAACCAGTTGGATGAAAACTATTTTCAACAATTTCTATATACAAAAACTTTACCCGATCCAGAAATAATCATACGAACAGGTGGGGAGAAGCGAATAAGCAATTTTCTTATATGGCAATCAGCACAGGCGGAGCTATATTTTTCAGATGTTTATTTTCCTGATTTTAATAAGGATTTATTTAGAAAAGCAATTGCTGAAGTACAGAAGAAACACAGGATAGGTTTCTGATGTGCATAATAAGGTTTGCTTGTTTGGGTAAATTAGTTTTAATAAGATGTTGACTTTTAGGCTGAAAGGTAGTAATATAACTTTTGCTGTTGCAAAAGAAACGCTTTTGAACCAAAAAACGATTTAAAGTTTAGTTAAAAAAAGTGTTGACTTGTAACAGTGTAATTGATATAATATAAAAGTTGTCGCTAATAATTATTTAGGTTTTGAGCAAAATAGTTATTGACAACAAATAAGTAATTGTGTTATATTAATAAAAGTCGCTGAAAAGAACAGCGGTTATCAATTGCTCTTTGAAAACTGAACAAAACAACCAGTATGAAACAAATGTCAGTGGTAAGAAGTTGGATGTCAGTTAATCTGATAAATGATAACTTATACCCTGTATCAATTTTTGAAGCTAAGACTTTTAGTTATGGTTGATTGGTGTCAATCATAATTCAAACTTTTTTGGAGAGTTTGATCTTGGCTCAGGACGAA
>NZ_WOFB01000027.1 GCF_009733865.1 Oceanobacillus salinisoli | reverse complement strand
AATCAAATTCTATGATCACCTTGTTTAACTCTTGCACCCATTAGTTTAAGTACAATACTTCACAATCTTTTTTACACCTTCATAAACTTAATCCCTTAAATGTGTTATCCATGAAAAAAGACGCCTTCTTATTGAAGAAAAGCGCCCTTTAACGGAAACCTTGATTTCAAGATAATTTTTTCTGGACTTATCGTTCCGTAATATTTATACTAAAGTATATGAATGGAGGTGTTGTAAATTGGGTAGAAGTATAAATTTTAACAAAGAACATGCTTTGGATAAAGCAATGTATTTATTCTGGGAAAAAGGCTATGACGCTACATATATCTCAGATCTTATTGAAACGATGGGAATTAGTCGATCTACTCTTTACGATAGTTTTGGAGATAAGGAAGAACTTTTCAAACTGGTTTTAGAACATTATAAAAACTGTGGCTATCGAAAAAGAAATTTGCTTTTTAGCGGTATAGACACTAAAGCATCACTTAAATCCTTTTTTTATCAACATATTGAAGAATGCTATTCAGATGACATTCCCAAAAGTTGCATTATAACTAATTCTTCACTGCTTATTGGACATATTGATCCTTCTATAGAAGAAATACTTTTAAATGATTTTAATGAACTTGAGAAGGTATTTAAGCAAGTCATTGAAGAAGGAAAAAAGAAAGGAGAAATTTCACAAGAGGCTAACTCTGAATTAGTTGCATATTCTTTATTAAGTTTAAATCACAGCATTAATTTAATGTCTAGATATAAAAAAGAGAAAAATCTAGCCTACAATCTAGTGGATAAGACTATTGCAGACCTATAGTCTTTCTTTTTTAAGTATTTCGGAACGAACGTTCCAAAAACAACAAGAATAAACAAAAGGAATGATAAAGTTGACTAAAAAGACAAATTTTCTAATATTTATTTTGGCAATTAGTTGTGGTTCACTTGCTGCTAATATTTATTATGCACAACCAATTGTACAATTCATTGCAGAAGATCTGAACATCTCTTCTGATTTATCTGGATTGCTCACTACCTTGACACAAATTGGGTATGGATTGGGCTTATTTTTTATCGTACCTTTGGCTGACTTATTTAAAAGTAAGAAAATAATAGTAATTCTTATCGGGCTTACAATTATTTCATTAATTGGTACGCTAATTTCGACAAATGGAATTGTTTTTTTAATATTAACAACCATAATTGGCATTGGAGCCTGTGCGGCTCAAATGTTAGTTCCACTAACAATGAGAATTGTGCCCATTGAAGAGGCAGGTAAATATGTGGGTAAAGTGATGAGTGGTTTATTGATTGGGATTATGATTGCTCGCCCATTTTCTATCGGAATAGCTGACTGGTTCGGCTGGAGAATGGTATTTCTTTTTTCATTAATAATGCTAGTTGTCGTATTACTGTTAATCATAAAATTTTTGCCCAACTATGAAGTAGTATCGACTAGTAACATGTCATATCCAAATTTAATAGCTTCTATGGTGAGGCTACTAATAAATACATCTCCTTTACAAGAAAGAGCATTTTATCATGCATGTTTATTTGCAACATTTAGTCTTTATTGGACAGTTATCCCCATTTTATTAAGGTCTGAACCGTTACATTTTTCAAATAATGAAATTGCATTATTTGGCTTTGTTGCAATAGCTGGAGCTTTACTAACTCCTACTATTGGTAAAATAGCGGATAAAGGTTATATTTTTACAATGACTAATGTATCAATGGCGCTCGTACTATTGTCAATCGTCCTATTATTTTTTGTTAAAGATCATTCACTATTTAGTGTACTTTTAATACTTATCTCAGGCATTAGTATTGATATTGGTGTGTCAGGAAATTTATTATTAGGTCAAAAAGTGATATTTGGTTTGAATCCCGGGATAAGAAACAGACTTAATGGATTATATATGACTATTTTCTTTTTGGGAGGAGCCTTTGGTTCATGGATTGGAAGTTATACTTACTATAAATTTAATAGTGAAGTCGCTTTACTCTTTGGAACAGCTTTGCCTTTAATCGCCTTATTAGTTCATTTAATAAAAAATAATAAAATAAATTTATCAAAAACCAAAAGTAAATACATGTCCTAACTATTAAGGTACCCCAAAAGTTAGAGTAACAGCATCACCTATTCATTGAGACGTATAATCAAAAAAGCAAATTTAAAGCCAATTACTCCACATGGATTAAGACATACACATGCTACTCTCCTTCTTAGCCAAGGTAAACGGGGAGCGAGTGTAAAAGTTGTCGCGGAACGACTAGGAAATACACCACAAATGATTCTCGATATATACGGTCACACATTTTTAGATTTGGAAGAAGAAACTGTTCAATTATTCTCCGAAAGTTTAAATGGGGCCAAAACTGGGGCCAATTCTGAATAAAACCGATATAAACACTGACATATCAAGGGTTGAGAGAACCGTTTAATTCTATTCTCGTTAATTTTACTGCTTTGTATACAGCAGTTTTAAAAAACCTAGAAAGCTTGTTATCAAAAGTGTTCTAGGGTTTTTATTTATATGTCGATTGTAGAATAATGTATTAAATGTTAACTATTTAGTGGGACTTTTGGGGGCGGTTTTTGCCCTAATTTTTGTGGACAGTCGCTTATACCTACAGGCTTCTATTTTAGCTATCCTAATTTTTAAACTTATCTTTATCTACCTGCTCGAAGTTCTTCTATAATTAACGTAGTTTTTTTGTTCTGAATGCTGTCAAATTTCGTATGTTGCTGTTTTACGACTCTTAGGATCTCTGCTGCCTTTTGGAACCTTTAGAATTCTAGATATCTTTCTGTAGCCGTGTGATTCTAATAAATTTTAATATCTTTTAGATGCTTTTCGTTTTCTTCACGAATGATCCGCCGAATAACATCTTCAATAGTCAAATATATCACCTCACTACCAGAGTAGGTATTCCTTCTAATATGAATCTTATTTCACACTGTTTATTTCTACATAATATAATTTTATCCTTTTTATCGGCCCTAATTTTTAAATTATTATTACTAAAGCACCATACACAAACACACTAGCAACAGCCAAATTCAGCTAAACTTTTACTAAAAATACAGCAAAGTAGATGACTTCTTTTACTAAAGCCCCCGTTAGTACATTAAGTAGATAGCTTCATAATACAACTGACATGTTCTTTATCTATCACTTATTTCCATTACTTTAAGAAATTCATTGCCGTACTCTTGTTCAATTTGTTTTAACCCGAGCCTAAGTGATTCAATTAATACTAAAGATTTTTCTTTACCAACTTCACTGCCAAAACTACTTACTTCTAGTTCGATAGAGGGTAATCCATTTCTAGTTTCTTGGTTATAACTTAACTCACTATCTGTAAATTCCACTAAAGAATTTACTGTGTTTATTGTTAGTGCAGATATTGCAGAGGCTACGATGTCGGTCCCATATTCAGAATAATTAGTTTCCCCAGTCACAATAACCTTATATATAAGGTCGTTACTATTCTTTATAAACAAAGCTGTTACTCCCTTATCTTTTATGTTATCCTCTACATTTATAGTTTGATTTCCCTTCTCTATTTGTCCATTAAAGTTTTTATTGTTACATCCACTCATAAACATAATAGTTACAATCAAAAAAATTAATCCTTTTATAAATATATGGTTTTTCATATTTTAATTACACCCCATTGTTGTAATTTAGCTTTGCTATTTTTTTATTTTTGACCCTGATAGAGTATAGCCCCCGTTTATTGAATAAGGAATTATTTAATCAAAAATTAACTGGTATCATATAAAGGTCTTTAAAATACATCTCACTGTTTTTTGAAGCTAAATATTTATTGGGAAACTCTCCCATTTAAAAGCAATTTCGTTTAGAAACTTATCAAAAGTATCCTTAGTATCAAAGGTTGAGTTTGATTCAATGAACACTTTGAACATATTTTCTATCTTCCAGTATTCTTCAATACTTACTGAAGATTGTGAAATACCACATTTATTTAATATGACTTTGATGTTATCAATTAAAAAATTAGTGTGGTCTAAATCCTTGGATTCAAAAAATAGGGTAATTAGCATAATTTCTCCTAGAATTGCTTCCGTTTGTTGAATAACTGAATAAATTATTCTTCATCTTTTTGAGCTGAAACTAGAATACTTAATCCTCTTTTTCACCATAATCCCACATTTTTAGCCAAGAATATGTATATGATGGCAGATAAAAAGTACGTTCCTTCTAATGGTTTTATTGTTGTCATATCAATTCCGCTTGATTCTGTTCTGGTTGAATACTTACTTCTCTTCCAGTACTGTTATAATAAACAAATTTCATAATCTTCTCCTTATTTTTTTGATTTTCACTTAACTCTTAAGGAGGTATCCATATATAATCAGAATGCTTTGAGCTAATGGTGTGATTTCTTTGTTATATTTAGAATAATCCTTAAATCATAATAGAAAACTGCACCTCCAACTGTTAGATTGTGTCCAACAATTGGGGTGCAGTTCAAACCCACGCGTTTTGATTTGTGAATTACTTGTTTGCACCTCTCAAGTAAATCCGTTAATGTAATTCAAGCAGTTTTTCTAAAACAATTTTATTTATTCACTATAACTAACTTTTGGATTAGGTCCGTATTTGTTCTCTTCTTCTTCACTATCAAGACACATAAATACTAAAAGGACAATTGGTCCAATTATTGGAACTAATCCAATTAATAACCACCATCCACTTCGACCAATATCGTGTAGCCTTCTAACCCCAACAGCTAATGAAGGTAATAAAATGAATAATGAAAAGATTACATATAATATCGTAATTGCATCTGAAAAGACTATAAATAGCTGAAATAATAAGCCAATAATAATGTTGCCTAATGCAAACATCCAATATTCCTTTCTTCTTGCTCTTCCACTAAAACCTACATAATTCTTTATGACTTCTAAATATAAATTCATATATAAACCCCCTTAAATATGTATTTTTCTATTATATAATGTTATTACACAGTACTTTCATTTTCATTCTGAAAATCAGCAAACGTGCAACCATAATATTCCGGAGCCTCTCTTATATGTTGTATCTTTTTAATTCTTATAGGTAATGGAGGATGTGTTGAAGATGCATCACTTAAAAAAATAAAAAATCCTCTTTCCCGTTTGTGTTGCTCTAAATAGTCTACAACATTAACTTTATTAAACAGCATCTTACCGGATGCTAGAATCATTAAAGCATTAATTGCCGATTTTGAATTACCAGTATACACCGTAGCAATTCGGTCACAAGTAAATTCACAAGCTCTGGAATATGCTGTTCCTAAAAAAGGTACCCATCTTGCCGGGAAAATTAAAGCATTTTTAGATATATGATTCCGTTTAATATGCGCTAGTTCATGAGCGATAATAAAATTAAGTTCACTATCATTTCCATCTTCAATAATCTCTACAATGTCCGAATAAAGTACAACAAAGTTTCTACCAAAAAACTTAGTTGCAAAGGCATTAAGTAAACCACCTGATTGAATCATAAATACATCTGGTATTGTTTTTAGTTCCATGGCAAGTGATAGTTCTTTAACTTTCGCTGCAATCTTTGGAAATTGCTGTTCTGTGATCTTAACACCATTGGTTCTAACATTTGCTATAAACAGCCCATTCATGAAAAAGGCTATTAAAAGTCCGATAACTAGGTATGGAATTCCAATTAATGAAATGATTAAAGCAAAATATATAAATAGACTTGTAATAACACACATAACAAAATAAATGTTCTCATTACCATGGATTAGTCGTTTATTCATTTTTTCACTCCCTTCATTTAATCTATAAAGTTTATCTCAGTATATTTATCGACTAAAATCGACTAAAATTTAGGGGGGTTATAAATTAATTATAAAATAGATGATGACTGATACCATTGATACAAGACCAATTTTGTCAAAGAATTTATATATACTCTTTGTATCAACAATCCCCCCTTAAACCCTCCTTAGACTCTACTGACCCGTTAGTACAATAAGCCTAAAAAATAATTAGATTCATCTGTACTTTATACTTATATTACTGCTGCCTAAAATCATCGTGATATATTCCCAGTTCATCATTGTTCAGTTTGATAAAAATGGAGTCACCACTACCGAGGGAGCAACTGGCTATAAAAACGTATCCATCTTTTAATGCTGATGTTCCAGGTTCACATTCGGTATTTTCTTCAATTATATCGTCAACACTCCCCCACATCATATAAGAAATACATCATAATCCTCAATTGGCTCATCTTCCTGAACCCCAAATTCTGCACCGATTAAATGGATTGTTGTATAAAGTTCTATGTACCATTTTGGTAATTTTATATTTAAATTTTTTTCTAATCTCTCTATATCACTTTCGCTTGCTGTTTTTTCTCAAAACTCTCGATAATGCAACTTAATTCTTTAAACTACTAAATAATTGGCTTCAATGATAGTATCATAATTGTCATTATTAAGACCCTCCCAAACTATTTTTGTTCTGTTTATGTAACTTTGCTTCTTAAACTATTCTGCCTCTTTATTAGAACAAGAAAATGTTGTCACACCAATCTATATATGCTTTAACTCTAGTACCCTTCTAAGAACAGGAATCTAATTGTCTAAATTTGTTCGTTTTGTTATTTTTATTTCTAAGTCCTTATTTTTTGAAGTGTAAGTATTAAGCAGAAACGACTACCGCTTTCAGTACAGGTTAGGATAAACTGAGGGAACTTCTGGGGGAATTTTAAAATGTACCTCTCAAACACTGATAAAACAAGGGTTTTTAAAACTGTTCAGTTCTACTCTCGTTAATCTATATAGTTTGCAGGTTAACACACACAAAACCTTGAAATGTTGTTAATTCAACGTTTTAGTTTATATATTTATTTATGGCTGTTATCTAAAATTTTTTTGCTTTTGAAGAAAAGTTTTATTTCTTATTTTGTATAGAGTCCGACATAGATTAAATGATAGCCTGACGTGTTTAACCGCTTTGGGAAATACACTACGCGCCTCTTAGGGTGACCCATGGGTTCGACAACAGGACGTTGGTCACAACGGCGTTGCCCCAAAGGGATTCGGTGGGTCGAGTATCGCTACTAGCATGTATAAAGGAATGGAAAGAAAATAGTAGCACAACACAATGCATAACATGCTAGCGGTAGAATAAACTGCAACTCATTACGTCTCTATCACAACAAAAACAACAAACCTTTTCGATGGGACGAGTAACCATAGTCCCAATCTTTTAGAAAACAGCCTTTAGTAAAAACATATAAAAAGTTTCCTAGTAATTACACTAGGAAACTTTTTTTACATCTTTATTGAAAATCAATTAGGAAATACTTCTTCTTCCCGCGGCGAATGATCGTAAATTTATCCTCAATCCGATCATCCGCACCAACTGTATAATTAATTTCCTGTTCCCTTTCCCCATTAATATATACGGCACCATTCTTAATATCTTCTCTCGCCTGTCTTTTCGATGGGGAAATGTTCGCATTCACTAGAAGATCAACTAAACCAATCTCCTCTTTTCCTGTTTCATAGGTTGGCACGTCCTTAAATCCTTGCTCAATGTCACTTGCAGACAATTGTTTCAGTTCTCCACTAAATAAAGCTTGTGAAATTTTTTGAGCCTGCGCCAACGCTTCTTCACTGTGTACGAGTTTCGTCATCTCTTCTGCCAGGCGTTTTTGAGCCATACGATTTTCTGGTCTACTCGCAACTTCACCTTCTAAATTAGCTATTTCTTGTTCACTTAAAAATGTGAAGTATTTAATGAACTTAATCACATCACGGTCATCTGTATTAATCCAAAATTGGTAAAACTCATATGGAGTTGTCTTTTCTGGATCAAGCCAAATTGCTCCACCAGCAGTTTTTCCGAATTTCGTTCCATCGGCTTTTGTAATTAAAGGAACGGTTAATCCAAAAACCTTAATATCTTCGTCCAGATCTTCTCTGGAACGGCGAATTAGTTCCATCCCGGCCGTAATATTACCCCATTGATCACTTCCACCGATTTGCATCGTACAGTTTTCTTGTTCATATAATTTCATAAAGTCCAGAGATTGAAGAATCATGTAACTGAATTCCGTAAATGAAATTCCATTTTCAATACGTGCAGAAACGGATTCTTTGGCAAGCATGTAGTTGATGCTAAAATGCTTCCCTGCATCACGCAGGAAATCAATAACTGTCATTTGACCTAGCCAGTCATGATTATTTCTAACTACAACGGAATTTTGATCTTTTTCCACTTCCAGAATCCTGTAGATTTGCTGCTTTACTGCTTCACTGTAACCTATGACAACTTCCCTCGTATTCAATGATCTTTCTGTTGACCTACCACTTGGATCACCAATCATTCCTGTTCCCCCACCAACAAGTGCAATCGGCTTATGCCCAGCCTTTTGGAATCGTTTCAGCATAATAAGTGGTACTAAATGCCCGATATGCAAACTGTCTGCGGTAGGATCAAATCCACAATACAATGTCACCTCATTATTTGCTAAATGTTCTTTCAATCCATCTTTATCTGTGACCTGCTGAATTAAGCCACGATTTTCCAAGTCCTGTAAAATGTCCACTTTATTCACTCTCCATTTCTACAAAATAAAAAAACTCCTCCCTAAAAAAAGGGACGAGTTTTAACACGCGGTACCACCCTTGTTGCACAACTTGTGCCACTTGGGATTTGTTAACGATGTCTCCACCGTTTCTCCTTCATACATCAGAAAAAGAAATAGCTCCAGAATGTAATTCACCTGCAAATATATACTAGTTTCCACCAGCCACTAGCTCTCTGTAAAAGGGATTTGCAACACTACTCATTTCCTTCATAGCATAAAATTATATGTACTCCAAATTGTTATTATACATCTATATCACATTAATGTTTGAATTGCAACTAATTTGAAATATTCATACCCGGAATACCATACTTATGCTATAATTATAAAAGAATTTTAGGGGGTTTTACAAATGAAACTTAAAGACTTGTTTCATCCATTTAATGAGAAAGTAAAGTCAGTATGGAATACCATTTGTTCTCATACATTTATACAAAAGATACATTCAGTCTGGAAGTCCGGAAAAATCCAATCCACTTCACGTATTACATATGATGTAGTCTGGAATGTTATTTTATTCTTTTTAATCATTGGATTTGTCGTTGCTTTCTTCGTTGGAGGTCTCAGTGCTGGCTATTTCGCCTCCCTTGTAAAGGATGAGCCAATCAGAAGTTATGCAGACATGGAAAAAGATATTTACAATTACGAAGAAACATCAAAATTATATTTTGCTGATAATATTTATATTGGAGATGTAAAAGCAGATCTATACCGAGAGGAAACAACGCTTGAGAATATCTCCCCTATATTAATTGATGCCGTTGTTGCAACTGAAGATGAATATTTTGAAGAACATGAAGGGATTGTACCAAAAGCCATCTTCCGTGCCCTATACCAGGAATTAACCAATTCTGGACAAAGTGGTGGGAGTACACTAACACAGCAATTAATTAAAAATCAAATTCTCACAAATGAAGTATCTTTCGAGCGTAAAGCCAAGGAAATACTGCTGGCCCTCCGTTTAGAACGTTTCTTTGAAAAAGATGAAATTTTAGAAGCTTATTTAAACATCGTACCTTATGGTCGAAATTCATCCGGCGGGAATATTGCAGGTGTACAAACTGCAGCTCAAGGAATATTTGGAGTTGATGCCGATGAAGTTAATTTGGCACAAGCAGCTTATTTAGCTGGACTTCCGCAAAGCCCGTCCTACTATACACCATTTAAAAATTCAGGTGGTTTAAAAGATGAAGAAGGTATCCAACCAGGACTTAACCGAATGAAAACCGTTTTAAATCGGATGCTTGAAATGAAATATATTACAGAAGAAGAATATGAAGAAGCACTGAATTATGACATCGTTGCTGACTTTAAAGAAGAAGAAAATTCACCACATGAAGAGTATCCGATATTAACTAGAGAAATCCAAAAACGAGCAACAGAAATTATTATGCTGCAGCTTGCTGAGGCAGATGGCTACAGTTCAGAGGATTTAGAGAATGATGAGGAATTAGAGGAACAATATGAAATGTTAGCTTCACGTTCCATTCAGTCAGACGGTTATGAAATTCACTCCACGATTGATAAGGAAATTTATGATGCTTTCCAGCAAGTTGCAGAAAACTACGAGCATTATGGAAAAGATAAATTATCCATTATAGATGGCGTTGAAATCTTGCAATCGATTCAGGCTGCTGCGGTTCTAGTTGAGAACAGTACGGGAAAAATTATCAGCTTTTTAGGCAGTCGTGAATACAGTCAAGAAGATCAAACAAATTATGCTACATCTCGTAGGCAGATTGGGAGTACTTCAAAACCATTGGTCGTATATGGACCTGCAATAGAGATGGGTGCCGTTCAGCCCGGCACGCCAATTGCCGATTATCCAAGAAAATTTGGCGGTTACCAACCTAAAAACTATGGCGGTGGAAATTATGGTACCGTCTCCGTACGAAAAGCCTTAGCGAGTTCTTACAATATCCCGGCGGTTGCTACGTATTACGAGATACTGCATAATGATCCCGCACAGTATTTGGAAAAGATGGGAGTAACGTCACTAACTCCATCCGATCATGAAATTCTGTCTTTCGCCCTTGGTTCATCTGACTACGGTATTTCTGTTGAAGAAATTATTAATGCCTATGCAACCTTGGGAAACAACGGTAAATTTGCAGATGGGTATATGATTGAAAAAATAACAACTGCCGATGGTGAAGTAGTATATGAGCATGAACCAAATCCTGTAGATGTATTTTCACCACAAACAAGCTATTTGGTCATTGACATGATGAGGGACGTTATTTCAGGCGGTACGGCTACCTATGTGAATTCCAGACTAAAATACAGTGGTGTGGATTGGGCTGGTAAAACGGGGACATCCCAGGATTATGATGATGCATGGTTTATCGCCACAAATCCAAATGTAACTTTTGGAACATGGTTAGGTTATGAATATCCTGATTCCATTTACGATAGTTCCTATCCATTAAGTTATAGCCAGCGAAATCAGAATCTATGGGCACAGTTAATCAATGCAGCTACCGACATTAACCCAGAACTGCTCGCTCCTTCTGAAAGGTTTCAGCAGCCAGAAGGTATCGTTTCCCGAAGCTACTGTGGTATATCTGGAATGCTACCATCAGACTTGTGTGAAAAAGCTGGTTTAATTAAAACTGATATCTTCAACAGCAAACATGTTCCAACCAAAACGGATGATAGTTTAATTACTGGCTCACAAGTGATTGTCGATGGCAAAGCAGTCCCAGCTGGTTCAAATACGCCTGAGGAATTTGTTGAAGGTGATGGATTAATGTTTAATCCTGAATGGCTGGAGCGTATGGGGTATGGCAATGACATAACCAAACTGTATCCAAGGACTGAAAGAGATAAATGGGAAAAAATAGCAGCTCCGAGTCATGAGGTGCAATCATTGGCCATTGAAGACGATGGAAAAGCACCAGGGGCACCAACTTCCATGAAGAATACGAGCAACAATTTAACATGGAACAAACCTGGAGCCAAGGATGTGGTTGGTTATCGTGTATTTCGCGCCACAGAACCTGATGGGGATTTTGAACTTGTAGGCAGCACGACAAGTACAGAATTCCCAATTGGGAATAATGATTTTGCCATATACCATGTGAAAGCCGTAGACTATTTTGGATTAGAATCTGATGCTTCAAAAGAATTAGTAGTTGGACAAGCTCCTGAATCCGAAACGGAAACTGCTGATGAAGACGGAGAAGAAGCTAACGCAGATGACAAAAACGAAAAAGATAACAAACAGCAGGAAAAACAAAATAAGGAATCCAACTCAGAAAACAACAATGAAAATGGTAATAATAACGACACCAATAATGAGAATTAACGATTCTTTTATATTAAGAGTAGTTCAATTTCGGAGCAATAACATTTATACTCCGAATTGGACTACTTTTTTCTTAACATGACATAATTATTTTATTTCCTAAAGTTTCACAAAAAACTAAAAATGTTTTTCAATATCCTGTATACTGGAATTAGTTAAAGAGGTACCAATAAATAGGTGGTGAATACATGCAACACATCAAGACATATTACACTAGACGCCTTGAAACAACGAAGGGACCCATAATCATTGAAGGCCCACTCCCATCCATTGAATTAAAAAAGTATTATTTTGATAAACAATTAACTGCATTTCGGCCTGCACACAAACAATTTGAAGCATTGCAAAGTATTGCCGATTTCCCAGAAGGAAGAATACTGGTTGCTCGAACAGAAGATACCATTGTGGGATATGTCACCTATCTTCATCCAGACCCCCTTGAAAGGTGGTCTAAATTTAATATGGAAGATCTTATGGAACTAGGTGCCATTGAAATGATACCTACATACCGAGGGGAAAAAGTTGCATCAAATCTTCTTGAAGTGTCCATGCTGGATGAATTTATGGAGAATTATATTATTATTTCAACTGAATATTATTGGCATTGGGATTTAGAAAAAACCAACTTAAGTATCTGGAACTACCGGAAAATAATGGAAAAGATGATGGCTGCAGGTGGGCTTCACCCAGCACCGACTGATGATCCAGAAATCATATCACATCCTGCAAACTGCTTAATGGTCCGTATCGGTAAAAACGTACCAAAGGAATCTATAGAAAGATTTGATCAATTACGTTTCCTAAATAGGCAGAAAAATCGATCCAGGAGGGAGGGATTATAATGTTAGTAGAAGATATTATGAAGACAAAAGTTATTTCGTTGCCACCAACCGCAACCATTGCCAAGACATTAAGATTACTGCAGAAACACCGCATTCGACATATACCGATTGTTAATGAAGAAAACGAAGTCATTGGCATTGTTTCTGATCGGGATGTCAGAGATGCGAGCCCTTCCATTTTACTGGAAGACTCGGATAGCAAAGAATTGGACAACGAAATCCAAACGATTATGAGTTCTCCAGTGATAACAATTCACCCGCTCGATTTTGTAGAAGAAATCGCACGTATATTTTATGATAAAGAAATTGCCAGTTTACCCGTTGTCAAAGACAATAAATTGGTTGGAATGATAACTGAGAAAGATATGCTGTATACATTAATTCAATTGACAGGTACACATGTACAAAGCTCCTTAATCGAAGTAAAAGTTCCGGACATACCAGGAATTATTCCAAAAGTAATGGAAATATTCGGAAAACGAAAAGTGAATATTGCGTCGGTTCTCGTTTATCCATATAAAGATAATTCACTGTATAAAGTTCTCGTATTTCGTATTCAAACAATGAATCCTCTTCCAATCATCCAGGATTTGCGTGATGCCGGGTACCAATTAATGTGGCCTAATAATATACCGGAGCCAAAGATATGAGAAAAGATGCTTCCTTTATATTTTCAGATGAATTTCTACGTTATCACTTTCATGAGAAGCATCCATTTAATCAAAAACGAATCATTTTAACTAAAGAGTTATTGGAACATTCCAATGTTTTAATAGAAGATGATTTCATTGCACCTAGAAAAGCTTCAGATAAAGAACTCGCCCTCTTTCATAACCCAGAATATATTGAGGCAGTAAAGCATGCAAGCAACGGAGAATTAGAAGAAACAAAAATGAATGAATTTGGCCTTGGAACGGAAGATACGCCGATTTTTGAGGGAATGCATGAGGCATCCAGTCTTATGGTTGGGGGTTCCTTAACTGCAGTTGATGAAGTATTAAATGGCAGAACAAATCACGCATTAAATTTAGGTGGAGGTCTTCATCATGGCTTAAATAGAAAAGCTTCTGGGTTTTGTATTTATAATGATGGAGCAATTGCCATTAAATACATTAGAGAGAACTATAACCTGAGGGTGTTATACGTGGATACAGATGCTCATCACGGCGATGGTGTTCAATGGGCATTTTATGATGATGCTAATGTTTGTACGTTTTCCATCCATGAAACTGGCAGATACTTATTTCCCGGTACCGGAAATGTGGACGAACGCGGTATTAAAAGTGGACATGGCTATTCTTTTAATCTGCCGATAGATGCATTTACACAAGATGAATCATTTCTGGAAGTCTATGAATCTGCCTTTAGGAGCATCACGCATTTTTTCAAACCTGATATCATCGTTACGCAAAATGGGGCCGATGCACATACATTTGATCCATTAACCCACCTATGCGGTTCAATGAAAATTTACGAACGGATTCCCGAGCTGGCTCATGAGTTAGCCCATGAATATTGCGGTGGAAAATGGATTGCATTAGGCGGAGGCGGTTATGATATATGGAGGGTGGTACCCAGGGCGTGGGCACAAATTTGGAACGTGATGAAGACAAATTCGATTGCAACAGGATTACTCCCCCATTCATGGAGAGAAAAATGGCAACAACATTCACCAGTAGAACTACCACATTCTTGGCATGACAATGAAAATGCTTATCCCAACATACCAAGAAAAGCTGAGATAAAAGAAAAAAATAAAAAACTGTTAGCCCATCTCCTTAAATATACAAAAGTCTAAGCAGATAATGTAAGGGTTTCCTTCATTTTCTGTAGGAGACGAACGAAATTTCACTCCATATATTTCAAAAAGAAAGTGGAAGAGGCTTTAGACATTGCTAAAACACTCCGTTCAAAAGACGAATGACTTCACGATAAAGAAGATTATAAAAGGCTCTTTTATTAAGTTTTGTTGTTTTTTAACCTTGCAGTAGATGTAAAGTGCGAACTAATGAATAATTCCTATTGTGATGCTCTCGCTTGTTCTAATGATGATAGTGTGCGTTGCATTCGCTCTGGTAGAATACTTCGCTTTCCGTGGGCACGGCCACAGCCTCCTAGCGGAACCCACCGCTGCTCAGGTCTGAACACGTGCTATTTCCACAGGAGTCTAGTTATTCTGCCTATGTTAGGTAATATAGGGGCACAACACACTTTTCCAAGGGATGAGTAACCACAGTCCAATCTTTTAGAGAACAGCGTTAAACATGAAAAAATCCGAACTAAATCAAATTCTAACTAAAGAATTTTAGATCATAGTTCGGATTTTTATGGACCTTACTCCGTTCCTTCTTCCGATTCTAGTATAACGATTTCCACTCTTCTATTTTTACTCCAGTTTTCTTCTGAGTCGTTTGGAGCAATTGGTTTCGTATCAGCAAAACCAACAGATAAAAATCTTGTTTCACCCAAATCATACCTGCTCGTTAAATAACGAATAACACTGCTTGCTCTTGCACTGGAAAGTTCCCAGTTGGATGGGTAACGATAGCTGGTAATTGGCCGAGAATCTGTATGCCCCTCGACTCTAACATGATTTGGGACATCCTGAAGAAAAACGCCGACTTTATCAAGAAACGGTTCAGCCGAATCAAGTACATTTGCCTCACCAGATTCAAACAAAATGCTTTCCTGCAGCACTAACACAACGCCTTCTTCTGACCGATTAGCAGTAATAACACTGTCTAATTCATTTTCTTCCAAAAAAGACTCTACATCATCCACTAAACTACTTAATGAATCTGTTTCTTCGACTTCAGAAATATCTTCAGACGGATTCTCTCCAGCATCCAAGGGCTTGTTAAACTCATCAGATAGTTCATCTTCTTTATCATGTCTTGTATTATCAGTAGGATTTTCCATTGGTACAGCAGAAGGAAAGAAATCAAATATCATCCTGTTTTGAAATGATTCAGAAACTGCGTCGAAAAGGTCCTCATTAATTTGTGACATCGAAAAGATCAAAACGAAAAAAACTAATATAAGAGTAACCATATCTGAGTAGGTAACCATCCATTTTGGTGCACCACTCTTTTTTGTTTTTTTGACTTCCCTACGCTTCATTGACGCTCTCTCCTATGAAATCGCCAGAAACTTCCCTCTCATCCTGCTTGATTGCCTTAGATTCCCTGGAAAGAAACGCATTTAATTTTTCTTCAAAAATACGCGGGTTTTGACCTGATTGTACACCTATAATTCCCTCAATTATAATCTGTTTGATAAATACCTCTTCCTCCGTTTTACCTTCCAGCTTATTTGCCATTGGAATAAATACAAGGTTAGCCAGGATGGTACCGTACAATGTAGTAAGGAGTGCAACAGCCATACTTGGTCCCAGTGTTGCCGGGTCAGATAAACGATTTAACATCATAACTAGTCCGATTAATGTTCCTATCATTCCCCATGAGGGAGCATATTCCCCTGCTTTTTCAAACAATGCTCTTCCTTTATAATGTCTGTCTTCCATCGCTATAATTTCGGCTTCCATAATATCTTTAATTACTTCTGGTTCTACACCATCAACAACGAGTGTAATGCCTTTTCGTATAAATGGATCTTCAATATCATCTAAATCATTTTCTAAAGCGAGAATGCCCTCTCTTCGGGCACGTTCGGATAGTTGAACAAAAAGACGAATTAGTTCAGGTAACTGCAAATTATTTTGATACGAGGTTGCTTTTAAAAGCTTAAACGTTAATTTAATTTGGTCCATCTTAAAAGTGATCAGCATGGATGCTGTTAACCCACCAAGAACGATCAAAATACCTGCAATATCCAGAAAAGATGTTAACTCTTGGCTTCCCCCATTGTTAAGAATCGCCACCATTATCATCACGAATCCTAGTGTGATGCCGATAGGAGTTAAAATATCTCGTTTATTCATATGCCCAATCTCCTTAAGCTTCCGTAAATGATAAAAATAGATGCTCCCAAATGTTAACATCCATTTATATCTTATATCGGCACTATTTTTCTAATGTTGAATTTCTTATTTCAATTCTATGTGGGAGAATCACATTTTTTTCTGTTACTTCTTCTTTGTTCATGTACTTCGTTAATAGGCGCATCGCAACAGCTCCGATATCATACATCGGCTGTACGACAGTGGATAATGTTGGGCGAACCATGGTTGCAAGTCTTGTATTATCAAATCCGAATACTTCTACATCCTCAGGTACTTTATATCCCATATCCTGCACACCATGAATGACACCTAATGCCATTTCATCGGATGCAACAAAGACAGCTTCTGGTTTATTATCTAATTCTGCTAATTGTTTTGCTGCTTCCAGTCCAGATTCATAAGAATAATCACCTTGAACAATATAGTCCTCATTTATTGAAACATTAGCTTCCTCTAATGCACGCTTATAACCATTGAATTTATACTGGTTGATACTTGTATCTTCACCGCCATTTACAAATGCGGGGTTCTTCTTGCCTTTATCAATAAAGTATTTTGTTGCTTCATAAGCCGCTTCTTCATAATCGATATTAACAGAAGCCATTTCCTTCGTATCATCATATGTCGCTGCAAGAATGATTGGTACGTTGGATGTTTTAAATTGTTGCAAATGCTCCTCTGTAATCGTACCACCCATAAATAATATTCCATCTACCTGTTTTTCAAGCATCGTATTGATTAAGGCTAATTCTTTATCTTTATTTTGGTCAGAATTACTTAAAATTACATTATATTTATACATGGTTGCAATATCTTCAATACCACGAGCTAATTCGGAAAAGAAGATACTGGAAATATCAGGAATAATTGCTCCTACTGTTGTTGTTTTTTTACTTGCCAGTCCTCTTGCTACAGCATTCGGACGATAGCCTAAACGTTCAATAGTTGCTAATACCTTTTTGCGAGTGGTTGGCTTTACATTTGGATTCCCATTGACAACACGGGAAACCGTGGCCATGGATACGTTGGCTTCTCTTGCTACATCATATATTGTTACAGTCATTTTTATATTACCTCCTATGTCTCTAAATCCACTTCTATTGTTTATATCATACTCTAACATGAAAAAAATTACAAAAATATTTATCAAAATTTGCAAGCATTAGTTCTTTTGGCCATAATCATTAATAAAGTGAATCTTCAATCAGTAGGTTTTTTCGTCCCCCACTGATTGTTTGATGAACGAATTAGGGTTTTCTGGCTACACCTCCCCCACTTATCATCCTTTAAGTACCTCGTATTCCTGGAGTCTTGATCTTACAACCGGTTAATCACATAATAAAAAGAAAAGACTACTCATCAATAGATGATTAGTCTTCTCCAGAAAACTTCTTATTTTAGACGTTTTTCTAAATCCGTTAATTCTTCAAAGAACTTATCAAATGTCGGTATATCCATTTGCTGTGCCGAATCAGAAAGTGCAACCGCTGGATCTGGATGAACTTCTGCCATGATTCCGTCAGCTCCAATGGCAAGAGCTGCTTTTGCCGCAGGAAGTAATAAGTCGCGACGACCTGTCGAATGCGTAACATCTACCATAACCGGTAAATGTGTTTCCTGTTTTAAAATAGGGACCGCAGAAATATCCAATGTATTTCTGGTTGCTTTTTCGTAAGTTCGGATACCTCGTTCACAAAGGATAATGTTTCCATTCCCACTGGAAACAATGTACTCCGCAGCATTAATATATTCCGAAATGGTTGCAGATAGTCCACGTTTTAATAAAACTGGTTTATTAATTTGACCTGCAGCCTTCAATAATTCAAAGTTTTGCATATTTCTTGCACCAATTTGGATAACATCAATATATTCCACCGCTTTTTCTAAATCGGCTGGAGTAACAATTTCACTAATAACCGCTAAATCATACTCATCAGCAATACGTTTTAAAATTTGCAGGCCTTCTAAACCTAAACCTTGGAAATCATATGGTGAAGTTCTTGGCTTAAAAGCACCTCCCCGGATTAATTTAAGGCCTTTGTCTCTTATTGTTTCCGCAACCTGTGCTACTTGATCATAACTTTCGACCGCACATGGACCAAATACATGATTTTTATTTCCATTTCCTATTTTAACACCTTTTATATCAATTACAGTGTTTTCCGGTTTTTTCTTACGGGAAACAAGCAGCGCTTTACGGTGGTCGTCTTCCTGTAACTCCAAACCTGCTTTAAAAATTTCCTTAAAAATATGCTCAATTGTTGAATTTTCAAATGGTCCTGTATTCTTTGATGTAATTAAATCAAGCATTTCACGTTCCCTTACAGGATCAAACTCCTTTTTAATACTTTGCTTTGTTTTCACCTGACCAATTTCCTGAACTAATGCAGCACGTCGGTTGATTAATTCCAGTATTTCCAAATTCACTTCATCTAATTGGTTTCTTAACTGTTCAAATTCTTTCGTCATTGTATGCGCCCCCAGAAGAAATATTTAACTTTAATAATTAGTGACAATTATAGCTAAAATTCTTTTATTTGTCACCATTAGTTTTAATATAATTATAGATTTTTATGAAAAATATGATTGTAGAAAGATTTTTGCAAGTAGTTTGGATTACTAAAAAACTGCAACCCATGTGGATTGCAGTTAGTGTTTATTGCTCCAATTTCTGTACTACATCGTCCGCTGCTTGCTCATTAATATTTACTTGATCGGTGTTATCTGTTTCATTGTTAAACTTTGAAGAAAGTGTTTTCTTAAAGTCCTGTGTTTTCTGGGAAACATTTTTCGTTAAATGGGATGTTGTATCCATCGCTCGTTTTTTAATTTCAGCACTTGTTGTAAATGCTTTATCTTTCCAGTCAGCACTTTTTTCCTGAGCAATACCTTTCCAGTCTCCAGCTCGGTCTTTGGCTTGCAGTGCACCTTGATTAATATCCCCTCTTAATTCCCTTCCGGATTTCGGTGCAAAGATTAAGGCACAAGATGCACCAACGATTGTACCAACCAGCGTTCCAATAATAAAATCTTTTGTGTTAATATTATTATTATCACCCATTTTATTACCCCCTAATTATTTTTTATTCCTTTTTCTGCTGTTAACAAAGTCTACTATCGCAGCTCCCCATTTGACTGCTTGGGCAGCTTTTTCGCTATCTACTTTGGATGTACTTGAAATACTATTAGAAATCTCATTAAGAGACTGACTGAAATCTTTCATGGAATCTCCAATCCCTTTTGCACCATCGAATAACGTATCCAATTTACTCGTTTTCTGATTCATGTCATCAGCCAATTTATTCGTTTTATTTAACAATTGAGTCGTTTCCGTTGTTACTCCCTGCATTTGCTTTTCAAGCCCTTGAAGGGTACTGGAAACGTCATTCAAGGTCTGTCTCGTCGCTTTTAACGCAACGACAACATAAATAACTAAAATGACAAAAGCTACCGCAGCAATAGCTGCAGAAATGTACAATAAAATTTCCATATCGTTATCTACTCCTTTTAGCGTGTATAATTAGTATCCTTGGATAGACATTAATCCTGTAACGTTAGTTTAGCTCATTTATATTTAATAATTCCCTATTCGTAAATGCCTAAACCTATGTAAGATGTATAGATTAATCTTATTTACAGTATATATCTTTCTACTAACAATTTCGACATTAAGTACTAAAATCCTTTTATATGTCTTTTAAAAAAATATGTTTTTTCACAAACCGGCTTTCTATGTAAAAGAAAAAAGCCTGAAACAATTTCAGACTTATAATGAGATCAAATGTTCTATTGCTGTATCGGTTTATTATTTAGTGTATTTTCATATGCATGCTGAAATTTTTGAATATCACCTGCACCCATAAAAATCAGCACACTATCCTTAAATTCTGCAAGAACGTCTGTATTTTCGAGTTCCAATACTTGGCTATGATCAATTAATTTTCGCAAATCATGAATGGTTAACTTCCCAGATTCTTCTCGGGCCGAACCAAAGATATCGCATAAATAAACTTGGTCAGCTGCACTTAAACTGTCTGCAAATTCCTGTAAAAATGTTTTCGTTCTTGTAAATGTGTGTGGTTGAAAAATAGCGATTACTTGCTTATTCGGATATTTCTTTCTCGCAGAATCAATTGTAGCCGTAATCTCTTTAGGATGATGTGCATAATCATCAATTAAAATTTGGCTTCCTGCCTTCTTTTCAGTAAATCTTCGCTTCACACCTTGAAATGAAGTAAGCTTTTTAATATCCTCCGCTTTTACATCTTCATAATGACAGATGGCAATTACTCCCAGTGCGTTAAGTACATTATGGTCCCCGTACATTGGTGTAGTAAAAGTGTCGTAATACGTATTTCTTACAAACACATCAAACGTAGTCCCCTTATCAGTCTCTTGAAGGTTTTGTGCCTGAAAATCATTGGTATCCCCAAAACCATAATATACTACTGGAACCTTCGCTTGTATTTGCTGCAGCTGTTCATCATCTCCACAAGCAATAATACCTTTTTTCACACGATCTGCCATTGACTGAAAAGCATTGAATACATCATCAATACTTGTAAAATAATCTGGATGATCAAAATCAATATTCGTCATAATCGCATAATCAGGTTCATAGCTTAAGAAATGACGTCGATATTCACATGCCTCAAATACAAAGTATTCACTATCTACATGCCCCTTCCCAGTTCCATCACCGATTAAATAGGAGACAGGAAACGTCTGGTCCAAAACGTGAGCTAACAACCCAGTGGTTGACGTTTTTCCATGGGCTCCTGTTACAGCAATACTCGTATATTGTTTTAACCATTCACCCAAAAATTCATGATAACGATAGAACGTACATCCTAACCGCTTTGCTTGTTGAATTTCTATATGATCATCCGGAAAAGCATTTCCTGCAATAATTGTATGATCTTCTTTAATATTATTTTCTGAGAAGGGAAGAATCGGAATGTTCTTCATCTCTAAAGCTTCTTGTGTAAAGAAGCGTTTTTCAACATCAGATCCCTGTACGGTTTCACCTGAATCATGAAGAATTTGAGCCAGTGCACTCATTCCTGTTCCCTTTATACCAATAAAATGGTAAGTTGTCATAAAACGAACCTCCATTATGTTCATCAAATAGTTCATCCGATTAATGTTCGCAATCCTGATTTATTATAACAAAAAACAAATAAGATGAAAATATAAACTTGTGATAATAATCTATTCATTTACGTTCAAATATTCTACTTTTTCCAGACGAGGATTAGGTCGATATCTGCGGCCTTCTTTTGCTTCAGGTTCTCCATTTAGTAGGACATTATCTCCCGTAAACCCGATATTCAGGTTAAGAAGACTTCTTCCTACACCATACATATCGACTGGTACTCCTTTCGATTCGAATTCACGAATCCGCTGTTCTGTAAAACCGCCAGATACCATGATTTTAACGTGATGAAATCCTTCGTCATCTAGAGCTTTTCTTAGAGCAAATATAAGCTCAGGATTCACACCTCTTGGATCAAATGAACCCATTAGATGATGATTTCTCAAGAAATATTTGTCAACTAATGTCCGTGATGTATCCAGTCTTACCGAAGCTAGAGTTTTATTAAATTCTCTGGCTACCTTTAGAGAATCAGTAATAACATCATTGTTATAGTCGACAAGAGCTGCCAAATCATCTTCCGGGTATATTTCGTGATATGCCCTGGTGGCCGCTACCACATCACCACGAAACATTTGAATCAGTGCATGCGGCATCGTCCCCATTCCTTCTTTTCCCCACCATTCGTTCATTGCATGTGTTGCTTGAGCCGTAGATCCGCCAATATATGCAGCATATCCGTCCCCAGCCTGTGTAGTATAGTGATCATCTCGATCACCCATAAATACAACTGGTTTTTGTTTTCCAGAAGATTTTGCGGCCTTTACAACATTGTATACATTCGTTGCGACGGATGTTCTTCTTGCAAGAATTCCATCAATGATGCCTTCCAAATAACCAAAATCCTGATAAGCTCCAGAAACAGTCAGGACCGTTTCAAAGGGTTCTATCTTATCTCCGTCTTTCAAGGAATGTATTTCCAGCTTTTCCGGATTGTCAGCAAACGTATGGAGTAAGGCAATCGCTTCATCTGTTCCACATAATACGGCATTTTCCTTTTGGAAAAACTGCATCGTAACATGGTTATTCGGTACTTTTTCTTCAACAATTTTTTTGGTTTTTAAAAAATAAACTGCTGAAAACCAGCCTTCTTTTATACGCTCGTCAAACTTAAAGGTTTTATTGGTAAGGCGTTTTATTTCCCCATTCAATTTCTTCGTGATTTCTTTCATTATAGTTACTCCTTTAACTGTGTGAAGTATTCCTTTAAATCATTGGGCTCTTTAATTTATAATACGATTGGCAGTTTATTAGCCTCGTGACTCTATTAGATGAACTGTGTTGTGTAATGCCTGAAAAATTAGCCCTTTTTAACAATCGAAGCATACTTGTCAATTATATTACCATATATTTTACATTTCTTCCTGTTTTTGACTTATTAATACATCTCTTGGTTTACTGCCATTTTGCCCAGATATAATTCCTCGATACTCTAATGTATCAATAAGTCTTGCTGCACGATTATAGCCAATCTTAAATCTACGCTGAATCATCGAAGTGCTTGCACTGTTTTGACCTACCACAAAATCGATGACATCCTGTAACAGCTCGTCTTCTTCCTCTTCAACATGAACTTGTTCAAGCAGCTCTTCCTGTTCAAATAAATAATTGGGCTCTGCAATACTTCTGGCATAATTCGTTACACGTTCAATTTCTTCATCGGACACAAAAGGACCTTGAAGGCGAACGCTTTTTCCTGCTCCATTTTCAACAAATAACATATCCCCTTTTCCAAGGAGCTTCTCAGCACCACTAACATCAATAATTGTGCGTGAATCGACTTGAGATGAAACACTAAAAGCAATTCTGGTAGGAATATTTGCTTTAATCAGGCCGGTTATAACATCCACAGAAGGGCGTTGTGTTGCCAAAATCAAGTGAATCCCGCAAGCTCTTGCCTTTTGGGCAATACGGCTAATGGAATCCTCTACATCCTGTGGTGAAGTCATCATTAAATCCGCCAGCTCATCAATAACAATGACAATAAATGGCATCTTATCATCAGAGCGTCCATATTGAATCATTTTCTTATTATAGCCTTCAATGTTTCTTACACCTTCGTGAACAAATTTTTCGTATCGCTCCTCCATCTCATTAACCGCCCATTTCAAACTTTGTGTTGCAGCTTTTACGTCGGTTATGACCGGTGCGACAAGATGCGGTATTCCATTATATGGTGCCAGCTCTACCATTTTTGGATCAATCAGCAGAATTTTTACATCTTCATAACTCGCTTTATATAATAAGCTAACCAGTATCGTATTAATGCAAACACTTTTACCGGATCCAGTTGCCCCAGCAATCAATCCGTGTGGCATTTTTTGGATATTTGTTATTTTGGGTTCTCCTTCAATGCTCAGTCCAAGAGCAATGGTTAGTGGTGATTCTCCACCTTTAAATGCTTCCGTTTCAAAGATTTCCTGAAGCCCCACCATTTGTGCTTTCTGATTCGGTATTTCAATTCCAACTGTATTTTTCCCTGGTATTGGCGCTTCAATTCGAATGTCTTCTGCAGCCATATTTAATTTCAAGTCATCACTTAAATTTTTAATTTTACTTACCTTAACCCCAAGTTCCGGATGTACTTCAAATCGAGTAACGGAAGGCCCTTGTGTTGCCTTTACCACATTCGCTCTGACATTAAAATGCTTCAATGTTTGTTCAAGCAGCCTCTGTTGTTCCTCCACCCATAACTGGTTACTATCACTCTTCTTTATCGGATCATTTAATAAATGATATGGTATAAAGGTTTCCGTTGGCTCTTCTGTGCCCTGACTATGTTCACCTTGGATGGTTGATTTATGTAGTTCCTCATTCTCGTTTTCTCTTTTTAAAGTGTCTTTTGAAATATCCCCCTGTACTGTGTCATGATTCGTTTTTGAATAATTATTATTCTGTTCCATTTGTCTTCTACGCATATTTCGTTTATCACTCGGGGTCATGATTACATTAAACGGAAATACATATGGTTTATCTTTTGGACTGGTATTTGCTTTATGTTTTAGAGGTTCGTCACCCGCTTCTGCTGGTAGATTTCCCTCCGCTTTTTCCGTTGGGTGTGATACTTCCTCTCCTATCACCCGTTTTTCATCCATATCTTTTTCTTGGTTATTTTCTTGTTCGTTAACCTTTTCATCTATTTGATACTTTTCTGTTTCATTGGGCTCCTCAGATTCCAGATTAGTACTATTTCGAGAATCAGGCTGTAATGATTCTTCTTTATACTGAACTGCTTCGACGTTCATTGGATGTTCATCTGAATTTAGCAGTTGTTCTTCCTCCTGTTGAGACTTTACTGGTGATTCCGACTCTGCCACTGGCTGAAATGCTTTTATGCTTTTCTCATCTTTTAGTGGTTGATCTTCTTCATCTGATTCAGGCTCTTTCGATGGATGAAAATTTTCTATTTCAGAATCCCCTAAGAAAGCACTATTCATCTTTTGTTCTTCTTGAAGAGAATCCATTTCCTTTATTTTATTAGCGGGCCTACCACTATCCTGTTCATCTATTTTCACTTTTTCTACAACTTTTTCTCCCGTTTCTATTGATTCCTCTACAGTGGCCGCTACTTCTCGATTATTTTTATGTATGATTGATGGCTCATCTACTGATTTATTTTCCTTATTGTTGTTCCGATTTTTTCGGAGATATGCTGGAATATCATTGATTTCTTTTTCTTGTTTGTCCCTTTTATGAAATCCGAATATTGGGGATGGCACTTCCGTTACTTTAAAAGGTTCATCAGACGTCTTAACTATTTTATTATTTTGCCATGTTGATTCCTCATTACTGCGATTTCCAGATTTATTTTCGGATCGATTATTTACATTTGTTCTGGTCTTATCGATGTTTTGGGTTCTGTTCCTTAACTCGGACCTTTTTTTCGTTCTGTTACGCGTATATGCTGGCCCTTCCTCTTCTCGATTTTTGTAAGGTTTTTTTTCTTCTCCAGCAACTTTTCTTTGATTCACTCTCTCTTCAGGCTCATCTGGTATGACAGGGAAACGAAAGGACTTCTGCTTTGGATATTGATATGTTACCCTTGCCTGTACTTCATGTTGTGGATGATCACTTGTTGGTGAATGGGTTTCAGATCTTTCCTCCAAATTATCAGTATCCGTGAATAATGCTCTTATTTTGTTCTTCCATTTCTCCCACATAAAAACTCACTCTCATTTCTATTTCTTTCAATTTTTTTGCATCTTCTATTGTAGCATGTTTTATAATGTTTGAAAGGGAATTTGTTAATTGTAAGGGGTTTGTATTCGATTTGAAATGTGTTTTTAAAAACGGATGTTCGAAAGCAGTTCCACCAATTTTTCACTATAAAAGGACTATTTTCTAAGATGTTGTTGTTAACGCAAAATCTCTATAGTACAGTGTTAGTGAGTAAGTGAGTGTGCTATGTCGGTACGGAAATACACTCCGTTGATTTGTGCTATTAAACTTTCTATAAGTGCTGCTAATCGGTGTTTATTGGGATTAGAGAGCAGTTTATTTCTCTATAGTCCAAAGAGCGAAGTATTCTGCCGAAGCGTATGCAAACATGCTATCAACATTAGAACAAGCGATAGCATTAGGATAGGATTTTTTCATTCCATCGCACCTTTATATCAACCACCACCATTAAAAAGTAACAATATTTAATAAGAGAACCTTAGAAAAGCGCTAAGCGCCCGTTTAGCGACGTACGGACTGGGACTGCGATTACTCGTCCCACCGAAAACCTTTTGCGCCTGGCCATTCCAGGTGGTTCGGTGTTGCCGCGCAAAGCGGCGGTTTTAACCGAACAGTCCCCGTAGGAGATTAGATGATCTTGATTTTTACGAATGTAAAAATCTTAGTGAATCTTATGCTTGAAGAGCGAAAAGGAAACATGCCCCTTCGTAGGGGTATGCCGACGCCTGAGCGCTAGAGCCCGCTTTTAGTGAGCCTTCCTAAAAACCTGAGTCGATGTTAACTTTTACCGCAAGGGTATAAGTGCGACTAAGCCTCTGGTTTCACCAATCGGCAAGTCTTCTTTATCGTATGGAAGTGAGGGAAGTCTGCTAGTCGCTGGGCGATGGAGCTTGACATCAAAGCGCAAATTTATACTTTATTATCTTATTAGATAAACTCGCATTCGCTCGTCTTTTAGCGAATGGGCCAGTTTTTCTTATACTTAGCACCTTAAAATTTTAGCTACGCCGATACTACTTCTTTGCTAAAATTTTATACTTTCCTAACGTGTAAAAAAACAACCCTCACTCATTAGCAAGGGTTGTTTTTTTGTAAACACCTTTTTAAGATATATCACCAAAACTTATGCGAGAAGAGTCTTATTAAAACGCAAATTCTTCTCCAACATGATAAGAATCATCCAATACGTAAATTCCTTTTTCTTTTGGTGCGTTTGGCAAACCTAACTCTTTTTGTGAGCAAATCATGCCATTAGAAGGGACCCCTCGTAATTCTGTTGGCTTAATTTTCAAACCGCTCGGCATGGTTGCACCAACTTTTGCTACCACTACTTTTTGATTTTTATCCACATTAGGGGCACCACATACAATTTGCAGTGGAGTTTCCTCCCCAACATCAACCGTGCAAACACTTAGCTTGTCTGCATTTTCATGGGGTTCTTTATTTACTACATAACCAACAACAAATTTAGGACTTAAATCAAAATCCAACGAATCCCCTATACCATTTTCCGTAAAAAGATGCTTCATTTGCCCCAGCAGTTCCTCCGTTAATTTAATCGTTCCAATTTCATTTAATTGGAAATGAGTTGCTGCATTGAAAATATTATATCCCAAAACTTTTCCATCATTGGAAACAATCCGAATAATGTCACCCATTTTTTCATACTTCATCTCATATCGGTTTCCATCTTCAATCGGAATAATCAATACATCACCAACACCATTTGGATTATAAAATATGTCCATTTCGTTCATCCTTTCTTACCGTTTCTCTGGTCGATTTTTTGCAAGAATAAAGATGGGTTCCAATTTCCTGTCCTCATAAATAAGTGGAAGTGACGTAATTGGAATCCGTCCTTCAGCAAAAAAATTCATGGTCATTTGCGCTAATATATCATAGCCAGTACTATTTTGAACATCCGCAACAATGAGAACATCCTGATGTGGTACAGCAATTGCTACTTCACCTTTTGCGTTTGCTTTCATTTCTTCGAGGAAAGCTTCATTTAAGATACGGCTTGCATCATATCCATCCTGAGTGGCTATAAAGTAAAAATCATTTCCTGCTACCGTATCTTTTTTCGGTTCAGTAGATAGAGAGCGAACATTAAAGCTTGCAATTTCATCCACTCTTTCTTTGTCCCAACCCTCTTTTTCCAATAGCCCTTCATCGATTAATTGATAGGATTTCCCCAAATCCAGCGCATAAAAAATTCTAGTCTCTGCAGTATGATTCTTTGTAACTAATTTTACACCTTTTTTCGTTTCGGTTGGAAAAGATGTGGATCGAATAACAGGATAGATCTGTTTTTCCATCCCTGTTAATTGATGTGTTTCGTTCATAATACGAAGTGCTTCCGTTACATGTTCCTCTAACTCATCAACCGCATCTTCTCCTCGTTCATTATACTTTCCAATAACACTAGGCAATGAAATGGTAATCCCCTGCTTCGAATCTTTCCATTCAACCCGAAATGTATCTTTATCACGATTAAAGGAAGTACGCCATTGATTGTTAGCTAAGCGTTCTTCAAGCTTTTTCTTCATCTGTAAGTTAGTCATTTTCACCAGAAACACCCTCCTTTCTTATACTTCTAACGTTAAAAAATTGGTTACGTCAACTAAAATTTCATACTTTCCTATGGTGAAACGAAAGACAACCGGCAGAAGAGAGCCGATTGTCATATCCATTAATTTATACTGACAGACCGCTTATAAAATACGTTATTTCTTCTTTTGTTTTGCGATCTTTACTCACAAATCGCCCTACTTCTTTTCCATTTTTATAAGCAAGAAAACTGGGAATGCCTAAAATATCATTTTCTTGGCAAATGTCAATAAATTGATCCCGGTCAACCTTAACAAAAGTATATTCTGGAAAAGCGTTCTCTATCTCCGGTAATTCCGGTTCTATTACTCGGCAGTCTATGCACCAATTAGCTGAAAACACCATAATAACGTCTTTATTTTCGGTTAACTCATTATATTCAGCTACAGAGTCCAACTGTTTCACTATCATCCATCTCCCTTTTTGACAATCATAGCGCTGATTTATCTATCTTTCAAATAACAGACACTATGACTGATTTAAAGCATAGTATTTAGCCATTTTCATCATTTCCTCTGCATCATCGGATAGATTCTCTTTTGAAGTATAGGTAGTGATTTTCACACCGCCAACACCTACCTGAAGTTCGTACCCTTCTTCTTCATCTGGAAGAACACGTATATAGCCAAACTTCTCATTGTCCTGGAATGATTCAAGAATCAATGCCTGGTTAGTTTCTGCAGCGTGATAATTTAACTCACTAAATTGATCTTCAATCGGATTGTTGAATAAAATGTATGTCTGATTTCCATCCTCAAGAATTAAATTATTTTTATCCGCATTTTGGACTTCCATTTTATTAGAAATGTACAAAGCCGTATCATCCAATTCGGTATTCGACTCTATTGGAGTATCCTCTTCAAAAACCATTATGGCTTCTTCTCTTGCCTGCATTACTGCCTCTTCTTCCGTTGGTGTGTTACAGCCTCCAAGGGCTATTGTTGCAATGAAAAAAATGAACCATGTTTTTAATGTCATTTTCACTTGTTTGTCCTCCATTAATAGTCCTTTTATACCAATCATTATCTTACTAAAAAATGCATGAATATAAAAATCATATGACTTGTATGCGATTTCTTGGCAATCTTTAAAAAATTCATTTACTATAAAAAGGAAAGATTACCCAAGGAGGAGATCAAAATGGAATTAACCGTTTATTTAGCTGGCCAGATCCATGACAATTGGCGTGAACAAGTAGAACAAATAGCGAAGGAAAAGAAACTTCCACTTACCTTTGTTGCACCGCAAACCAATCATGAGCGTTCGGACAATATTGGTGAAGCTATTCTAGGGGAACAGCCCAGTGCCCTTTATAAAGATGATGCAGCTTCCGAGATCAATAATTTTAGAACGCAAGTCTTGATGCAAAAAGCAGATATTGTGATCGCTTTGTTTGGTGAAAAATACAAGCAATGGAATACAGCAATGGATGCAAGCGCAGCAATTACCATGAATAAACCTACTATTATTGTGCGTCCATCTTCCTTAATTCATCCATTAAAAGAACTATCAAATAAGGCTAATGTCACCGTTGAAACAGTTGAACAAGCACTGGACGTTCTGGCCTACATTTATGAATAATAAGAAAAGCGCGAGCGCCCGTTTAGCAACGTACGGACTGGGACTGCGATTACTCGTCCCACCGAAAACCTTTTGCGCCTGGCCATGCCAGGTGGTTCGGTGTTGTCGCGCAAAGCGGCGGTTTTAACCGAACAGTCCCCGTAGGAGATTAGATGATCTTGATTTTTACGAATGTAAAAATCTTAGTGAATCTTATGCTTGAAGAGCGAAAAGGAAACATGCCCCTTCATAGGGGTATGCCGACGCCTGAGCGCTAGCCCGCTTTTAGTCGGCCTTCCTAAAAACCTGAGTCGATGTTGACTTTCACCGCAAGGGTATAAGTGCGACTAAGCCTCTGGTTTCACCAATCGGCAAGTCTTCTTTATGTACGGAGGTGAGGGAAGTCCGCTAGTCGCTGGGCGATGGAGCTAGACAATCAAAGCGCAAATTTATACTTTCTTATATAATGAAAAAGCAAGAATGCTTTATTATAAGCATCCTTGCTTTCCCTTTATTACTGTTTACTCCAGTATTCCCACTGGCCGCGCAACAACTGCACGACATGACAAAACATTTCCTGCCTTGAGATGAGATCATTTGTAAAGATGCCGATTGTGCCTTCTTTTTTACGAACTTCCTCCCGTTTTGCATATTCATCCATGATTTCCCCAAGTTCCAAGCCCCGCCTCAGCTGTTCATCAATTTCTTTTGGCAATGTGATTCGAGCACCACTTGCAGTAAATACTCGCTCATCTTCTGTAACGAGTGCTCCCCAATTACAGAGATAAAGTTCATCCTCCACATACATGACTCCGCCCTCAAGCCCAATTCCAATCGTTTGAGAGGCTGAATCTTTGCACTGCTTCGCCCGATTAATTGCTCCGATTCTTGTTTCTTCATCAGAAAAAGGCTGTGCAGATACCTTGGAAGGAACATCCATTTCGGAAACATCTGCTTCTGCAAAAATTTCTTTCACTGCATTTATTTTTGTAGGATTTTTTGACCCTATAACGATCTTCATATTGAAAACTCCTTTGACGCAAATAACTGCTGCCGGTTGAGACAGACAGCAGTTATCAATTACTTAGAACGTATTTGATCTACTGTATTTTGATCCGTTGCTTTCACTAACTTGACAAGAAGCTCTTTTGCAGCAGCATAGTCATCCACATGAATAATTGATGCAGATGTATGAATATAGCGGGAGCAAATGCCAATTACTGTACTGGGCACTCCATCATTGGATAGATGGATACTTCCTGCATCCGTTCCACCTTGAGAAATGAAATACTGATAAGGAATTTCATTGGATTCTGCTGTATCCAGAACGAATTCACGTATTCCGCGATGAGTAATCATGGAGCGGTCAAAGATTCTTACCAGTGCACCTTTTCCTAACTGACCAAATGCTGACTTGTCACCTGAAGCATCGTTTGCCGGTGACGCATCGAGAACATAGGCTATATCTGGCTTGATCATATTTGAAGCAACTTTTGCACCTCTTAATCCCACTTCTTCTTGTACAGTGGCACCAGAATATAGTTCATTTGGAAGTGTCTCGTTTTGGACTTCTTTTAACAATTCAATCGATAGTCCGCAACCATAACGATTATCCCATGCTTTAGCCATAATCTTCTTTTTGTTGGCCATTGGCTGGAATGGTGTAACTGGTACAATAGAATCTCCTGGCCTTACCCCAATCCTTTTCACGTCTTCTTTATCATCCGCACCGATATCAAGAAGCATATTTTTTATTTCCATCGGTTTCTTACGCTGTGCATCCGTTAATAAATGTGGCGGAATGGATCCAATTACACCAATGACAGGACCATTCTTTGTCATCACTTGCATGCGTTGCGCAAGCATAACCTGATTCCACCAGCCTCCGAGTGGTTGAAAACGAATCATACCATTGTCTGTAATTTGTGTGACCATAAAGCCGACTTCATCCATATGACCAGCAACCATTACTTTTGGCCCTTTCCCGTGTTTTACTCCAAATACACCACCAAGATTGTCCTGGATTAATTCATCGGAGTACTTTTCTAATTCTTTTTTCATTAAAGCACGTACAGGTTGTTCATTTCCCGGTGCCCCTTGCAATTCAGTTAAATTTTTAAAAAGATCAAGTGTATCTTGGTTCATTAAAATACCTCCACTTTTCTATGTACATACCAAGTATAACGGAAATGATTCTTCCTTTTCCACTAATGATATCCTAATTTCAATTTATTCATGAATAGGTTATACTGACTTATATACAATAATGACAAAGAAATGTACGTAAACATACTTTAAAAGGAAAATTTCCAGGAGGTATAAAATGAAAAAACGCAACATTCTTCTTGCAGCTGGAATCGGTTTTGCTGTGGGATATGTTTTGAACCAGCAAGTACAAACCCATCAAAAAATCAGTCCTGAAAATGCATTAAAAAATGCAAAGGAAACATTTAAAAAATCCAGTCCGATAAGTGGATCCTGGATCTATATGAAACCAGAAGAGATTGAAAAAAATGGTCTCCGTTACACAGCCTATCGTGGAGGTATTACCAGAAATATTGACGGTGAAAATAAACAATATGAATTTTACGTCGACGTGGAAACTGGAGGAGTCATTTCAGCAACGGAGACAGAATAAAAATCGGCCTATGCCGATTTTTTGTTTAGGCTGATTTCTAAAAAGATAGTTGCCTATGGAGGAAAGTACTATCTCGCATTTGATATAAAATGCGACGTAAGTGTAAGTGCACTGCCCGATTCCACTGCGAGCAGTCGAGTACCTTAGGGCAACGGTTTAGCCTCCCCGGAAGAAAATCACTTCCTTGTTAGAAAAACTCGCATTCGCTCGTCCTTTAGCGAATGCGTTAGTTTTTCTTATACTTGGTACATTTAAAATTTTAACTACGTCGAATCCTCTTCGTGCTAAAATTTTATACTTTCCTAACGTGAAAAAGAAAAGCACTTTTTCTACGTGCTTGCGATGTAACCCCTGTCGAAGCCTCCCTTATCCTGCAAAGTCTTCAAGCTGCCCTCAGTATTCGACTGCCCTCCGCTCCAAAGGGCAACCGATTGGTTATTTATATTCATACCTTTCCCGTTTTACTTCATCTATTTTCTTTCCGGTTTGATCAAATTTAATCGCCCGGCAATAAGCATCATGGTAAAACGTATACCATGCTTCCTTGCTATAGCCAAAATCCATCCAGTTTTCCTTTTCATGAACAGAGGTTACTGGATAATCATCATAAGCCATCGCCCATAATTTATTTTGATGGGCATGGGTCGCCATTAAATCACCCATATGGACAAAGGACTCATCGCCATCTTCAAAAACAACAATGGCATGGCCATCACTATGCCCTCCTGTATATATCATACGAAGTCCCTTGGTAATCTCTACCTCGTCAGCGAATGTTTCTACTTGCTCCTCAATCGGCTGCCAGTTCCTTTCCCAATATGTATTTATCGAGCGGATATTTGGATTGCGCATTTCATTCCATTCTATAGCCGAGGTGAAAATCGTCGCGTTCGTAAAAACAGATTCATACTGATCCTCGTCTAATTTCTTTGTTAATCCACATGCATGATCAAAATGCAGGTGGGTCATCAATACGGCATCTATATCGTTTACTGTTAAGTCCATTTCGGCGAGAGACGCTTCAATAGATGACTGTTCAAGTACACCGAAATTTCGAATCTGCTTGTCTGTAAACTTATCCTTCCCAACCCCAGATTCAATGAGAAAATTTTTTCCGTCCATCTGTAATAAAATTGGGTCAGTACGGAGCTCAATTTGGTTTTTCTCGTTATGTGGGTATAACTTACTCCATAAAGCCTTTGGGACCACACCAAACATGGCACCGCCATCCAAAAACGTCACACCGCCATTTAACCATGTTAACCTAGCTCTTCCTACTTGCAGTTTTTCCATTGATTCATCCCCTTTCTATAAATTTAGTGTAATCGATGTATGAATATTCCGCAAACATTACAACCGTTTAGTCCATCGTAAACGAACGGTTAAATATTGAGCACCATTCTCAACTCTGTTAAGATATGGTCAATATTGATTAATTCGAAAGGCTCTTTACGCAAATTTGTTGTTTTGAATTTATATAAAATGTAAATTAGTTTAATTTGAGATAATACTACCGCTGCGGAAATACACTACCCACTTCCGCGGGTGACCATAAAGAAGCAGATATCAACCGTGTACAAAATATCAACACAACGGGGGCGCATTTCAACCAGCGCAATCGGGATATCAACCAGTAGAGGGCATTTATCACTCGTGTTTAGACTTTAGCAGTGCAGGCACTACTGAGTGATCTTCTTTGTTCCCTTGCGTCGAGGAAGCCTACTACGGAGCGTTAATAGAAGACTAAGGCGCACTTACAGCTTTCCTTGATGAGGCTTTAAGTCGTGCCCACGAACCGTAGTATTCTACCGGAGCGACTGCATGCACACTATCATTATTAGAACAAGCGAGAGTATCACGATAGGAATTTTCATTAGCCAGGAGTTTATATCAAATACGAATTAAAACTTTCCTGACAAAAGCAAAATTTTTAGAAACCAGTCATTTGAAAACACTAGAAAGGATGAAATGTATGGAACAACGACTCATACTTGCTTCTGGGTCTCCACGCAGAAAAGAATTGCTTGAAAAGTTTAACCTATCCTTTGAAATTATAGTAAGCAATGTTGAAGAAACGGTCGATCACACCTTGCCACCGGGTGAAATCGTCATGTCCCTTTCCAAGCAAAAGGCTTCTGTAGTTGCGGACAAGAACCCTAATGCCTTTGTAATTGGCGCAGACACTATCGTACTTTTAGATCGGCGAATTCTAGGAAAACCATCTGATAAAGACGAAGCACATCACATGCTTACGAGCCTATCCGGACGACAACACAACGTATTAACAGGTGTCACCATCATAAAAGGGAAGCAACATTTTTCTTTTCACGAAGAAACGGTTGTTGAATTTTGGCCCTTGACCGATCAGGAAATTTGGAATTACATCGAATCTGGTGAACCGATGGATAAAGCGGGAGCTTATGGAATTCAGGAACTCGGCTCTTATTTAGTAAGGAAAATTAACGGGGATTATTTCTCAGTAGTTGGTTTGCCCGTTGCCAGAGTTTTGCGGGAGCTCCAGCATATGGAATTCCATAGAAATGCTTAAGCATATCAGCCGCTCCTCTAATAAGAGAAACGGCTGACATCTTATTCATATTCTTTTTCAAAATCAATAGTGCTTCTGACCGTATCGATTGGTCTTACTAAGCTCTCAATTTGCTCCCGTTTATCTTCAAAAAATGGAGGCAAAGCTAATTTTTCACCAAGTGTTTCATAGGGCTCATCTCCCATAAAGCCAGGTCCATCCGTTGCAAATTCGAATAAAATATATGGAGCAACACGAACATACAGGGACTTAAAGTAAAAACGATCAACAAAGCCTGATGTTTGAAAACCAAATCGTTCCATGCGTTCAATCCACTGCTCCAGCACAGCACGGTCCTCTACCCGAAACGCAGCATGATGGACTGTACCAAACCCCTGTCTTGCCTGTGGAAGTACGACATTTTCCTCCACAATTACTCTTGCCCCATTTCCACCCTCACCGACTTCAAATAAGTGAAGAGAACCATCCTGTTTGATTTCTTTAAATTGAAGTACTTTTTCCATCATTTCTTTAAAATATTCAAAATTAGCGATACGGACATGGATTGGTCCTAACCCGGTAATCGCGTACTCTAATGGAATTGGACCCTTTTGCCATGGAGTGCCAGGTGCAACACCATCCAAGCCTTCATCAGATACCAACTGATATTGCTGCTCGTCAAAATCAGTAAAGGAAAGCGTTTTTACCCCAAACTGCTCTTTTATTCCAGCATGTTTTACTTCTAAACGATCAAAACGTTTTACCCAGTATTCTAATGCTTGATCACTTGGAACACGAAATGACGTTTTATAAATTTCATTTGTACCGTGTGTTCCTTTTGGTATATTTGGGAAATCAAAAAATGTCATATCTGTCCCCGCGCTACCCTTATCATCCGCAAAAAATAGATGATAAGTTTGGATATCATCCTGGTTTACTGTTTTCTTAACTAGACGCATCCCTAGTATATACGTAAAAAACTGATAATTTTCTTCGGCACTGCTCGTAATCGCAGTAACATGGTGCATTCCTTTTAAGCCATTCATTTTACATCCTCCATCTATTATTGAATCTATACTCCAACATATTTTTAATTAAAATATCTTTAATTAAATTTAATTTAACATGAGACCATTTACTTGTCAATTATAGATTATTATTCGACAAATACCTCCTTTTTATCTTAACTTTCATGCAAAACAAGCAATATAAATCGAAAATTGTCTTACGATTAATTTTCGTAATAAAAGGAAAAATCAGATGAATGTAGAATGTAATGGTAAGGGGTGATGATATGCAAGACAGTATAGAATCAAACGAGAAAGCTTATTCCACAAGTGAAATTGCTACTATGTTGGATATGGGAGTAACGACAGTCCGCAAATATGCACAGCATTTAGAGAAGGCGGGCTATGAATTTTTCAAAAACAAGAATAATGCAAGATTGTTTGTGGAGAAAGACATTATGTCGATTCGGTACTTAAAAGAATTGAGAGAGAAAACAAATATTACCGTCGATCAAGCCACGAACATTGTCATGGAAAAGGTTGGTAAGCGAGAGACAGAAGACATATCGGAAGCCAGCCCGCCACGTGTTGTCCAGAATGATGGACAACATGACACAGAAAACGAACAATTGGAAGAATTAAAAGACCTCTTAAAAAATCAGAATGAGCTAATCAACGAATTAATGGAAAAACTGGACCAACAACAGGATGGGATTAATGAATGGTTAAATGAACGCGACAAAGATTTAATGAGAACCATCACAGAGAGATTAGAAACACAAAAATTAATTGCCGCAACTGCCGAAGAAGAAACAACAGATAAGAAAACTTTCTTCGGATGGTTATTCGGAAAATAAACAAATCCTAGTAACCTAAAGCGCCCATTTAACCTCTAATCCATTCTTTTTTTGTGGAAAAAATTACTATCCCTATTTCTTTTCCCATAACATAACCCAAACGATACACCATCAAATGAAGTAATTCTTCTCTTATTCACACTTCTCTGTTCCAAACTTCTTATGCAGTACAGTATTGCTTATTTTCCGGGAAATTACTGAATTGAAATGCCCAAATTAGTTATTCTTATAAAATTACAATACGGATTCTCACAAGGATGTTTAGTTTTCATTGCTTAAATACCTCCTCTGTAATAATGAAAAAGGTTTCACACCCTCATTTAATCCGCATAAATCCAATTTCAAACGAAGCAATTAGGCTTTTTGATTACATATATGCGAGTTTCAAGCATAGACTAATACATCAAAACCTTACACAATGATTTTATATTCACACAATTGACACAATTTATGTGTTATGGTATAGTTTTTAAAAATTGGGAAAAATCTTTTTATTGAAAGGGAGTTGCGGATGATTCAAGTAAATGTAATGGTAGATTATGAAGGTCAAAGTTATCAAACGAATGTAATTACTAGTCGTGATACGGATTATGAACATATTATACAGTTGGCATTAAGTCAAATAAAAAAACAATGGGAAGAGATAGAAGATTAACCTCTATCTTTTGTTCTTCCCATCACTTCTTTTTATAAATTCCCCATCCCTCCTTTCCCATCTTTTTCACAGTAATCAATTCGGGAAATAATAATCCATTGTTAATGTAGTAAAATTTAGAAAAATTTGCTATGATGAACTTTATAATATTTTAGTACAAGCTTTATTTCTAAAAGATTGTTGTGTTTGCGGGGGCAAGTTTTATTTCGGATTTGGTATAAACTGCGAACTAGTATAGTGCTACGTTGTTTTCCGCTACGGGCATTAAGCGCACCTTAGGGCAACACTTCAGCCTCCTCGGAAGAAAACCACTTCCTTGAAAAAGAAAAGCACTTTTTCTGCGTGCGATGTAACCCTGGCGAAGTCTTCCTTGTCCTGTAGGAAATGAGGCATCGGTGAGACCTCTAAAGACGGGGTAGCACTAGGAGGCTCACCGGCCGCACACGGAAAGCGCAGTGTATTTCCTTAGCGGTAGATTAAGCTCCATCATCATTTAAAATTAGTTATGAAGTTTACATAAATTCCATAACAACCTATTTTTGCGAAATGAGCCTGGGAAAAAAGAGATATTTTCCTGTATCGATTGTGAATTCATTCACCAAATTACGCATCGTATGATTGTTTTTATTTTGTATAATATTAAGGTGAAATGCTCATTTTATAACAACTATATATTGCCCAATGTTCTGGAGGTGAATTTTTTGAAAATAAACGAATTTAAATGGGCGCTATGTATTCTATTTATTATTTTTATTGCTTATATCCTCCCTTACACGCTTCTTACAAATGTCGCAAAATGGTACGGGAGCTTTTTATTATGGGTGGTTTTAGCATTTACCATCATTATCATTAATTATTTTTTAACAAAGGATTGGGGTAAAGAATAATGAGTACTACATTGGTATGGAGTGCAATTTCTGTCTATATTGTTATTGCACTGGTTATTGCGTTACTATCAAGAAAAGGTAAGCAGAATAATATGGATAGTTATTTTCTTGGTGACCGTAAAATGAATGGCTTTGTATCTGCGCTTAGCTACAGTGCTACAACTTATAGCGCCTTTATGTTAGTGGGACTTGCCGGACTTACATATAATGGTGGGGTTGGTGCACTTGGATTCGAATTGATTTATCTGATGGGGGTGACCCTTGTTGCGTTTTTTGGACCAAGATATTGGAAAGTTGGAAAGAAATTTGGCTATGTTACTCCGTCAGAAATGTTGGGTGATCGCTACGACAATAAAATAGTAGCTGCTGTTATCGCCATATCCAGCTGTGTTTTCTTAATTCCGTATAGCGCTGTTCAATTGTCAGGGGTTGGATATTTATTGCAGGGAGTAACAAATAACGCAATTCCATTTACTACCGGGTTGATATTAGCGACCGTCCTTGCACTTATTTTTTCATATATCGCTGGAATTCGCTCCGTTGCATGGACAGATTCTTTACAGGCTTTATTCATGATTGTGACATCCACCATTGTAGTATTGGTATTAATAAAAGGGCTGGGCGGATTTGGAGGATTTTTCGGAACGCTTGAAACCGATTATCCGGAATACTTAACGGTTCCTGGAAATGGTTTTTTCAGCTTTTTAAACTTTTTAGGTTTAACCATTCCTTGGTTTTTCTTTAGTTTATCCAATCCACAGGTCAGCCAAAGATTGTACATGCCATCCTCCTTAAAGAGTTTAAGAAATATGCTGATGGGATTTTTAGTATTTGGCTTTGTCTACACTATCGTTGCAGTCGTGTGGGGATATTCTGCATTAATAATGTTTCCTGATTTAGAAAATGCTGATTTAGCAACACCATTTGTGCTGCAATCTGATTTAGTACCACCTATTTTAGGTGTAATAGTAATGGTTGGAATCATGGCAGCTGCCATTTCCACGATTGATTCTATTTTGCTTACCCTCTCGTCTCTTTTTGCTCGGGATGTATATGGCAATTTCAAGAAAGAAGCGAGTGATTATACGCAACTGCGGGTTGGAAAATTTGTGATCCCAGTTATTGCTGTTTTAGCCTTTTTATTCGCACAAATGGAAGTAAACTTAATTGCTGTATTATCTGTATCTTCTTCAGCAGGATTGCTGGTATCTGTACCATCAATCATCGGAGCGTTTTTTTGGAAACGCGGAACGGCAGCAGGAGTAATCTCCAGTGTAGTCGTCAGTGGCATAGTTGTGATCATTATTGAATTTACACAAACTAAACCATTGGGATTAGCATCAGGACTATGGGGAATTCTAATTTCCACACTTCTTTACATTAGCGTAAGCCTGATAACCAAAGCTCCAAAAGAAAAAGCGAAAGAATTCTTATCCATCTAAGATGTCACATCCTAGATTTTGTCGAATCATGCGAACAGGAAAATGATTACATTTCATGCATAAACAATAAGACCATCTCGGTAATTAGACTGGGCGACTGAATTTTCTTCATATATAGGGTTGTATCCTGTCTTAATTTGAAAAGGAATGAAATTGGTTATGTCGAAGTATATTAAATAATAATTATGCCTAAAAAGGAGTATTTATTATGATTGTCGTAACGACTGAAAATATAGTAAATCATACTATTATCGAGGTGAAAGGGACTGTTTTCGGATTAACAGTTCGTGCACGTGGGATTGGTAAGGATATTACTGCGGGAATTAAAGGCTTATTCGGAGGAGAAATAAAGCAGTATACAAGCATGCTGGAGGATGCTCGAAAACAGGCAATGGAACGATTGATTGAAAACGCAGAGGCATTGGATGCAAACGCTATTGTTATGATGCGATTTGACTCTGGCGATGTAGGACAAAACATGAGTGAAATCGTCGCATATGGGACTGCCGTTGTAGCTGTACCAACGAATTAATCATTAATCTTCTCTTACTAAGCAATTTTATTAAGTTAGGGCGTTATACTTGAATGAAGGTACATACCCCATATCGCCAACAAATTTCGACAAAAACCGGGAAGTGACAGGCACCTCTTTACAGCTTATGATATAATTAGCATATTCGCTCATATTTTAGCGAATGTGTTCGTTTTTCTTATATTTGGGACTTTCAAAATTTTGGCTTCAGTGAATTCACTTCTCAGCTGAAATTTTGTATTATCCCAATGTGTAAAAAAAGAATTTTACATAAAGCGGTGAAGAGAATGTTAGAGGATACTGGAGAAAGAGTTATTCCTGAAAAAATGAAAATCACAAATGGTCTGCTTCTTGAGCATATTGCAAGATACCATTTTGCTGCAAATTATGCACACGGAAGAGTCCTCGATTTCGCATGCGGCTCCGGCTATGGCAGCCAGATTATCGCTAAACAACGCAAAAAATTTATAACTGAATTAATTGGTATTGATTACAATGAAGATGCCATAAAGTACGCAAAACATAAATATCATCACCCCCTTGCAACTTACCTGGAAGGGGATGTAACCGATCAATCCTTACCGGAAAAATTGGGTCAATTTGATGTTATCCTAAGTTTTGAAACGATTGAACATATAGCGGAAGAAGAAAAATTTCTTTCAAATATCTATCGACTCTTAAAACCAAATGGGATCCTAATTTTATCCACCCCATTCGGAAAAGGAAGGGGAATCCCGTCAGGTCAGGAATTCCATGTACATCAGCTGACTGTAAAGGAATTTAAAGATTTATTTACTGCATATTCTTTTACAGAGTTCTATTATCAAAATGGAGTCCTCATTGAACCTGCCGAGTATGCCAGAGAAAATCATTATCCCCTTGGTATTGCCGTCTGTAAAAAGTAACGGTGCCTGTCACTTCCCGAATTTTGTCGAATGGGCGGCGAACGATATTTTAACAATGATACGGTCGCCTATTTATCTTTTCAGTAATTCCTTCATTTCGTCGTCCGGTACCAGGCCGCCTCCGGTTGCCCAGACAATGTGAGTAATATCTTCTGAAGCCAGATTACGTTCCTGTAAATAGTGAGATTTCATTAACTCTATTGGTCCAATAAGTCCTGCAGTAGCAGAAGGCTCCACATAAATTCCTTCGCTATCCGATAACATTCTTAGTAATTGAAATAACAAATTATCTTCTATTGTATATATTCCGCTCACTAACTGCTCACTAAAACTGCTGGCAAACTTCGAAGGCCTGCCAACGGCTAAACCGTCTGCTTCTGTTTTATTATCTAATCCAAAATCTTGTACACTTACCTTGTTTTTTAATCCAGTTAGTAGTCCAATCAATACACTTGGTGAATGGACCGGTTCCACAAAGAAACAATGGACATCATCACCAAACACCTGTTTCAATCCGAACGTAATCCCGCCCGGTGCACCGCCTACCCCACACGGGAGATACACAAATAATGGATGGTCACTGTTTACCTTTACCCCTTTTTCATCAAGTTGTTTTTTCAAACGTAAAGCAGCAGTACTATAACCTAAAAATAAATGCTTGGAGTTTTCATCATCCACAAAATAACCTTTAGGGTCAGCATTTGTCTTCTTTCTTCCTCTTGAAACAGCTTCACTAAAATCCCCTTCACATTCCACTACATCTGAACCCTTACTGCGTAGAAGCTCTTTCTTCCATTGTTTAGCATCCTTTGACATATACACAGATACTTGAAAACCTAGTTTGGCGCTCATTATTCCAATGCTTAACCCTAAGTTTCCGGTTGAACCGACCCCTATTGAAAATTGACTAAAAAACTCCTTTAATCTCGGAGTGGAAAAAATCTCGTAGTTTTCTCCCTTTTGGACGACACCCGCATCTATTGCCAGATTTTCAGCATAATACAAGACTTCATAAAAGCCCCCTCTTGCTTTAACCGAACCAGCTACAGCTAATTCTTGATCACATTTTAAGTAAAGGTTTCCTTTCAAATCAGAAGTGTACTCGGATTCCAATAACATTTTCATTGCAGGAATTTCTTTCAATGGTGATTCTATCCAACCATTTCCTTTTCTTGTCTCCGGAAATTCCTTTTGGATAAAAGGGGCAAATCGCTGCCAAAGTTGCTCCGCGTCTTTTACATCTTTATCAGTTAATGCGAAAACTGTATTTGCAACTTTACGAATTTCTGGATTCATCCAAAAGACCGGTGACAGTTCCATCATTTCTATTAATATAGGATATTTCTGTTGAAACGTTTGTATTTCTGTATGAGTGTACATTCATTTCCTCCTACTTAGCGGATTTATTCATCATTTAACATACCAAAAGGAGTAGTTACTGTCGAACATTAGCAGACATACTGACGCTTCCATTCTTAATATGAAGTATAGTCTTACAGCCAGTTAATCACACGATAAACTGCAACCCTTTATGTCGCACTGCATTCCTAATATAAAAAAAAGGTGCAATCTCTGCACCTTTTTTCTTCAAACTATGAATCTATTTGTTCTCTTTTAAAAGTTTGATCGTCTTATCAAATTCCTGCTCTACTTCTTCGTTTCTATTATACGTTATTAAACTGACAATATAGGTTACAATTAAACTCAACAGGAATCCTGGTACGATTTCGTAAAGAACTCCGGAAAGTTCCGTGTTCCCCCAAATAAATACAGTAACTGCACCAGTAATCATTCCGCAGAGTGCCCCTGTACCGGTAATCTTTTTCCAATACAATGACAAGAGAATGATAGGGCCAAATGCAGCACCAAACCCTGCCCATGCGAAAGATACGAGACTTAAGATGGTATCATTTTTTTGCCAGGCAAAGAATAAGGCAATTACTGAAACAAATAAAACAGCAATACGACCTAAATTAACATACGTTTTTTCTGATGCGTCTGATTTAAATACAGCTTTATAAATATCTTCAACCAATGCAGACGAAGTAACAATTAACTGGGAGGAAATCGTGCTCATGATTGCAGCAAGTACCGCCGCCAGCATAATCCCTGCAATAAATGGATGGAATATGATTTGCCCCATTTCAATAAAGATTGCCTCGGGATCTGTTAATGACGCTCCGGCATTTTGCTGAAAATATGCTACTCCAATCAATGCGGTTGCAGAAGCACCAAGTAATGCTAAAATCATCCAACTAATCCCAATCCTTCTAGCTGATGTTGTTTCTTTAACGGATTTAATTGCCATGAATCGAACAATAATATGCGGTTGACCGAAATATCCTAGTCCCCATGCCAGTGAAGAAATAATACCTGCTGTAGAGGCTGTTGCAAAGAAACTAAGCATATTTGGGTCAACGCTACGAATGGATTCAACGGTTTGCTCCAATCCACCTGTCAAATATATGCCGAAAATTGGGATAATAATGAGTGCCAAGAACATAATCAATCCTTGAACAAAATCAGTATAACTTACTGCCAAAAATCCACCTATTAACGTATATGCAATAACCACAGCTGCTACAATAAGCAGTCCAGTGTGATAATTATAGCCAAATGAACTTTCAAAAAACACGCCACCTGCTACCATTCCAGATGATACGTAAAACGTAAAGTAAACTAAAATAATAATTCCCGATACAATTCGTAAAACTTTTGAATTGTCTTTGAAACGATTATCAAAGAAACTTGGGATCGTAATGGAATTATTCGATACTTGTGTATACACCCGCAAACGTGGCGCAACGAAATACCAGTTTAACCATGCACCTATCGTCAGACCAAGCGCTAACCATCCTTCGACTAATCCAGATACATAAATCGCGCCAGGCAGACCCATGAGTAACCATTGTGACATATCACTGGCTCCTGCACTAAGTGCTGAAACTGCTGGTCCTAGTCCACGACCACCAAGCATGTAATCATTTAAATTACTTGTTTTGCGATATGCAAACCACCCAATTGATATCATTCCTACTAAATAAATGAGTATTGCTAAAAGTTGATACGTGTTGTCTGTCACTTTATCTCCCCTTTAGATTTTTTTTTACAACGTTTCTCATAATAACATGAACAAAATATTAGTCAAATGTACCAAGCATCAATTGTTGCAGTTTTGTACAAATATCCACAAAGTTAAAATTTTCCGACAAACGTTATTATCATTGTAGCATCAACCAATACAGCAGACTCTTCATAAACGGATTTTATCAGATTTTATAAAATATAAATTTCTTTCATCTTTTTTATATATACCGATATACTCATACTCATTTGGAATCCATTTCTGCCATAAAAAATGGGATGCATTGACCGCATCCCATTTTCTATAAAACTATTTATGCTCTTCCAGTAATTCCAATGTCTTATCAAATTCATCATCGATTTGTTGATTAGGTTTATAGGTCAATATACTCACCACATACGCGACAATTAAGTTTAAAATAAATCCTGGTACAATTTCATATAGATAGCCTGATAGAGGCGTATTTCCCCATATAAATACGGTTACTGCCCCAACAATCATTCCCCATAGGGCACCTGTACCAGTAATCTTTCTCCAGTAAAGTGACAAGAGAATAAGAGGCCCAAAAGCAGCACCAAATCCTGCCCAAGCAAATGAAACAAGACCTAGTATCGTGTCATTTTGCTGCCAAGCAAAGATTCCCGCGACTACCGCAACAACAAGTACCGAAATACGTCCTAGGTTGACATATCGTTTCTCAGATGCATCTGCATTAAAGACAGATTTATAAATATCCTCGACCAATGCCGAAGATGTAACCAGTAATTGCGATGATACCGTACTCATAATTGCAGCAAGTACAGCTGCTAACATAATCCCAGCAATAAATGGATGGAAAATAATTTGCCCCATCTCAATAAAAATCGCTTCGGGGTCAGTTAACGATACATGCGGATTTTGCTGAAAATATGCAACCCCAATTAATGCAGTTGCAGCAGCACCAACTAATGTTAAAATCATCCAGCTGATACCAATTCTTCTTGCTGATTTCGTTTCATTTACATCTTTAATAGCCATAAACCGTACAATAATATGCGGCTGACCAAAATAACCAAGACCCCATGCTAGTGAAGAAATAACCCCAGTAGCTGTAGCGGTTGCAAAGAAACTTAACAGATTTATATCAACGGCGCGAATAGATGCCACCGTCTCATCGATTCCACCTGTTAAAAATAGCCCTAGTATTGGAACAATAAGCAGTGCTAAGAACATAATAGACCCTTGAACAAAGTCTGTGTAACTTACAGCAAGGAACCCACCTAATAAGGTGTAAGCAATAACAACTGCAGCTACGATAAGCAGACCTGTATGGTAATCATAACCAAACGAGCTTTGGAAGAATACCCCACCTGCTACCATTCCAGATGATACATAAAATGTAAAGTATACTAGAATAATAATACCTGAGACAATGCGTAAAATTTTCGTGTTTTCCTTAAAACGGTTATCAAAAAAACTTGGAATTGTAATAGAGTTATTCGAAACTTGAGTATATACCCGCAATCGCGGTGCAACGAAATACCAGTTTAACCATGCCCCAACAGTTAAACCGATTGCAATCCATCCTTCAACAAGACCTGCTACATAGATCGCACCAGGCAGTCCCATGAGCAGCCATTGTGACATATCACTGGCGCCAGCACTAAGCGCTGAAACGGCTGGACCAAGCTTACGCCCCCCTAACATATAATCACTTAAATCACTAGTACGGCGGTATGCATACCACCCAATCAAAATCATACCTACCAAATAAATAAGAATGGCCAATAGCTGATACCCATTTTCTGTCATCTTATCTCCCCTTTTAATTGATATTTATTTATGAAAACATGAAGCGTATTCATGTTATTGGAAATATTTCCATATTAGTAGATATTCTATTCAAACAATCTATTATTCCATAAATTTATCAAAAATAAAAAATTTCTGTTATTTAATGATATCATGTATTACTTTATGATGAAATACCTGGAGATAGGGAGCATTTATCCTATCCCCCACCATTTAGCTCACTTTTTCATTTTTACTTTTTCGTTTCCTTTTCCACATCATCATTAGTGATACAGCAACTGCACCAGTAATAATTGGTTCTTTTTTCAGTTGATTGTCTTTCGTATAAAAGGCATCCTTCATTACTAAGTTCAGATTTTGTGGCCGTTCTGCCAGCCGACGCATGAAATAACCGAACCAATCATTTCCAAAGGGAATATACGTACAGAAATTATATCCCTCTTCGGCCAATTCATATTGCATTTCTGTTCGGAATCCATATAGCATTTGAAATTCAAATTTGTCTTTACTGATATTGTTTTCATTAATGAATTGTTTTAACTCGTTGATAATATGATGATCGTGTGTAGCAATCGAGGTAAAAGCATCTCCCAATAATCGTTTTTTAGCAAGTCGGATATATTCTCTATCGATTTCTTCTTTCTTCTGATAAGCGACATCTTTGCTTTCTTGATAAGCTCCTTTTACAAGTCGGAGACGCAGATCCTTCAAATCTTCTAAATCTTCTTCTGTACGGTATAAATACGATTGGACAACCGTACCAACATTTTTATAATTATCTCGTACTTGCTGTAAAACTTCCAGTGTCTGCACATAATGCGAATAGTCTTCCATATCAATATTGACAAATAAGTTATATTGATTGGCTCTTTTCAGGATTTCCCTTATGTTATTCACACAAAACGCTTCCTCGATATCGAGCCCAAGCTGTGTTAATTTAACAGATAAATGACAATCTAAATTTTCTGAATGGATTTTATCTAAAATCACAAGAATCCGATTTTTTGCTTCTGATGCTTCTTCCTTTTCGGATACGAATTCTCCTAAATTATCAACCGTACAGCTAATTCCACGCTGATTTAAGTCTTTAATTGTATCGATAACAGTATCAAAATTTGTTCCAGCAACAAATTTGTCAGCACCCAAACGAAAGCCCCAGCGCTTCGCATTTTCATTAAAAAATTTATTATTGGATAAACCGATAAAAAAATTTCTTGTTAAATTTACCATCCCCCACATCCCCCTTTTGATATTTTTATATTGTGTAGGTTAAAATTTTTATAGATAGGCCCTTTCGCAAAGTTAATTGCTATGGAAATAATATAAAATCTGACGTAAGTGTCTGCACTGTTGATTTTTGCTCCGGGCAATCGCGCGCCTTAAGGCAACGCTTCAGCCTCCTCACGGAAAACCGCCGCTGCGGGGTCTTCAAGCTCCCGTTTTCCCGCAGGAGTCGACTGCCCAACGCTACAGTCAATCCGTATAATGGCCGATTAACAATCACTAATTCTTTAAAGTTTCAAAGCACTATACCAGCGGAGGAAATACACGGAGACTTCTGCGGGAAAAGTGGCATCGGTGAGACCCCTAAAGACGCGACGGCACGAGGAGGCTCACCAGCCGCCCTAAGGTGCGCGTAGTATATTTCCGGAGCGGTAAATTACAGGATACTACTTAGTTATGAATTTATATCAACTGCGAAATAAAATTATTCCGCAAAAAGTAACGACAGTCTACTGATTTTTTGCGGCAGTAATTAGACCGCCGCAAACTGTAAGGAAAATTTAATACGTTTCTGAAACCACTTTGGCTTCCAGGAAATGCTGCAAGTAATCTGGTCCCCCAGCTTTTGAATCTGTACCAGACATTTTGAAGCCTCCAAACGGCTGATATCCCACAATAGCCGCCGTACATCCACGGTTGAAGTAAAGGTTTCCAACATGAAAATCATAACGTGCTTGCTCCAGATGCTCACGATTATTGGAAATAACCGCACCTGTTAAGCCATATTCCGTGTTATTGGCAATTTCCAATAGCTCATCGAAATTCTCCGCCTTTGTAAATGCAACAACTGGTCCAAAAATTTCCTCCTGCATAATTCTTGCATCTGGGGCAACGTCTTTGAAAATTGTTGGTTGGACAAAGTATCCTTTGGAATCATCCGTTTCTCCGCCGTATACAAGTTCTCCCTCTTTTTTACCAATTTCGATATAGTCTTTAATTTTTTCAAATTGTTTCTTATTTACGACAGCACCCATATAAACATTGCCTTCTGCAGGGTTTCCAACAGTTATTTCCTTAGTAAGTGCTACTGCCTTTTCGAGTACTTCATCGTAAACATCTTTATGGATAACAGCTCTTGAACAAGCAGAACATTTTTGTCCAGAAAAACCAAAAGCAGAGTTAACAATGGCATCTGCTGCTAAGTCTAAATCTGCATCATTGTCCACAATTATTGTGTCTTTCCCACCCATTTCAGCAACGACACGTTTTAAATGCCGCTGACCTTCTCGGACTATGGAAGCACGTTCAATAACCCGCGTACCTGTTTGACGAGAACCAGTAAAGTTAATAAAACGCGTTTCTTTGTGATCTACTAAATAGTTACCGATTTCAGCAGGGTCACCAGGTACAAAGTTTAATACCCCTTTAGGAAGTCCAGCTTCTTCTAATACTTCCACCAATTTGTAAGCAATAACTGGTGTATTTTCAGATGGTTTTAACAAGACTGGATTTCCCGCTACAATTGGAGCTACAGCAGTTCCACACACAATTGCAAATGCAAAGTTCCAAGGCGGAATCGTTACACCAGGACCCATTGGCTGATAATAATAGGAATTATGTTCATTTTCACGGTCATTTAGCGGTTTTCCTTTAGCGATCTCCAGCATTTGCCTTCCATAATATTCGAGGAAATCTATTCCCTCTGCCGTATCACCGTCCGCCTGCCCCCACGGTTTACCTGCATCATATACTAGCCACGCAGAGAATTCATGCTTACGGCGTCGAACGATTGCAGCTGCTCTAAACAGTATATCTGCCCTTGCTTCAGCAGGTATCTTTCTCCATGTTTTAAAAGCCTCCAATGCTGATTCAAAAGCTTGGTCTACGTGTTCGATTGCAGCTTTGGAAACGCTGCCAATTACTTGTTCGCTATTTCCCGGGTTTATGGAAATTAATTTATCATCTGTGTAAATTTTTTTACCGTTAATGACTATCGGATAATCTTTTCCTAACTCACCTTCCACTTTTTTCAAAGCAGCTTCAAATTCTCTACGATTTTTCTCATCCGTAAAATCAGTAAATGGCTCATGTTTAAAAGGTAAAACCAATATAAAAACCTCCTTGAAATTTTGTTATGAGCGAAGAAGTATCATAGAATTTTTTAAACCTTTCCAATAACTCTTCATTATTCTATAAGCAAAAAGCATGCCAAATATTTTAAAATTAAGAAATATGGAATAAATGCTAAATTGCCACAAGGCACAACAGTTTGAATATTTTTATAAAACAAAATTATCCTAATTGTTATGTAAAGTTTATTTACACAGTTGTAAATGTAATGTACAATTTATTTACAGCTATTTACCATGGTTTACGGAGGAGAATGTGTATTGGACAATTTTTATTTGGAGGCAATTTTAGCAGCAGAAGATGATGCCATTACCGTAATTAACCGAAATGAGGAAGTCTTATTTTGGAATGATGCAGCCGTCCAAACCTACAACATTAAAAAGCCTGAAATACTCCATACGAAAATTACTGAATTTTTTCATGATGAAGATCTAATGGTGTTAAAGGTACTAAAGACAAAAGTACCAGTAAAAAACACCTATCATCGCCCACGACATGATAAGCATGTCGTCATTAATGCTTCACCGGTTTTTGATATGCAGGGCGAACTAATTGGTGCCGTCTCGGTTGAAAGGGATATTACGCAAATTGTCAAATTAAATGATAACCTTGTCAATACATCTGCCGAGCTGAATGAGTTAAGACAGCAGGTTTACACAGCAAAGGAAGAGTCCCCTTTTTCCAAATTAAAAGGAAATAGTAAAGCACTAAGACAAACAATTCAAATTGCCAGAAAAGCGGCCCGCACAGATGCTACAGCATTAATTCTTGGAGAGAGCGGGACAGGTAAGGAAATATGCGCACGTGCTATCCATGAAGCTAGTAATAGAAAAGACGGTCCCTTCATACCGGTCAACTGTGGAGCAATTCCCAGCGCATTATTTGAAAGCGAACTATTCGGATACGAAGGCGGTGCATTTACTGGAGCGGAGAAAAAAGGGAAAGCCGGAAAAATTGAAATGGCAGATGGTGGTACATTATTTTTAGATGAAGTTGGTGAACTCCCATTGGAAATGCAAGTAAAATTATTGCGTGTTTTACAAGAGGATGAAATTTATCGGATAGGTGATTCAAAAGGAAAGAAGGTCAATGTACGATTTATCGCCGCAACTAATCAGAACTTAGAACAGCTGATGCACGAAAAACAATTTCGATCTGATCTATATTACCGATTAAACGTCATTCAAATCCATATGCCTCCACTGAGAGAACGGATGGACGATATCGCAGAACTATCCAACGTGTTTCTCCATCAATTTGCAGCTCAATATCAAACTTCTGTACCAAAACTGGAACAGGATGCACTTCAAGTTATGATTGAATATGATTGGCCCGGTAATATTCGTGAATTGCGTAATTTGGTTCAGCGTATTGTCATATTATCGGAAAAACCAATTATCAATAAAGACGATATCCATCATTATTTTCAGCACCGTCATGCTGGCACAATAAAGTCCGGTACAGCTACTGTTCATTCTTTACCTAAGGAAAAAGAATCCATGGAAAAACAATTGATTGAAGAAACATTAAAGCAGATGAACGGTAATAAATCTGCAACGGCGAAGAAACTGGGGATATCACGAGTAACCTTGTATAACAAGATAAATAAGTATGAAATAGATCAATCAAATGGAAATAATTAAAGTTGAAAACAACACTTGCTTGAAGAACCTCTAGTTTAAACCTGTAATTCACCTCCTTTTTGAACTGGTACAAATAGCCATTTTTTATCCATTTTAAGCATTAAGGATAATCGTACAGGCAGGCTTTTTTCCTGATAATATGATGTAGTAAATGGTGGAAAAGGAGGCTAAACATGTACTATGAACATTTCTATATGGCTGAGTTAACTGGATCAAAAGAGGTTCCACCAGTTCACACAAATGCTGATGGTGTGGCATTATTTTATGTAGATGAAAAGAAAGACAACATTCGTTATCGGCTAAATGTCAATAATCTTACTTCCATTGAACAAGTAAATATCCATCTTGGAAGAAGAAATATTACCGGACCAGATGTTGCCTTATTATACGAATCCGGAAATCGAAACTCCAGCTATGATAACGGTATAATAGAAGGATTCATTACTGCAAAAGATTTAATTGGTCCGCTGACAGGAAAACCACTTTCTTCCTTAATTAACGATTTAAGGGCAGGAAAAGTCTTTGTTAATGTTAAATCTTTAAAATATCCAAATGGAGAGCTTCGTGGAAAAATTGTCCAAAACGGCTAAAGGTATTTTAGAAAAACTCGCATTCGTTTTGTTTTTAGCGAATGTGTCAGTTTCTCTTATACTTGGGGTGTTAATTTTCGGCCGCGTCGACCCTATTTTCCAGCTGAAATTTTATTCTTCCTTAACGTGGAATACAGAAATGGGCTGAGACAAAAGTGTTGTAGTTAAAGAAAAATCCGAACGATGATTCAAGTTTCCTCAGTTAGAATTTGAATTATTTCGGATTTTTCTATAAGGCTGGTTTTGTTTTCTTAAAGATTGTTTTATCACTAAATACATAAAACTGCGAACTATCTTCATATGGTATTAGTCTACCGCTCCGGAAATACACTGCGCTAGTTCGTACAAAAGAGCTTTTTATAATCTTCCTCATCATGAAATCATTCGGCTTTAAAAATGTGTGTGTGTAGTAATGTCGCAGCCTCCTTTTATTTGAAATGATCATAACGAGCAAACTATCAACTTCTCTCCTTCAGCAATATATCCACTAAACGGCTGCCCAATTCATCAGTAGATGCCTTTCCACCTAAATCAGGTGTTAAATGACTATTTTCTTTAATGATTTCCTTTATTGCAGATAATACTGCTCCTCCCCATTCTTCTAAACCGAAGAAATCCAGCATTTGACTGACAGACCATATAGCTGCAATAGGATTGGCAATTCCTTTTCCTGCAATATCCGGTGCTGAACCATGAACAGGCTCGAACATCGAAGGATAGTTTTTTTCCGGATTTATATTGGCACCTGTCGCTAAACCTAATCCACCTGTTATGGCTGCACCAATGTCTGTTACAATATCACCAAATAAATTCGAAGTAACAACCACTTCAAAGCGCTCCGGCTGAGCTACAAAGTATAAACTTGCGGCATCTACTAAATAAGAATACGTTTTCACATCCGGGTATTCTTTTCCAATTTCCTCAAAGATTTGGTCCCAGAACACCATCGAATAGTTTAAGGCATTTCCTTTACTAATGCTCGTTAACGTTCGATTGGTTTTTCGTGCTTCTTCGTAGGCATAGCGAATAATTCTCTCTGTCCCTTTTCTGGAAAAGACACCTGTTTGCAGGACTACTTCTTCCGGCTTATTTTTATACAGCCATTCACCAGCCCCAGAATATTCTCCTTCACTGTTTTCTCGTATAACGAGCATATCAATGTCCTTTTCCGTCTTCGCTTTTAGCGGTGTAAGTTCTTGATTTAGTAGAGTAACAGGCCGTAAATTTACATATTGATCAAAGCCTTTGCGAATTTTAATTAATAGATCACGTAAAGAGATATGATCCGGTACACTCGGATAACCTACCGCTCCTAAATAAATAGCGTCATAGTCTTTCAACATCTCCAACGCATTATCATCCATCATCTTTCCATACTCTAAATAATATTCACATCCCCAAGGAAACTCTGTAAATGAAAATGTTACGGTTTCATCATTTTTTTCAATGGCCTTTAATATCTTTACCCCTTCTGCTACCACCTCGGGGCCTATTCCATCTCCTGGTATAAGTGCAATGTTAAACTGTTTCATAATGTCCCCCTTATTTTTCACGTATATATTCTTCTAACCCGATCCATTAAGCTGGCGAGTACTTCATCTACGTTGCTATGAATCCAATCGGCAACATCCCGTGCAGAAATGGTATCCTCACCCTGGCTGCCAATCAGAACAACCTCATCCCCTTCCTTTACGCCGGGGACATCCGTTACGTTAATAAACGTTTGATCTAGGGAAATCGTACCAACAATCTCAACCCGCTGTCCCCTCACTAGCACATATCCATTATTCGATAACCTTCTTTTGTATCCGTCACCGTGACCAATTGGGATAATTCCTATTTTCTCATGTCTTTTTGTTACATAATTGCCGCCATAACCAACCTTTGAATTCGGAGGCAGAGTACGCAGATGAACTAATTTGGTTTTCAATGTCATCACTGGTTTTAAGGAAATTATGTTCCTCTGGCGGACATCTGGCTGATAGCCGAATAACGCAATCCCTGGTCGCACCATATCCAAGTGCATATGTTTGCGTTCGATGGCAATTGTTGAAGCTCCTACATGTTTTAGAGGGAAAAGGTATTCCCTTTTTTCTAACGCTTTCACTGTATTCCGAAATAACTGATACTGTTGTTCTGTCGTAACCCAATCTCCTTCATCTGCATTTGAAAAATGTGTATAGATTCCTTCCCAATATACATTCGGCAAGAAATAACAAGCCTTACAAAAAGCTTCTGCCTTCTCAGGATTGATACCAAATCGATGTAAACCCGTATCCAGTTTTAAATGTACCGTAGCTGACCGATTTTGTTTAACAGCAGAGTTGCTGATAGCTTTAGCAATATTCTCTGAGCTGATTGATGCAATTAGATGATAATGAACAACATCGTCCGCTTGATCCGGGGTAATCGTACTTAGTATTTGTATAGGACTATGTATTCCGCTCTGGCGCAGCAGAGCACCTTCTTCCACTGTAGTAACACCAAGGCGCTCTGCACCTGCTTCTACTGCCTCTTGCGCAATGGGGACAATGCCGTGACCATAGGCATTTGTTTTAATAACAGCTAAAAAAATGCTGTGATCCAACTTCCCTTTCATCGTATTCACATTTGAACGAAATGCAGCAAGGTCAATTTCCGCTACCGTATGACTTTCTACTAGTGAATTAACATGTGGCAGCATGACGATCCCTCCAAGATTAAGCTTTTAGTGTGTGTTCAATGAGTTCCTCCTCCTTTTGAACAGCCACTTTTATGACGAACGCACCAATTCCTGAACTGAAGCTCGGAAAGCCTCAACAATTTTCTGTGTTATCTTCCCTGGATAACCAGTTCCAATCGACTGCTGATCTACTCTAATAATCGGTACGACATCCAATTTTGTTGCTGTTACAAACACCTCATCTGCAGTAAGTAAGTCTTGCACGCTATAGGTTTCTTCATTTACTTTTATTCCAAGATCCATGCATAACGCCAACACTTTTCTTCTCGTAATCCCATTTAAGATGTAGTTATTCGCCGGATGGGTATAAACTTCGCCATTTTTTACGATAAATACATTGGAAGCACTTGCCTCGGTAATGATATCACCTCGGTAAAAAATTGCTTCCACGGCATCATGCTCCACCGCTTTTTGCTTCGCTAGTACATTAGGTAACAGGTTTAATGTTTTTATGTCACAACGCAGCCAGCGAATATCTTCGGTCAACACAGCAGCAGCCCCATTATTTTCTTCTTCCATTAACGTTTCTTCCAGCTTCGTGTAAGCCACTAGATTAGGTTTCGTATCATCCGACGGAAAATGATGCCATCTTTCCGCTTCCCCGCGTGTAATCTGTAAATATATCACACCTTCCTTTAGTTGATTGACAGTTACTAACTTTTCCAGCCGCTCTTTTAATTGTTGTTTCTGGTAGGGAAAGGATAATCTAATTTCCTTCGCACTTCTTTCCAATCGTTCCAGATGCTCATCTAACATGAAAAAATTCCCATCATATACACCAATCACTTCATAGATTCCATCTCCAAACTGATAACCACGATCCTCAATATCAATTAATTTATCACGTTGAACGATGGAATCATTAAATAAAATTTTATCCATGAGGTGTTACCCTCCCTCTATATACTTAAGATTTATTTAAAATGTTCTATTTCTAGGAATTTCTAAAACAGCATCAAAGAAATTAGATCTTATCGTATGTTGCTTTTTAATTATATCTACCGCTACGGAAATACACTACGCTTTCTGCGGGCGGCTGGTGAGCCTCCTCGTGTTTCCTTTTTTAGGGGTCTCACCGATGCCTTTCTTCCCGCAGGAGTCTCCGTGTATTTCCTTCGCTAGTTTTGCGCTTTTATCTTCCTTACATTTATTAGGCTCAATAATTTTTTAACTTCTAATCGCTATTCTATGAAGCTGGTTGATTGGAGTGTAGAGCTGTCGAATCTAGCGGAAAAAACGCGTGATTAGACCTGAGCAACGGCGGTTTTCCGCTAGAGGCTAAAGCCGTGCCCTAAGGTATGCGACTGCCCGGATCGGAATCGGGCGGTGCACACATTTACGTCAGATTCTATCGATTGTACTTAATCCATTAGTATTATCGAGCATTTTCAAGACAACAGATATATCTACACTACACCCACTAACCACAATTACAACATTAGAACCGGTATTCACTTTGTTGTTTAAGATGGCACTGATTCCAGACGCTGCTGCCCCTTCAATTACCATACGATGTTTTTCCAGCATAAAAAGCATACCATCAGCAAATTCTTTTTCATTTAGGAGGGCAATATCGTCCACATACTGTCTTACCATCTGAAAGGTATAGTGATTTTGTAAGCCAATCCCTCCGAGCAAGCTGTCTGCCAGTGTATTCTGTTCCTCGACTACGATTGGTTTACCAGCTTGAATACTTTCGTACATCGCAGCTCCATTTGCTGTAGATAAACCTATTAGACGGAGGGAAGGATTCGTATTTTTTAGTGCAACGCCCAGTCCGGAATGCAGTCCTCCACCAGATAGACCCGCAAGTACCGTATCCACTTCCGGAAAATCTTCCAATATTTCCAAACCAATTGTTCCCTGCCCAGCAATTACATGAGGATCATCAAATGGGTGAATAACCGTCAAACCTTGCTCCCTTTCCAAATCATAACTATGTTGTTCTGCATCATCCTGGGAATCCCCTATGACTTCAATTTCTGCACCAGTTCTTTTTAATACTTCTACTTTTGCATCTGGAACACGTTGAGAGATACATATGACAGCTTTAATTCCAAGCTTTTTGGCAACATAAGCTACACTCAAGCCAAAATTCCCTGTTGAAAAGGTCGTTATTCCTTTGTTTCGTTCTTCGTCTGTTAAACTCAAAATCTTGTTCGCTGCTCCTCTAATTTTAAAAGAATTGGTGGTGTTTAGATTTTCCAGTTTTAAGTACACTGATTTCCCCGTCAACTGTGATAATTCCTCCGAAAACATTAGAGGGGTATGTTGAACAATGGGAGCAATGCGGCTTCGTGCTTTCCATACGTCCTGTAAATTTACAGCTTTACGTTTCATAAACTCACTCCCCTTGTTCCGGTTACTCCTATTTCCCCTGTTAGAAAGCGTCTTGCTGCTTCAGCTAATATGGAAGCACCTGCTGGCAGGACCCGTTCATCAATATCAAAATCGGGTGTATGCAAGTTTCGCAGTTTCCCATCAACCGCACATCCTAGAAAAAACATGGCAGCTGGAACCTTTTGTGCCATATGGGCAAAGTCTTCGCCCGCTAAACCGAATGGCTTATCTATAATATGAAAATGGGAAAAAACGTCCTTAATTACGTTTTTAATAATGTGGTTGACTCTAGGGTCGTTTTTTAACGCAGGGTCTTCCTGAATAAATTGCAGATCGTAATCGCCACCGAAATTTTTCACCATCTGAAATGCATTCTGTATCTCTTCGTATAATGTATCCCTTACTTCAGGAGTATAACTTCGAATAGTGCCTTGTATTTCAACCGTGGTGGGAATAACATTGCTTGTTGAACCACCATGTATGCTTCCAATGGTCACAACCGCAGATTCGAGTGGGGAAGTCCTTCGTCCGGGAATTCCATATAGTGCCTGCAATACTGGAGTTAACATCCAAAACGGATCGGTACCTAAGTGCGGATAGGCCCCATGCCCACCTGATGCGATAATTTTCGCCTTAAACACATCAGCATTTGCCATACCGTATCCATCATGGATCTGCACTTCACCAAATCGATTTTCAGGGCTCATATGCAAGGCAATGGCAGCATCCACATCCTCCAGTACTCCTGCTTGAATCATATATGGTGCACCACTTTTCCCACTTTCATCGACATGTTCTTCTGCTGGCTGAAATAAAAACTTGACCGTTCCTTGTAAATGACCTTCTTGAAAAAGTTCGCTTAGTAAATGAGCAGTTCCCAGGACAATGGCAGTATGTGCATCATGGCCACAAGCATGCATAACACCGTCGTTTTCTGAGCGGTATGCGACATCATTTTGTTCCTGAATCGGCAAAGCATCCATATCAGCACGTATTGCTATCGCAAATCCTGTTCCCGAGGAAAGTGTACCGACAACCGCAGTAGAATATCCAACCGCTTTTTCTACCTTCATTCCAGGAATTTTTTTAAGCTCTCTCTCTACAAATTTAGAAGTTTCCAGCTCCTGAAAACTCAATTCCGGATAACGATGAAGATGCCTCCTCCACTTTATCAGGTTAGCTTTCATCTGTTCTGCCCGATTAGATAGTTCCAACGACACTTCCCTCCTATTTTCCTGGTAAACTACTTCTTATAAGCGAGTGCTGTAATCTCCACATCGGTTTCCATCAATACACTTCCAACCGTAATTCTAGCTGGCATAATGTCCACATTCTCAAAGTATGCAGCGTATGCTTGATTAAATGCACGAACATTCTCTTTAGATAAATCCGCAAGATGACACGTCATATGGACAATATCTTCAAGACCTGCGCCGGCTTCCTTCAGGATATTCTCTATATTTGTCAAACAGGCCCTGGTTTGCAATTCTATGGATTCACCAGCAGTTTTTCCATCTGGATGCACACCATCCTGCCCGGAAACAAAAATCAGCCCATCCATTTTAACCCCCTGTGAATAGGGACCTGTTGGCTTCGGAGCATGTTCTGTTTGCAGTTTTTCTTTCATCGCAAACCACCTCTTCTGTATTTATTCCATTCCAATTGCCACATACTGAGATTCTACAAAGGCATCAATCCCCTCATGACCACCTTCTCTACCGACACCACTTTCTTTCATACCACCAAAAGGAACCTGAGCTGCTGATGGAGCACCTTCATTCCAACCAACAATTCCAAAATCAAGCTGTTCAATGACACGCATGCCGCGTGCGACATTTTCCGTAAACACATACGCTGCTAAACCATACGGGGTGCTATTAGCAAATGTAATGGCCTCTTCTTCAGTCTCCACTTTTTGTACAGGGGCAACTGGGCCAAACGTTTCCTCCTGCATTACGATCATCGATTCACTCACATCTTTTATAACGGTAGGCATATAAAACGCACCATGATCAGCCTCAGATAAAGATTTCCCACCAGTGACAACTGTTGCGCCTTTACTAACTGCATCATCCACATGATTGGATACTTTTTCGTGACCTGCTTTATTAATCAGTGGCCCTACATCCACCGATTCGTCGATACCATTTCCAACCTTCAATTCTTTGACAGCTGCTGCGAACTTCTCTACAAACTCATCATAAATTCCTGATTGAACATATATGCGGTTTGCACAAATACATGTTTGACCAGTGTTTCTGAATTTCGATGCTACCGCTCCTTTTACAGCAGCATCTACATTAGCATCATCCAATACAATCATTGGTGCGTGACCACCAAGCTCAAGGGAGAGTTTTTTAACTTGATCCGCACTTTGTCGTATCAGAATTTTTCCTACTTCCGTTGAACCGGTAAAGGTAATCTTACGTACTTTCTTATTTTCCATAATCGCTTTGGCAATTTTCGAGGAAGAACCTGTTACAAGATTTACAACCCCTTCTGGAAAACCTGCTTTTTCGCACAGCTCCATCAGTTTAATTGCACTCAATGGACTTTCACTGGATGGTTTGATAACAACTGTACACCCCGCAGCAAGAGCTGGACCCATTTTTCTTGTTAACATAGCTGCCGGAAAATTCCATGGCGTAATGGCGGCAACTACCCCAACGGCTTTTTTCCAGACTTGAAGGCGTTTATTTCGAAGATGGCTAGGAATGGTTTCCCCATAGACCCTTTTTCCTTCCTCAGCAAACCATTCAATAAAGGATGCAGCATATTGGACCTCTCCACGCGATTCTTTAATTGGTTTCCCCATCTCCAATGTCATGATTTCGGCCAACTCTTCCTGATGTTCCATCATCAGCTGGTATAGTTTTTGCAAATAATCGGCACGTTCATATGCTGTTAATCCTGACCATTCTTTAAATGCATTATGTGCGGCATCGATTGCCTTATTCGTCTCTTCTTCCCCGGCAAAGGGTACCTTTCCTATTAATTCCCCATTCGCTGGATTCGTCACATCGATTGTTTCAAAACCCTCTCCAACCCATTCTCCATTGATATACATGTTATAACTTTCCACTGGACACCTCTCCCCATCTTTAAAATATCTTTTATTTGTTATTCCATAAGTACTAACTTATTAAACATTTATTCATCCGCTATTTTTCGCAGCAATTTTTCTTCCACATAATTGATATGATTTTCAACTTGTTTTTTCACTAGTTGCTTATCTTTGAGAACTAATGCATCAAATAACTCTTTATGCTCCTTGTAAAAGGAAACCGGGTTGGTATAATACTGGTCAAGATGTGCTAGATAGACACGAATTTGTATACTAATCGCTTCATAGATTTTTACAATTCTCGAATTGCCGCAAATACGAACGACATATTGATGAAACTGCATATCCAGATCGAACAAGGCATTCCAATTTTTCTTTTCTGCTTGTATCTTCATTTCATCAATAATTGCCTGTAGATCTCTGTAATGGTTCTCTTCCAAATTTTTCAATGCTCTTATGAATGCATTTACTTCCAGAATCAACCGCAATTCCGTCATTTCATCCAAATCTTTTTCCGTAAACTCAGAAACAAATGTTCCTTTACGCGCTTTGCTTGTGACAAGTTCCTCCTGTTCGAGGATTTTTAATGCTTCCCGTATCGTGCTTCTGCTGACATCAAATCGTTCTGCCAAGTCAGCTTCTATTAACCGCTCCCCAAATTCAATTTTTTGATTAAAAATATCCTGCTTTAATTGTTCAGCAATTAACTCTCCTAGCGGCTTTCTTAATAAAATATTGTCTTCGTTCATCTGGTTTGACTCCTTCTTGGTTTTCAGTGTAAGTAATTCATTGTGTCGATTGTCGACAACTAGTTATATCCATTTTAAAAGATGTACTCGGAATTGTCAATAACTATCCGAATTGTTAAAAATTTATAAATTCACCTTGACTTCTTTCTTTTTACCCGTTATTTTGAACGTATGTAATCTGTGAATATTAGAACTTATTAAGGGGAAGATTGTATGAAAATTCTAGCCTATGACAGGGTGGAAAAACCCGTTTTAGATCAATTAAAGGAAAAACATGATGTACTCTTTTTTAAAAATATTGATCCTAGTTCCGATCCTGAATTTTTAAATGCTCTATCTGAGGCAGAGGGAATTATTGGGCTGGCATTACCCGTTAATCAGGAACTACTGGAAAAGGCTCCAAATCTAAAAATCGTGAGCAATGTTTCGGTTGGTTATAATAACCTGGATATACCCGAACTAACAAAACGAAATATCATGGCCACCAATACTCCTGGAATCCTGACAGACACCGTAGCAGATATGGCATTTGGCTTGATTTTAGCCACAGCAAGAAGAATTCCTGAGCTGGACTATTTCGTCAAATCCGGTCAGTGGACGCAATCATTAACAGAAGAGCATTATGGTGTGGATGTTCACCATAAGAAGTTGGGAATTATTGGCATGGGGCGGATAGGTAATGCCATTTCCCAGCGTGCCCACTTCGGCTTTCATATGGATATTTTATATCATAGCCGCACTCGAAAGCTAGATGCAGAAGAGAAATATGATGCTACGTATAAAAGTTTGGATGACTTATTAAGGGAATCCGATTTCGTTTGTCTAATAACACCTTTGACAAAAGAAACAGAGGGTATGATTGGAAGACGTGAATTTCAGTTAATGAAAGACTCTGCTATTTTTATTAATGCATCTAGAGGAAAGACGGTAGTTGAGCAGGATTTAATCGATGCCTTAAAAAACAATGAAATTCGGGCAGCAGGACTGGATGTATTTGAACAGGAACCAGTAGAACCTGATAATGAGCTGCTTATAATGAAAAATGTTGTCACCTTGCCACATATCGGATCTTCCTCCCATGAAACAGAATTAAAGATGTCCGAATTAGCAGCAGAAAATCTGGAAGCAGGATTAAGCGGAAGAAAACCGCCAAATTTACTTAATCCTCAAGTATGGGAAAAGCTGGAATAAAGACTGAATATGGAAAGGACCGTTTCCTGTCATTTTTAGGAAATGGTCCTTTTTATAATGGATGATACAAATCGGATTGTAGAACGATGACGACATAACCTCCTAGATTTTATGCCAAGCGAATATTTGGTTTGACAAGCAGTTCACGCGGAAAGTCTGCTAGCACTTCACAACCAGTTTCTGTTACCCGGAATGATTCGCTAATCTCAATTCCCATATTATCCAGCCAGATACCAGGTATCATATGGAAGGTCATATTTGGCTGGAGTACTGTGTCATCACCTGCCCTTAAGCTCGCCGTATGCTCTCCCCAATCAGGTGGATAGTTAAGACCCATGGAATAGCCAAGTCGGGAATCTTTTATAATTCCATGTTTTTCAATTACTTTTTTCCAAACCAATTCTACTTCCCCACATGTCATACCAGGCTTTATGATGTCAAGTGTTGTGTTAATTCCTTCCACGACTACATCAGCAATATATTGTGATTTATCATCAGGAATACCCAAAATTACAGTTCTTGCTAACGGAGAATGATAGCGCTTGTAACATCCAGCAAGTTCAATTATAACTGGGTCACCCTGATTAAACATATCATCTGTCCATGTTAAGTGACAGGCAGATGTCTTTTCCCCGGTTGGCAGCAATGGAACAATGGCTGGGTAATCTCCCCCATAATCTTCCGTTCCCCGAATCTGTGCATGGGAAATCGCAGCTACAGCATCTGATTGCTTCACACCCACCTCAATGGAGTCGAATGCAGCTTGCATGGCATGTTCCGATATTTTTGAGGCAATTTTGATGCATTCAATCTCATTTTCCGATTTAATAATCCGAACCCAATTTACTAGGTTGGTGCCATCAATAAATGTTGCATTCGGGAGGCATTCGTATAATTTCATAAAATTTTTCGCTGTAAAATAATACGCATCAAACTCTGCTGCAATGATATGCTTATCACGATTCTTTGATTTAATAAAATCGCTTACAAATTCCATTGGGTGTTTCTCAGTTGACTGTACATAATCATCTGCATATGGATAAATATGCTCCCTATCCAGCCAGGATGTGTGAACCGCGGCACTCGCATCCTGTCCTCTCCCAATCCAGTATGGCTGATCCTCATCTATAAATATGACGAGCAGCTGATGCACGTAAAAAGACCAAGCATCATAGCCGCTTAAATAGTTCATGTTTGCAGGGTCTGTTACTAGTAATACGTCAATGCCATTGGTAGCCATACGGTGTTTCGTCTGTTTCAATCTTTCTTGATACTCAGAAATCGGAAAAAACACCATACAAACCCCTCCATTTTTTAAGTTTAAAAACAAATGCATGATATATCTCTTATAACAGTATATGCTTCCATAGCTTATTTGGATTCTTATTTTGTTACCCATTTTAAAAATCTTTCGACAATTAATTATAGGTTAAAGGATTATTGGTAAGAGAAGAATGTAAATAATTAAAATCATACGTTTTTATACATAAAGCACTTTATCCCAATAAACAAAGTCGATTGTCGGCAATTTTACTTAAAGCGTAATTCACAGCTTTTAAATTGTCAATATATTTTTTAAATAAATTATATTCTGTTTAAAAGTGTTGATTTTCGCTTGCCAATTCTTAACGTATATTGAACTTTGCAAATAGAATCTTACAGCAAGTTAATCACGTAAATGGCTCTGCCAAATAGATTTTTATTTTAACCCACTCCATTTTTATATTTGTTTGAAAATTATTGACTTATTGATAATTTTGTGTTTAATTATAGATAAATCATATTGTCGACAAACGACAATCGTCATATGATGTATGAGAAAGGAGTTTTTTTATGAAAACAAAGACGGAAAAACAAACGCTTTTAGAAAAAGATGAAAAATACCTATGGCATGCGATGAAAAAGTATAATCCTGAAGGAACGATGATTAGTGCAAAGGCAGATGGAGTCTGGATCACAGACATTGATGGAAACAGATATTTGGATGGTCAGGCGGGATTATGGTGTGTAAATGTTGGATGTGGCCGACATGAATTAGCCGATGCAGCCGCTAAGCAATTAAAAGAAATGCCATACTACCCATTAACGCAAAGTCACATTCCTGGCATCCAGTTAAGCGAGAAGCTAAATGAATGGCTTGGAGATGACTATGTTATTTTCTATTCCAACAGTGGATCGGAAGCCAATGAAACCGCGTTTAAAATAGCCCGTCAATACTACCAGCAGAAAGGTGAACCAAATCGATATAAATTTGTATCACGCTATCGTTCCTATCACGGAAATTCCTTTGCCACATTAGCTGCAGGAGGGCAGAATCAGCGAGCATATAAGTATGAACCACTTGCTTCTGGTTTTGTACATGTAAGTCCACCAGATTGTTACAGAAGTCCGTTTTCAAATGAGAACGGCGAATGCTGTATTCAGGCTTCGGACGAAATCGATAAGACTATTACTTGGGAAATTCCTGATACGGTTGCAGGGGTTATTATGGAGCCTATCATTACTGGAGGAGGCGTGTTAGTTCCCCATGATAACTATATGAAACGTGTTCGGGAAATTTGTGATAAGCATGGTGCATTGCTTATTTCTGATGAAGTCATCAACGGGTTTGGGAGAACAGGAAAGCCTTTTGGTTTTATGCACTATGATGTAAAACCGGATATTGTCACCATGGCAAAAGGCCTTACCAGTGCCTATATGCCACTTGCAGCAACAGCTGTAAAACGGGAAATTTACGAAGCATTTACTTCAACGGATGAATACGATCATTTTCGCCATGTAAACACATTTGGTGGAAGCCCTGCTGCATGTGCCGTTGCCATCAAGAACCTGGAAATCATGGAAAGAGAGAGCTTGGTGAAAAACTCGAAAAAACTGGGTGAATGGCTGTTTGCAGAACTAGAGGTTCTAAAAGAACATCCAAATGTAGGTGATGTTCGTGGTGGAAAAGGTCTGCTTGCAGGAATTGAACTAGTCAAAGATAAGCAAACAAAAGAACCAATTGAAGAAGAACGTGCTGCAGCGGTGATAGCCCGCTGTAAAGAAAAAGGCGTGATTATCGGAAAAACGAGTGATACGGTCGCAGGATACAACAATATTATTACAATGTCACCACCACTATCCATCACAAAAGAAGAACTCCAATTCCTAATCAACACCCTAAAAGACTCAATTTAAAGGTACCTGTCACTTCCCGAATTTTGTCGAATGATATTTTTGAAGAAAAGGAGGATAATCATGATTATTGGTGTACCAAAGGAAATTAAGAACAACGAAAACCGTGTTGCGTTGACACCTGCTGGAACAACTCAATTTGTTAACCATGGTCACCAAGTGTTAATTGAAAAAGATGCAGGATTAGGAAGCGGCTATACGGATGACGAGTATATACGCGCTGGAGCGATTATTGAAAATAAGGCAAGTACCGTTTGGAATCATTCAGACATGATTTTAAAAGTGAAAGAACCACTGAAAGAAGAATACCAATATTTTCGCGAAAATCTCATCTTATTTACCTACTTGCATTTGGCCGCAGAACCTGAACTTGCTAAACGCTTGGTGGACTCTGGAATTACGGCCATTGCTTATGAAACCGTTGAAGAAAATGGGAAACTTCCCCTGTTAACACCAATGAGTGAAATTGCTGGAAGAATGGCTGCACAAATTGGTGCTCAATACCTTGAGAAAACAGAGGGTGGAAAAGGAATCTTATTATCCGGAGTTCCAGGTGTACCACGTGGAAAGGTAACCATTATTGGTGGTGGTGTAGTTGGAACCAATGCAGCCAAGATTGCCACTGGGTTAGGGGGAGATGTTACCGTTATCGACCTTAATCCAAATCGTTTAAGAGAATTAGATGACCTATTTGGAAGTGAAATAAACACATTAATGTCGAACCCTTATAATATTGAGCGTGCTGTCATAGAGTCCGACTTAGTTATTGGATCTGTATTAATTCCTGGAAGAAAAGCACCGAAACTGGTAACAGAAGATATGGCAAAAAGTATGAAACCTGGTTCTGTTATTGTGGATGTGGCTATTGACCAGGGAGGAAATTTTGAAACGATTGATCGGCCTACAACCCATGACCAGCCAATTCATGTAAAACATCAGGTTGTACATTATGCCGTAGCAAATATCCCCGGCTCTGTTCCGAGAACTGCCACCATCGCTTTAACTAATTCAACCATTCCATACGCATTGCAAATTGCTGACAAAGGATTAGAAAATGCTGTCAATGACCAGCCATCATTGCAAAAGGGCGTTAATATATCTAAAGGCAAAGTCATTAATAAAATCGTAGCAGAAGATTTAGGCTTCACCCTTGCCTGATTGGTGCCTGTCACTTCACGAATTTTGTCGAATGGAAAGAAGCTATCAAAAGATGGTAGCTTCTTTTACTTGTTATAAGGAAAATATAAAATTTTAACGTCGTCCCAACTATAAGAAAAAAAACATAGTGCTAAACGTGTTGCAAGATGATTCAATGAAACAGCAATCCCCACATACCTAACTTTTCGTCTCCTTTGTGAATTTCTTGGAATTTCTAATGGAGCAAAAAAGAAAAAAAGCTCTGCAAAAGTCGCTACAGAGCCTCTTCATATTTAATTTACGTTTAGGTAATCCGGTCAATTTCATCATTCATATATTTATCTGTATTTTCTTTCCCGTACTTAGCCATTGAGTAATTATATAAAACAATCCCCAGGACAATCCAAAACCCGACAATTATCCATTCCGGTACTCCTAAGGCAGACGGCATTCCTGGTAAATATAAAAAAGTCACACCAGTTGCCATGACAGCAGCAATCCACCCAACTGCTGAGCCACCCGCCAACTTAAATGGGCGATTCATACCAGGCTCTTTCTTTCTTAAAATAATAAACGATATTGCAACCAGTAGCCATGCAATCACAAGGCCAATCCCACCTGCATCTACAAACCAAACAAGAGCAGATCTCCCCAATAAAGGAGCTGCTGTGGAAAGTACTGCAATTAATAGGATCGCTTTATGCGGGGTTTTATATTTTGGATGTAGTTCCCCTAAGGATTTTGGCAGCATACCAGCTTTTGCCAACGCATAAATTGCCCGACTTCCCCCTACATAAAAACCAAGCCAGCTCGTTAAAATCCCACCGATTCCACCAATAACAAGAACATTCCCCATAAGCTGACTTCCACCGAATGCTGCAACCATTGCCTCAGCTGTAACAAGATCTGATTCACCTAACGCGGATGGTCTAAGCGATCGAGAAACACCTAATATAATCGCTATATACCAAATAACTGCTAACGCAACGGAAAAAATCAGCAATTGCCCAATTCTTTTTTTAGGCAGATTAATTTCTTCTGCTGCCTGTGGGATTACATCAAATCCTACAAACATAAATGGCGTCATAATTACAACCGTTAAAACTCCTGCCATTCCTGTTTCAAATAATGGCTGCATATTTTGCACATTACCCGTCGCCGTACTGCCTGTAATTAATAATATTCCAGAGAGGATAATTAATAGTGTAAAGATCATTGTAATTGCGGATGTTAGTTTAATACCCCGGTAATTAATCCAGGCAATTAAAATCGACCCTAAAATTCCTGTACCAGCCCATGTAATTGTTACATCCCAGCCAGCGATGGTATATAAATGTCCATGACTAAAGTTAGGTAACAAATATTCAAAAACTGTCGGTAGTGCCACAGCTTCAAATGCCACTACAGAAATATAACCAAAAATAATTGCCCATGTTGCAATAAATGATACCACTCTACCCATGGCCTTAAATGTATAGACATGCTCCCCACCAACAAGTGGCATGGCTGATGCCAATTCTGCATAAGTTAAACCAACTAGTAACACAAGGATCCCACCAATCACAAAAGCAAGAATGGCCCCCAATGAACCTGCTTCCGTAATCCACAGACCAGTTGTAACGACCCATCCCCAGCCAATCATTGCACCGAAAGCCAGCGCCAACACATCCCGATTACCTAAAATCCTCAGTAATTTTTGTTCCTCTTTCATTGAATCCCCTCCATTTAACTTTCTTGTTAAACCTTGATAATTTAATAATTTTTTATGGAGTAAAATTACTTTGAAGATTAGATGGAATATCCTGCAAACATTTATTAAGTAATTAAAAGCCTTCGATTGGGTACATTAGGATAAATACACTTACTTATATATGAAAATATGTATCCGAATTAATTATTATACTATTAATAACTTAATTAATATTCAGTAATTAATTCGCCATTATAATTAGAGATAATAGCGTGTCTTCAAATGCAGGAAAACATGGTTTAAAGCAGTATTCAATTTACTCCCCGCTCAAAAGGGAGAGAAAAATTTTGAAAAAGAAAATTTTCAGGGATAATTATTCATTTTGTCTTGTAGGTATATTAAAGTGAATCTTCAATCAGTGGTATTTTTCATCCCCACTGATAGTTAGATGAACAAATAAGGAGTTTACTGGCTGCCCTCCCCCACTTCTCATTCTTGAAGTATCTCGTATTCTTCTCGTTAAGAGTCTTACAGCCAATTAATCACGAGATAAAATGTTTTTTAACATCAATCCACGGAATCGTAATCACAACAAAACGGGATAGGAGACAAGTAGGTCCAGCTTCATACTCTATTCCTGATTTATGAAGAAACATACAAACGTGAAGATATATTCGTTCTTTTCGCTAACATAGAAAACCACGTGCTGGGGAAGTTTTATAGGAAGAAGAAATAAAAAAATACTAAATACGCCATATTTTATCAAAATATAAATTGTTAAGCTTTTCCGATGAATTTACCATCCAAGCTGGAACAATACAAGAAAGGTGCGTTAATTACATGAAAAATAAGAAAGTAGTTGAAGTCGTAAATCCTGGATTAAAAAAACGAATTGAAGCAGAAATTGAAGGAATGAAGTTCACCAAAAACATGCGATCTGCTACAGCAGAAGAATGGTATGTTTTCCTTCCTGGATTTCATGATAGAATAAGAGGAGGCGGTGCTGCAGGTAAGGTAATCGTTCATTATAATTTATGGGGGCATAAGAACATCTTTATCAATACAACGATTATTTTTGATGACCCGCATTTATATGATTCTGAATTGCATCCGCTCGTATATGCGCTTGCAGATGAAATCGTCAATCGGCTCGTCGGATATGCAGATACACTACTGTCGGTTCATGCAGGGGAAAATACGTATAGTGCAGAATACAAATCCTCTTCATAGGATAATTTAATAATCACAACAAACTACTTAACATATGTTGTAAAATAAGGTTATAAGAGAAAAGAAGGAGGTTTTTTCATGCCCCAAAAAAGTATTGCGTTAGCCTATGTTCTTTGGTTTTTCTTAGGGCAAATCGGTATCCATCGCTTTTATACTGGTCGCGTAGGCACTGGAATTATACAATTATTGCTTGGAATTAGCGGCTGGGCAACTTCGTGGATCCTGATAGGTTATCTTCCCTTAACCGTTTTATGGATTTGGTTATTTATTGATATCTTTCTCATTCCGGGAATGTGCCGCAACCCTCGTTGAGGTGCCTGGCGCTTCCCGGTTTTTGTCGATTTTTGCCGTTTCCATAATATATTTGCAAGCATATACTTTTGAAAAAGTCCACTTTTAGAAAAACTCGCATTCGCTCATCCTTTAGCGAATGTCTTAGTTTTTCTTATACTTGGTACATTAAAATTTTAACTACGATGAATCCTCTTCATGTTAAAATTTTATACTTTCCTAACGTGTAAAAATAAATACAAGGGTACCCTATACACTTACCTATCTGTGTAATTCACACCCATTACATTTCAAAATAAAAATGGTAATGCATCCGGCATCCCGGATTAAATCCAGCCTGACAAGCTGGACATGTAGAACCGCTTTCTAAGTATTCACTAATGGTAAGTTCGTTTCCACATGCTCCACATAGAATGGCTTTTTCATCAAATTTACTTCGTGGCCACACTTGCCTATTTCCACATCCATACTCATTGTGACAAGTTATACATGGAAAATACTCCCCACAGCAATAAAACTTAATTGCAATCCGATCGATGTTTTGATGGTAATGCTTGCAGCGCGTTTCCATATCGATCGCACCTTTTACATGTATATCATGAATCTTCACTCAACCCCCCTCCTTATGTTGTTCAGTTATACCATTTTGGTACCACCCGCTGAAAAGAATCATGATCATCAACAACCTCAAGTGATTTTTTTAACATCAATTGATACTGTTCCTCACTCCGATTCTTCCCCCAGACCAGAGCTGAAACAATATGCATTGCACTATACAGCGTAAATAAACGCCAAAACGATTCATCGATTTTTTCATTTTCATGGTATCCATCGATAATCCCTCTTGTAAATGGAATGCTTACCGGTTTAGAAAAAAATCCTAATTTTTGAAAATCATGGATTGGGTCTCCCCAGTCCATTCTCCCGAAATCAATGATGCCAGAAAATGTTCTGTTATGAATAAGTATATTGGATGGGTGAAAATCATCATGTTGAAACCTGTTCGGGCGATGCTTCATAAGATGTTCATGTTCCGTAATATACGTCGTTAGAATATCCTTTAATTTCTTACTAATATCCAGTTGCTGAAATTGTTCCAAATAGTTAGCGGATTTCTTCTTCTTAGTGGAGTACCAGGATGGATAATTGTCTGGAGCGTGAATCTGATGAAGTTTCTTTAATTCCAAACCAGCAATAAAGCCACTATTATATTGTTCCGCGACCGTTAATTCGGGCAAAGCTTCTTCTGCATCCTTGCCAGGCAAATAGGTAACCACCATGTAGCTTAATCCAAAATTGTGAAATGAATTAAATTCCAATCCTTTAGGAACAGAATTAGAATAATCTAAAGCTGTTTTCAGAACTTGAAACTCTTGCTTTTTACGTTCTAAATCCTGATTGGAACATACCTTTAATAAATATGTTTCATCTATGACATATTTTCGATCAAGCGAAAATCCCTTCTTCAATTCTCTTATCGTACTTTCCCCTTGAATATAAGAAACATTCTCTCTAAGATAAAAATCCAAAAATTTATTTACTAACATCTTACCCTCTCCTTTTAGAGTGCCTGTTACTCCCCGGATTTTGTTGTATTTTGTCGAAATCAAAAAGAAGTTAAAAATACAATTCCAATTTACGTTTCTCTCTGCATGGTTTACATCGTTTTGGCTCAGAAAATCCTTTCTGTTTATAGAATTTCTGTTCACCGACCGTAAATATAAAGCGTTTTCCACATTCCCAGCACTTTATTCGAAAATCAAATGGGGCAAATCCTTTTAGCGCCTCTTTCATTGTGTTTTCTCTTTTGATTGCAGAAGTTGGATCAAATGGCTCTTCCGACTGGAATACTTTAATCGTTTCATGAATGGCGGCTCTTACTTTCTTATAGTCCACCTTGTACCATGCCTCTAAATAAGGGATATATTTATTGTCCCCGGTTTCTTTCACCTTTTCAAGAAGCAGCAAAATCATGTGCCGGTTTCGGTCTTCTAAATAGGTCATGTCTGGAATAGGTCTTCCTTCATTAATCCACTGATCCCACTCCCGCAAAAATTCCTCGGTACGCTGATTTGCTTCGATTTCCCAGCCGCGATCCGTAAAAACAATCATTGGCAATTTCCCATTATATGAAATATCCAGAAAATCATAAGCTACCATCCAATCAATTTTTGCCACGACATTCTCCATTTTCGCAGACTTAAAAACCCCGTATACATTACACTTGTCTACTCCCAATGCCAATACTCTACTCTTTTCTCACGTGAATCCTTTAAGATTTTGGAAAGGAGTGTTCGTCCTCCTTCAAAAAATGATTTCATCTGCAGCTCTTAAAATGGCTAAAATTTCTGCATTAGATAAAGGCTCTATATTAGTTGGCATTATAATCTTCCTTCCACTCGTAAATGAATTGTCCCTGTTTCACTTTAAAGGACACGCTTTATTAACACTTTCTTCTTATTAATAATCCATTCCTGCACATCTGCACAAATCTTCTACATTCTTAATGGCCATCATAATAGTTTAACTAATCTAGTATCCATTTTATCAAAAATAGTTAACCTTTCCAGCCAAATTACGATTTTCTCCATAATTGAAACACAAAAAAAGGAATAATAACATGAAGATTATAATATATCTCATTATATATACAGTTATTTTTAGGAGGTTTTCGTATGCCAAGTGGAAAGCATACAGTTGAGTTAAATACCTCAATTAACACTATATGGAATTTTGTTCGGGATATAAATAATTGGGCGCCGTTAGTGCCCGGATACATTGAGCATAAGATATTAAGCGAAAATCAGTCCACCTGGAAATTTGTCAGCGATATTGGCATTATGAAACGAACACTCCACATGAAGATTGATATCACCAATTGGGAGGAACCAACCAAAGTAACCTTTAACTTAACAGGCATTAATGAAAATTTCACAGGAGATGGATATTTTAAAGCCGAAGAAATAACGGAAGGAAAAACTAATATTACAGGATATCTTGATATTACTGCTAAAGGAGTACTGGGTCCGGCAATTAATCCAGTGCTTAAAACGATTATCCCTAAAACCACAACAGATTTAACCGAAGCCGTAGCCAATAAAATTTAGGTGCCAATTTAGGTGCCTGTCACTTCCCGGAATTTGTCGGAATGTGTCGATAAAACAAAAAAACTTTGGAGCCTCATATGATGACTCCAAAGTTTTTTATTATCTATCTTAATTTGTTTACATATTGACGCATATTATCTGTTATTCCTGAAATACAGATGTTAGCTGGATCTTCATTAATATCAAGTTCCACATCGGAACCGTCTGTTGGTAAAGTCTGATCGAAAATTTCTTCATATTCAGGAACAGACACTTCTTTTCGAGATTCAAATAAGCTTGCATGCTGGTCAGCAGCTAGATGCTCTCTAAAATCCGATTCTAGAATACCAGTGAAGAACTCCCCTACTGCACCAGATCCGTAACTGAACAATCCAATTCTTGAACCTGCTTCTAATCCTTCCTGTAATTCCAGTAAGGAGAGCAAGCTTAAATATAATGATCCAGTGTAGATGTTTCCAACATTTCGGTTGTACTGTGTGCTAACTTTATAGTTTTCTTTTAATCGCTCTTGTACTTCTTCTGTTGCTTCATCTAATACGGTCCTTAATGCCTTAAGCCCCATCTTTGTATATGGCAGGTGGTAGCAGATTGCTTCAAAATCATTGAGCTCCATACCTGTATCATCTTTAAATTTATCCCATACCGTTTGAAAAAAAGAAATATACTGTTCATTTGAAAATTTCCCGTCAACAAATGCTTTATCTGAGTATAACGGACGCCAGAAGTCCATAACATCAGAAGTTAAGTATGTACTTTTATCCTCCAGTGTCAAAATTCTTGGGTTTGCACTAATCACTAAAGCAACTGCACCGGCTCCTTGAGTTGATTCGCCCCCAGTATTCAAACCATATCGTGCAATATCAGATCCTAAAACCAATACTTTGCTTTCGGGATTTAACGCGACATGTCCTTTTGCCATCTGAATGCCTGCTGTCGTGCCGTAGCAGGCATGCTTCACTTCAACGGAACGAGCATTTGGGTTTATACCTAATAAATGATGGACATAGACAGCACCTGATTTGGAGTGATCCACCCCTGTTTCCGTTCCAAATATGACAAAATCAATCGCTTCCCGATCTGCATCATCCAAAATTTGTAATGCTGCATTAGCCGCTAATGTTACAGAATCCTGTGTAATTGGAGCAACAGCCATTTTCTCCTGACCAATGCCGATTGTAAATTTTTCCGGTTCGACATTTCTTGCAACAGCTAGCTTATTCATATCTACGTACAAATGAGGAGTATAAAACCCTATCTTATCAATACCTATTTTCAATTGTTCTTCTCCTTTACTTATGTATAGATTTACAAGCCTTTCATTCTATATCTTATTTATTTTACATTTCTACCATCCTAAATGGTAATATAATCTACTAATTTACACAACTTTAGTGGTGCCTGTCACTTCCCGGATTTTGTCTAATAATGTCGAAATCCGTTCATTCTACAATATAATTTATTTAAAAAAAGTGCAGCTCTCTCCAAAAAGCAACTACACTTTGATAAAAAATTATGATATCTCCACGTTGCTTGTAATTTCCGTTCCATCCAAAGCCTGTGATGCTAAATGATCAGCTTCTCTGTTCTTTTTCCTGGAAACCGTTTCGTATTCTGGATGTATTCCCAATTGTTTTGCTTTATCTTCAATCCGATCTGCCCACTTTGATAATGTTTCCTCATAGCATGGCCATTCTCCATTTAACTGATTAATCACCACCTGGGAATCTCCAACAAATCTGACGGGCAAATGATGGACACCGAGTAACTCTACTTCTTGCAAGCCTAAATAGAACGCAGCATACTCCGCCTCATTATTTGTGTCAAGTTCCTCAACAAGAGCATTTTTTCGCAATCGAAAATTTTTTCCGTTTTGTTTATAGTAAATCACACAGCCTAATCCCGACTTTTTCGTTTCTAAGTCAAATCCGCCATCAAAATATACGGTAACATCATGGGGTTCGGTTTGAATTTCCTCCATAAATTTCTTTAACTCTTTTAATGTCCAAGAACGATCTTGTCCATCGATAAAAGTCAGGTCTTTCATACGGCCCATCTTTTCGATATCTTCCACAATCAAAATTGCTTTTTTAGCTTGCATGACATCTGTAAAGAATATCGTTTCCGTACCTCTTGGGGTCTTATAAGTTAATTCCATTTTTACGTTCATATTGAATCATCCTTATTAAAAATAAATAATCTTTAATCAAAGGCAGACTTTCAGCCAGTTATCACGCGATAAAATGATTTTCCATTTCATTATACCCAAAATTACCCTTTTCATTGTTAGAATACAACCCACTATAATAAAAAGATGAAATATAATCAACGAAGTTTATCCATACTATGACTACCATCACATTTACAAATGAAAAAGGAGGATATGATGATTAAAAAGCTCCTAATTACGCTTATCACTCTAGCCATTGTTTTATCAGTATTAGTATGGTTTAGTTTTAAAACTCCTGAAGCTAAAATTGATCACTTGAACATCGATGCCAACTCAAAACCAGTTATTTTACTGCTAGTGGATTCTCTTATGGATAAACCATTAAAGAAAGCAATGGAAGAAGACCGAGCACCTGCCCTATCTTTTCTAAAAAATAATGGAAACTATATCCCTGATGTTGTCAGTTCCTACCCAACAATGTCCGTCACTATTGACAGCTCCCTTTTAACTGGAACATATGCCGATCAACATCAAATACCTGCACTAGCCTGGTATAAAGAAGAGGAACAACGTCTAATAAATTATGGAAGCAGTGCTTCTGAAATTTATAAACTCGGTGTAAAGCAAGTGTTAAATGACAGTATTCAACATTTAAATAAAGACCATCTAAATAAAGACGTATCCACCATTTTTGAAGATTTAGACGATAAACAAAAACAGTCTGCAGCGATTAATGTGTTAGTTTATCGTGGAAATCAAGATCATAAACTTCATATCCCAAGAATTGCTTCCACTTTCGATATATTACCGAAAAATACGGATGTTAAAGGACCAAATTTATTATCCATGGGTGTTTTATCTCAATTTAGTCCTGAAAATAATAAAAATAACAATGTATGGCAGGGATTAGGTATTAACGATGCGTTTTCGGTCAATGAAATCAACTATCTTATAGAAAATGATATGTTGCCTTCATTCACGTTTGCATATTTACCCGATTTAGATAAGCATGTGCATGAAAAAGGGCAGGACGATTTACAGGGAATCGAAGAACTGGATAATCGAATTGCAAAAATATTAGATGCGTATCCTACTTGGGGAGAAGCATTAGAAAAGATGACCATCCTTGTTTATGGCGATAGTGGTCAGGCACCCATAAAAGAAAATGAAACGGAAGCACAAATAGATTTAACCATGCTATCCGATCACTATCGAATACCAAAATTAGGAAATCCTATTGAAGCAAATGACGAGCTGATGTTAGGCGTTAATTCTCGTATGTCCTATATCTATTTACTCGAAGAAAGCCTTCCAATTTCAAAAATGACGGAACAGCTACTCCCAGATGACCGCATCGGATTCCTAGCATGGAAAGATGAAAAAGGAAACCATGTTCTGTCGGGAGAAATCGATAAAACGTTAACTTTTCGCCCTGAAGGTAAATTTTTAGATCCCTATGGAAAAAGCTGGAGTATCGACGGAGACCCTTCCGCATTGGATATATCAGTTAATGAAGAAAATAGGATAAAGTATGGAGACTATCCAGATGCCTTAGCAAGATTATACGGGGCATTGCACTCCCATGAGGGACGTTTTTTAATCGTTGATGCTAAGCCGGGATATGAATTCATTGGTGAAGGGACTCCTACTCATGCCGGAGGAGCTGGACACGGATCATTAAATAAAGAAGATTCAACAACTCCCCTCATTATCGCTGGAACAGAAAGCAAACCTCCACATAATCGCGTGATAGACTTTAAAGAATGGATCCTTCAACTGACAAATGAATAATACCTTAAGAGCGGGGCTGGGACAAAAGTTTTTTTCGTTAAAGAAAAATCCGAACAGTGATTCAAACTTCTGCAGTTAGAATTCGACCTGGTTCGGATTTTTCTTTTTATAAGACTGTTTCCAAAAGATTGGGAATGCGATTACTCGTTCCACCGAAAAGATTTGTTACTTTTGTCACGAAATATATTAAACTTCGAGTAACTGATATTGGAGCTTTGTTTACGGTTGGTGTTCCTCCTCGTGCTAACGCGACTTTAGGGATCTCACTCTGATGGAATGTGAAAAGTCATGAACTTAATCGTTGAAAATAACGGTACACCTTGTCTATTTTCTTTTGCTGTGTTCCCTTTTTATTTTCCATATCCCCAAATTCAAAGAACTTTACCTGTTTTATTCCTACAAACCGAAATATCGCCTTTTTCATAACAGCTTTATGGGAATTATTCAGCAACAGTAGCGGATACATTGCCGGCCCCCTCATGGTAGAAATACAAACTACTGACTTACTCTTTAAAAGCCCTCTGAGAGAAATCTTCCTTTATACCGATAAGCAAAATTTGTAGCAAAAACCTGGTCAAAATACCCTAATAGCATTGCTGGTGGTCTCCCCCACCAAATCGGATAGATATAAACAAGCAAATCTGCTGAACGAATTTGGTTTCGGTATTTCTCAAGATTTGGATCACGGTGCATATCTCGCCGCCGTTTATTCTCATGAAAAACTAGCACTGGATCAAATTTTTCTTCATACAAATCGAGCACCTCCAATTCTGATACATTCGGATTTTCCTGACAGCCAGCAATGACGTTCTGTAAAAAGCCATCACTTAAACTATGATGATTAGGATGTGTATAAACAATAAGTACGCGCAAATTCCCACTCCCCTTGATTATCTGTTCCTCTTATTATAGCGTTTTAATATTGTAAAAAGATTCCTATTTACAAAAACATTAAATTGGGTTAATATTTCTATATCCAAATCTGATTAATTTCATTGGATATAGGGGGATTACAAATGGAACAACATTCAATCTTACAGCAAAATTATACAAACAGTCCGACAACCACTATTAAAGAACTCAATCCGATACAGAAACCTTTTTTAACATTTGGGATTCTTATCGCAACTATATTATTTATTGCCATAGTAAGTACAACAAACACGACACAAGGCATACTATATGTTATTGGATTAGCTCTAGGAGTAACTCTATTGCAAGCCAGGTTTGGGTTTACTTCCGCATTTCGCAGACTGATGTCGGTTGGTAATGTTCAAGGCTTGCAGGCGCATATTCTAATGCTTGCTCTTGCTTCGGTACTATTTGCCATCATTCTGGGTACGGGTTTTAGTATTACAGGTACAGAACCATCCGGCTATGTATCACCAGTCGGGGTAAGCGTCATTTTTGGTTCATTTCTTTTTGGGATTGGAATGCAGCTTGGAAATGGATGTGCATCAGGAACACTATATAATCTTGGAGGCGGCTCATCTTCCATGATTTTAACGATTATTTCGTTTATAATCGGATCTACCATTGGAGCATATCACTTCTCATTCTGGATGAGCACACCAGCCCTTGAACCATTTTCGCTTGCTGAATCCACCAGCCTTGGATTTGGTGGTGCACTCGTCGTCCAACTTATCTTGTTTGGACTTATTTATCTGATATTGGTTCAATTTGCGAAAAGAAAGAACCCGCCAAGAATGAAGCCACTCGCTACAACAACCGGATGGAAAAAAATCTTAAGAGGCGCATGGCCATTATTTGCTGCGGGTATTGTCCTAGCAATCTTAAATGCTCTTACTCTAGCTGTTAGAGGGCAGCCCTGGGGAATTACATCTGCCTTTGCACTATGGGGCGGAAAAACATTGCAGGCAGTTGGGGTCGACGTATCATCCTGGGGATATTTCACTGGAGCAACTGGAGAGGCATTAACACAAACTGTATTAGCTGACTCCACCAGTGTCATGAATTTCGGTATTATTCTTGGAGCATTTATTGCTGCAACTGCACAAGGTAACTTCAAACCCCAAAAAATCAAACCAGGTGTAGCTGGAGCCGCTGTTATCGGCGGACTATTGATGGGGTATGGATCAAGACTCGCATTCGGATGCAATATTGGTGCATACTTTGGTGGAATTGCATCTTTCAGCTTACATGGCTGGGTATGGATGGTTATGGCAATGCTCGGAACTGGGGTTGCATTATTTATAAGACCACTATTTGGATTGAATAATCCGAAAAAATCCGATACGTTTTGCTAACCTATTTAAAAGCATGAAGTGATGACTTCATGCTTTTTTATTTTCTTAGACAACACTTAGCGTTTTCTCTTATTTTTCTTTCCATTTATATTAAGATATTCACTTTCCTCAGCAAACTCCGCATCATCATGCTTACGTCCATGCTCAGGCTCTGTGTTATATTTCAGAACATTTCTCTGTCTGCCCTTATCCTTATTGCGATTTTTATTTTGTTCCGACATGCAAACATTCCTTTCCCTAAATTATATGATCTTCTTTAGTTTCCTGGAGGTCGGTTTGTAGGATATTTTTTATTATCTTTCATATCATTTATTTCTTCTTTGTTCTTATTCTTCTTCTTTTTCCCTTTGCTCATCTCAAACCCTCCTTTTGCAGTTAGTTTTGACGAATAGCTGAAAAAAATTCTTAGAAAAGCGCAAGCGCCCGTTTAGCGACGTACGGA
>NZ_WOFB01000026.1 GCF_009733865.1 Oceanobacillus salinisoli | reverse complement strand
TAGTGTTGAAGGATAGAGGTATTGTGCTAACGGGGCAGTAATTTTAAATAAGAATATTTGGCTTTTTATTGTAAAATAAGGTGAGGAATTTTTATATAGGAGTGATTAAATGAAATATAAAAAGTATTTAGTAGCATTTCTTTCAATTATTTTATTACTTGCTGTTGGTTGTACCAATCAGAACTTCACTTCTCCGATGCTGTTTACAGGTGAAAGTGAAAACTGGACAGTGGCAATGGTAATTGAACAAGAGGAAGTAGTAGGTATGGATAAATTGAAGGCAAGATATAAATATAACATTACTTACAATAAAGACGTTCCTGAAAAATATATTACAAAATGGGTAGATGGAGAAGAGGTGTCATTAACCTATTATATCGAAGGACCAGATGAAAATATAGAAAACAGTCACCAACAACCTATATTTTACAGTAATAGTGACTATTGGTTTACAGGGGTAGACAATAACTCTTTTTTAGAGCCATATACCGAAAATGATACATTAGATGTCGTTATAAACTTTGATGGGGCAAAAGAGACAATCACATTGAAGTTTGATAAAGGGAGAACAAAAGATTTAAAAGGGATAGAGAGAGATGTAATTGAAAACTCATTAGTAGGACCAATAGAAATAAAATAAAATAAAACTTTCTATAAAAAAGACGTTTTTTTAAACGGTACGATATTGGCTGACTTATAATAGTTTCATGAAAATGTGAAGAAGTGTACTAAAGTAACGGGTGCATTACTTGAATATGCTCCATAATCAAAACACCTTCAATATACACCATTTTATACATTGGTAGTATGTTGAAGGTCTTTTAATATATAGAAAATATACTGCCATTTCATACATAACTAATAGACTAAATACCAAATCCAGTTTAAGTAAAAGGGCAAGAAAATAATGATATGAAAAGTTGGATAAATGGTAACTATCTATGATTCACACATGTGTTATACTACTTTCTTTCTATTCCTTCACCCATGCTAGTAAATTTTTTGGTCCCAATTTGGCCCCAGTTGGCCCCAAATTAGTACATTATATTGTGTTATTTTGCAAAGTAAACAAAAATGAAAAAACCCCTGAAACGTTGATATAACAACATTTCAAGGGGCTTCTTTGTGTTATCCTGCAAACTACAAAGATTAACGAGAATAGAACTCAACGATAAGCGCTTCGTTAATTTCAGCTGGAAGCTCAGAACGCTCTGGGAAGCGAGAGTATGTTCCTTCTAATTTATCCGCATCAAAAGTTAAGTACTCAGGTACGAATGTGTTTACTTCAATTGCTTCTTTAACGATGTCAAGGTTTTGTGATTTCTCACGTAAACCAATTGTTTGACCCGGTTTAACACTGTAAGATGGGATATCTACACGGCTTCCATCCACAGTAATATGACCATGATTTACTAGCTGACGTGCTTGTCTGCGAGTACGAGCAAGACCTAAACGGTAAACAAGGTTGTCAAGGCGAGATTCAAGTAAAATCATGAAGTTTTCACCATGAATACCTTTCATTTTACCAGCTCTTACGAATAGGGTACGGAATTGACGTTCGTTTAATCCGTACATGAAGCGTAATTTTTGCTTCTCTTGCATTTGTAAGCCATATTCAGACATTTTCTTGCGTTGGTTTGGTCCATGCTGACCAGGAGCGTAAGGACGTTTGTCTAATTCCTTACCAGTTCCAGTTAAAGAAATTCCAAGACGGCGGGATTTTTTCCATACCGATCCAGTATAACGAGACATATAATATGTCCTCCTTTATTTATTTTATTTGCATAAAATAAAACGAGCGTGTTCCTTACGATGTCCATTTTGTTTTCATGTACCATCGCTCTGGCAGCAGAGAGTTACACGATACACCTCTAAGTTTCATAACCTTAAAGAGGAACAAAATGGGGCCAAGCGTCGGTTCACATAGGCTACCTATTATTTTACACAAAGTTTAGTATATATTTTTTAAATCTCATTGTCAATGAAATTAGAAATTACTTTTAAAAATACGGGGAAATTTTTTTCTTTTATAGGAAAATGGAACTAATTGCCGTAAATTAATGTATAATGATAATATGATAAATAAAGATTAGAAAAACTTGCATTCGCTTGTCCTTATGGGAGTGTGGTAGTTTTTCTTATACTTTGGCTATGAAAATTTTAGTAATACCGAATCCTCTTCTTGGCTAAATTTAATACTTTCCTAAAGTGGAACCAAAGGTAAAATCTCGGATGGGTGATGAAAATGGCTGATTTAACTAATAAATTGCAGCAGATCTATTATAACCTGTTGTCGGAATTCACAAAATTGGAACTGGATAAAGAGCAAATATTTGCGAAAATGACAGAAATGGTATTGGACAATTTTAATGCTTCCTTTATCGCATTCTATTTATATGATGTCCGGGATGATTGTTATCATTTAGAGTCCGATTCTGCATTAACGGATACATATGTCCTAAGACAATCGATACGCAATACTAGTTTTAACATGGAAAGTATTTTTAAGGAGTTTCCTACAGAGGAAAATCAATTTCCATTATACTTTATTCCATTAGAACGAGCTTTGCTTGTTATAAGTACAAAGGACACCATTACAAATAAATTAAATGAAGACATTATAGTAGAAACAGAAAAATTTTTAACCATTATATCAAATATATTAGAAGAAAGAACAAACAATAGGAACCATCAGTTTTTATTTGATCTTAGTACAAGGCTTTTTTCAGAAAATGAAAAGAATAAGATTTTAACAGAGATTGTTGAAGCATTACATACATTATATCCTGACTTTTCTTATTCTTTATTATTATCCCAGGATAATGAAGCAATTGCATCCCTTCCTATTAAGACCATTGAATTTAATGATACAGAGACAAATACGGTTATTTCACAAGCTTTTATGACAGGTCAATTCCAGATGGAAAATCATGTAGAGGAGAAAAGTACGTATGTATATGCTCCACTTGTTGGAAAACAAGGGGTGTACGGTGTATTACAGATGATTACACCATCCATCATGACGTTTTCGAATAGTGAAATTGATTTTATTAATCAATTCTCGTTTCTTGCTGGAACGGCTATTGAAAGGGCTACTCTTTATGAGAATTCAAAGCTGAAAGTAAATTCCCTGTCCTTAATCAATGATTTTACCCAAAAGTTAAACTCCAATTTAGAGCTTTCAGAGATTATCAAGCTTGTAAAAAAAGAAATTATTAAGGTGAGTCAACCGTCTGAGGTTGGATTTATTTTTGTAGATGACGATCTTGATGTTCAATTTTTAGGAGAAAGCACGATGTATTTTAAATCAGAAGAAGGATTAACTTTCGCAAAAAATCTATGTTTAGAAACGATGGATGATCCCGAATCTCTTTTTGTTGGACAGTATGACAGGGATATCACATTCACTTATAAGTCAATGATGGCAATCCCAATCAAGCATTCTGGATATGTACACGGACTTACGATTATTTTGCATGAAGAGTCGTATTATTTTACGTTTGAAAATTTCAAGTTACTGGAGACGCTTATTCAGCATGCGACCCTTGCTTTAACAAATGCACATTTAAAAGACAAACTGCATAAAGCAGTGATTACCGATTATTTAACAGGGCTTCATTCCAGAAACTATTTGGAACAAAAAATCAATGAAGATATGGATACTGGGGAGAAAGGTGTTTTATTACTGTTTGATATCGATGATTTTAAAAAGGTGAATGACGTTTATGGACATCATGTAGGCGACCGAGTGATCAAACAAATTTCGGATATTTTAAAAAACTACTGTCGCAGTATGGATGTTCCTGCAAGATGGGGTGGAGAGGAATTAGCGATTTACTTACCTAACAGGACGTTAAAGGAAAGTGAAGAGGTTGCTGAGATCATTAGAAACCAAGTGTCTACCTTAACAGACCCCCCAGTGACATTGTCTTGTGGAATTTCTTCATGGGTAAGAGGAGAGAAAAATTCCATCATTAATTTGTTTATGCGAACAGATAAAGCATTGTATAAAGCAAAGAATACAGGAAAGAATTGTATTGTAAAAAACTAGCAGATTGGAATTATCTGCTAGTTTTTTATGTATTATGAAGTTTAAATATACTTTTCTAATACGTTAACGAATTTTTCCAGATAGATCTGATCCACTTCATCAAACCGGTCTTTAGAAGGACTATCGATATCAAGAACACCATATACTTCACTATTTTTCATGATTGGTATAACGATTTCAGAATTACTTGCGCTGTCACAGGCAATGTGCCCAGGGAATGCATGAACATTAGCTATGCGCTGAGTCTTTCTTTCATGTACGGCTGTACCACATACTCCTTTCCCGTAGCCAATTCGAACGCATGCAGGAAGACCCTGGAATGGTCCTAGAACAAGTTCGTCTTTTTTCCATAAGTAAAAGCCAACCCAATTTATATCGGTTAAAAATTGATTTAGCAGTGCTGTTGCATTGGATAAATTAGCGATGTCATCTTGCTCCCCCTCAATTAATGCCTCCAGCTGTTTGATTGTCAGTTCATAATCTTTTGTTTTATCACCTGAATATATGCTTGTTTCAAACATAAAAACCTCTCCTTTATATGGTCTCAAATTTCGACAGTGCGTACAGTATTTGTCGAGAAAAAAATGAAGGATAAATCGTTCCAACGTCGTAATCAACAAGTAAGGAGTTGAGTCGATATGAAGAATAATCCTTCTAAACAAAAAGTGATTAATGCTGCATCTACCTTATTTTTTCAAAAAGGATTTCATGGAACATCTGTTAGAGATATTGCCGACAGGGCTTCTGTAAATGTGTCATCCATTAGCTATTATTTTAATAGTAAACAAGGGTTATTGGAATATGCTGTTACTCATTATTATGAAGATTATTTAGCATCCATTGAAGACACCTTGCAGCAGTGTGACTTATTAAGCCCTATTGAAAAGTTGCAGGAGCTAATTTCAACAATTATACAGTATAAGCAAAGCAACTATCAATTAACATGTTTTATTCAGCGGGAGCTTTCACTGGATTCCGTGTTTGTAAGGGAAATGACAGTAACCTACCTTGCAAAGGAGAATTTTTATATCCGAAAAACATTTTTTGATGCATTGGGTAACCGGGTGAAGAGTGAATACAAACAGTATTTATTAATGCAATTAAAAGGAATGTTAATTACACCATATATTTTGCATAATGATTGGAAAGATCAGGTTATTGGGGAGTATTCCCACCAAATCTTTATAAAAAAATATGTGAAAGTCATTCATGATTGGCTGGATTTTACGATAATGAGTGAACAGGAAATGAAAAGAAAAGTGGTTCATTAAAAAATAAATGACGAATGGTGAATTTATTTGTATAATTTTAGCCAAAAATAGCAATTCCATGGTATCATAGTTATATAATTTTTAAATTTAATTTACCTTCATGTGAATGGAACTTATACTTGTGGAGTATCCTCTTGTTGAAATTGGTTGGGAGGCTTTTTATGGCATATTTTATAGGGATTATACTATTCGTCATTGTATTAATAATTATTGGACTTATTTTAAGAAAACGGATTTATGATACAGTAGACCGGCTGGAAAACTGGAAATTGGATATCATGAGCAGGAATATTGCCTCACAGCTCAGTCGAATTAAAAGTTTAAATCTTTCCGGTGAAACACAGGAGCGGTTTGAAATATGGAAAGAACGCTGGGAATATATTGTAACAAAGGAACTGCCGGATATAGAAGAACATTTGCTTGATGCGGAGGAAGCGGCAGACCGATTTTTCATTTCCAAAGCAAAAATGGTGCTAAATAGTACAGAAAAGGTCCTGCAAACGATAGAAAATGATATTGAAGACCTACTGGCCGGGTTGGATGAGCTTTTAGAATCAGAAGAAGTCAGCAGAAAAGAAATGGAAGAACTGGAGCCGAGTATTAAGGAATTACGGAAAACACTTTCTAAAAACCGCTATCAATACGGGAAGGCCGAATTGTTCTTCGATGTCGAGATTGATGAATTGGAAGAGGCATTTACACAATACCATGAATTAGTGGATGCAGGAAATTATTTTGAGGCCAAGGAACTTGTAAGTAACATTAAACAGAATAAAGAAGAACTGGAAGAGTTAATCGAGAAGTTTCCACTTATCTATAAAAGATGCAAACATGATGTACCTTCCCAATTAGATAATCTTATAGCTGGAATTAAGGAAATGAAAGAAGAAGGATATCGTGTCGAACATTTAGGATTTGAAAAAGAAATTCATACATATCAGGGTCGATTCCTGGATTTACTGCAACAATTGGAAAGAGGCCAAACAGATGAAGCAGAACAATTCCTGGATGATGTGGACGAAAGAATAAAAGAAATGTATCAATTGCTGGAAAGGGAAGCAATTGCCAAGAATTATCTCGAGACAAAAATGCCAAACTTCAAGGAAACATTGGAAGCAATTAGTAAAAAATACCAGGTTACACAGGCTGAGGTAGAGGAACTGAAGAAGGCATACTATTTTGAAGACAGTGACCTGGAAAAGTATTTAAATCTTGGCAAATTAATTTCTTCTATAGAAGATGAATTGGAAGATATATCCTCCAATATGAATAAGAAGGATGTTGGCCATTCGGAATTGCGTGATCGACTGGAAAATGGTTACCAGAAGCTGGAAGAATTGGAAAAGAATCTGGAAAAATTTAAAGAAAGCATTAAAAACCTACGCAAGGATGAAATGGAAGCAAGGGACAGACTTGCAGAAATGCGCAGTCAGCTATACAATCTAAATAGAAAACTGAAGAAGAGCAATATCCCTGGAGTCCCAACATTTATTTGGAATCTTATAGAAGAAACAGCAAATAAAAACAGTCAGGTTATTGCAGCGTTAGAGAAAACACCATTGGATATGGCTGTAGTTCAAGAATCATTAGCTGAATCGAAAAAAGCGCTCGACCGCACTATTGAGGAAACACATATAATGCTTGATCAGGCCTATTTGACTGAGCGGGTAATACAGTATGCGAACCGGTATCGCAGTAAATATCCGATTTTAGCAGCAAAATTAGCTGAATCGGAGCGGCTATTTCGATCCTATGAGTATGAATTGGCATTGGAAACTGCAGCAAAAGCAGTAGAAGAGATAGAACCTGGTGCACTCAAGAGAATTGAAGAAACACAAGCTGCAATTAATATTTGATGATAAGGGCTTTCGTTAAGCTGGGGGATATTTAGCCTGCTTAATGATAAGCTCTTAATTTTGTTTATACTGAGTTTTCAAAAGGAGGGTGAAAAGGATCCAGAAGTTCGATTTGTCATTTTCACCGGACTTTTGGACATCCTCTTTAAGAGATAAGATACCTGAAATAAGGAGTTTTTATAGATGATTTATTTAGATAATAGTGCAACAACCAAACCAGATCCAGCTGTGTTGGAAAGCTTTAATCAAGTATCCAGACAATATTATGGAAATCCTTCTTCGATTCATCAGTTTGGCGGGACGGCAGAAAAACTGCTTATTACTGCAAAAAAACAGGCAGCAGAGATTTTACAAGTGGAAAAGGAAGAGCTCATTTTCACTTCTGGTGGAACAGAAGGAAATAATATGGCAATTAAAGGGGTTGCACTGGAGCATCAAAATCGGGGGAAACATATTATTACATCTGAAATTGAGCATCCTTCCGTTTTTGAGGCATGTGAAAGCTTAAAAAAATTGGGGTTTGAAATTACTTATTTGCCTGTTAATGATAAAGGAGTTATTTCAATCAGTGATTTGAAAGCTGCTATTAGGGACGATACGATTTTAATTAGCATCATGCATGTGAATAATGAAATAGGCTCCATTCAACCGATTGAAGAAATAGGTGCGATTGCTGGAAATTATCCAAAACTTTTTTTCCATGTTGATGATGTTCAAGGGTTGGGTAAAGTTCCGTTAGACCTGAAAAAAAGTGGTATTGATTTATGTACGTATTCCGGACATAAAATTCATGGCTTAAAGGGTACAGGGATGTTATATGTAAATAAGCGGACAAAACTGTTTCCATTATTTCATGGTGGAAGTCAAGAGTCAGCCTTGCGCTCAGGTACAGAAAATTTGGCAGGAATTGTTGCGATGGTTAAAGCACTTCGACTTATAAAAGAAAAAGAAAAGAACGAAATTGCAAAGATGTACGAAATGCAGCAGTTCATCATGAATGAGGTAAAAGCTATAGATGGAGTGAACATGAATACCCCCGAAGAGGCTGCACCACATATTGTAAATATTTCTGTACCTGGAATTAAACCAGAAGTAATTATTCACATGTTAGGGGAGCAAAATATATTTATCTCGACGAAATCTGCCTGCTCATCTAAATTAAAGGACGAAAGTAAAGTACTGGCAGCATGTGGCTTCCAAGCAGACCGTACGACATCCGCATTAAGAATTAGTTTGTCTTATGATAATACAATGGAAGAAATCAAAACATTTATTGGTGCACTGAAGAGTGCGATAAGTGAATTTAAAAAAGCACTGGAGTAGATAACGATGGAATTTGATCATATATTAATCAGGTATGGAGAAATGGCATTAAAAGGAAAAAATATTAAACAATTTATTAACCAGCTGCAGCAGAATGTCCAGCAAAAAATAAAGGAATTTCCCGGTGTTAAAGTGAAACGGACACAGGGGCGCATGTTCGTGCTTTTAAATGGAAATGATCCGAAAGCCGTCATGGAAAAATGCAAAAATGTTTTTGGCACTCAGAGTTTAAGTCTGGCAGTTAAAGTAGAAAATGATGTGGAAAAAATAAAAGAGGCGGCACTGTATGCTTTAAACAATGGGGAAAATATTCATAAGTTTAAAGTCACCGTAAAACGAATTAATAAAGATTTTCCTGTCCGTTCTCAAGAAATGAACCAAGTATTGGGTGGACATTTACTTACCAATACAGATGGTATTACAGTAGATGTTCATCATCCAGATGTGGAAGTAAAAGTGGAAATTCGAAATGAAGCAACTTATATCACTTCAAGTGTTGTGCCTGGATTAGGAGGGCTTCCGGTTGGCACCTCAGGCAAATCGTTATTACTTTTATCTGGCGGGATAGATAGCCCGGTTGCTGGGTTTCTGTCAATGAAGCGCGGAGTTGAAATTGAGGCGATTCATTTTCATTCTCCACCATACACAAGTGAACGTTCTAAACAGAAAGTTCTGGACTTAGCTAAACAATTAACGAAATATGGCAAGTCAATTAAGGTTCATATTGTACCATTTACAAAGCTTCAGCAGGAAATCTTTAGGGAAATGCCTGATGCATATGCGATGACGATTATGCGGCGAATGATGTTTCGAATTAGTGAAAAGGTTTGTGAACAGGAGTCTATTCTTTCCCTTACAACTGGGGAAAATCTTGGGCAAGTAGCAAGTCAGACGATGGAAAGTATGCATACGATTAATGAAGTAACGAACTACCCGATTATTCGTCCACTTGTCACAATGGATAAGCAAGAGGTTATTGAATTATCTCATGAAATTGGAACCTATGAAACGTCGATTTTACCTTATGAAGATTGCTGTACGATTTTTGTTCCAAAATCACCTAAAACCAAACCAAAACGGGATAAAGTGAATTATTATGAATCCACTCATGATTTCACTGCATCGATACAAGAAGCGGTTAATGGAATTGAAACGATTAAAATTACGGATAAGAAAGATCCAACAGAAACGTTTCACGATCTTTTGTAAAACAAAGGTTGTTTTCTAAAAAAGATTGGGACTTGAAGTTAAGGTTTTAATCAGACGAAACAGCTTTAAGAGATTTACAGGAATTCCCAGTCAGAAAAATGTATTGTTTCACCTCATGATGCACAATCTATAAGTACCAAGGAGGTGAACAGACATGGCAAATAACAACAGCAACAACTCAAATCAATTAGTAGTTCCTGGTGCAGAACAAGCACTTGAACAAATGAAATTTGAGATTGCTCAAGAATTTGGAGTTCAACTTGGTGCAGATAATACTTCTCGCGCTAACGGTTCTGTTGGTGGCGAAATTACCAAACGTTTAGTTTCTATGGCTGAACAACAGTTTGGTGGTCAAGCTAAATAATTATTATATTAAAATTAATTAGTTATTCGCCTCAAAATCTTTGACTCTCAAGGAGGTAAACAATCATGGCAAATAACAACAGCAACAATTCTAATCAATTAGTAGTTCCTGGTGCAGAACAAGCACTTCAGCAAATGAAAACAGAAATCGCTCAAGAATTTGGAGTTCAACTTGGTGCAGATACTACTTCTCGTGCTAACGGTTCAGTTGGTGGAGAAATTACTAAACGTCTAGTATCTATGGCTGAACAACAATTCGGCGGTCAAGCTTAATAAGAACAATTCAATATAGATGGCATGGGCTATCCTAGACGGGATAGCCCTTTCGTATTTTGTTTATAAAAACATTCGCTTTACACGATCCCAATAGGAGTTGTTTTTTAATTTTACTGTTTTCACAACGGTATCATCCATTGTAACTTCGATTGTATTTATTCTTCGGATTGGAAAAGCCTCATTGTCAAAGCTTACAATTGGATGGTCATTTCCATCCTGTACTTCAATTAGTTTTAACTTACGACTCTTGCTTAGAATAAAAGAAGACCCGAGCGTACGGAAATTGTTATTATTTATAGAAGATATTTCAGATACTTGAAAACAAGCGAGCAACGGATCAATGACAGCGCCATTGGAAGATTTGTTATATCCAGTACTTCCTGTTGGTGTCGCTACAACCATTCCATCCCCGCGAAATGTTTCAAAATGCTGGCCATCAATAAAAACGTCCAGAACAATGGTTTTAACGATAGTGGAGCGAATAGTTAATTCATTTAAACAGTAGGAAGGTCTTCCATCATTGACCTGCGTTTTAATTACTGGGAACCTACGAACTTCCATTTCCTCATGTAAAACGGAATGCAATAATTTATCAAAGTTATCTAAACTAAAGTCGCAATATAAACTTGATTCATTGTCACGAGCAAGCCCTGCGTAAATAGCATCTTGCCTGAAACCGGTTTTTCTAACGGCCTGCAGGAACATTCCGTCCCCACCAACACTAATAATGACATTGGCCTTTTTATCATCATCCACGACATTAAAATTATTTTTTTCCGCTAAATCAAATAAAGGATTTAATTTATTCAGAATTTCTTCATCCTTATGGTAATAGAAAAACACGTTATTTCGTTCTGACATATGTACACCCTCCATTTTATCACGTGATTAACTGGCTGTAAGACCCTTAACGAGAAGAATTCGAGATGCCTCAAGAATTATAAGTGGGGGACGGGCAGCCAGTAAACTCCTGATTCGTTCATCTAACAATCAATAGGGGATGAAAAAAAACCCACTGATTGAAGATTCACTTTATCCAGTTTGAAAATTCTTTCTAGATTATTCTAACACGCATACAACCGGTTATCCTAACCCGAAGAAAAAAGCATGAGTATAATTGGAAAAGTGTAGCAAAATAAAACTGGATGAATAATTTTTAGAGGTGCTGTTTATGTTGTTGTTATTTGCTGTATTATTAGGCTTCATTCCTATTCTTCTTGCTCTATTTTTACTTTTAAAGGTTTACATTACAATCCATTATTCTTTTGAGGATAATAAACAGCAAATACAAGTATCCATAGCGCTGTCCAGGTTTCGAATAATCAATAAAAGCATTCCACTAAATAAGGTAGAAGATTATCCATTCATTAATAATGTGGATGACATGTTGGACAGTTCCGAAGTCGATTCTTATATTGCAACATTTCGTAAAATAATGGAAGCACTGCATTCTATTTTAAAAAATACAAAACTTCATCAATTAAATTGGTCCACTATGATTGGAACAGGTGAAGCAAGTTCGACTGGTGTAGTAAGTGGTGCCATTTGGGCGATTAAAGGTTCGATTATTGGTTATTTTGCAGAAAAGTTTATATTGATGTGTAATCCCGACATTCAAGTAAATCCTAAGTTCCAACAGGAGTATTTTCAAACAAACTTGGATTGCATGGTTTCCATAAGAATAGGAAAAGCTATACAAGCATTTATCAAAGTAAATCGTTTATTTAAATAAAAATAAAGGAGGTCAATTAAATGGAAGAGCATCCCATTCAAGGCTTAATGACGACTGCAATGGAAAATTTGAAAGATATGATTGAGGTAAACACGATTGTTGGTGATCCAGTTGAATCACCTGATGGGAGCATTATTATTCCGGTTTCTAAACTGGGATTTGGATTTGCGGCAGGAGGGAGTGAATTTACTCCCAGTGATGGCCAAGGAGACTCTGGTGCTGAATTGCCTTTTGGCGGAGGTAGTGGTGGCGGTGTTTCGATTACACCAATCGCCTTTTTAGTATTAAGTAAAGATGGAATTAAGATGGTTCACCTTGATCAGCAAACACATTTCTATGAAAAAATGTTGAATCATGCCCCGCAAGTTGTACAAAAGATACAGGAAATGCTAAAAGATGCAGGCATCAGTCTGCCGATAGATAAGGAAGAAAAGTCGTCTAAAAAGGATGGAGAAGAAGCGAAAAACAAGTCAGGTGAGACCGATGAGAAAAAAGACAAGAAAGAGGATTCCATCAATTACGATATTTAATGCTGTAACGGATTTCACAAAGATTTAACAAAAATATAATCTTTTTTATTGGACACAGACGACAGTTATCTTCATAATGAGATAGAAGAAATTATTAGGGAGGAATGAATCGTATGGCGAATGTTACATTCCAACAAGAACCAGTCACATTAGTGGGAAACGAAGTAAAAGTAGGGGATACAGCTCCTAATATTACTGTACTGTCCAATGACCTTAAAGAGGTTACTTTAGATGATTATCAAGGGAAGATAAAATTAATCGCAGCGGTGCCATCTGTCGATACGGGTGTATGTGCTGAGGAAACAAAACGTTTTAATGAAGAAGCGGACCAATTAGATAATGTACAAGTATTAACAATAAGTATGGACTTGCCTTTTGCGCAAGCACGCTGGTGTGCGGCAGAAGGAGTAAATAACTTAGACACATTATCAGATCATCGAGATGCTTCTTTCGGTGAAAACTACGGAGTATTAATGAAAGAAAACCGTTTGCTTGCAAGGGCTATTTTTGTTCTTGACTCTGAAAATAAAGTTACTTATGTAGAATATGTGCCAGAGGTAACGACGCATCCAAACTATGATGCCGCTATCGAAGCAGCTAAAAATGCAAAATAATCATGTTTAATGTAGTGTTAAACGGAAATCATTACTTTTATGGCCCCCAATTATTATTGGGAGGCCATTCTTATGTTCACTTTCCTTTCGTTTTCGGCTATAATTTAACATAAAATTCGCAAATCCTGTTACTTTAGTGTAATTTTTTTACATATACTTATGAACTTTGCTACAATAAATAAGTTGTAGAGGAAACGATTGGAGGATTTTGTCATGGAAAAGTCAAATGTTGAAAAACTTTTTAGTTGGCTGGATCATAATGCGGAGATCATCCAGCAGCATATGAATGAAACATACTTAGATAGCTTGGCAATAACGATGGAAATCTTGTTCTATCAGGATTCTCCTGAAGGGCTGGATGAAATCGTATCACATAAAATACAGAGCGCATTATCAGAAATAGAGTTTTCCTCATTTAAAACAGTGGAAATTCGTAAAGCAGTACAATTAGCTATATTGAAAGGGATGAAAGATTCCACACAGCAACAGCATTTGATGACACCAGAGACAGTGGCAATGATTGTAGGGTACCTGTCAGATAAGCTTATGGAAGGTAAGAAAAGTATTCGTTTATTTGATCCTGTCAGTGGTACAGGGAATTTAATTTCAACGGTACTTGAACAGTTAAAACAGGAAGTGGAAGCTTTCGCAAGTGAAGTTGATCCAACATTAATTAGACTGGGTATGTTAAATGCAAACTTACAGAAAAAGCAGATTGAATTTTTTCATCAAGATAGCCTAAGACCTTTTTTGCTGGATCCGGTTGATTTAGTGGTTGCGGATTTACCTGTTGGATATTACCCCGATGATTTTCAGGCTGGCAATTATGAGTTAAAGGCGGATGAAGGACACTCTTATGCCCATCATCTATTTATTGAACAAAGTTTGAAATATACGAAAGAGGCCGGTTATCTCGTATTAATAATTCCTGAATTCTTGTTTGATAGCGACCAATCGGACAAACTTAATCAATTTCTTCATAAACATGCACACATTATTGGCGTGATACGTTTACCGGAAACGGCGTTTAAGTCAAAAAATAACACGAAAAGCATTCTCGTTTTGCAAAAGAAAGGAAAACAAACTGCTGAGGTGAAACAACCTCTTCTAGTACAAATGCCTTCTTTTAAAAATGCAAACGCGATGGCAGATATTTTAGGACAGATGAATGCATGGTTCAAAACGTATCATACTAAATAAAGAATTGAACAGTAGGAGTGAAGTGACATCAATGAGTAACGTATTAGCAGTAAATGCAGGAAGTTCATCATTAAAGTTTCAATTAATTCAAATGCCTGAAGAAATAGTTGCTGCAATTGGTTTAGTGGAAAGAATCGGATTAAATGATTCTATTTTCTCTATAGAAGTAAATGGGGAGAAAGAGAAAAAGGTAGAAGATATTCCTGACCACGGAGTAGCAGTTAAAATGCTATTAGATTCACTGATTTCAACAGGCGTTGTTAAATCATTTGATGAAATTGATGCGGTTGGACATCGAGTAGTACATGGTGGAGAATATTTTAATGATTCAGTTGTCATTACAGATGAAGTGATTCAAAAAATTGATGAAATATCAGAACTTGCACCATTGCATAATCCGGCAAACTTAACTGGAATTAACGCTTTTAAAGAAATATTGCCAAATGTACCAATGGTAGCAGTGTTTGATACTGCATTCCATCAAACCATGCCAAAATCATCTTATTTATACAGCCTGCCTTATGAGTACTATGAAGAGTACGGCATTCGTAAATATGGTTTCCATGGTACTTCACATAAGTATGTCACACAACGAGCTTCTGAATTGATGGGCGTACCATTGGAGAATTTACGTCTATTATCCTGCCATATTGGAAATGGAGCAAGTATTACAGCCGTTCAAGGTGGGAAATCAATTGATACTTCCATGGGATTCACACCACTTGCAGGTGTTACAATGGGAACCCGTTCAGGAAATATTGACCCTGCCTTAATTCCTTACATTATGGAAAAAACGGGAAAAACTGCAGAAGAAGTAATCAATGTATTGAATAAAGAAAGTGGTTTGCTCGCATTATCTGGTTTCTCCAGTGACTTGCGTGATATTGAAAGCAAGTCAGATACCGATGAGCGTGCAAAACTGGCTTTGAATGTTTTTGCTGGCAGAATCCATAAATATATTGGCTCTTATGCAGCCAAAATGTCAGGTGTCGATGCCATTATCTTTACAGCAGGCGTTGGTGAGAATAGTATTACGATGAGAGAAAAAATCCTCACCGGACTGGAATTCATGGGTATTTATTGGGATCCGACCCGTAATAATGTACGAGGAAAGGAAAAGTTTATTAATTACCCGCACTCCCCAGTTAAGGTCATCGTCATTCCAACAAACGAGGAAGTTATGATTGCAAGAGATACGGTGCGATTAGCTACTAATATGTAAAGAATGAAAAAAGGGCTGTCTTAAAAATGTGAGACAGCCCTTTTTAAAAAGATAAGAAAGTATAAATTTGCGCTTTGATGTCTAGCTCCATCGCCCAGCGACTAGCGGACTTCCCTCACCTCCGTACGTCGCTAAACGGGCGCTTGCGCTTTTCTTATATGTTCTAACGTACAACGAGTACATCACAAGTTGCATGCCTAGTAATACTTTCAGAAACACTGCCGATAATAAAACGTTCAACGGCATTAAGTCCTGTTGCACCACATATAATTAAATCTGCATTAAAATTGTCAGCAATAGTTTTGGCGATTTTTACTTTCGGGGATCCATATTCAATACAACGGACTAAGTCGGTAAGACCTGCATTTTTGGCATTTTCAACGTAACTGTCCAGCAGTTCTTTCGCATATTCCTCAGCTCGTTCAGCTAAGGAACGATCGTATGTTTCAGCTGTGGCAAATGTACGGGAATCCACAACATGTGCAAGAATTAGCCGACCATTATTACGTTTAGTGATGTCCAGCGATTTTTTAAAAGCTTTTTCCGCAGCTTCCGATCCGTCAACAGCTACAACAATATTTTTATATTCCATAGCACTCTCCCCTTTCATTTCCATTATATACCTAAAATGTAAGCGCTACAATTATATTTTTGGATAGAAAGTTACAACATTGTTACAGCTTTTTAGGACATACTATCTCATACGGAGGTGATTTCCCTTGACTAAGGTAAATAAGAATCATATGGACACGCAAATGCTGAATAATAGGAAGCGGGAATTTATTGAAGACAAAGATGGGGTACAGGCAGTTCAAAATCAGTTGTTTGAAAGTTATCAAAGCGGTGTAGTGGAAGATGAATTGCACAATAACATTGGCGTCCACCATTTTAACAATCGTAAAGCCTAAGCGTGCATAAAACCAATCCACTTTTGATATGGTGGATTGGTTTTATAAATAATGGAAGGTTAGCATTTGTGTAGAAGCGGAGGAACCATCTAAAAATATTCATAGCGGCGGTATTATCTCAAATTAAACTAATTCACATTTTATATAAAATACGACTTAAAATTTTCATTAATAACAACAATCTTTTAGAAAACAGCCTACTCATAAGACATTTAAGATACCATTTTAAGGGAATTTACTAATGTATACTCCTTGCTTAAAAATCAAAGCAAATAAACAGGAAACCGGTAATCAACCGATTTCTTGTTCACCCAATTATTTGCAATTCCTTAGGATATTTCGTTAGCACTTCAGGTCCATTATTCGTTGTGAATATCATATCTTCAATACGTACCCCGCCGATGTTGGGGATGTAAATGCCGGGTTCAATTGTAAAACACATACCAGCTTGCAGTGGGAGTGTGTTGTGACTGTGCATCGATGGAGATTCATGTGTTTCTATGCCAATGCCGTGTCCGATGCGATGTGTGAAGTATTCACCATACCCTGCACTGGAAATAATCTCTCTAGCAGATTGATCAATCTTTCCTGCCCCTGTTCCAATTTGGGCTGATTGAATCGCTTCTTGTTCAGCCTCTAATACGGTGTTATACATATTTCTTTGTTCCTCAGTTATCGATTTAAAGGTAACAGTCCTTGTTATATCCGAGCAATAACCTTCAAAGACAACACCTAAATCAAATAGAATAAGGTCCCCAGCTGCTATTTTTCTGGTGGATGGTGTTCCATGTGGGGATGCGGTTTTTGCTCCGGAAAGTGCCATGGTGGAAAAAGACATTTCCTGAACTCCTTGTTTTTTGAGTTCATACTCAATTGTAGCAATTAATTCCAGCTCACTAATCCCTTCTTGGACTGCTTTCACTCCGGTCTCGATGCCAAAATCGGCAAGAATTGCGGCTTCTTTAAGCAGGTTATATTCCTTATTACTTTTGATCATACGGAGGCTTGCTAACATTTCTTTGGCATCAAACATGGTAGTACTTGGTAACATTTTCGTGATGGCTTTATAGCGCTCCAAGGTAATATGGTCCTGCTCAATGGCCATGGATTGCGGTATGCTCTCATTTTTCTTTAAATAAGATAACAGTAATTGCCATGGATTTTCGTGGTCATAATACCCTATAATTTTTTCTTTCCACCCAGCATGCCTGGCATCTTCTACTTCCATTGCCGGAACAAGAATGACTGGATCCATTGTATGACTGATATATGCGGCAATTACACGTTCATGTGGCTCAGTATAGTAATTACTTACATAATAAAAATTAGCTTTGGATGTAACTAAGATACTGTCCAGATTTTTCCTTTGCAGTTCCTCCAATAATTTCGTCACTCTACTTGCCATGTATCTCACCACCTATGATAGAATATAATTAGTATATCAAAAGATATATCCTTTTTCTTTTAGAGGATGTTCAAAAATTTTTTAATCATTTTTTGAAACCTTTTTCTTAGGAAGTACGTAATACAATTAACACATGAATGATATGAGAGGTGAAGTTGTGGGGTTATTTTCGAAACTTTTCTCCAGTAAAAAACAAGAAAAGCCTGCACCAAAGGAAAGAACAGCCTTAAACATAGAAATAGGGGATATTGTTACCTATGATTTAACAGATTATGAGGTAGTGGGAAAAATTACCTATCGGGATGGCAGCTATGAGTGGCTGAGTTATCAGTTGCTGGAAGAAGGTGGGCATGAGACCATTTGGTTAGCTGCAGAAATGGACGATGAATTGGAACTAGGGATTTATAAACGTGTTCAGCTACCAGTATCTAAGCCATATCCTAAACAATTAGAATATGAAAATAAAACCTATTATAAAGAGGAAGAAGGAAATGCCAGGGTACTGGGGCAGGGAAGAAGCGCTAATTTACAAGGAATGGAAACACATTATGCTGATTATGCTGATGAGGAGGAGGAAAGCTTTCTCAGCTTAGAATCCTGGGGGACTGAGGTTGAAGTTAGTGTAGGTTATTCCATTGAGCCATATGAATTAAAAATAATTGCAGGATCATATTAAAGGAGGAAAAAGTGCATGTTCAAATTTTTTAAACGTGTAAAAACAGTGGTAAGTTCTGAATTAAATACGGTGCTTGATAAAGCGGAGGATCCGGTAAAAATGCTGGATCAGTATATGCGTGATATGGCGGAGGATATCCGCGAAGTAGAAGCAGCGGTTGCGAAACAAATTGCCAACGAAAAAATGTTAAAACGAAAAGCAAATGATGCGAAGGCGATGGTTGAAAAAAGACAGCAGCAGGCTGAAAAGGCGATTGAATCTGGAAATGATGATTTAGCCCGTCGTGCACTGCAGGATAAGAAAGACCATGATGCGACTGCACAGCAGTTAAATGAATCATGGGAACGTGCGAAACAAGATGCAGATATGCTTCGTGATAAATTGGATGAGATGAAAAAAGAATACAATGAAATGAAGTTGAAGAAGGATTCCTTAAAAGCTCGTGCAGAGTCAGCAAAAACAAGAACAAAAATCAATCGTACAATGTCTTCTGTTGGTGGCGATGAATCCAAACAAGGTTTTGAACGAATGGAAGAAAAAGTACTGCGATATGAAGCAGAAGCAGAAACAACTGAAGACCTATCACGCGAAAGTCGTTCTTTGGATGATGAATTTGATGAGTTGGAAAAAGATGACGTAGATGATGAATTAGCAGCATTGAAAGAAAAGTTAGGAAAATAATTCATAATGGAGCAGCTCATCCTGCTCCATTCCTTCTAACTTAATTATTTATATGAGAGGGGGATTGCTTTGCATAAAAAGTGGATGTTATGGATTGGACTTATTGTATTCATATTACTCTTAACAGCCTGTTCATCCCCTATGCTGGACAGTTCGAATAGAGGTATTCAGCAAGAGTCTCCAATAACTGCTGACGATATTCCAGATGAACCAGCAAAGGAAGAGATTACCCAAGCAATATCAGATAGTACATACAGTCAAGTTGACAATATCATTTCTTCCAATTTTCCATTAGTTGATGTGGTTAGAGAAGAGGATACGGAAGCTGAAATCTATGCAACGAAACAGTTTCAGATGGAGGAATTAAGCGCTGTACTGACAGAAAAAATCCAGCCAGATGAAGAAAGTGAAGTTGTTGACAACCAGCAAATGTTTATTTATCCTGATTATTTTGTTACGCTTAAGCCAAGTGAAGCGGATGACGACGTACTTTTAATAGAAGTGGCAAGTGAAAGGTTTGTAGAACGAAATTATTCACCTAATTTTTTAAGTACATATTTTACGATTCGGATGCTTGATAGCTTATTCGGAAATAATTGGAGTACGAGAAGGACAGAGGCATGTCAAACGGGTGGTTGTTATGGCGGTTATACAGGTAAGAAATCTTCCACTGCAGTAGGAGGTTCCGGGTCCGGAAGCTCTAATCGGGGAAGCTCATCCTATCGTGGTGGTGGACCAAGCACTGGTAAATAAAAGGAGGTAAATATAAATGAGTGCATTGATTGCAACAGTTGCATATTTTGTAATTTCAGTTGTTATTGTAATAATTGGATTAATTATTTTTGAGAATATTACACGTAATTATAAAGATTATGAGGAAATAAAGAATGGAAATGTCGCAGTAGCATTATCGGTAGCCGGAAAGGTAATAGGAATTTGCTTAATTCTTGCTTTTGCCATTTATCATAGTGCCTATATTTATGATACGATTATTTGGGGTGCAGCCGGTATCGTATTGCAAATGATTGCTTATCTTCTTGTTGAATTATTTACTCGTAAATTTTCGGTTGAAGAGCAATTAAAAAACAACAATATTGCTGTTGGTATTTTATCCATGAGTGTATCGATTGGGCTAGGATTAGTAGTTGGAGCGTCCATTACATAGAAAAATAGGTTCTAAGGTAGCGGCCAGGCAAATGCTTGGCCTTCTTTTTTAGAGTTGTTTTTCAAGGGATGATTTTTAGAAAAAGTACTTGTGTTTGACACAAAATCGATAAACTGCGACATAAGGTGCGTTGTTGATTTCCGCTCCGGGCAGTCGCGGACCTTAGGGCACGGCCTCAGCCTCCTCGGAAGAAAACCACTTCCTGCGGGGTCTTCGGACACGTGCTTTTCCCGCAGGAGTCGACTGCCCTCCGCTCCAATCAACCAGTTTATTAGTGGTTAACTATATTAAAAATTTATTTAACCTAATCAATGTTGGGATGATAAAAGCACCAAACAGCGGAGGAAATACACGAAGACTCCTGCGGGAAAAGAGGCATCGGTGAAACCCGCAGTGCGACAGCACGAGGAGGCTCACCAGCCGCCCGCGGAAAGTGAAGTGTATTTCCGGAGCGGTTAAATGCACCAGACTATCATTTAAAGTTATGTCGCAGTTTATATCAATTGTGAAGGTTATAAGCCACAATACATACGAAAATGAACGTATTTAAATAGTACCGGAGTGAAAATAAGAATGAATAATGAAGCAGTACGAAAAAGCAACATTATATACTGGGCAAGTGGGATTGTATCGATTTGCGGGATTATATTTGAGGTGTTGTTTGGTGCCTTAGGTTCCTACATATTAGGAGATGGCGTGACGCAATACACCCTTACCATTTCCTTGTTTCTAACAGGAATGGGGATTGGAGCCAGTCTCAGTGAGAAAGTAATGAAAAATTTAATCTTAGCGTTTGTATGGATTGAGTTTTCGGTTGGTTTAATTGGCGGTTTCTCCAGTTTTATGATGTTCGGTATCACCGCGTTTGCCCCAACCGGGACGGACGCATTTTTCTTGTATTTTATTACACTATTAATTGGGGCATTAACGGGTTTTGAATTACCGATTCTTATTCGAAAGGCTAATGATATTGGGGTTCAGTTAAACCGCAGTACTGCTCGGGTTTTATTTTCGGATTATGCAGGTGGCCTAATAGGCGGATTGCTCTTTGCTTTTTTATTACGACCACAGTTTGGACTCGTTAAATCCGCATTTTTAGTTGGGTGCATTAATATTATTGTTGCACTGGTGGTTGTCTGGCTGTTTCGGCATGAAATTCGGGACGTTGGAATCCATGCTTTCTTTGGGGTTCTATTTTTACTTGTGCTTATCATTGGAATATTTTTCGGGGAAGAAGCTGCTTTTAGTTTTGAGCAGAAAATATACAAAGATCCAATTATGCATATGGAGGAGAGCAACTATCAAAAAATTATCTTAACAGAGGATCATAACACCAATGATGTTCGGCTTTATCTAAATGGCTCTTTACAGTTCAGTTCGGCCGACGAGTATCGATATCATGAATTGCTTGTTCACCCTGCTATGGCGTATACTGAAAATCCGAAAAATGTGCTTATACTCGGTGGTGGTGACGGGATTGCGGCAAAAGAAGTGCTGAAATATGATGAGGTAGAAACGATAACATTAGTTGACTTGGACCCTGCTGTTGTCGAATTATCAAATACAAATCATTTAATCCTCCAGTTGAATGAAGGGTCACTGGAAAATGAAAAGGTGGAAGTCATAAATACCGATGCCTTTGAATTTCTGGAAAACAGTGAGGAACTGTATGACGTCATGATTGTCGATTTGCCTGACCCAAATGATGAAAGTTTAAACAAGTTATATACATGGGAATTTTATTCACTGCTAAGAAATCACTTATCACCAGATGGTGCAGTAATGATTCAGGCAACTAGCCCTGTATTTGCAACGGAAGTATATTGGACCATTTCAGAAACCATTGCTTCAACGGGTTTGTATACAGAGAATTTCCATGCCGATATTCCAAGCTTTGGTAACTGGGGATTTGTGATGGCAAGTCGAGAGGAGATACATGCTGAGGAGCTGAGTATTGAAGCGCCTACTAAATTTTTGACCAATCAATTATTGCCTAGTTTAACTTACTTCGGAAAAGATGAAGATTCCGAAATAGAAACGGAAAGTGGGGAAATAGTTGAATTAAAGCCTAATACCCTTATTGATCCTCACTTAATTGGCATTTATGAGAAATCCTGGGAAAACTATTAAATATTGGAGGAATTGGCAATCCTTTTGTAGAATGAGAGTAGTAATAAATACTATTTCGAAGGGGAGAGTTTAACATGAAAGTATCTTATCATGGACATTCAGTCATAAAGGTCGAAACAGCAAATCACACTATTTTGTTTGATCCATTCATTTCTGGAAACGAAGCTTGTGATCTGGATGTTGAAACTGTAAAAGCAGATGTTATTTTATTAACTCATGCCCATAATGATCATGTGGGTGACACCTTTGAGATTGCAAAACGCAATGATGCACTAGTCGTTGCACCGAATGAACTTGCAGAATACTTGGCTTCCAAAGGATTAAACACCCATCCAATGCATATTGGTGGTTCACGTGAATTTGATTTCGGAAAAGTGAAATTCACCCAAGCATTTCATGGTTCATCCTATACAGAAGAAGATGGGACAGTTATCTATGGTGGTATGCCAGGAGGAATTTTATTTACGGTAGAGGGGAAAACCATTTATCATGTTGGTGATACGGCATTATTTACGGATTTAAAAATGTATGGTGAAATGAATGACATCGATGTGGCATTCATTCCGATTGGGGATAACTTTACGATGGGACCAGAGGATGCTTTAGTTGCAGCAGATTGGATTCAAGCGGAAATTGTTGTTCCTATACATTATAATACATTCCCGGTGATTGAACAGGATCCGGATGAATTTGCGGCGAAAGTTCGTACCGGTGAAGGGAAGGCACTAAAGATTGGGGAAGGATTAGAGCTGTAGTAAAGCCTCTAGTTAAACGTCCCGGGGAGAGATTTGAACTTGGACATTGTAAAAAAAACGCGAGCTTTTAAAAGCTCGCGTTTTCCTATTCCGGCAAAGAACAATCTTTGTCTTCTTGGATGGTCATATCCTTACCTAATTCTTCATTTCCACACTGTACGCTTCCTGTAACGATAATGCTATTATTTATTTTATGATTCAATAAAATTTTCCCACTAAATGTTGCATTTCCATTAATTGTAATTTGATGATGATTTTTTTCAAATACAATGTCATCTTCAAAAACAGCATCTCCATTGATAGTCAAGTCTACCAGGTTGGAGTCGGTTTCCTGAAAATAGAGAGGTTTCATAAAAATAGCACTTCCATCTACCGATATTTCAAGTGAACCTCTCAAATTGTTTTCTTTATCGAAGTATAATTCATTAGGAAAAGTCGCATTCCCATCTATTACCGTACAGGCATAGGTATCATGAATGTTTTGTATATCGAAAAGGGTATTTCCCTTTGTATTGCAATAATCTTTTAAGTCGTCCTCTGTAATAATATTTATATCATCTTCGTCCGTATCCAGTTCTAGTGTGATTTTGTGATTTTTCCTGTTTGTCCATGTTGTTTGAATGGTGATGGATTCACCGGAATTACTTGTAACCATTTCTACTGACAGATTTTCCTGCTTTTTAACGTTATTAATGCAACCATTTGTTATATCTTTTAATTCCCCATTGATGGTCAGTTTATAGATTTCTATTTCATCGTTTGCTGTGTAACAAATAGGAAACGTATCACCAAATGGTGCATTCCTGCTTTTAGTTAAATAATCATTTCTTAGTTCGTTTATAATAATATTTGTTTCCTGCTGCAGGATAATGGCTTTATTTGCTTCCTCCTCGCTGTTTAACGACTGAAAAATCAATGTGGAAGAAAGTCCAATAAAGACGGCTAAAAGACCTAATGAGGCAAGCAGTTCGACCAAGGTCATCCCTTTTTCATTAAAAATTTGTCGATTATTCATATTTACACATCCTATAAAATGATATAATAGGAGAAAAGTCACGAAGTTGGAGTGAACTTTATTGTATCCCAAATGGAAGAAATTAAATAGTAATGGATTTACACTTATAGAAATTATAGCATCAATCGCTTTATTAGGAACAATAATAGCTGTACTTTTACCGTTTTTTCCACAAATGATGAGCTGGTCCAAACAAGCAGATGATGAATTAATTGCCAGTAACTTAATTGATCAGGTGGTCTTTGAAGTGAAAAATAAGACTATAATTAGTGATCATGCTGAATACATTAAAAATTGCGATTTACAAAATCCGACAAATATTAGCTATGACTATCAATTCAATGGACAGGAATATCAAATTCAGTTAAACGTTTGTATAGAAAATGAAAATAATGTTAACTTATATAGAACTAAAATACAGATTTTTACAAACGATGGCGGTAGGAAATTAAGTGAAACATACACGTATGTAGATAGAGATGGTGTAGTAGATGGGTAAGTTAAAAAATGAAAGAGGTTTTGCACTGGTATTAACATTAATGATTATTAGTTTACTTTTATTATTTGTTTTGAGTTTGTTTACTCAAATAACGAATACAACCAAACAAATAACGACGATGGAAAAACATATAAATGCTGGAAATATAGCTGATATGGGTGTCATTTATTTTCAAAAACTCGTTGAGACCAATAAAGAAGAATTGGAATCCATGTTAAATGACGGGACTTTTGAACAGGAAGATATTAATTCTGCCAATGATATTACGGAATTTGTGAATCATGTACTTATACCACAAGTTGGAAATAACGGTACTATTGAGCTGGATGAGAATCATCGTTTCTCTATCAATTATGCTGAAACGAATGTAGATGCTTCAAATGTTATTACCGTACATGTTACAGGAGAAGCTTATAATCAATCAGATACTGCTGAAGGAAATATCGAATTAATTATAGAGTAAAAGAAAGAGAGGTATGACGATGCCTACCAGGAAACGCTTAGGTGATCTCCTCCAGGAAGCTGGACTTGTATCAGAAAATCAAATCAATCAGGCACTAGAACATAAAAAGGAAAATCAAAAATTAGGTGACACATTACTGGAGCTTGGATTTATTACAGAACAACAGCTGATAGAAGTATTGGAATTTCAATTGGGAATTCCACATGTTTCCCTTTATCGATATCCGATAGATGAAAATGTGCTGGGCTTTGTTACAAAGGAGTTGGCACAGGAAAAGTATGTCATCCCGTTAGAAATTAAAAATAATGCACTCGTAGTAGCGATGAAGGATCCCATGGATTATTTCGTAATTGATGATTTAGAGTTATCAACCGGCTTTACTATTTCTCCAGTTATTGCCGCAAAAGATGATATTTTATTTGCCATTAATAAATACTATTTTTCCAATGAATTTGAAATGATGATAGAAGAATCCTCAGAGGATGATGAAGCGGTTGTTGTACGTATGCTGGATCAATTGCTGAACACGGGTGTACAGTTAAGAGCGAGTGATATTCATATTGACCCACAGGAAACCAATGTTCATGTCCGATATCGAATTGACGGACGTTTGCAAACACAAAAAATCATACCAAAAACTCTGCAAAATTCACTAGTTGCCCGAATTAAAATTTTGGCAGATTTAAATATCACACAAACAAGGTTACCACAGGATGGACGTATAAAAACAAGGGTCGGCTCTAAACCAGTAGACCTAAGGATATCCAGTTTGCCAACTGTTCACGGTGAAAAAGTGGTTATCCGTATTTTAGATTTAAATAATGCATTAATGGATCTAAGTGAGTTACATTTTTCCGAACAGAATCGCAAAAAATATGTTCATTTACTTAATCAGCCATCAGGTCTTTTATTACTGACAGGACCAACAGGATCAGGTAAAACATCAACATTATATGCTTCCCTGAATCGACTGAATTCCGAGAAAGTAAATATTATAACTGTAGAGGATCCCGTGGAGTATCAGTTAGAGGGGATTAATCAAGTTCAAGTCAATAGCTCGATTGGGTTAACATTTGCGGAGGGGCTTCGATCTATTCTGAGACAAGATCCCAATATCATCATGGTAGGAGAGATACGTGACCAGGAAACCGCTGAAATAGCGGTTCGTGCATCGTTAACAGGGCATCTAGTATTTAGCACATTGCATACGAACAGTGCCCTTGATACGATCCCGCGATTAATTGATATGGGAATTGAACCTTATTTAGTTGTCTCATCATTATCAGGTGTAGTTGCCCAGCGCTTGGTTCGTCAAATTTGCCGGGATTGTAAAGTAGATCGGGAACCCACGTCGATGGAACAGGAAATTTTCGCTAAAAACGGTATAGAAGCAGGTCAGGTCAGTTATGGTAAAGGCTGTAGTGTTTGTCATCATACAGGTTATAGAAGCAGGTTGGCAGTACACGAGGTACTTGTACTGGACGATAATATGAAAACCATGTTATTAAATAACGAATCCATGACAGCTATTCGCGATTATGTAAAAAGTCAGGAAATGTCATTTTTAATTCAGGATGGTTTAGAAAAAGTGAAGTCCGGTTTAACTACTATAGATGAAGTGATGCAGGTTTCAATAAGTATGTAAGGGGAATTGACAGCAATGAAACAAAACTTTGACGAATTATTAATAAGAGCATTTCATCAAAATGCATCTGATGTACATTTAACAATAGGCAAAGCTCCTATTTTTCGGATTAATGGTGAACTTGTTGAACAGGAAAACGTGGATAACCTCAAGCCATTGGATACGAAACGGATGGTAGAGTCTATTATATCGGACGAGCATTCTCGTAAATTGGAAGAAAAACGGGAGTTAGACTTCTCTTATGGGATTAGTGGAGTATCACGGTTTCGGATTAATACATTTTATCAGCGTGGGGAATTATCGCTTGCCATTCGTATTATTCCAACCAGTATTCCGTCTATTGAGGACTTACGGCTCCCATTCATTACAAAACAGGTTGTTCAATTTCCTCAAGGACTCGTATTGGTTACCGGGCCAACAGGAAGCGGCAAAAGCACAACCCTTGCATCCATGATTGCGTATATGAATGAAACCATGAAAAAACATATTATTACATTGGAGGATCCGATTGAATATATGCATACTCATAATCAGTCCATTATTGACCAACGTGAAATTGGATTTGATGCGAATAGTTTTGCTGGTGGACTTCGTGCTAGCCTGCGCCAGGATCCTGACGTAATATTAGTTGGGGAAATGCGTGATTTAGATACCATTTCTACTGCTATGACCGCAGCAGAAACAGGTCATCTCGTTTTAGGGACATTACACACTACTGATTCTGTTTCAACCATCGAGAGAATCATTGATGTATTCCCGGCTGAACAGCAAGCACAAATCCGTATTCAGCTATCAAGCATTCTAAGGGCGGTTATTTCACAGCGCTTATTAATTACGAAAGATCAAATGGAACGTCGAGTGGCTACCGAAGTCTTAATGAATACGTCTGCGGTAAAAAACTTAATCCGCAACGAGAAACTGCATCAAGTACAAAATGTTCTGCAAACGTCTAGAGATCAAGGAATGCATACATTGGAAATGGATTTGAAACGATTGATTCAGGAAGACCAAATTACCTATGAAACAGCTGCTCCCTTTATCCAGGAGAGGGGATTTTAGTCAATGAATTTTCAATATAAAGGAAAGAAAATCTCTGGAGAAAAGGTAAAAGGGAAAGTGGATGCCGATTCCAAAAGCGCAGCATTGGCCGAATTGGAAAGAAACGGAATTATTATATTAAAAATTGAAGAAACCAAGCCTTGGAATAGGGATATTGTTCTCAAACGATCGGTAAAAAGAAGTGACTTTGTTGTTTTTTTAAGACAGTATGCCACGCTAATACATGCTGGTATTTCCATCTCTGAGGCAACAAAGACGATGATCCGTCAAACGGAAGATAATACACTGAAAATAGCATTAACAGATATCGATAAAAAGCTCGACCAGGGAATCTCTCTTTCCAAAGCTGCCGAGCTTCACCCGAAGGTATTTCCAGACCTGTTGATTAACATGATCCATGCTGGAGAAGCGAGTGGGAGGCTGGATGATATACTAAATGAAATGGCAGATTACTATGAGAAAGAGTACCGAAACAAACAAAAAATCATCTCTGCACTAACATATCCGGCAGTAGTTGGAGTTATAACAGTCTTACTAAGTATTTTTCTATTAGTTTTCATTGTTCCACAGTTTGTCAGTATGTTTCATTCTATGGGTGAGGATGTTCCAGCGTATACCCAATTTATTTTAAATATAAGTGAATGGACTGGAAAATATTGGTGGTTACTTTTTGTCTTTGCTGCCTTGATGGTTGCAGTTTATAAATATTGCATGAAATTTGATGCGTTTGTTTATCGGATGGATGTAATCAAAATGAAGTTTCCTTTTCTTGGTGTATTAGTTCATAAAGGGGCATTGGTTCGATTGACACAAACACTAAGTACACTTGTAAATAGTGCGGTACCTATTCTTCAGTCTTTTGAAATTACAGAGAAAGTTGTTGGAAATAGGGTCATTCAAGGAGTACTGTCAGAAGTTAGAAAATCACTATCAGCCGGGGAGTCGATAGCTAAGCCGATGAAAGACCATTGGGTATTCCCTGCTTTAGTCGTACAAATGATTCAAATTGGTGAAAAAACGGGAACTTTGGATCAAATGCTTTTGAAAGCTGCAGATTTTTATGAGGAAGAGGTAGAGCAATTATCGAATCGAATTAAAACGCTAATTGAACCGTTAATGATTATTGTTCTTACGGTTATTGTTGGCGGGATTATTGCTGCAGTCGTTATACCGATGTTTGGCATGTTTGAAAATATGTAAGAAGCATCAAAAAATGTAACAAAATTTTTACGAAAAGAAATAGATTAATAGTTGTTTATACTATATAATTAATATAGAAATGGGAAAAAAGTTGGATGTGATAGCAGTTCATTTTAATTAGCTAGTTGATAGTATTAGATTTTTTAAATTGGCTGTTTCTATAAGGTTTTGCTTTTTGCAAATGATTTAAATTCGCATTTTCTTTAGGCTGCGACTTATTATAGTGCAACAACCACTTCCGCTCCAATCAACCAGCTTAATAGGGTTAACTTGCTAAGACTTTATTTAGCTTAAACAAATGTTAGGGAGATAAAAGTACAAAACTAGCGTAGTGTATTTCCGTGGTGATAGGTGTAGCACCAAGATTATCTCAAGTTTGGTCGCAGTTTATTTCAAATTTATAGCAACAAGCAATGCGAGAAGAGCGTTTACATTTATTTTATAGTACAAAAAGGTGGGAATAGAATTGGAAAGATTTAAGAAATGGATGAAGAAAGAAAAAGGATTTACGTTGGTAGAACTTTTGGCAGTGATAGCGATTTTAGGGATTATTGTTGCGATTGCAGTGCCGAGTATTGGAAATGTGATTGGAAAAGCTGAAGGGGAAGCAGAGGAAGCAAATAAAGAGTTGTTAGAAAATGCTGCAAGATTGGCTCATGCATCAGGATTATCAACAAATACAACTGCTGACTCTCAGCCGGCTTATACATTAAATTTACTATCAATTGAAGGATATTTAGATGAGGTTCCCGATGGTTTCCAAAAAGCTGATAAAGTAAAAGTCATTGAAACTAGTAGTGGCGGTCTAAATTTTGAGTTCCATGAATAATAACATTTAAAGGAGTTATTAACGCCTTGCATTTCGCAAGGCGTTTTCTTCAGGAATAGCTTTTACTTTTTAACAAAATTTGAAGGAGCATTACGAAATTGACCATTCAACTAACTCTATCTTTCTTCATTCTAGGCCTCATTTTTGGATCATTCTTCAATGTAGTTGGTCTGCGCGTGCCAAAAAATATTCCATTTACTAATGAACGTTCTGTATGCCCCCATTGCAAGCACCAATTATCCTGGTATGAGAATATTCCTTTGATGTCATATGTTATTCAGCAAGGGAAATGCAGGAATTGTAAAGGGAAAATATCATTTATCTATCCAACCACTGAACTGTTAACTGGATGCTTATTTGCACTGAGCTTTTGGGAAATTGGTGTTCAAATCGAACTAATTACGGCATTGTTACTTGTTTCCATGCTTATGATCATCCTTGTAGCGGATATCAAATACATGCTCATACCAAATAAAGTTCTTCTTTTCTTTTTGCCCTTTTTTATCGTTTTGAGGTTAGTTGAACCGTTGGAACCATGGTGGTCACCACTTGCAGGGGCTGGAATTGGTATAGGATTACTTGCTATTATTATTATGGTCAGTCGTGGTGGAATGGGTGCTGGAGATATGAAGCTTTTTGGAGTATTAGGAATCGTCTTAGGTTGGGAACATGTATTGCTCGTATTTTTTCTATCATGTATGATAGGTTCAGTTATAGGAATGATTTTACTTCTACTTAAGATAATTAATCGGAAGCAGGCAGTTCCATTTGGACCGTATATTGTTATTGGTGCATTGATAGTTTATTTTTATGGGGATTCACTCATTAATTGGTATTTTAACTTACTATAAGCAGGTGACTACATGGGTTTCATGAATAATGGCAGAGTAAATATTGTAATCACAAATAAAGTATTGCGTTATACATATCATCGAAATCATACATTGGAGGGGTTGGTCACATATGGGGAAATTGAATTACCAACGGATACATTTCAGGAAGGAAAGCTGAATAAGGTAGTCTTTTTAAAGGTAATAAACCAGCTTGTCCAAAAATATAAGTGGAAACGCAAGAAATTATTTTTTTCCATTCCGGATGATACGGTAGTCATTCGTCAAATGCAAATACCAGCTGCCTTAACAAAGGTTGAAGCAATCGATTATGTTCAAACAAGAATCGGGAATAGCATTTATTTGCCATTTGAAAATCCAGCGATTGAAATTGATTTTTTAGATACGGATGAAACGAATCGAAACATTCTTTTATTTGCCTATCCAAAAGATAAAATAGATGATTTTGAAGAGGCTTTTGCCAAGACTGGTCTAAAACCTGTCGTAGCAGATCTTACCTCACTTTCCGTCTATCGCTATTATTATTTGACCAAGAACGAAAACAAAGAACATGTTCTCCTTATTCACTGGAATAACGATGCGCTAATCTTAACTGTATTTAAAAATGATAAGGCGATTTTTTCCAGAAACATAAAACTATCTGTTGAAAATGATAGTAAAGAGGAAGTTGATCTATCGTTTATTGATGAGTATTTAATAGAAATTAATCGTATTATTGACTTTTATCAGTATTCTATCTCAAAAGGAGAATCACAAATTAATCAGCTGTTATTATGTGGGGACTATCCATATATAAAAACAGTAAAAGAAAGACTGTCAGAACAAGTAACGATTCCAATTCATTCTTTTGAAAAGGAAGAATTGTCTTCCGGGTATATCGATGTGCTTGGCTTAGCTTTGAAAAAAGATGTGTAAGGTGAGCGATGATGAATTCAGAAATAAATTTTATGAAGAAACAACCTAAAAAACATACTACTTTCCTTTGGACTGGCATCTTATCTCTTATATTATTAATTATTGTCAGCGGTGTAATAGTTTTACAAAAGAATAATTTGCAAAGTGAAATAGAGAGTTTGGAAAGTAAAAGAGCGCAAATAGAATCCGTATTAATGGAGAATCAGGATAGAATAAGAAGCGATAGGGTGTTACAGCAGTTGCGGCAGGAGGTTATGGCATTAGAGGCGGAAATGTTTCCTGCTGTTGCCTTATATAAAGAAACTTTACAGCTTTTACAATCTCCAGGTAACCTAATTGGTTATGATTTTTCTACAGAAAATCAATTTACTACGGAAGCGGAGTTTACCAGCCTTCAAGAAGTTGCAAACTATCTTCGTTCACTCGAAGAAAAAGCCTATATTACAGATTCACAACTTAACAGCGCAGGTCTTTATGAGTCCATGTACCAAGCTACATTGACGGTTACGGTTGACAGGGAAATACTGATCGAGGAGCTTGGTGACGATGCTTAAAAATTGGACAAAGACTTATACGTATCTTTTGTTTGCGGTTATTATAGTTGCTGCTATTTATGGCATTTCCTATTTTAGTATAATTAAACCTTTACAAATCAAAACTGTTTCCTTGGAAAATGAAGTATCCATGTATGAAAAACAATTAGATTCCACACAAAATCAATCAGACGATTCAGAGGAAGATGCAAATGAACTTACCGGAAAAGTACCTAGTAATAAAGCGACAGACAATGTTCTTATTTCGTTAGAACAAATGGCGCAGAATACTAATGTGACCATTCATCTAGTAGAGTCTGCAAAAGCAGACGTTTTAGAGGAAGATAGCGGTGATACCGTTATTCAGGAAAATAATTATTCACTAGAAGTAACGGCAGCCAGTTTGTCTGATATGAATCAGTTTATGGATCATTTATTGGAAAATGAAAGACTTATAAGAATCGATTCAATGAATATACAGCAAGCAGACAATGAAGCTTCTTTAAATATTACATTTACAGTATTTTATAACGGATAGCTCTATCTTTGAAAAGGGCTATCCTTTTTTTACACTTTGGAAAGTGCTTTTCTTTTTTGCTAAACGGGCGCTTGCGCTTTTCTTAGGAAGTGGCCTTTTTCATATACTTTGTTCTTAAAGAATCTTCTTTTTCATATTGATATTATAGAGAGGAGGAATACGATGAAACACTATGCCATTTTAAGATTACTTCTGGCTGGCTTTTTCCTTTACGTGGCCTGGCCTGTTTTTCCTTATGCTCAGTCTACACTGGAACAGATTTTTTGGGGAAGCTGGCTAATGTTTTTATTTCTTGTAGTCGGTGCTAATTTAGCTACACTTTTACAAATGACCAAACCTCCTGTGATGGAACAGGAAGAATTGAGATCAAGGCAAGTGGATATGCATTGAGTTTCTTATCTTTCAACTGTATAATAAAACCATGAAATTGATATAGTACAGTTGAAGGCTGGTGATCGGAATGGCAACAAAACACGAACAAATTATACAACATATCATATCGCTCGAAGTTGGACATAAAATCTCAGTACGACAGATTGCCAAGGAATTAAATGTTAGTGATGGGACCGCATATCGTGCAATAAAAGAAGCCGAAAATCAAGGGTTAGTGAGTACCATTGAACGTGTAGGTACAATTCGCATTGAGCGGAAGAAGAAAGAAAACATTGAAAAACTGACATTCGCTGAAGTGGTCAATATCATAGATGGACAAGTATTAGGCGGAAGAGACGGTCTTTATAAAACATTGAGTAAATTTGTTATTGGTGCAATGCGGCTGGAGGCGATGATGCGCTATACAGAAGCTGGTTCTTTACTTATTGTCGGAAACCGGATTAAAGCACATGAGCTCGCATTAAACGAGGGAGCGGCTGTATTAATCACAGGTGGATTCGATACGGAAGATCATATTAAAAAATTAGCAGATGAAAAAGAGCTACCCATAATTTCCACTAGTTATGATTCGTTTACAGTTGCGGCGATGATCAATCGGGCGATTTATGACCAATTAATTAAGAAAGAGATTATTTTCGTTGGGGACATTGCGACCACCCTGGAAGAGACAAACTATTTAAAAACGAAAGACACGATTGAAAATTGGTATGAGCTAAACGAAAAATCCGGTCATTCCCGTTTTCCAATTGTGGACGAAAAGCTGCGTGTCATTGGTATGGTTTCGTCAAAGGACATTGTCGGAAAAGACAAAAATATTGTTATTGACCGGGTGATGAGCAAGAAGCCTTTAGTGGTGCAGTCAAAAACATCGCTAGCTTCAGTATCCCATACGATGGTTTGGGAAGGGATTGAAGTCATACCTGTAGTTGATAATTCTGGAAGGTTAAAAGGAGTTGTTTCCAGACAGGACGTATTGAAGGCATTACAGCAAATTCAACGGCAGCCTCAGGTTGGAGAAACGATAGATGATATTGTTTCCCGTAATTTGCGCGCATCGGGTGAAGAGGAAAACGTATTTGAAACAGAAGTCATTCCGCAAATGACAAACCAGCTCGGAACCTTGTCAAATGGTGTGTTCACGTCTTTAATCACGGAAGCGAGTTCAAGAGTGTTACTGCAGGATAGAAAAGCAGACATTACGATTGAGAACTTAACTATTTATTTTAACAAACCGGTGCAAATTGAGAGCATTCTAACCATTAAACCAAACGTGATAGATGTTGGGCGTGTATATGCAAAAATTGATGTAGAGGTATTTAGTGGTCATAAACTGGTTGGTAAAGGGCTGATTATGGCTCAATTGATTAATCGCTAAAATGAGGCTTGTAAAAGTGTTTTAGTTAAAGAGGATGTTCAAAAAGTCCGGTGAAAGTGACACATCGAAAGGGGACCTTCGACTAAGTACCGACACGTCCTGTGTCGAACGTCGAAGTCACCACATCCTGTGGAAGCTCGTTGGCTCGCTTTTCATCCTCCTTTTTGATCACGCACTTAAAGAAAAATCCGAACAATGATTCAAAATTCTTTATTTAGAATTCGAATTAGTTCGGATTTTTCGTTTGATAAGAATTTTTTCTCAAGATTTGGAATGGAGTTAATCGACCTACCATTAGTCAGGAGTTTATATTACATATGGAACAACATTTTCCTGTAAAAGCAACAATCTTTTAGGAAACAGCCGTGTAATATTTTACGTGTTTATGGCTGGCTCTTCAAAATGAACAAGTTGGCCTTACTCAGAAGGATTTAATCTCTTCCATTCACTTCGATAATGCCTAGTTTGTTTAAAGCCATCATATATTTGATAACCGCCGAGTAGAATGAAAATAATTCCAATAAACAACGAAATCTGTGTTAAATAGAATAAGTATTGATTGATTCCAAAAAAGAGAACGAAACTGCCAAGACAAATTTTCGATCTTGCGTTAAAATATCTTTGAGTAAGGCCGTCTTTACTCTTTAAAATTGCAACTTTATAATATACATAAAATACTAATGATAAAACAATAAGAATTGGGAAAATAATCATATCATCTCTCCTAAGCTATGAATAATACATCAATCTTATTGTAACTATTTTTTCGTCTATATGCTAGAAATAGCATTTAAATACATAAGAACAGGAGTAATTATATGCCAGTAAAAAAAATAATAGAAACCATCAAAGCATATGACACCATTATTATACATCGCCATATCAGACCAGATCCGGATGCGCTAGGTTCACAGGGGGGCCTGAAGGAAATCATTCGTGCATCCTTCCCGAAAAAACAGGTGTATGCAGTTGGTGAAGAGGACCCGAGTTTAACCTTTTTAACACGTATGGATCAGGTTGATGATCAAGTTTATCAAAATGCCCTTGTTATTATTTGTGATACCGCGAATTCACCGCGAATTGATGATGAAAGATATCATATGGGAGAGAAGCTGATTAAGATTGATCACCATCCCGTTGTTGATGAATATGGAGATTTACGCTGGGAAAATACAGAAGCCAGTTCGGTTAGTGAAATGATATTTGAATTGTATGCAGAAGGGAAAGAAGCTGGATTACAATTAAATGATGCTGCGGCAAGGCTATTGTTTGCCGGAATTGTCGGGGATACAGGAAGATTTATGTTTCCGAATACGACGAAGAAAACCTTCCAGTATGCTTCGGAACTGATAACCTATGATTTTAATCGCCCCGCATTATATACGAATTTGTACAGTGTAAAAGACAATATTTCCAGATTAAAAGGTTATATACTACAACGATTTAACCTTTATCCTTCTGGTTTATGTATTATAAAACTAAATAAGGATATTTTAGCTGAATACAAGGTTACCCCATCTGAAACCGGGCAGCTTGTTAATGTTTTGAGCGAAATTGAAGGAATTAAAGCATGGGCATTTTTCATTGAGGAAGATGATCAAATACGGGTACGACTTCGTTCGAAGGGTCCGGAAATCCATAAAATTGCTAAAAAATATAATGGAGGCGGTCATCCATTAGCATCGGGAGCAACCATTTTCTCCTGGAATGAAGCAGAGGCAGTTACCCAAGATTTAGATAAAGTGTGTCAAAGTTTTGTGGAGGAATAAAAAAGAAAGGTAGGCCTACATTCGCAAGTGCCTGAGCGAATGGGTAGTTTTTTCTTAATTGACCCACTTTAATTTTCTATGCCAATTTAAACATAATCATGTACAAAAAAAGAGATGATTCATCTGTTTGTGTAATCATCTCTTTTTAACTGGTTTTCCACTCATCCATTGGTATAAACCAGCACCCTGTTTCTGTTTCATCATAAAAAACGCGTAAATGTTCTCTCTCAATATATCGTTTCATTAAACGAATCAGCTCTGGTGATTCCGCATAGGCATTGTATCCACTTTTCAGTTGGGTAATTTTTTCATCACGTAAACGGTTTCTGTTAATGATCATGTATATTCAACTCCCTTCCGACAATGTTGAAAATTTCTTTATTTTCAATTTTTATTATATAATAAATAAGCAGTCGATTCTACATTATATGTAGATATTTCATGAAAGGTTCGCAAGGATATAAGTTTTTTTGTTTGTATTATGAATCGGATAACTTGGCTTTCAAGGTGAGTTTTACGGTTTCGGAAATGGTAAGTTTGGTGACTTCAAAATAATATGTCACGTCATCAATTTTAAAACCTTTATTTTCAATCGCGCGTTCAAGCAGAAAGTCACTTTCAGCTACGACGGATATTTCTTCTCCAATTAAATGATGAATCTCTTCTTTTACCATTTCTTCCAGGTCATGAACGATAAGGCGGTCAAGTTTCAGTTCCTCCCAATTGGGAATTTCTACTTCAAGACTTTCAACAGTTGGTGCTTCATTTGTTTTTTCGTTTAAATCTTCATTATCTTCAATCAATGCTTCGTTTTGAATGGTGAGTTCTCTTATTTCTGATTCCAGCTCTTGATTCTCTCTTATTAAATCTTCATACATGGAACCATACATATACAGGAGAATCAAATATGCAATTAGGCTTCCAAATACTGCTCCAACAATAAAAAATTGCCACGACGGTTTCTTATAATATGGTGGAATATGCATTAGGTAATATCCTCCTGAATGAGCCATTCAATTAATGTTGTTGCGGTTTTAACACCGCCCATTGCAGACAATATTAAAAGAACTTGTTTGACCAAGTCCATTGTAGTTCCATCGCCAAGTAGCCCTCTTTGAAAATTCTCTATTGCATCAAATGTACCACCAATTGCAGCAACAACTGCCCATATTCGTAAGTTATTTGCAAGCCGGGCAATGGATGTCAACGGTGCATCTCCAGTTGCGAATGCTCCGATGCTTCCTATAATCGATCCACCAACTACAACACCAAACGCAATAAAAAAACAATGAATAAATGACTCAAAAAATCGTTCTTCCATGTATACAATCCTCCTTCAGGAAGGTTCTATACATTTTATGATAGAATGGGACAGGTTATGATTATAATCAATATATTAACCGTATGCATGTTCTGTTTAAACTGGTATAATGAGAGGTAGCAGAAAGAAGGCGGGATAAATATGGCTTATACACATTTACAAGTTAGAAGTGGCTATAGCCTAATGAACAGTACAATTACGATTGATAAATTAGTAAATAAAGCAAAGGACTTGCAGTTTGAAGCATTGGCCTTAACGGACGAACATGTACTTTACGGGGTTATTCCCTTTTATAAAGCTTGTTTAAAGAATGGAATTAAACCAATTATAGGCATGATGGTACATGTGGAATACAGCGATGCCGTTTTTGAACTGGTATTGTTAGCGAAGAATAACGAAGGGTATCAAAATCTTGTCAGTCTGAGTTCAAAAATACAATTCAGTCAACAGACTACAATTGGAATCGAACTGTTATCTGAATATACGAGTCAGCTAATTGGAATTCTTCCTGCCAATAACAATGCAATAGCTGATATGCTGCTTCATCAACCCTATGATCAAGTGGATGCATACATAACCAGATGGCGAGTATTATTTGAAACAGGAGATTTTTACTTAGGAGTTCAAGCCGACTATAACGATCAACTTGTCCAATCTTTAAAAGCGTTCCAGGAAACATCGAAAATCAAGGTCGTTTCTATTTGTGATGTACGGTATCTTGATGAAAAAGATGATATGGCTTTTGATATTTTGCAGGCAATGAAAAAAGGCAATCAATGGACAATGAAGTTATCTTCTCCAACCGTAAAGCAAAGGCATTTACGGTCAGAGGCAGAAATGGAGCAATATTTCCAGTCTGTCTGGCCAGAAGTACTGGAAGCAACCGAAGTGATTAAAGAGAAATGCCATGTCACGTTTGATTTTGAACAGCGATTATTGCCATCCTTTCCTGTTCCAGAGGATATGGATGCCGATCAGTACTTGGAAAAAATATGCTGGGAAAACGTAACGAAAAAGTATGAAACGATTACAGAATCTATTTCCAACCGACTTGCGTACGAGCTTCACACTATTCAATCCATGAAATTTAGTGATTACTTTTTAATTGTAGCTGATTTTATTCACTATGCAAAAGAAAAAAATATTTTGGTAGGGCCAGGTCGGGGGTCTTCTGCGGGATCACTGGTTGCCTATGTTTTAGGAATAACAGATGTAGATCCGATTCAATATAACCTGTTATTTGAGAGGTTTTTAAACCCTGAGAGAAAAACAATGCCAGATATCGATGTTGATTTTTCCGATGAGCGTCGGGATGAGGTCATAGAATATGTACGCAACAAATATGGGGTTGAACATGTCGCGCAAATTATTACGTTTGGAACCTTTGCGGCCCGTTCCCTTATTCGTGAATTAATGAAAACGCTCGATGTGGAACAGCAGGATGCGTATTATATTTTAAAACAGCTTCCACAACAAACATCGAAGAAGCTTACCGAGATTCTTCAAGAATCAAAAGAGCTAAAGGAATATATTAAAACATCAACAAAATTGAAAATGCTATTTGCGGCTGCGGTTAAGTTAGAAGGGATTCCAAGGCATATATCGACACATGCTGCTGGTGTTGTCATTAGTCAACAGCCACTGTTGGAGCACGTTCCATTAACTGTTGGAGTCAATGAAACAAGGCTTACCCAGTTTACAATGAATGATTTGGAATCACTGGGCTTATTGAAAATGGACTTCCTGGGCTTGCGTAATTTAACCTTGCTTGAAAAAATACTGCAATCGATTCAATATACCGCAAACCGCCAAATGTCCCTGGATTCGATACCAAATGATGACGAGAAAACGTATTCTTTGCTACGAAGTGGGAAAACAAACGGAATCTTTCAGCTGGAGTCACAGGGAATGAAACAGGTTTTAACACAGCTTAAACCAGATTCCTTTGAGGATATTGTTGCTGTTAATGCACTATTCCGACCAGGCCCTATGGATTTTATCCCCGTCTATATTGCTCGTAAAGAAAATCGTGAACCCGTTCATTATCCACATCCAGATTTGGAACCAATTTTGAAACAAACCTATGGTGTGTTAGTGTATCAGGAACAAATTATGCAAATTTCCAATCGGATTGCCGGATTTAGTTTAGGGCAAGCTGATATATTGCGAAGAGCCGTCAGTAAAAAGAAGCAGGATGTAATGGAGGAACAGAAGGAAGCGTTTATTAATGGGTGTTTAAAAAAAGGCTATGAGCAAAGCGTTGCAGAAGAAATTTTCAGCTGGATAGTGAAATTTTCCAATTATGGTTTTCCAAGAAGTCATGCGGTTGCCTATAGTAAAATTTCTTATCAGTTAAGCTATCTTAAAGCACATTACCCCGCAAACTTTTTCGCGGAATTGTTAAGTTCTTTGCGAAATCAGCAGGAAAAATTGAATCTTTACTTGAAAGAAATAAGAGAGATGAATTTACGAATGCTTCCACCGTCCATCAATAACAGTTTTGGAAAATACTCGGTGGAAAAGAACCAAATACGTATGGGACTGTCAGCTATTAAAGGTGTTGGTAATCAAGCTGTCAAAGAGATCATTCGTGCCAGGAAAAATGGTCGTTTCAAACATATTTTTGATTTTTGTATGCGAGTTGATGTGAAGCTGGTTAACCGGCAGACGATGGAGAACTTAATCATGGCTGGAGCATTCGATGAAACTTATTCTAATCGGGCAAGTATACTTGCATCGTTAGATCAGGCGATTGAACAAGGTGATCTCTTCCGTGAGTTTTCCAATCAAACTAGTTTATTTCAGAATGAGATTGAATTGGAGATTGACTATGTCAGAATAGACGACTTCAGTATTGTGAAGAAATTAGCAGATGAGAAGGAACTGCTCGGGACATATGTTTCCAGTCATCCAATAAAAGAATACCGGACAAATCTTCGGGAAAATGGTTACATTCCATTGAGAAATGCGGAAAAATTAATCGGAAAGCGACATATCAAAGCAGCTGTCATCGTACAGGAACTGAAAACAATTCGAACGAAGCGTGGTGACCCGATGGCCTTTCTTACTGTTGGTGATGAAACAAATGAAATGGATGCCGTTGTTTTTCCGGAATTGTACAGAAACAGTAATCGCTGGCTGAAAGAAGAAATGATGATTTATATTATAGGAAAAATGGAGTCAAGAAATAATCGACTTCAATGGGTATTGGAAGAAATTCATCCCTTTGATGAAAAAAAGTTACAGTCTGTTTCTAACAAACGACTGTTTCTGAAAGTTACTCGCGATAAGCAGCAAGATGCATTACCATCCATCAAGCGGATAGCCCAACAGTATCCTGGCAGTACATCGATTATCGTTTATCAGGAGGAGACGAAGCAAACATATCAACTGGCTAGTGACTATTATATTCATGCCACCTATGATTGCTTGGAAGCTTTTCGGAAACAATTTGGAAAAGAAAATGTTGTTTTGCGAAAAACGGATAAGAATAAAAAGAAGAATAATAGCGATTTTTTCTAGTATATCAGGTATTCTTTCATAAACAATTACATGGATTACTTTACATGATAAATCCATCTGATATAATGTAGGATTATAGGTGGTCAGACCACTTGGAAAAAGATGCTATTATATCCTAATATATTATTTTGATACCGAAAAGGAGCGAATAATAGAAATGGCGAGCTTTAAAGATGAAGCACTACACATGCATAAATTAAATCAAGGAAAATTAACGACTCAATCCAAAGTACCAGTTCGAAATGCTAGAGACTTAAGTCTAGCTTATTCACCAGGTGTTGCCGAACCTTGTAAAGAGATTCATGACCGCAAAGAAATGGTTTATGATTATACGATGAAGGGAAATATGGTTGCAGTTGTTAGTGACGGATCGGCTGTATTGGGGCTTGGTAATATTGGCCCAGAAGCTGCACTTCCTGTAATGGAAGGAAAGTCCGTATTATTTAAGACATTTGCAGGGGTTGACTCCTTTCCAATCTGCCTGGACACGCATGATGTAGATAAAATTGTGGAAACCGTTAAATTAATGGAACCAACATTTGGTGGAGTTAATTTAGAGGATATTGCCGCTCCTAATTGCTTTATTATTGAAGAACGTCTAAAGAGAGAAACAAATATTCCCATTTTCCACGATGACCAGCACGGCACTGCCATTGTGACTGTGGCAGGACTTATTAATGCATTGAAGCTTGTCGGAAAAACCTTTTCTAATATACGTGTAGTAGCAAACGGTGCTGGAGCCGCTGGGATTGCCATTATAAAATTGCTTCGAAGCTTTGGTGTTCACGACATGATTATGTGTGATTCGAAAGGGGCAATTTTTGAGGGTAGAACATACGGAATGAATAATGTAAAAGATGAAGTTGCTAAATTTACAAATAGAAATAAAATTGAAGGCAGTTTAGAGGAAGTTTTAGAAGGAGCCGATGTTTTTATTGGGGTATCTGTTGGTGGTGCCCTTTCTAAAGAAATGGTAGCGAGAATGAACGATAATCCAATTATTTTTGCGATGGCAAATCCAGATCCGGAAATCATGCCGGAGGATGCAAGAGAAGCAGGTGTCAGGGTTATCGGTACAGGACGATCTGACTTTCCGAACCAGGTAAATAATGTATTGGCGTTTCCGGGAATCTTTCGTGGAGCATTGGATGTGCGCGCGACACGCATTAATGAACGAATGAAAGTTGCAGCAGCTGAAGCCATTGCATCACTTATCACCGAAGAAGAATTAAATGATGATTACGTGATTCCTGCACCTTTTGATGATCGTGTTGCACCAATTGTTGCTGCAAGTGTTGCAAAAGCTGCCATGGATTCCGGGGTTGCACGAATTACTATTGACCCGGATAAGGTTGCTGAAAAAACAAGAATATTAACAACCTCTGAAAATAGGGAGGCTTAAATTTCTATGCTTTGAAGGAGTGGAACTGCGCAGTGACAATGTTACCCAATCAGAAAGTTTATCACGGAGTACTGGAGGAGATTCGAATATTCATTGAATCCAACAACTTGAATCCTGGAGATAAACTTCCATCTGAAAGAGAACTATCGGAAACGTTAGGTACAGGCAGGTCTTCTGTAAGAGAGGCGCTTCGGGCACTGGAACTGTTGGGAATCATTGAAACAAGGCATGGAGAAGGGACATTCCTTAGTACTTATCGTCCATTTCAAACGGTGGAAATATTAGCTTCCTTTATATTGAGTGAAAAAACTACGAAAGAAAGTCTGATTTCTACAAAGAAATTAATCGAAAAAGAAGCAGCTAAGCTTGCATATAATAAATTAGAGGATAGGGATATTGCCGTATTAAACGAAATCATTTGCGACCTGGATACCAGTTCAAGTCAAAAGGATATGGATTTTTTTAATTATCTATTAATGAAAACAGAAAATGTACTGCTCATGAAAATATGGCAATTGATCGCTGAATTCTCACAGACATTTGAAAAACCACGATATGATGCTCACGTCTATCAAGACCTCATTCACTTATATTTGAAAAAAGAATATTCAGCAATAGAAGAATTATTTGTAAATCAAGCATCTTCCAAATGAGATTGGAATCGAGTGGGCATAACACCTTTTGACGCGAAAGGAAAGTATTAATTTTCAGCCAAAAAGTGGGTTCAAGTGCAGTTGATCCATGTTATCCGTATAAGAAAAATAAGCACAGATTGCACTCGTCATGGTGCTGGATGATTTTGGCATGCAGCACTCCTCGCAAATCCACAAGAAGGTGTTTTAAGTAGAAAATCATGCGGTAACTCTAGGAGTTGCTTCACTAAAAGATGATCGAATGAGAGTTTTTCTACCTTTCTCGTTGGTATGATTATTTCCATTGATGGATTACAATTCAGGTTGTTGTGCTAGATAAGGAGGAAACAGTTTGCAGCTTAAAGATATTTTTACGAAGCGCAGGAAATATGCAACCATTCCCAGTGAACATAGTAAAATAGATGTTCCACAAGGGTTAATGCAGAAATGCAAAGGTTGCAGCAAAATATATTATCGTAAAGAAATGAAAAAATCATTAAATGTATGTCCGAACTGTGGATATCATCATCCACTAACAGCAAGGGACCGCATTGAGAGTTTATTTGATGAAGGTACATTTGAGGAGTGGGATGCAAATCTAACTTCATCAAACCCATTAGATTTTCCGGAATATGAGTCCAAAATTGCTAAAGACAAGGAAAAAACGGGACTAAATGAAGGTGTCGTAACTGGTCGGGGGCAGATTAATGGACAAGCAGCTGCATTTGCTGTTATGGATTCCTTTTTTCGAATGGGGAGTATGGGATCAGCTATCGGAGAGAAAATTGCAAGAGCTATTGAGAATGCACGTAAAGAGTCCTTGCCTTTTATCATTTTTACCGCATCAGGTGGTGCAAGAATGCAGGAAGGTATCTTAAGTTTAATGCAAATGGCAAAAACTTCCATTGCTATTAAACGTTTTAGTAATGATGGCGGTTTGATGATATCTGTCATGACACATCCTACTACAGGTGGTGTGTCGGCCAGTTTTGCATCCATTGGAGATTATAACTTTGCAGAACCTGGCGCATTAATTGGATTTGCTGGGAGAAATGTTATTGAACAAACGATCCGGGAAAAATTACCTAAGGATTTCCAAACGTCGGAGTTCTTAATGGAACATGGACAACTGGATAAGATCATTCATCGCCATGAGATGAAAAGCCTTCTAACCACATTATTGGAAATGCATCAAAAGGAGGCCGATGAATCATGAAGCAGGTTCTCGAATTCGAAAAGCCGATTGTAAATTTAAAAGAAAAAATAGCGGAGTTAAAAAAATTCACTCAAGATAGTGATATTGATCTGACGGAAGAAATAACAACATTGGAAAATAGATTAGAGCAGCTTGAAAGTGATATTTATGGAAATTTAAAGCCATGGGACCGTGTACAAATGGCGAGGCACTCGGAACGTCCGACCACACTTGATTATGTGAAACAATTGTTTACTAACTTTATTGAATTTCATGGCGATCGGCGCTTTGGGGATGATAAAGCAATTGTTGCAGGGATTGCCTATTATAAAGACAAGCCAGTCACTGTAATCGGTCACCAGCGAGGAAAAGATACGAAGGAAAATATTCAAAGAAACTTTGGGATGCCACATCCAGAAGGCTATCGGAAAGCACTCCGTCATATGGAACAGGCAGAGAAATTCCGTCGTCCTATAATCACTTTTATTGATACAAAAGGTGCTTATCCAGGAAAAGCAGCAGAAGAACGGGGACAAAGTGAAGCTATAGCAAGAAATTTAATGGAAATGGCTGGCTTTACGGTACCAATTGTCTGCATTGTCATTGGTGAAGGAGGAAGTGGTGGTGCCTTGGGGTTAGGTGTGGGCGACCACATTTTAATGCTTGAGAATTCCACATACTCTGTTATTTCACCAGAGGGTGCTGCTTCTATTTTATGGAAAGATTCAAGTCTGGCTAGAAAAGCAGCAGAATCCATGAAAATAACTGCTAATGATCTAAAGGATTTAAATGTCATTGAAGAAGTTATCCCTGAGCCTAAGGGTGGAGCACATCAAAATGTACAAGAGCAGGCTAAATTAATTGACGATGTACTAGAGCAATCCATCAACCAATTATCCAATTTTACTTCTGAGGAATTACTTGAGAAAAGATGGGAAAAATATAAAAGAATAGGCGATTACAAACTGTTGTAATTTATTTTGATTAAAGGTTGATATACTTAGTTATCAACCTTTAATTGTTGCTCAATTTTAAAAATTTATTTTTCGTTATTTTCTAATGATATTTGTTGATATTTAAAGGTTTTTACTTTATCTTTAACATGTATCTAATATTTATATAAAGCTATAATACAGTTTGATTTAAAGAGCTAATACAGTTTGCTAAGCAGCAATATTAAGTATATCGAGGTGAATGGAATGGTAAAGAAAATTGGTGTATTGACCAGTGGTGGAGATGCACCTGGAATGAATGCCGCGATTCGTGCGGTCGTTAGAAAAGCAATCTACCATGATGTAGAAGTGTATGGAATCAGATATGGCTATCAGGGGCTTATGGAAGGTAATATCATCAAGATGGATCTTGGTTCAGTTGGGGATATTATTCATCGAGGAGGTACCATCCTAGCTACTGCTAGAAGTGAAGAATTTAAAACAGAGGAAGGACAAGAAAGGGCAATCGAGCAATTGAAGAAGTTTGGTATTGAGGGGCTCGTTGTTATTGGTGGAGATGGTAGTTTCCGTGGTGCACAGAAACTAACAAGTAAAGGCTTTCCGTGTATTGGGGTGCCTGGAACAATAGATAATGATATACCTGGAAGTGACTTTACAATTGGATTTGACACCTCGTTAAACACTGTTTTGGAAGCTATTGATAAAGTCCGTGACACAGCTACTTCACATGAACGTACATATATAATTGAAACAATGGGTAGAGACGCTGGTGACTTAGCATTATGGGCTGGTCTTGCTGGTGGAGCAGAAAGCATTATTATTCCGGAAATGGATGAAGAATTTAGAGATATTTGTAACAGGCTGGAGCGTGGACGTGAACGCGGTAAGAAACATAGTATCATCGTGTTGGCGGAAGGTGTTGGAAATGGTTTTGAGTATGGGGAACGCATTAAAGAAGAAACTGGCTTAGAAACTAGAGTCACTGTGTTAGGGTATATACAGCGTGGAGGCTCCCCAACTGCACAGGATAGAGTATTAGCAAGCCGTTTAGGGGCTAGAGCTGTAGAACTACTGCTTGAAGAAAAAGCAGATCGCATGGTTGGAATACAAAATAATGAAATAGTGGATAGTGATATCGATACGATTCTATCAGAACACCATTTTATTAATAAAGGAATGTATAACTTATCTAAAGAGTTATCGATATAATTTGTCTTCAAGGAGGAAAAACAAAATGAGAAACACGAAAATTGTTTGTACGATTGGACCAGCTTCAGAGTCCATTGAGACGTTAGAAAAACTAATTGATTCTGGAATGAATGTGGCACGCCTGAACTTTTCCCATGGAGATTACGCTGAGCATGGTGCGCGTATCGAAAACATTCGAAAAGCAGCAGACAATAAAAGCAAGACCGTTGCCATTCTATTGGATACGAAAGGCCCTGAAATTAGAACTGGTAATTTTAAAAATGGGCAGGATGAAATCGTTGCAGGAAATACAGTATATATTTCCATGAACGAAGTAGAAGGGACAGCAGAACGTTTCTCAGTTACATATGAAGGTTTAATTGACGATGTTCATGAAGGTTCAAAAATTTTGCTGGACGATGGTTTAATTGAATTAGAAGTAGTTGCTATTGATAAAAAAGCTGGTGAAATTAAAACAACAGCATTAAATAGTGGAACAATTAAAAACAAAAAAGGTGTTAACGTACCAAATGTATCTGTGAAACTTCCGGGAATTACAGAAAAAGACAAAAATGATATTCAATTTGGTATTGAGCAAGATGTAGACTTTATTGCAGCATCCTTTGTTCGCCGTGCCTCCGATGTGTTGGAAATCAGAGAAGTATTAGAAACGAATAACGCAAGCCATATTAAAATCATCCCTAAAATTGAAAACCAAGAAGGTGTGGACAATATTGACCGCATATTGGAAGTAAGTGATGGACTCATGGTTGCAAGAGGAGATTTAGGGGTAGAGATCCCTGCAGAAGATGTGCCACTTGTTCAAAAACAATTAATTAAAAAATGCAATAATGCTGGGAAACCTGTCATTACAGCAACTCAAATGCTTGACTCCATGCAGCGCAACCCGCGTCCAACTAGAGCAGAGGCTTCCGATGTTGCAAATGCTATTTTTGATGGGACAGATGCTATTATGCTTTCTGGTGAAACAGCAGCAGGCAGCTATCCGGTTGAGTCTGTACAAACGATGAATAACATTGCACTAAAAGCTGAATCAGCATTGGATCATAAAGTCATTTTAGATGATCGTTCCAAAAATGTAGATATGACAATTGCTGAAGCCATTACTCAATCTGTATCCCATACTGCGATGAACTTAAATATTGATACAATTATTGCTCCAACGGAAAGTGGTCATACAGCAAGAATGATTTCGAAATATCGTCCTAAAGCTTCTATCTTAGCTGTAACATTTAACGAAAAAGTAAATCGTCAACTTTCCCTAGTATGGGGGGTACATGCTGTAGTAGGTAAAGAGGCACGTTCAACAGATGAAATGCTGGATATTGCAGTTGACCGTGGATTGGAGACAGGCATTTGCCACCGTGGCAACCGTGTTATTATAACTGCAGGAGTACCGGTTCGAGAAAGCGGAACAACGAATTTATTAAAAGTTCATGTTATTGGTGATGTTGTTGCCAAAGGTCAAGGTATTGGCAAACGAAGTGCATACGGAAAAGCCGTTCTTGTTAAAAACGCTCAAGAAGCAAATGAGAAAGTTCAAGACGGAGACATTGTTGTTGCATATGGTACAGACCGTGATATGATGCCTGCATTAGAAAAAGCCAGTGGTATCGTAACAGTAGAAGGTGGATTAACTTCCCATGCTGCTGTAGTTGGCTTAAATCTAGGAATCCCAGTAATTGTTGGCGTTCAAAATATCTTTGATGTGCTTGAAGAAGGCCAGGAAATAACGATTGATGGTACAAAAGGCGATGTTTATAAAGGACATGCTAAAGTGCTGTAATCTTTGATGTTATTATAAAGATTGGGTTAACAATAGAAATCGGTAAATATAATGCCGGTTTCTATTATTTCATGGATTGGAAGTATGAATATAGCATAGGAAATTCACCGTAGTAAAATAATAAATCAAAAAGTAATAGATAAAATAACACATTTGCTAAAGGATGAGTGAATGTGTTATTTTTTTTACAAGTTAAAAAGTAAAATTTATTGCTTTGATGTCTATCTAGCACTATCCATGACCAGGAATGTATAAAATCCTAATAATGAGAGATTGTTTCTTTAGACCCTTTTTGTAAGTTTTGTTTTTTGATAGTCGCAGTTGTTATAAGTACGAACTAGTATAGTGCTCCTCTGTGGGATAAGAGGCATCGGTGAGACACCTAAAGAAGACAGCACGAGTAGGCTCACCAACCGCCCTATGGTGCGCGTAGTGTATTTCCGTAGCGGTATTTTAGCTCCAACAAATATAAAGTTAGTTCGCAGTTTATGTATTTTGCGTCAAAAATAACATTTTTAGAAAATAGTTTTTTTACACATTAACAGGTGTGAGAAAATATAAGATAAACGATACATTCACAAAAAGACGAGTGAATGTAAGTTTTTCTAATTATCATTTATGGAATGTTAGTGTAATTCAAAGGAGGATTTACACGTATGCGCTGGCTATTTTTACTTTTATTGATTCTTCCAGCAACGGAAATTGGTGTATTTATATGGGTTGGTGGAATGATTGGTCCATTGTGGGTCGTTATGCTTATTTTGATGACTGGCATCGTTGGTGTTACAATTGCAAAGAGACAAGGCATGGAAACATGGAATCGAGCAAGAATTCTTATGAATCAAGGACAGGCCCCTACAGAGCAAATTGTGGATGGTGTCTGCATCTTTATTGGTGCAGTATTTTTATTATCGCCAGGTTTTATAACGGACATAGTCGGTTTCACTTTTGTCCTACCCATAACGAGAAAACCATTAAAAAGGGCAATTTTTCTTTTTATTAAACGCAAAATTGACAATGGCACGATCATTTACCGGAAATGGTAGATAAATTTATCCTTTAATAAATGCCCACAACCATCGAAATGCTCCTGTTTGATAAAGAGCTTGGATGAAGATAAGGACGGCGGGAGCAATTAACAGACCGAATAGTCCCCAAATTTGCAATCCGATAAAATAACCAACCAACGCAAAAAGTGGGTGCAGCCCCATATTGGAAGATAAGATTTTTGGTTCCAATATTTGTCTGCTGATAATAACGACCATATATAGAATGGTTAATCCGATAGTTAATGGGTAGTTTCCGCTAATAAATAGATAAAAAATCCACGGTACAAAGATAATCCCGGTACCAACATAGGGGATGAGATCAACGAGTGTGCTAAGTGCCGCTATCGTTAAAGCATGCTCGACTTCTAAAATAACTAGACCAAGAAATATAATGATACCGGACAGGCTGATTAAAATAATTTGGGCCCTGAAAAATCCCCCAAGCGCTTTTTTTAAATGAGCGCCTATTTTTTTTGTGGAACTGTTTATATTTGCAGGAACCAACTTTTGCGTTTGTCCCTTTAATGAATACCAATCATTGGATATGAGAAATGTCCCCAGGATAATAAATATAAAAATGGTGATAGAATTGGGCAATAAAGAGAGTATACTTGGTATATTTAATAATGACTCCTGTAAGATTGCTGAACCGGTAGTTGCAATGTGATTAAGTAATTCATTTAAACTATTTTTGATAGAATCCTGCTGTGAGGAATCCAATGATATGAAATAGGATAGAATGCTCTCCTGGATAGGTAATATTTTTGTATTATAAAATATTTCCACATAATGTACAAAATCCTGAAAATATCCTGGTATTTTTTCTGCCAGAAATATAGTCCCCTGATAAATCTCCATGATAATAACAAAAAGCATCCCGATGAAGAGCATAAATATACTGCAAATAACTGTAATCGCAGCTAATCCCCTTGGAAAATGCAATATATTTTGGAAAAAATTAACAAATGGATTGATGATAAAAGCAAATAGAGCAGCCAGAAGTAATGGATAAATATATGGTAGTGTTAAAGTTATTGCGACGTAACAGCCAGCAACTACACTAATTACGATCAAAAAACGAAATAATTGCATCAAATGTTGTTTATACATTTGTCTGATCCTCCGATATAACTGCTTGTACTTTTTCTTCTTATATACTTATATATGTTGAATCAGCTTAAAATAGACGTAAGAATGGAGGGGGATAATTTTTAATTTTCAGTTTATGTCGCTAAATAACCACATCTCAATCCACTAATTACGTTATTTTAAAAAAATTAAACGGTTTCAATTCACATTACATTCATAATACTTTATAATTAGATTTGGGGGGCAATATTTATAGAATACGATAAGATTATATCGCTAATCTAAAAATCAAATAGTTGTGATATTTCGTTAAATACGAATAAATGTTATAATAAATATAAATATTGTCAGAAAGTTGTTTATTAGACAGCAATATACAGAAAAGGAGAGGGTTCTTATGACAACAACTACTAAAGGGCTTGAAGGGGTAGTAGCATCTAGGTCACAAATCAGTTCTATCATTGATGACCAGCTTACTTATGTAGGGTATATGATTGATGATTTGGCAGAGAATGCTAGTTTTGAGGAAGTAGTTTTTCTATTATGGAATAAGAAGTTGCCTAACCAAAAAGAGCTGGATGCTATCAAAAAGGATTTGGCCGCTAATATGGAAGTTCCAGAACAAATCTATAATCATTTAAAATCATATGATTTGTCGAAGGTTCATCCTATGGCCGCTTTAAGAACTGCTGTTTCTCTTCTTGGTTTATATGATGAAGAAGCAGACGTAATGGAAGCGGATGTAAACGAACGAAAAGCAATTCGTATTCAAGCAAAGATTGCAACAGTCGTTACAGCTTTTGCAAGAATCCGTAATGGTCAGGAACCGGTTAAACCGAAAAAGGATTTAAGCTATGCAGAGAATTTCTTATATATGCTAAATGGAAAAGAAGCAAATGACATTGAAGTGGAAGCGATTAACAAAGCCTTAGTATTACATGCAGACCATGAATTAAATGCATCTACATTTACTGCCAGAGTATGTGTGGCAACGCTATCAGACATTTATTCTGGTATTACTGCAGCAATTGGAGCATTAAAAGGTCCATTACATGGTGGTGCCAACGAAAATGTAATGAAAATGCTTCTTGAAATTGGGGAAGAAGAAAATGCGATTCCTTATGTCGAGAAAAAGCTGGCAAATAAAGAAAAAATAATGGGTATGGGACACCGAGTTTACCGAAATGGTGACCCGCGTGCCAAGCACCTAAAAGAAATGTCAAGACAATTAACGAAGCTGACTGGTCAGGAAAAATGGTATAATATGTCGATAAAAATTGAGGAGTATGTAAAGGAAAAGAAAGGACTTCCAGCAAACGTGGATTTCTACAGTGCTTCTGTTTATCATAGTTTAGGTATTGATTATGATTTATTTACCCCAATTTTTGCAGTTAGCCGTACCTCTGGGTGGTTAGCTCATATATTAGAGCAGTATGGAGACAATCGTTTAATCCGTCCGCGTGCAGAGTATATCGGCCCAGACAAACAAAAATATGTTTCTGTTTCACAACGTGGTTAATTCGCAGTTTTCAGAGGTTTTTATTTTACCAAAATATACGAATCTATTAGAATAGTTTGTGGAATAGCTGGTTGACCCAACTATTTACACCGCACAACAATAGGAGGTATTTGTTCATGACACAAGGAGAAAAAATTATTGTAGAAAATGGAAAAATGAATGTATCAAATCATCCGGTAATCCCATTTATTGAAGGGGATGGGACTGGTCCCGATATTTGGGCAGCATCAAAACGTGTTATCGAGGCTGCAGTAGAAAAAGCATACGATGGGGAGAAAGAAATAGAGTGGATGGAAGTATATGCTGGTGAGAAAGCCTATAATAAAACCGGTGAATGGCTTCCACAGGATACACTGGACAAAATAAATGAATACAAAATCGCTATTAAAGGTCCGTTAACAACACCTATTGGCGGTGGAATCCGCTCATTAAACGTTGCACTTCGTCAAGAACTGGATTTATTTACATGTCTACGTCCAGTACGTTATTTTGACGGTGTTCCTTCACCAGTTAAACGCCCAGAGGATGTCAACATGGCTATTTTCCGTGAAAACACAGAGGATATCTATGCTGGTATTGAATGGCAAAAAGGATCAGATGAAGTAAAGAAAGTGATTGAATTCTTACAAAATGAAATGGGAGTTCATAAAATCCGTTTCCCGGAAACTTCTGGTATAGGTGTAAAACCAGTTTCCGAAGAAGGAACGAAACGTATAGTACGTGCTGCAATCCAATATGCTTTAGATGAGGGACGTAACAGTGTTACTTTAGTACATAAAGGTAACATCATGAAATTTACTGAAGGAGCATTTAAGCAATGGGGTTATGAAGTAGCTGAAGAAGAATTCGGTGATAAAGTATTTACATGGGCTGAATACGACCGCATTGTAGAAAATAAAGGTAAGGATGCGGCAAATCAAGCACAGGACGCAGCTTTAGCAGAAGGGAAAATCCTTGTTAAAGATGCCATAGCTGATATTTTCTTACAACAAGTACTTACACGACCAAAAGAATTTGATGTTGTCGCTACAATGAACTTAAATGGTGACTATATATCTGACGCCTTAGCAGCTCAGGTTGGTGGTATTGGAATTGCTCCAGGTGCAAATATTAATTATGACACTGGTCATGCAATTTTTGAAGCAACACATGGTACAGCGCCGAAATATGCTGGTTTAGATAAAGTAAACCCATCTTCTGTTATTCTTTCAGCTGTTTTAATGCTTGAACATCTTGGATGGAGAGAAGCAGCAGACTTAATTACAGCATCAATGGATAAAACGATTGCATCCAAAGTAGTTACTTATGACTTCGCCCGCCTAATGGACAATGCAACAGAAGTTAAATGCTCAGAATTTGCAGATGAACTAATTAAGAATTTAAAATAAATATATAACACATGTTGTGATAAGAAATCGGCTGCAAACCGGTTTCTTATCATGTTTGTTTTTCTGTTTACTATACAACAAAAGGGGATAGTAAAAATGGGATTAAAACGTCATAAAATTTCCGTAATTGGTTCTGGTTTTACTGGAGCAACGACAGCGTTAATGATTGCACAAAAGGAATTAGGTGATGTCGTACTAGTGGACATTCCCAATATGGAAAATCCAACCAAAGGTAAAGCACTTGATATGGCAGAGGCAGCTCCAGTTCAAGGATATGATGCAAGGGTAACAGGTACTGCGGATTATGCGGAAACTAAAGATTCGGATCTTGTGATTATTACTGCTGGGATTGCTCGTAAGCCTGGTATGAGTCGTGATGATTTAGTAAATACGAACGCAAGAATTATGAAGTCGGTTACACAGGAAATTGTGAAATATTCTCCGGATACAACTATTGTAGTCTTAACAAACCCTGTTGACGCAATGACATATACCGTTTATAAAGAGTCAGGTTTTCCAAAAGAACGCGTTATCGGTCAATCTGGTGTGCTTGATACAGCAAGATTCCGTACATTCGTAGCAGAAGAGCTAAATCTTTCCGTTAAAGATGTCACAGGATTTGTTTTAGGTGGGCATGGAGATGATATGGTTCCGCTAATCCGTTACTCTTATGCTGGTGGAATTCCGTTAGAAAAACTAATTTCGAAAGACCGCTTGGATGAAATCGTACAACGTACACGTACTGGCGGTGGAGAGATTGTAAATCTATTAGGTAATGGAAGTGCTTATTACGCACCCGCAGCTTCCTTAACGGTAATGGCTGAAGCTATTCTTAAAGATCAGCGCCGCGTATTGCCGGCAATTGCGTATCTTGAAGGGGAGTATGGTTACAACGATATTTATTTAGGTGTACCAACTATCCTAGGTGGAAATGGTATCGAAGAAATTATTGAATTGGATTTAACAGACGAAGAAAAGGCGGCATTAGACAAATCTGCTGATTCCGTTAAAAGTGTACTACGTGTCTTAAAATAGTTATTTATCACTTGATTAACTGACTGTAAGACCACTCTTGTGGTGCTAACATTAAAAAGAATAGAGTGGATAAATTTTAGCAAGAAGCAGACTCGCTATAACTAAAATTTATACATCATCCGTTTAGGAAAAACTTGTATTTGCTAAAGGAGCAAATATGAGTTTTTCTAATTTTTTGTGTAAAATTTTATTTACAAAGTCTTATAATGGTTCGCAGAAATTTGATTCAATGGTAAGATGAGGAAGTAGAGAATTTGATATATTTCTACTTTTGTCACGTCTTATCTGGCGGGTAGACCTTCGATTCAGAATTGAAAGGTAAAACAGAAGTTGTGGTTGGATCTGCCAATAAGAACGGATCGGTTTCATTACCATTTAGTGGGGGTGAACAAACCTACTGAATGAGTTTCACTTTATTGATGGGGGTATTTTACGTGAATCAGAAAATTCTTATTGTTGACGACGAAAAATCAATTGTAACATTACTAAACTATAATATCGAAAAAGCTGGATTTATAACCGATGTTGCTTATGATGGACTAGAGGCCATCCAAAAAATTGAAAGCAATGATTATGATTTAGTTGTGTTGGATCTAATGCTCCCTGGTTTGGATGGTATGGAGGTTTGCAAACATTTACGAAATAATAAAATAGATATACCAATATTAATGCTAACAGCAAAAGATGACGAATTTGATAAAGTACTGGGTTTAGAACTTGGTGCAGATGATTATTTGACAAAACCGTTTAGCCCGAAAGAAGTAATTGCAAGAATTAAAGCGATATTACGCAGAACGAAGAAAGCAGCAACGAACAATTTTAGTACAATTCGTATCGGGGATTTATTGATATATCCTGAGAGATATGAGGCGGAAATCAATTCCAATTTAATTACCTTTACCAGAAAAGAATTTGAATTACTCTATTATCTTGCTACTAATAAAGGGAAAGTGATTTCCAGGGATCAGTTATTAAGTGGGGTTTGGGATTATGACTTTGTTGGAGATACACGTATAGTGGATGTACATATAAGTCATTTAAGAGAGAAGATAGAACCGAATTCCAAGAAACCTATATATATAAAGACAGTTCGCGGTTTAGGATATAAGCTGGAGGAACCAGCAGGATGAAGGATTTACTTAAAAAGCCAGTAATCAATTATGTTATTTTATTTTTGGTTGTCACTCTATTAACTGGATTATTATTATTTCCTATTGTAAATAATGTGATCTTGCTTTCTTCTATTTTATTAATCAACTTTATAATTATATTGGTTTTTTTACAATTTCATTTCACAAATTATTTGAAACCATTAAAAAAAGCAATAAAGACATTAAGTGAGATTAATAAAGGGAATTATCGGGCAAGATTTCATTATACTTCCAATAATTTATTAAGTGAATTAAGCTATAAAATCAACTCACTGGCAAGAAATTTAAGTGAATATTCCATTCAGGAAAAAATGCAGCGTGAACAATTGTCTACGATTATCGACAATACGGATAACGGACTGGTATTAATAGATGATAAAGGATATATCCATTTAGTAAATCGTAAATTTTTATCTATGTATGGGCGTACTTCCAAAGATTATAATGGATATCTTTATTATGATGTACTGGAAGAAGAGGTATTTCATGATACGGTTCAACAAGCCTTTTTGTACGAAAAAAATGTTAAAAATGAGTTTTCCCACTACATAGGAATTGATAAATTATATTATGAAATTGTTGGTGTACCGGTTTTTAACGAAAAAAACCGATTAAAGGGTGCAGTACTTGTTATACATGACATTACAGAAATGAAAAAATTGGAGTTAATGCGCAGAGACTTTGTAGCAAATGTTTCACACGAACTTCGAACACCAATTACATCTATTAGGGGATTTGCAGAGACTTTATTAGAAGACGATTTAAATAATAAAGAGGCCGAAAAAGAATTTATCAAAATTATTTATAACGAAAGTGACCGCATGCAGCTCCTGATTGAAGATTTACTTACCCTTTCCCGATTGGAACAGGAGAACTTTCAGCTTGTTTTAAATAAAATTGAGGTCAATGATTTACTAAAAGATATTATCCCATCCTTCCAAATAAAAGCTAAAGAGAAAGAATTAGATTTTACACATTCCATTGAAAACAACCTTCATTTTAAAGCAGATAAAGAAAAGGTCAAACAAATCATCATTAACTTACTGGATAATGCCATGAATTATACACCGGATAAAGGGAAGGTTTTCTTATCTGTTACATCAACCGAAGAATATGTACATATAAAGGTTTCTGATACAGGAATGGGGATTGAAAAGAATGATCTACCTCGTATTTTCGAGCGGTTCTACCGTGTGGATAAAGCAAGAAGCAGAAATACAGGCGGTACAGGTTTAGGGCTTGCCATTGTTAAGCATATAGTTGATGTCCACGATGGTAAAATTGAAATGGACAGTGAAGTAAACAAAGGAACCAATGTCCACGTTTATTTACCGAAGAAATAACATTCTCTTTTTTAACGAGAGTAACGAGTTCAGTTATTCATGGCTTACAGTAAATGATATACAGATTAGGGGTACAAACTATGCGGTTTGTACTCCTTTTTACGTTAGAAAAGTATTGCCAGCTCCTTTTTTAACAGTGTCTTACAATTTTTACGGCTTGTTATTATCATGTAGAGGGTGTTTTTTCTCTATCTGTACCATATACACCCCTTCTAACATTTTTATTTCCCATTAGTCAATGATAAAATGAAAGATAAGTGTAATGAAAATGGAGGATTTATTAATATGTCTACGAAAAAGCTAGTATTAATTGATGGAAATAGTATTATTTATCGTGCGTTCTTTGCATTGCCTTTGTTGAATAATGATAAAGGGGTTTATACGAATGCGGTTTATGGATTTACAACCATGCTTATGAAAATTTTACAAGAAGAAAAACCAACCCATTTATTAGTTGCGTTTGACGCAGGGAAAACAACATTTCGTCATGAGACATACCAAGAATATAAAGGTGGGCGCCAAAAAACCCCGCCAGAGCTATCAGAACAATTCCCGGTATTAAAGGAATTACTGGACGCGTTTCAAATAAAGTATTATCAACTGGATCAGTATGAAGCAGACGATATTATCGGAACCCTTTCACTGCAAGGAAAAGAAAGTAACTTTGATGTTACTGTCATTTCCGGAGATAAAGATATGCTGCAGCTTGTATCTGAACAAGTAACTGTGATCGTCACAAAAAAGGGTATTAGTGATGTTGAGAAATATACTCCGGATCATTTAATGGAGAAGATGGAAGTGACACCTGAGCAAATTATCGACTTAAAGGCGTTGATGGGAGATAGTTCAGACAATATTCCAGGCGTTCCCGGTGTTGGACAGAAAACGGCTGTGAAGCTCTTGAAACAATATCCGACATTGGAAGAGCTATATGAACATGTGGATGAAGTTAGTGGTAAGAAATTGAAAGAAAAATTGATTACATATAAAGATGATGCATTTATGAGTAAGAAGCTTGCTACGATTAACCGAAACTCACCAATTGAAGTGACAATAGAGGATATTGTCTATGAAGGATACCAGGAAAGTAAAGTTAGTACCATGTTTAAGGAACTTGGTTTTTTATCCTTGTTGGATAAAGTATCTAGTAATGATTCGGGAGAAGGGGAAGCAATAGAATTAAAAGAAATTGATTTTTCCGTTGTTGATGAAGTGAAGGAGGGTATGTTCACTGGCCAAGATGCTTTTGTCGTCGAAATGCTCGGAGATAACTATCATAAAGAAGAGATATTAGGATTTGGAATTGCAAATGAAAACAAAAAATACTTTGTACCGCTCGAAATTGCCTTACAGTCTGATACATTTAAACAATGGGCAGAGGACAGTACGCAAGAAAAATATGTTTTTGATGCAAAAAAAACATTAGTATCCCTGTTGCGTCATGATATTCACTTGAGGGGCATTGGCTTCGATATGGTATTGGCATCGTATTTGTTGAATCCATCAGAAAATAACCATGATATTCCTGCAATAGCAAATCGTATGGGAAAAACAGATGTATTATTTGATGAAGAAGTGTATGGAAAAGGTGCCAAAAAGAAAGTCCCGGAACAACCCGAATTGTCCGAACATATTGTACGTAAAACAAACACATTATATGTGTTAAAAGAGAAGATGGAAGAAGAATTAAAGACAAATGAACAATATACACTGTTGAAGAAATTAGAAATGCCGCTAGCACTGATTTTAGGTGAAATGGAGCATCAAGGGGTAGTGGTTGATATTGATCGGATCAAGGAAATGGGGGAAGATCTAAAGGACCGTTTAAATACACTGGAGAAAGAAGTATTTGAATTGGCAGGTGAAACATTCAATCTGAATTCACCGAAACAGCTGGGACCAATTCTTTTCGAAAAATTAGGGCTGCCAGTCATCAAGAAAACAAAAACAGGATATTCCACTGCAGCGGATGTGCTGGAACAATTGAGAGATGAACATGAAATTATACCTAAACTGCTTCTGTACAGACAATTAGGGAAGCTGCAATCCACCTATATTGAAGGTTTGTTAAAAGTGATTCATAAGGATACGAATAAAGTGCATACCCGATTTAATCAAGCATTAACTCAGACAGGAAGATTAAGCTCCATTGATCCCAACTTGCAAAACATTCCTATTCGACTGGAGGAAGGAAGGAAAATTCGAAGAGCTTTTGTACCTTCCAAAAAAGATTGGATCATGTTTGCAGCAGATTATTCACAAATCGAACTTCGTGTATTGGCACATATTGCAAATGATGAAAAATTAGTCCAAGCTTTTCAAAATGACTTGGATATCCACACACAAACAGCTATGGATGTTTTCCATGTTGAGAATGAGGAAGTAACTCCAAATATGCGCAGACAGGCTAAAGCAGTTAATTTTGGGATTGTCTACGGGATAAGTGATTATGGTTTATCACAAAATTTAGGGATTACAAGAAAAGAAGCTAAGCAGTTTATTGATCGCTATTTTAATATTTATACAGGGGTAAAAACCTACATGGAAGACATTGTCCAGGAAGCAAAATTACACGGCTATGTCACAACGATTATGAATCGCAGAAGATACTTGCCAGAGATTACAAGTCGAAACTTTAATGTAAGAAGTTTTGCCGAACGCACGGCCATGAACTCTCCAATTCAAGGGAGCGCGGCAGACATTATTAAAAAAGCTATGATTGACCTGAATGAAAAACTGAAAGTAGAAAAAATGCAAGCGCGAATGCTCCTCCAGGTCCATGACGAATTGATTCTGGAAGCACCGAGAGAAGAAATCGATAAGCTAAAAGAAATCGTCCCTGCTATGATGGAAAATACCGTGGAATTAAGAGTTCCCCTTAAAGTGGATTATGCATACGGTGAGAGCTGGTTCGATGCGAAATAAAGCCGTCCGTTTTGGCGAAGCAACTATTGTGAGTGCAGGGGGAACTTTCGTACGTTGCTGGATGTTAGGCTAGAAGTGGGTAATATTTAATAACTAATTATGGCTATAAGAATTTATAGTTTTAAAATAAGGAGTAAGAACGAACATGCCTGAATTACCGGAAGTAGAAACAATAAGAAAAACATTAATACCTTTTGTAACCAATAAAACGATAAAAGAAGTGAATGTATACTGGCCAAAGATGGTTAAAGAGCCTGACGATGTCGAACAGTTTAAACAAATCCTTCAAGGACAAACCATTCAAAAAATCGGAAGAAGAGGTAAATTTCTCTTGTTTTATATGATGGAATATGTTCTCGTTTCTCATTTGCGTATGGAAGGAAAGTATCGGGTAGTTCCATCAGGTGAACCAGTAGCTAAACATACACATGTTATTTTCCGTTTTACAGATGGAGAAGATCTCCGGTATAACGATGTTCGTAAGTTCGGTACGATGCATGTTTATCCCATTGGACAGGAATTTCAACATAAGCCGTTAAACAAACTGGGACCAGAGCCTTTTGATCAATCATTTACGTCAGATTATTTGTATCAAAAATTAAAAAGGACTGAACGGTCTGTAAAAGCCGCTCTCCTGGATCAGTCGATTGTCACTGGACTAGGCAATATTTATGTGGACGAGGCATTATTTCGTGCAGGTGTTCACCCTGCTAAAAAAGCAAATAAATTAACAAAAAGAGAAGTGGAAAGGATTTGGGAACAATCAATCCAGACACTAAGTGATGCCGTAAAGCAAGGTGGTACAACGATTCGTTCCTATGTGAATGGACAAGGTGAAATGGGAATGTTTCAACAGGAATTGTTCGTATATGGACAGGAAAACAAGGAATGTAAACATTGCGGAAGTCCGATTATAAAGATAAGAGTCGCAGGGCGCGGCACCCACATTTGTACAACATGCCAAAAAGATAAGGGGTGAATGTTATGGCGTTAATTATTGGTCTTACAGGGAGCATAGCAAGCGGAAAAAGTACGGTTAGTTTAATGTTTGATGATTTTCAAATACCTGTTGTAGATGCAGATAAAATTGCAAGAGAAGTAGTTTATCCTGGTGAAGAAGCATATAAAGAAATCATTGAGTTATTTGGACAGGAAATTCTTCGGGAGGATAAAACATTAAATCGGAATAAGCTAGGGGAAATCGTATTTACGGACAAAGATAAGTTAAATATGCTAAACGGTATTGTCCATCCCGCCATTCGAAAAAGAATGCTGGAAAAACGAGATGCGTTTGTAGAGGATGGTGCTTCCAGTGTTGTTCTGGATATTCCCTTACTGTTTGAAAGCAAACTTGAACATTTTGTTGATAAAACGATTGTCGTTTACGTCGATGAAGATGTTCAATTACAACGTTTAATGGAAAGAGATGGCTTTACTGAAAAGGAAGCAAGACAGCGGATTAGCTCACAGATTCCAGTAAAGAAAAAAGCGGAAATAGCTGATGCAGTCATTAATAACAATGGCAGCAAGACGGAATCGTATGAACAATTAGAGAAGATTTTGCGGAAATGGAATGTGTTATAAATGAAGGGGCTTGGGGACTTTACTAGAACACTAAAAGCGAATGATTTCATGATAAGGAAGAATAAAAGGCAAGGCTCATTTCGTAAGTTTTGTTGTTCTTATAATGTTCAGTAGATATAAACTGCGATGTATTTATCACGTGATTAACTGGCTGTAAGACCCTTAACCAGAAGAATTCAAGATGCCTCAAGAATTATAAGTGGGGGTCGGGCAGGCAGTAAACTCTTGATTCGCTCATCTAACAATCAGTGGGGGATGAAAAAAACCCCCACTGATTGAAGATTCACTTTATAAATGATTTTGGAACTTAGTCTACCGCTCATTAATCTTTTCGGTAGGGTTGTAACCGTGTCCCAATCTTTTAAACTCGGCCTTATAAGAGGTTGTTCAAAAAGTCCGGTGAAAAGGACACATCGATAGGTCTACTAAAACCGCCCACGTCCTGTGGGCAACGTAGAAGTCACCACAACACGCGCAAGCTCGTTGGCTCGCTTTTCCGTTGCTCACGTATTAATTGCATACGCTCCGCTACTCAACTCTTCGCCGCCTCGAACTTCTCGGTCCTTTTCATCCTCCTTTATGAACACGCACTAT
>NZ_WOFB01000025.1 GCF_009733865.1 Oceanobacillus salinisoli | reverse complement strand
CATACGCTCCGCTACTCAAATCTTCGCCGCCTCGAACTTCTCGGTCCTTTTCATCCTCCTTTATGAACACGCACTATAAAAATAAAAAATCCGAACTAATTCGAATTCTAACTAAAGAATTATTGAATCATAGTTCGGATTTTTTTGCTAAAACACGTTTGATTCAGTCCCTTTTAACAATAGATTAGAAAATTTGTGCATGAATTTATAAAAAAATAAATCACATTTAACTTCCAATGTGTTATACTATTTAATATAAAGGGGAATACGAGTATAGCACAAATAGGAGGATGGGAGACGAATGAAAAAAATGCGTATTGCTATTAATGGTTTTGGGAGAATTGGGCGAATGGTATTTCGCCAGGCAATTGTAGATGAAGGAGTGGAAGTTGTTGCAATTAATGCGCGCTATCCTTCAGAAACTCTTGCACATTTAATAAAATATGATAGTATTCATGGGCCATTTAATGGTGATGTGCAAGCACTTCATTGTGGTCTTAAAGTAAATGGGAAAATGGTCGAATTGGTTAATTCACGTGAACCGGATAAACTGCCTTGGGATCGACTTGATATAGATGTTGTTATTGAAGCAACTGGTAAATTCAAATCAAAAGAAAGTGCTGGATTACATATCCAAGCAGGAGCAAAAAAAGTTGTAATCACAGCACCCGGGAAACAGGTTGATAAAACAATTGTTATGGGTGTGAATGATCACACATATCAGCCAGAACTGGATGACGTGGTTTCCAATGCGTCCTGTACGACGAATTGCTTAGCACCAGTCGTTAAAGTGCTTGATGACAGTTTTTCCATAAAAAATGGATTGATGACTACGGTTCATTCATTTACCAATGACCAAAATAATCTGGATAATCCACATAAAGATTTGCGGCGTGCAAGAAGCTGTTCACAATCCATTATTCCAACAACTACAGGAGCAGCTAAGGCATTAGGAGAAGTTTTGCCGCATTTGAATGGTAAATTACATGGGATGGCATTGCGAGTGCCTACACCAAACGTTTCCTTAGTTGATCTCGTAGTGGATGTTGAGAAAACAGTAACCATCGATGAGGTTAATGACGCATTTAAAGCAGCTGCTAACCAACAATTAAACGGAATTATTCACTACAGTGAAGAACCACTTGTTTCGATTGACTATACAACCACTGAATTTTCATCCATCATTGATGGCTTATCAACGATGGTCATGGAAGGAAACAAGATAAAAGTTTTAGCCTGGTATGATAATGAATGGGGATATTCCAAACGGGTTCTTGATCTCGCAAAACTTGTTGGAAGCAATATAAAAGAACATGTCGAAATTTAATGAACAATAAATATAATTTTCATTGCCACCTGTCCTATTTAATAAGATAGGTGGTTTTTAATTGATTAATGAATAGGTTATGACAGTTCATGAAATAGTAACATTAATGGTTATAATTCTTTTTCCCAAAAGCTCTTTTCGAATTGATTATTGCTTTTGATTTGATATAAACTTCTGACTAATAAAAATTCCATTTGTGCTGCTCTCGCTTATTCTAATGGTGATGTGTGCATGTATTCGCTCCGGCAGAATACTTCGCTTTCCGTGGGCACGACCTCAGCCTCCTCGCGGAAAGGTTCGCCGGCTGCGGGGTCTTCGGAACGTGCTATTCCCACAGGAGTCTACGTATTCTGCCTCCGCTAGTACTTGTTTTCTGATTAATGAAGAGTTTCAACCTATAAAAGGGACGTTTGTTCAGCTTACCTGTTTTTCAATAAAACAATTGCACCTCGAAAAAAATATCTATTCCCGAGAAATGAACGGCTTTCTAATCCAAATAACCATTGATTAACAACAATTAGATAGTAATTGAACAGCACAAACCAGCGGAGTGTATTTTCGTAGCGATAGGATTATCTCAAATTAAACTAATTCACATTCTATATTAAAAACGAATTAAAATTATTTCCTAATGCAATTATTTTTTTTGTGGCGAAGCATAACCGAAAAAACTAATTTGTTATTTTTCTTTGCTTTTGTGCCAAGTAAACGCAGCTACAGGAATCGCCCTTTATCAAAAGAGTATGTTTTTTTGAGTTACTTATTGCAAAACAGGTAAAAACAGTATATACTTCTCATGGTACGAATATTGGGCTTTAGAAATTTTCTGCTTAAAGGGTTAGGACCTCATCCGTACTAACTTTCCCCCGTGGCAGAAAATAAATTAAAAAGAAGTTACCAATACTATGGTTGAGGGGGAATGTAGTAATGGATACAATGGGAAGACATGTTATTGCAGAACTATGGGAATGTAATGTAGATAAATTAAATGATATGGGATTAATCGAACGTGTTTTTGTTGATGCGGCTTTGAAAGCTGGAGCAGAAATTCGTGAAGTTGCATTTCATAAATTCGCTCCTTATGGGGTAAGTGGAGTTGTTATTATATCAGAATCCCACTTAACGATTCATAGTTTTCCGGAACATGGTTATGCAAGTATTGATGTGTATACCTGTGGAGACATCATTGATCCAAATGTTGCTGCTGAGTATATAGCAACGGCATTAGAAAGTAAATCATATGATCGGGTGGAATTACCACGAGGTATGGGTCCGATCAAGGCTGAAGATTTTCAAAAAGTATATTAAATAAATTTGAATGCATAAAAGGGCTGACGTCTCCTGTCAGCCCTTTACTTATGTGTTAATTTTGCCGATTCTATTTTTATTCGTATTTTGTCATACGTATAGAGGAAATTATCGAAACGTGTTACAATGTAGGTTAAATAGTAGCGTCGAGGAGCAAATAGTTATGTCGATAAGCAATATGCTGAAAAAATATTTCGGTAATCATGCGGAAACAGCTGAAAACCACTGGGACGAACGTTTAAACACACATTATTATAAAGTGATGAAAGATAAAGCTTTCCAGAAACTCGAGGATTTTTTTTCATCAAACTCGGAATTTGAAATGAACTCTATTTCCAGAGAACGTGGGGAAATGAGTGTCGTCACAAAAAAAGGGAAAAAAGCATTTATCGTTGTAACAGTTATTATGGTCAGTCCGAATCGCACAGCAGTTGACTTTTCTGTTACGACTGAATCTGCCATCCCAATTGATTTTGGTTATAGTTCAACATTAATTTATCGATTATATGAACAATTAAATGAAGAGTTACCGTTAATAGAGAAATCCAACTAATTCGGTAACTATGAATGGGGTTGAAAGAATGAGATGTCCCAACTGTCAATATAAAAATACTAAAGTTTTTGATTCACGCCCAACGGATGAAGGGCGGTCTATACGCAGGCGAAGAGAATGTGAAAAATGCGGCTATCGATTTACGACATTTGAGCGGATGGAAGAACCACCTTTAATCGTTGTAAAAAAAGATGGTACAAGACAAGAGTTCTCAAGAGAAAAATTAGTACGAGGACTAATTAAAGCATGTGAAAAAAGACCTGTTCCACTGGAGAAAATAGAATCCATTGCTTTAGAGGTGGAAAGGGATTTGCGAAATGCAGGTTCATCAGAGGTCGATAGTAAAGAAATTGGAGAAAAAGTAATGGATTTGTTGGCAGATGTAGATGAAGTAGCTTACGTAAGGTTTGCTTCCGTTTATCGGCAATTTAAAGATATCAGTGTGTTTTTAAATGAGTTAAAAGATTTGATAAATGTCGATAGAAAAAATGAGTAGAGCAATTTTGTTATTAAGGGTGAGATAATTGAGATTTCTAGGACAAGTATTACCTGTTGACGGGTACTATGTTTTATTAAAAGGCCATTTGCCAAATGATTTTACAACATCGTTGACTCATCTGTATCAGCCGTTAATTGGGATACAGGCTGTCATGCTCTATCAGACGTTATTACATGAAATTGAATTGCAGCAGGATTCACCGCAAACACATCACACATTAATGAATTACTTAAATATTCCGTTAGACGAAATTTATAAAGCTAGATTAAAACTAGAGGGAATCGGTTTATTAAAATCATTTAAAAAGGAAAGAGACCAGTCAACGATCTATACGTATGAATTACAAAGTCCGTTTTCCCCGAATAACTTTTTCAAAGATGCCATGCTCTCCCAGTTATTATATCATCAGTTAGGTGACCAAAAATTTCTCATGTTAAAAGAACGATATATGGATGAAACCAACGAAGACCGGGGCGAAAACATAACCGTATCGTTTAATGATGTATTTCAAACCTTCACTCCAACACTTGAAATCGTAACATCCAATCCCAATAATCATTCCGACCAAACGGTGGAACCCGTCGATATATCCTGGATTGAGCAAATGTTGAAACAGCGTATGATTCCTGTTAGTCAGGTTTTAACAAGCGAGAACCGCAAATTAATAGCACAAATGATGCGGTTATATGAATTGGATAATTACGAAATTGAAAAATCGGTTTTATGGGCGTTAAATGAAGAAAACCGTTTAGATGGAGAAGAGTTTAAGATCGCCTGTCATGATCTATTTAAATCGAAACATAAAAATTCAACGGTAAAATTAATGGATAAGCCAGCCTTACCAAAAGAGCAAGAGGTAAAGAAAGAACCGCAAACGAAGGAAGAAATGCTTATCCAGGAGTTAGAATCCATCTCGCCAAAACAACTGCTGGAAGATTTATCGGGTGGAAATCAAGCATCTGAACAGGATATGAAAATAATACGGGATGTCATGACTTCACAGGGACTTGCTGCACCGGTCATGAATGTACTTATCCATTATGTTTTATTGCAGTCAAATATGAAATTATCGAGAGCTTACTTAGAGAAGATAGCAAGCCACTGGTCACGAGCTAAGATTAAAACTGCAAAAGAAGCGATGGAGTTTGCTAAAAAAGAAAAAGAACGATTCCAAAAGTCCTCTGCTAAATCAAAAAGAGGGTACACTAGAAAAGAATCAAAAGAAATTGTTCCTGACTGGTTTAAAGAAAGAAAAGGGAATCAGAAGAATAACGTATCGGATCAGCAGCCAGTTATAAATTTAGAAAAAGAAAAAGCAGAATTACAAGCATTGCTAAATCAGACCAAACAGAAAAATAATGGATTTCAAGGATGATTTTAAATGGAACCTATACAGACCTCCCTATCAAAATGGATGAAAGAGAATAGGAATTTTCAGGAGAATTATACGAAAGTAAAAAAAGAAGTATTGAGTGATCCTGAGATTCAGCAATTTTTATCTCTACATCCAGAGTTAACTAAAAGAGAGATTAACAAAAGTCTCATTAAACTTTATGAATATAAATCACAGTCAAAACAGTGCCAGATGTGTACTTCTTTTGAACATTGTCAAAATATGCTTCCAGGCTATTCGCCCATTTTACATGTGGAAAAAGGGGAAATCCATCTTTCCTATGAAAAATGCCATAGTCGAATCATGTATGAAAAAGAGCAAGCACAGCAAAAACTGGTTCAAAGTGTCCATGTACCAAAGGAAATTTTAAATGCATCCATTCATCATATTGATGATGATGGAAATAGAAATAATGCGGTCATGGAGTTATTTAAATTCATTCGTGAAGCTAGTGTTGAATTGCCAAGAAAAGGAATCTATTTTTACGGTCCATTCGGCGTCGGAAAGACATATTTTTTAGGGGCAATCGCCAATGAATTAAAGAAGATGAATATATCATCGATGCTGATTTATATGCCTGAATTTGTTCGTGAGATTAAAGCATCTTTTAAAACCGATACTACGAATGAAAAAATAGAGTATTTTAAAAAGGCAGACGTCTTAATGCTGGATGATATTGGAGCGGAAATGCAGTCAGCATGGTTTCGGGATGAAATTTTAGGTTCCATCTTACAATATCGAATGATGGAACAGTTGCCTGTATTCTTCACTTCAAACTATAACTTGGAGCAGCTCGAAGGAACACTGGCAACGACAAGAGACGGTGTAGAAACTGTAAAGGCGGGAAGAATTATTGAACGAATTCGACAGGTTAGCAATGAAGTGCCAATCTTTGGAGAAAATAGAAGAAAGTAGAAGAAAACTAGCATGATATTTGATGCTAGTTTTTTTATTAGCACAGGAGAGTTTTTCTAATAAGATAAGAAAGTATAAATTTTTTGCTTCGATGTCTAGCTCCATCGCCCAGCGACTAGCGGACTTCCCTCACCTCCGTACGATAAAGAAGACTTGCCGATTGGTGAAACCAGAGGCTTAGTCGCACTTATACCCTTGCGGTGAAAGTCAACATCGACTCAAGTTTAGGAAGGCCGACTAAAAGCGGGATAGCGCTCAGGCGTCGGCATACCCCTATGAAGGGGCATGTTTCCTTTTCGCTCTTCAAGCATAAGATTCACCACTAAGTTTTTTACATTCGTAAAAATCAAGATCGTCTAATCTCCTGCGGGGACTGTTCGGTTAAACCCGCCGCATTGCGCGGCAACACCGAACCACCTGGCATGGCCAGGCGCAGTCTGTACGTCGCTAAACGGGCGTTTGCGCTTTTCTAATAAATATAGCTACTAGATTAGGTCGATTATTCATTTTTTTGAACCTTTGTCCATATAATGTATCAGTTCGATTGTGGATGAGGGTGATGGTGATTGCTGGAGGCATATTTTGAATCAGATAAGGAAGTGCTTATGTTTTGTGAGCATTTATTCCGAAATGATAAAGAAATTGAATTGCATTGGAAAATCCATGAAGAATGGGGGAATCATATACAGATTGAAAAAAAACTTTCAGATGAACATCTTATTCATGTTGTTGCAAAGTCAATGACCAATGTATTTATTGTGCACCGCTTAGGAAACTTAATCAAGCACATCATTAAGAAATACTATTACTATTCCAATAACGATGAAATTGAACGAATTCATGATTTAACCAATTGGATATTTGCAGGAAAAGATCAGGATAGTATCCAGGTTAGAAAAAATAAAGGGGTCGACCTAAATCAATTACTAATCTCTTTATTTATCAGCAACGTAAAAAACACGGAAATCATTCACTATGATTCCGTTGTTAAATTTGGTTTAAAAGCTTTTAAAGATGAGATGATTCAATATGTAGGACTTGCTATTGATGAATACAAGCGTGAAGAAGAGCATCAGGAATTCGTATACATGCTGCGTGATTACATCAGTAAAAAGGAACCTGGTATACCAATCATTCATATTGTCCAGGGAAAATCCTTTGCTTTTTATCAGGAAAGCGGAAAGCTCCTCTCAAAGCTTGAACTGCAAACGATTATGCAAAAAGAGCCCCTTTATATTTTTGGACTGGATGTAGATGAGTTGAATTTAGCACCACTTATTGCGATGGCTCCCAAAAAAATAAAGATTTATGGTGAAGATCCCGCAGAGCCTAAAACGCTAACGGTTATTAATGTTTTTCAGGAAAAAGCAGAATTTGAATCGATTCAAAAGTTTCCATTTGGTCTTGATTGGAAAAAGGAAAATAAATAGGCTTGCAATTATAAATTTATGAGGCTATAATACGTATTATAATAAATTCATACTTGTAAATAATCGGTTAAAAGTTATGATAAGGATATGATTATTTGGCAATCGTATAGAAAAGAGAGGGAAGTCAGGCGGCTGAAAACTTCCTCTATGCGACCGGGTAATTACCACCTTTGAACTCTGTTACCTGAAAATCATAGTAAGGAACAGCGTAAATCCTGCGTTAAAGGTGAAAGAAGCCGTAGAAGTTTTGCGGGAACTAGGGTGGAACCACGATTGTCCATGTGACGCTCGTCCCTTTTGCACATCATGCAGGAGGGATGGGCGTTTTTTAGTACATACAAGTTTAGAAAGGAGCAGTAAACATGGCAGCAGATATTAACATTACATTTCCGGATGGAAACGAAAAACAATTTCCAGTAGGTACTACAGGGGAAGAGATTGCAGCTTCCATTTCTCCTGGGTTAAAAAAACAAGCTATTGCTATTAAATTAGATGGAGAGCAGGTGGACTTACGACGTGAACTTCATCATGGTGGGAAAATTGAAATTTTAACGTATAAGAGCAAGGAAGCAATTGACATTATGCGTCATTCCGCAGCGCATCTTATGGCACAGGCAATTAAACGTCTGTATAAAGATGTTCAATTCGGGGTGGGTCCTGTTATTGAAGAAGGATTCTATTATGATTTGGACATGGAGTATAAAATAACTCCAGAAGATCTTCCGAAAATTGAAAAAGAGATGAAACGAATCGTTGACGAGAACCTGGAAATAAAGCGTATAGAAGTCTCACGCGAAGAAGCGATAGAACGATTCCGTGAAATAAACGATGAATTAAAAATGGAACTGATTGATGATATTCCAGAAGGAGAGCAGGTTACCATTTATGAGCAGGGAGAATATTTTGACCTTTGCCGTGGGATTCATGTTCCTTCTACAAGCAAAATTAAAGCATTTAAACTGTTGAGTATTTCTGGTGCATACTGGCGCGGGGACAGCAATAACAAGCAGCTGCAACGCATCTATGGAACAGCATTTGAAAAACCGGGTCAACTAGAAGAACATCTTCGTATTTTAGAAGAACGCAAAGAACGTGACCACCGGAAACTAGGAAAAGAATTGGGTATCTTTACGGTTTCACAAAAAGTAGGACAAGGTCTGCCACTTTGGTTACCAAAAGGTGCAACAATCAGACGTACGATTGAACGTTATATTGTGGATTTAGAAGAACGTTTAGGCTATGACCATGTATATACTCCTGTTCTAGGGAGTAAGGAATTATATGAAACAAGTGGACACTGGGAGCATTACCAGGAAGACATGTTCCCACCAATGGAGATGGATAATGAAACACTCGTCATGCGTCCGATGAACTGTCCACATCACATGATGATTTTTAAAAATAACTTATGGAGCTATCGTCAGCTACCAGTCCGAATTGCGGAACTTGGTACGATGCATCGTTATGAAATGAGTGGAGCACTAGCTGGGCTTCAGCGTGTGCGTGGTATGACATTAAACGATGCTCATATCTTTGTGCGTCCTGACCAAATAAAAGACGAGTTTATCCGTGTGGTCCATTTAGTTCAACAAGTGTACAAAGATTTTGGAATTGAAGATTATTATTTCCGTCTTTCTTACCGTGATCCAGAAGATAAAGAAAAATATATTGACGACGATGCTATGTGGGAAATGACACAAAGTAAACTAAAAGAAACAATGGAAGAAATGGAATTGGAATATGTGGAAGCAGAAGGGGAAGCAGCCTTCTATGGTCCAAAGCTTGATGTGCAAGTGAAAACGGCACTAGGAAAAGACGAAACTTTATCTACTGTCCAATTAGATGTCCTTTTACCGGAACGCTTTGATTTAACTTATATTGGGGAAGATGGAAAAGAACATCGCCCAGTGGTTATTCACCGTGGGGTTGTTTCCACAATGGAGCGCTTTGTAGCCTTTCTCATTGAGGAATACAAAGGGGCATTCCCAACTTGGCTTGCACCAGTACAAGTAAAGGTGATTCCTGTTTCACCACAGGTACACTTGAATTATGCGAAGGAAGTTGCAGAAAAACTAAGATTCCAAGGTGTACGAATTGAAGTGGATGAGCGAGATGAAAAAATCGGCTATAAAATTCGTGAGGCCCAAACCCAAAAGGTTCCATTTATGCTCGTGTTAGGTGACAAGGAAATCGAGGATAATGCTGTCAATGTTCGCCGCTATGGAGAGCAAAAATCGGAAACAATCTCCTATGACGATTTTGAAGTATTAATCAATACAGAGATTAAAGAGCGTGTACTACGTAAATAATCATTATAGCCCAAGCATTGATAATTGCTTGGGCTAATACATACTTTATGATATAATTATTTAGAAATCACATCTATGAAATTATGATTTGACATGATTTTTAATGAGTGTTATACTTTCTAGGTTGAAAAAATTAAATGATCTCAAAGACAAGTAGAAGCACCCGCTTCTCACCTGCTCGACGCTTACTTGGCAGTTGACGGGTTCCAAAATGATTTTATCGTAATTGGAGACGTGTGGGTGCATATGTGCCGACACTTTTTTCATGTATGAACAATGCTTGTCCAATAGATCAGTGAAGAAAAAAATTCCGGAGGTGGCTGACTATTAGCAAAGATATGAATGTCAATGAAAAGATTCGTGCTAGAGAAGTGCGTCTTATCGATTCAAACGGGGATCAACTTGGTGTGAAATCACGTCAAGAGGCATTGGAAATTGCTCAAACTAGAAATTTAGACTTAGTTTTAGTTGCTCCAAATGCAAAACCGCCTGTTTGTCGTATCATGGACTATGGGAAATACCGTTATGAGCAGCAAAAGAAAGAAAAAGAAGCTCGTAAAAAACAAAAAGTAATTAACGTGAAAGAAGTACGGTTTACACCAGGTATTGGCGATCACGACTTCGAAACGAAGCTTAAAAATGCAAGGAAATTCCTTGAAAAAGGAGATAAATTAAAAGCATCTGTTCGTTTCCGTGGACGTGCGATTACGCATAAAGAACTTGGTCAAGACGTATTAAACCGCTTAGCTGAGGAGCTTAAAGATGTTGCGACGATTGAATCCAGACCTAAAATGGAAGGTCGTAATATGTTTATGATGCTAGCTCCGATGAATGAAAAGAACTAATTAACTGTAACCTGACGAGGAGGAAATAAATTATGCCTAAAATGAAAACTCATAAAGGGACGCAAAAACGTTTCAAAAGAACTGGTACTGGAAAATTAAAAAGATCTCATGCATACACAAGTCACTTATTTGCAAATAAATCTCAAAAACAAAAACGTAAATTACGTAAAAGTGCTGTAGTATCTTCTGGAGATTACAAACGTATCAAAACAATGCTACCAAAATAATTAGTCAGAATGGAAATATAGATTTCGTAAATGTATTAGGAGGGAATTATTATGCCACGTGTAAAAGGTGGAACAGTAACGCGCAGACGTCGTAAACGCGTATTAAAATTAGCTAAAGGTTATTATGGTTCAAAAAGAACATTATTTAAAACTGCGAAACAGCAAGTAATTAAATCAGGTCAATATGCATACCGTGACCGCAGACAGAGAAAACGTGACTTCCGTAAATTATGGATTGCACGTATCAATGCTGCTGCTCGCTTAAATGGTCTGTCTTACAGTAAATTAATGCACGGCTTAAAAGTAGCTGGAATCGATATTAACCGTAAGATGCTTTCTGAACTTGCTGTTAACGATGAAAAGGCATTTGCTCAATTAGCTGAAAAAGCAAAAGAGGCTTTAAAATAATTGTCAACCGACCGAATCCATTTGATGGGTTCGGTCTTTTACATACTCTTGTTTCTATGTTTGTTGCTTTTCATCCTTCACAATTGATATAAACTTCGAACTAGTATAGTGTTCCGTTGATTTCCGTTACGGGCAGCCTGTGCACCTTAGGGCAACGCTTCTGCCTCCTTGCTCGCAAAAGACGCTCACTGCGGGGTCTTCAGCAGTTGCTTTCCCGCAGGAGTCGACTGCCCTCCGCTCCAATCAACCAGCTAATAGTGATTAGCTTTGCTAAGAATTTATGTAGCTATTCAATTATTAGAAGATAAAAGCATAAAACTAGCGGAGGAAATACACGGAGACTCCTGTGGGAAAAGAGGCATCGGTGAGACCCCTAAAGAAGACAGCACAAGGAGGCTCACCAGCCGCCCACGGAAAGTGTAGTGTATTTCCGGAGCAGTAGTTAACACTCCAACAAATCAAATAATTTAGTTCGCAGTTTATATAGTGAAAAATATTAATTTATACGAAAAGAAGATTTTTACATTAACTAAAAGGGAGCATTGGAAAAATGAATGCAATTATTTCCTACATATTAGGGGTTAATATCATCGGATTATTTATGATGCGTATAGATAAACAAAAAGCAATAAGACAGCAATTTCGAATACCAGAAAGAACATTTTGGATTATTGCATTGCTAGGCGGAGCAATTGGAACGTATTTAGGAATGAAAGTATTTCGCCATAAGACAAAACATCCTTCCTTTGTCATTGGTTTACCAATTGTTATTATCCTAAATCTCATCTTCTTTTACTACTTGATGTCATAAAGGCTCGTCTTATGTCATATAGATGTACAAGAAAGGAAAAAGTCTTAGGGACGAATAGGTAATGGTACTTTTCTCAGGAATTTCACATCAGGTTGTATGCATAGAAAAGGAGGAAAGTTATGGAATATATCGGGAATTATATAATGGCAGTCATCGAGATGGGTGGAATATTATCTCCACTGCTGTTTATTGTTTTTCACTTAATAAGGCCATTATTCTTTCTCCCGGTAGTATTTATCTGTGTTTCGGGCGGGATACTTTATGGACCTGTCGGTGGAACTATTTATTCCATTATCGGTATGACCTTATCCAGTATTTTGTTCTATCGTTTAGCTAATCGAATGCCGAAGAAAATGGATCGGCTGGTTTGCTTAAAGCAAAAGCTGCTCGGGAAACACGCAGAATTAAATACATCCCAGGTCGCTGTCCTCAGACTTGTACCTTTCATTCATTTTCATTTATTGTCCTTGTGTTTAATGGAAGTAGCTACTGGGATGAAAGAGTATACGAAATCATCTTTATTATCCACTATTCCTTTAGCCGTTGTATATACCTGTATTGGAGGATGGATATCGAACTTATCTCCTATTCATATTATCATTTTCTTAATAGCATTACTGCCAATGCTTTATCTTCTGAGAAGTAAAGAGGTTATTATCAAGTGGAAAGACTTTTTCCAGGTAAGTACCTAAATGCACATACAGAAAAAGCCGCTTATCCAGAGAACAGAAACCTGGATAAGCGGTCTTTTTTAATCTTCTATTTTTGTAAGGAGCAATTCATCGATGGGGTGTGTCCATTTAATCTTGGCGTGAGGATAGCGTAAGAGAATTTCATTTTCCAGAAAATATATATCATCACGTGTTAAGCCCTTTAGTTCCAATGGATCTCGTACACTAACGTGGATATCAATAACTTCAAAGGATTCTTCGGTTGCACCTAAGTATTTTTCTCCGTCAAAAAGACAACCTTTATAAACAAATTGCAGGTTTTTCTTACTGTTATTCGGTTCATCTACAAAGAAAAAATCCTTTGTTTGTTTTGCGATTCGCAGTTGTCTTTCAGGATTTTTCAAGTACTGAACCCAAGTGTAGACGAGAAGAATTAATGCAATTAATATAAGTATCCGAAATAAAATGACAATCATTACTAATCGTCTCCCTATTGGTTATTAGTTTTCATACGTATTAAGCCACATAATGGTTTCACTATAATGAAAAATTCATGGTACAATCGTAAAAAAGAGAAAAGAGGATGTAAAGAATGAATTGGGACGAATTATTTTCTATGCAGTATGATTTGGATTACTATATTCAGCAAAATCATGATTTAGCGAACAGCGATTTATTTCAGGAAAAGTATCTGGCTTTATTAGTGGAACTTGGTGAACTTGCCAATGAAACAAGGTGTTTTAAATTTTGGAGCAAGAAACCAAGAAACGATGCCAGTGTGATCCTGGAAGAATATGTGGATGGTCTTCACTTTATTTTATCATTAGGATTGGAAAAAGGATATCGTTATGACAGTAAGGAACTTGGTGAACATACCGTAAGTGAAACAAAGCAGTTTAATGAAGTGTTTAAAGCTTGTACAGAATTTTACAATGATACAAGTCAATCAAATTATGAATCGCTATTCCTTAAATATTTGCAGCTTGGAAAACTGCTGGGATATAATGAATCTGATATCCAGGATGCATATTATAAAAAGAATGAGATAAATTATGATAGACAAAATAAAGGATATTAATGTCAAAAAACGATATACTATTTGTGCATAAAGGAGGATAAAAGACCGGGAAGTTCGATGCAGTGCAAGTTTCCGTTAGCAGGCTTACATAATAGGATGTGTTTGACACAGGACGTGTCGGTACTTAATGGAAGCCCCTTTGTCTTGATTGTCATTTTCACCGGTTTTTTTGAATAACCTCTATAATTGAAAAAGGAAGAAAGGGAGGCAATACATATGGCGAATTTAGATGATACATTAACTATGCTGAAAGATTTAACTGATGCGAGAGGGATTCCTGGAAACGAGAAGGAAGTCCGGGAAGTATTCGAAAAATATATTACCCCATATGCAGATGAAGTAACCAATGATAATCTGGGCAGTTCCATTGCGAAAAAAGTAGGGGATGCAAACGGTCCAAAAATTATGATTGCTGGACATCTGGATGAAGTAGGATTTATGGTTACAAGAATTGATGACAAAGGGTATATTTATTTTCAAACTGTTGGCGGCTGGTGGAACCAGGTTATGCTGGCGCAGCGTGTCACGATTTTGGGTGCAAAGGGAGATGTGACTGGTGTAATTGGATCGAAACCACCACATGTTCTTTCCCCAGAAGCACGCAAAAAACCATATGAAATTAAAGATATGTTTATTGATATTGGTGCATCCAGTAAGAAAGAAGCGGAGGAGTTTGGTATAAAGCCTGGGCAATCGATTGTTCCTTACTTTGAGTTCACTCCATTAAAAAATGAAAAAATGCTGTTAGCAAAAGCTTGGGATAATCGCATTGGATTGGCAATTGCTATAGAAGTATTAAAACAGTTGAAAGATGCAGACCATCCGAATGTTGTCTATAGTGTTGGTGACGTTCAGGAAGAGGTTGGTTTGCGTGGTGCAAAAACAGCTGCAAACAAGATTCAGCCTGATATTGGTTTTGCTGTTGATGTTGGTATTGCAGGTGATACCCCTGGAATTAAACCGCATGAAGCGGACAGTAAACTTGGAGAGGGACCACAAATTGTTTTATATGACGCATCCATGGTTTCTCATAAAGGTTTACGTGATTTAGTGGTGGATACAGCGGATGAGAATAATATTCCATATCAATATGCATCACTTGCTGGTGGTGGAACTGATTCAGGTTCGATTCACTTAACCGCAAATGGTGTTCCATCCTTATCGATTACGATTGCAACCCGTTATATTCATTCACATGCAGGGATTTTACATCGTGACGACTTTGAAAATGCCGTGAAATTAATTGTTGAAGTAATTAAGAAGTTAGATACAGATACAGTAAAAGAAATCGTATTAGCTTAATAAAACAGCTAAAAACACTAAAATCCTTAATCTTTGGTTAAAAGAGGCTGGGACATTACTCCAATATTCTGTTCGAAGGGCGAATGATATACGATAAGGAAGATTAAAAAGAGCTATTTTTGTAAGTAGTGTTGTTTATCGCTGTTGATAGTTTAGACACGTGCAATTCCCTTAATAGTCGAACACCTCCTTTCCAATCAACTAGCTTTAGTAGTCGGAGGTTAACTATGATAGGAATAGTCTAATGAATGGAGGGAAGATAAAAGCACAAAACTAGCTAAGTGTATTTACGGAGCGGTAAAATAAACTGTAACTCTTATGTGTACTCTATAGATTTAGTAACAAAAACAACAAATCTTTTAGAAAACAGCCTTATAAAAAATCCGAACTAATTCAAATTCTAACGAAAGAATTTGGAATTAAGTTCGGATTTTATTTACCAAAAACACTTTGTACCAGATGAAATATTAAGTTAGATAGGTATTCATCACGTTACGAACATAGTTCTGTGTCTCTTTAAATGGTGGAATCCCTTGATGCTTGTCCACATTGCCAGGACCTGCATTATACGCTGCGAGAGCCAATTGAAGATTTCCATTATATCGATCAAGCATTTGGCGTAAATATTTTGTTCCACCTTCAATATTTTGCTGTGGATCTAATACATTGGTTACACCTAAACCTCTGGCTGTTGCCGGCATTAATTGCATCAGACCTTGAGCACCTGCTGAACTTTTGGCAAATGCATTATAATTAGATTCATTTTTAATCACAGAATGAATTAATTTTTGATCAATATTATATTTTTCAGCTGCTGCTTGAATCTCTTCTTTAAATGATGATGTATTATTATAACTACCATTTGGTATGGATATACTTTTTTCAAAAGCAGGATTCATCAAGGAATTTTGCTTTGTAATTGCTTGGTTTATTTTATCCTCAAGCATTTGTTTAAAGGTTAACTCAGCCATAGGGGAACCCATGGAGGATGAATTGGTATGTGATGTCATGGTGGACATTGCCTGAAGCTGAATAAATTGTTGTAAATCTCTAATTTGCACGTGATATTCCCCTTTCCATACATAATTCTATTTTATGCTGAAACCGGGAATATAGCAATATTAAAATGAAAGAATATTTTTTCCTGTTTCTGTTAATATTTCTTGATAAAATGGGTCCTCACCGATACATATAATCTGATCACATAAGTTAGTAATTTCATCCATGTCATGGGAGGTATAAATAATCATCTTCCCATTTTCCAATGCAAGTTTTTTTAAGTAATTTCCAATTTCTTTTCGGGATTTTAAATCGATCCCTGCAGTTGGCTCATCCAATAATAGCAATTCAGGATCATGAATGAGGCTAACTGCCAGATTTAATTTTCTTTTCATTCCTCCAGAGAGTGTTTTTACACGTTCATTCCAACGATCTAATTTCACATTGGAGCAGAGCTGCTTTAACTCTTCTTTTCCTTTCTTTTTCCAGGATAACTTTTCAAAAAACATCATATTTTCCTCTACGGTTAAATCCTCCCACAATGCAATATCCTGGGGGACAAAGGCGATATGTTTTCGTACTTCTCTTTTCTTTGATTTATAATCCAGTTCAAATAAAGCAATGCTCCCTTTCTCTGGACTTTGAAGCGTTGCTAAGATGGAAAGAAGTGTTGATTTTCCAGCACCATTCTCTCCTACAAGACCAATAATATTTCCCGGCTGTACGGAAAAGGATATATCCTTGAAAATTTCTTTTTTACCGTAGGACTTTGAAAGGGATTCTACACTAAGCATGGGATTCCACTCCTCTTGTTTTCCATATTGCAATTAGTACTACACATACGATTATCCAAGGATTCATCCATTCCTCGTTTAGAAAGCTATGTAGCGGATTTAAAATTTCTAGCCAAGTGAAGCGGCTGGTAAGCCCGTCATTAGGTAATACAGCACCGCTAATAATGGCAATAAACAGAGCGATGACAAATGAAACGCTATAATATACAAGAATTTGACGAAACAGCAGTCCGATTAAAAAAGCAGTGGTATTCATTGTCAATCGATGGATAAATAGGAGTACAGCCCAATTTAATGTTAGTTCCTCATTCAAGAAAACATGAAATAGATATGCTGTTGTTAAATCTATAATGAATAAAATGATCGTATAGATTAGCAGATTCTGCAAAAAGTAACTTTTTACCGAGAATCTCATAAATGCATATCTTGAGAATAAGATGGGCTTTCTCTCTTTAATAACCCAATCAAAAATAAGTAGAGTGGAAAGGGCACTTAAGACAGCCCATAGTCCCCATGTATTCCAAATGGTTACCTCATTTTCTGACCGGGATTGCTCTCCATCTGCAAAAGAAAACGTCGATCGAAGTAAATTTTCTTCCTGTTGTATTTCCTTTGCTTTTACAATAATTTCTTCAATAGACCATTGCTTACTGCTGCCTTCACTTATCTGTCTAACAATATGTGCTGTTTTAGTTCTTCCAGTATCTTCCTGTACCAGCGATATGATCATTTCTTTCACAGGGGTGTAGGCGAAAGACAAATCTGAAGTATAGCTTTTAATAAGCCAATTTCTATTTCCTTTTTGTATTTTTTCTTCATAGCCTTCCTGGATAATAAATGCACTATCTAACTCATGCGTTTCCACTTTTCTCTTTGCTTCCGCTTCAGTAACGTCCACGACTCGAATCAATGGGGTTTGCTGGATAGTATGATACAACTCGGACGCCAGCGGAGTGTTTTCTTCGAGTACAATACCAACCGGTACCTGGCTGTCCTGCTGAATGGCAGTGGTTGTATAAATGATAAGGATCGTACCAATAGTTGGGAAGGCTAACCAAAATAATAGACTCATCCACTGTTTTTTCCAATGAATCAGGCGTGTTTTTAAAATATCAATCATGGTTTTATACGCTCCTTCCCTAGTGAGACACCGGCAAGTGTGCATACTGCAGCCAAGGTTATCATTAGTAATGGCAAGTAATCGGTATATATTCGATTGTGAAGGATAATCTCTGTCAACCAATAAAAAGCTTCATATGGAAATGCATATGTAATGATATCTTGTAACCAAAATGGAAAATAGATAACTGGAATAACCGCTCCGCTTATCAATATGCTTACAAGTGCTAAAAAGGATTGACACAGCAAGCGAAGTGGATAGGAAACTGTTAAAACTTCCAATATCCCGAAAATAGATAATAGACTGATGCTATAAAATAAGCTGATTAACGTGATTTTAATCCATTCGTTCATTTCAAAATCGAAATGAGGGCTCTCGAGTATAATAACCAATAAAATAACAGAGAAAAGAAAGACGGTAATTAAGGTTACGAACATTTTTGCGATGATTTGCTGAAGCTCTGTTACTCCATAAAGGTACATTCGTTGTTTTATCTGTTTACTATTATTCGCATGCAGATAATTATAAATAGCTAGAAGCCAGGTAGTTAGGATAATAAACAACGCTCCAGTAGTAAAGTATTGAATAGGGGACGAGGTTGCCTGGTTGGTGACCTCGTTTTCGTTGACAATTTGATTGGATCCTAACGTATAAAGGACAAATTCCTGAAATTGTTCCAATATCAAATCATTTCTTTGCGTATCTGACATTTCAAGTTCTTTTGCATATTCATTAATGGTTGAGATGTTTGCTTGTGATGCACGAATATGACGAACTACACTTCCGATAATTTCGTGGATAAGCAAACTTTCCATTGGTTTTCTAGGATTTCCAATTACTGGCAGTTCTACAGAATTTCCGTTATATAAGTCATTAGTAAATTGCTTCGGGAAAATGAGATAGGCACTTATTTCATTATTGGAAGTTGCCGTTTGTGCTTCCTCTTCTTCCATCATATCTGCTTCCACATAGTTACCCAATTGTGTGGAATCTTCAATCAACTGAGTTACCATTTGGGTTTCCGTGGATTGATCAAGGTCAACGATGCCAATTCGAATCGGATTATTCTCATTAGGGAGAAAGAAAGAGGCAACTATAAGGATGACTAGTACGACAGCAATAATTGGAAAAAAGAAAAGAAGAGGAAGTGAGAACCACTTCCTCTTTAATTGCAGCCCATTATTCTTTATAAACAGTAAAATATGTTTGATTGAATTCATGCAGGCACTTCCGTTTCAAAGAGGATAAATTATGATTAAAACCCTGTTCCACCAGCCATAATACCAAATAACCATTGTTGGAAACTAGGCGTTAACTCCATCTCGAAATAATTCATCAATTCTGTTGAATCCATGCTACCTAAATCTTTCACAAGCTCTTCGGCAGGCATTTCCACCGTGTCAATAATTTTTCCGTCAACAACAAGCTGCAGGCTCAGCAGGTTTCCTAAATCTGACGTTTCAACGGAGAAGCGGTGTTCTGCATTCATTTGATCATGATTAAAGGTGGAGGAACCATCCCAAACAAGATTACCTTCTGTCATGCTGTCACTATACGAGAATACGCGATTAAAATCTCTTGTTCCATCTTGTAATGATTCTGTTCCGTCATAGGAAAGGTTATATTCCCCGAATGTTAGATTAATAGAATCTGTAACCTGATCTTCCTCCCAGCTTAAATTCCCTGTTAACGTCATCGAACCAGAGCTATATGTATCAGCAAAATCCAAATTATAATTAAATTGCTGAGCAGCATCTTCTAATAACTGTGTTCCTTTCATTCCAAAGGATACCAAATCATCTTCATGTGATCCAAGTTCTATAAAAAGATCCCGCTGCACGATTAGGTCCCTGTAAACCCAAATCGTTGAAGTTAACCCTTCTGGAATTTGAAAATCCTGTATTCCTTCTTTTGCTTCTGCTAAAGCATCTTCAAATTCTAGCATCATTTGATCTAAATCAGCATCCAATGCAGGTCCACCAATTTGCCCAGCAGCAAATTGGTCATGAAGTATTTCTTTTAGTCTATCGTCGTTTTCCATCTTTTCGAAAACAGTTGAAAGCAAGTCTTTTACCTGCTGTTCTGTTAGTTGGAAATCAATTTTTTCAGTATCCAGTGTTTGTCCCTGTATATCAATGGTTTCATTTGAAGTTTCAAATGCTTCATCAGGAAGTTCATGATAGATGAATTCCACATATTCTGTTTGAAGGTATTCTGAGTCTTCTTCACTCATTATATTAGTACCTTCAAATAGTGTATCCAGCTCAAGCGATTCCTCCCCAGTGAAGGTTATCGGATCAATTTCATTTAACAGTGGTCCAAAGTCTTCATCCATGATCTGTAAGTACTCTTCAATAAAGGGTAAACCAACCATAATTTTTTCATCTGTAATATATGCACTTAATCCTTCTAATTCCAGTCCAGCAAAGTTAAGTGCAAGTTCACTTGCAATTTGTTTGTTTTCCATATCGGTTTGTGCAGTAAGACTTATACTGGAGTTGTTAATAATTTGCGCCGGATCAACAGTTGCAAATCCTTCTGTCTCCGTAGGTCCATTATATTCTGCTGATAGTTCCAAAGCCTGCTCAGCAGGGTTTTCATAGGACTCATCATTCCATTCCATTTCAGCTCCGTACCGCTCACTAAACTGTTCCCCGAGATAATCGATTGTATTTTTCTCGGCTAAAAAGTAAGATTGCTTTGGAGTGGTATTAGTGAGCATAAATGCAGCCACACTTCCTCCTACAATTAGAACAGCAGCAATAGCAATAGCTATAACTCCCTTTTTCTTATTTGATTCTCCCACAGTATTTCCCCTTTCAAATTATCTCTTTTATAAATGTATTTATGAAAACATAAATACATAAATACATACGGTTCTATCTCACTTTTTATAACACTTAACGTTATACTAGTCAATTGCTTTTTTTATTTTCTTATGTAAAAATAACAATACCAAAAAGACTTGGAGTACATACCCAAGCCTTTTCAAATTTACTTATTTTACATTTAACTACCAGCCTACTTGACACTTCTGTTTAAATAGTTTGTTTTCTAAAAGTTACTCCATACATAAGCTTCGAACTAACTTTATATATTATCAATCTAAAATACCGCCCGGAAATACACTACACTTTCCTTTCCAATGGTGGGGGGTGAGACTGCCCGGAGCGGAATTTAATGACGGGGACTATAAGCACAGCAAAATCTTAATATAGAACAGGTTATTTATTAGCTGCCAGTTTGTTTTACTGCTTGTTCCAGGGCTTGAATCATTTCTTGCTTATCCTGTTCGTTGGATTGATTCCAAATTAGTTCAAATAAAACCCCTAAACCTGGAAGCATTTTTTCTTCACCTGCTTGGATGGCATCAACAATGGTTGCTTCTAATTCGCTCTGGTCATTGTTTGTAATATTATGCAAGATAGCTTTACGAATATTTAAATCCATGTTAACAACACTCCTTTCCTTCCTAATATAAATAACTAATCATAGTTTGACCGATACTAGTAAAAATATGTATGATGGATGAAGAAAAAATAAGAGGGATGAACAAGATGATAACTTCTGTCAAAAATGAAAAAGTAAAATCATGGAAAAAACTACATAAACGAAAAGAACGTGTAAACACGGGAACCTTTTTTATTGAAGGTTTTCATTTAATAGAGGAAGCACGGAAAAGTGATTGGAAAATTATAGAAGTAATTGCTCAACAAGGAATTGACTTACCTGTCTGGTGTGAGGGGATGGACGTTACGATAGTGAGTGACAATGTGTTCAATCATATCTCACAAACGCAAACACCCCAAGGGGTGGCAGCGATTGTGGAAATGAAGCAGACCAATGCTTTAGAAGGAAATCATATGTTGCTAATTGATTCAATCCAAGATCCCGGGAATTTAGGCACAATCATCCGTACTGCAGATGCAGCGGGGTTTGGTGGCATTATCCTGGGGGATGGTACTGTCGATGTATATAATGATAAAGTCATTCGTGCCACTCAGGGCTCGATTTTTCATATCGCCTTATTACAAAGAAATCTGGAAGATGCGATTTCCGAATTAAAGGCGGATGGTTTTTCTGTTTGGGCTACAGCACTGGAGTATGCCGTAAAATATAATGAAGTACCTTTGGAAGAAAAAGTGGCACTTATTTTAGGGAATGAAGGAGCGGGCGTACAGCAGGATATAATCGCTCAATCTGATAAAATTGTTAACATTCCTATTTATGGACAGGCCGAATCATTAAACGTAAGTATAGCGGCTGGAATTTTAATGTATTATGTGAAAGGATAGTTGCATCATGCCAATTATTTAATTATAATGTAATATTATATGAAAAGTATGAATGAAATATACGAACGCGTTGAAAGAGCCAGATAACATGGATAAACGGTTTTAGGGAGGAAATGCCCTGGACTGAAAGCATTTCTAATCGTTGAAATGTTATCGTTTCACTCTGGAGCAGACACTTGGACCTTATCAGTATAAGTAAAGGTGTTCCGGAAACTATTCCGTTATCAAGTATGAGTTGGGCACAAGTACGATATGTGCCAACAAGGGTGGTACCGCGAATTCAAAGTCCTCGTCCCTTATTGGGATGGGGCTTTTTTATTTTCATTCATAAATGATAAAAAGGAGGCAGTTTGCTGATGAAAGAGCAGTTAGAAGCGATTCAAACCGAGGCCTTGGAAAAAGTAGCACAGGCTGAAGCCCCGAAAGAGCTTCAAGATATTCGTGTTACATATTTAGGGAAAAAAGGTTCATTGACTAAGGTTTTAAAAGGAATGGGGAAACTCTCCAAAGAAGAACGTCCTGTCATCGGACAAATAGCTAATACCGTACGTGATGCGATAACGACGGCTATCGAGGAAAAAACTGAAAAACTGGAACAAATTGCGATGGAAAAGCAACTAGAGGCGGAAGCAATTGATGTCACTCTTCCTGGAAGACCAGTTAATGTAGGTGGCCCTCACTTACTGACTAATATCGTAGAAGAAATTGAGGATTTATTTATTGGGATGGGCTATGAGGTGAAAGAAGGTCCAGAAGTTGAAACGGACTATTTCAATTTTGAGGCATTAAACTTGCCTAAAAATCACCCAGCACGAGATATGCAGGATACGTTCTATATTACAAATGAATTATTAATGCGAACCCATACTTCACCAGTACAGGCGCGTACCATGCTGGATTACAAAGGGGAACAGCCAGTGAAAATGATCTGTCCTGGTAAAGTCTATCGTCGTGATACAGATGATGCGACACATTCACATCAATTTACACAGATTGAAGGTCTTTATGTTGATAAAAATGTCCGTATGAGTGATTTGAAAGGGACATTGGATAGATTTGCTAAAAAAATGTTTGGGGAAGAACGTGAAATTCGTTTGCGTCCAAGCTTCTTCCCATTCACAGAACCGTCAGTTGAAATGGATATTTCCTGTAAAGTCTGCCATGGAGAAGGTTGTCATGTGTGTAAAGGTACAGGCTGGATTGAAATTTTAGGTGGTGGAATGGTTCACCCGAAAGTGCTCTCGATGGCAGGATATGACCCAGAAATTTATTCCGGCTTTGCATTTGGAATGGGACCTGAACGAATTGCGATGTTAAAATATGGTGTCAGTGACATTCGCGGTTTCTACACAAACGATATACGATTCTTAAAACAATATCATAAGGCTTAAAGGAGGGGACAGTATGTTAGTATCCTATAACTGGTTAAAAAATTATGTGGATCTTGGAGATATCACTCCAGAAGAACTTGCAGAAAAAATTACGAAGTCCGGAATTGAAGTAGAAGGTGTGGAATATTTTGCAGAGAAAAGTACAAATGTAGTCGTTGGTTATGTTGTATCCTGTGAACAGCACCCAAATGCAGATAAATTGAATCTTTGCCAAGTTGATGTTGGAGACGAAACATTGCAAATTATTTGCGGTGCACCGAACGTAGCGAAAGGACAAAAAGTTGCTGTAGCTAAGCCTGGTGCCAAGCTTCCTGGGGGCATAAAAATTAAGAAAGTAAAATTACGTGGTGTCGAATCAAATGGAATGATTTGTTCCCTGCAGGAGTTGGGGGTAGATGAAAAATATATTGCGCAAGATATAGCAGAAGGTATTTTCGTTTTTCCGGAAGATGCACCGGTAGGAGAAAGTATCGTCCCACTCCTTAACCTTGATGATGCAATTTTGGAACTGGATATTTTAGCGAACAGAGCAGATGCCATGAGCATGCTGGGTGTTGCCTATGAGGTTGCAGCGATTATTAATAAGGAAGTGAAATTCCCGGAGGAAACTTATACGGCGTCCGAAGAGAAAGCCGAAGATTATATATCAGTTGAAGTGGAAGCAGCTGATCTCAATCCATATTATGGTGCATTCGTTATTAAAGATGTAGAAATTAAGCCGTCTCCTTTATGGATGAGAAATTATTTAATGGCAGCTGGTGTCCGGCCAATTAACAATGTAGTGGATATTACCAACTATGTATTAATGGAGTATGGTCAACCGCTTCATGCATTTGATTATGAACGATTTAATTCGGAGAAAATTTTGGTTCGCCGTGCGAATGCCGGAGAAAAATTGGTAACATTAGATGAACAGGAGAGAACGTTAGCGGAAGATCAGCTTGTTATCACAAATGGGAAGGAAGCTACAGCACTTGCAGGTGTAATGGGTGGCGCAAATACAGATGTAACCGATGAAACGACCAATGTTTTATTAGAGGTAGCGTATTTTGCCGGAGGTTCCATCCGAAAAACGGTAAAAGCAACCGGTCTCCGAAGTGAATCAAGCTCTAGATTTGAGAAAGGGATTGACCCAAATCGTGTGAAAAAAGCGGGAATGCGAGCAAGTCATCTCTTGCAAAAATATGCAAATGGCAAGGTGTTGTCAGGTGTTGTTGAATTTGACGAACTGGATAAATCTGAAAAAACAGTGGTGGTTCCCACAGATGCAATTAATGAGCGTTTAGGTACTGAAATAGCAGCAGAAGAAATTGCTGAAATCTTAAATCGACTTCAGTTTCCATTTACACAAGGCAAGGATATCTTTACCGTACAAGTCCCTACACGTCGTGGAGATATTACTATCTTTGAAGATATGTTGGAAGAAATTGCAAGAATCTACGGATACGATAAATTACCATATACGTTACCAGAAGGTTCTAACCAAGCTGGAGGATTATCCGAGAAGCAATTACTGAAGCGGAAAGTAAAGCAATACATGCAAAGTGCAGGGTTATCAGAAACACTCACATATTCCTTAACCAATGAAGTAAACATTAAGCAATTAATCAGTCCGGAAATAGAAGAACAAAATCCTGCACCGGTAAAACTCGCAATGCCAATGAGTGAAGATCATAAATACTTAAGATTAAGCATTCTACCGGAAATGTTAGGCTCTCTAGCTTATAATATAGCGAGAAACCAAGTGAATCTAGCCTATTATGAAATGGGTTCAGTATTTGTTTCAGATGAAAAAGAACTCACAAAACAGCCAACAGAATTGCTAAGATTAGCAGGTGCCCTTACTGGTAAATGGGTCGAACAACCTTGGCAGCAGGAGAAAAAAGAGGTTGATTTCTATGTTGTAAAAGGAATTGTAGAAGGATTATTTGATTTTCTAGAAATTCCGGTCCATTTTCAACAGGCTAAAATGGACCATATGCATCCAGGTAGAACCGCTGTCATTCAAATAAATCATCAAACTGCCGGATTCATCGGACAATTACATCCCGGCTTGCAGAAAAAGCTAGATTTAAAAGACACGTATGTATTTGATTTGAATCTAGAAAAAATATATGAAGTATTTGAGAATGATCCATCTTATCAGGAAATTCCTAAATATCCTTCCGTTGCAAGGGATATTGCGTTTATTTTAGATAAAGATGTGTTAGCTGGAGATGTGAAACAGCTGATTGAAGAAGTAGGGGCGCCACTAGTAAAACAAGTCAACATCTTTGATGTGTATGAAGGAGATAACGTACCAGAAGGCAAAAAGTCGATAGCGTACAGTCTATTGTACCAGGATCCGAATAAGACATTAAAAGATGATGAAGTAGAAGCATCCTATGGAAAGATTGTAGAAGCAGTAAATAAGAAGTTTGATGCTTACATTCGTTCTTAAGAAGGATACGTTAAAATAAAAATACAAATAATGAAAACCAAAAGCGTCTAAGGAGTATTCCTTAGACGCTTTTTACACTGCATAGCGTACAATGTCAAATACTTTTTTCAAGTTTTT
>NZ_WOFB01000024.1 GCF_009733865.1 Oceanobacillus salinisoli | reverse complement strand
TTTTTATTGTCTATTTTTAGGGGGGTTGACTACAGGCACTCAAAAGAAGGAAAAGCTTTTATAGTAATGCTTTTCCTTCGTTGGGAGGTAATGGGCTTATTGGAAGATTTGGTCAATTTCCTGAATTTCTTTGTTAGTTAATTGTACATCTAATGTTTTCAAGTTATTTAATACCTGGTCTGCGCGTTTTGCTCCCGGAATGATTGCATCAATTACGTCCCTTGTTAAGTACCAGGCAAGGACGATATGGGCAACCTCTACACCTTTTGCATCAGCGATTTGACGCACCTTTTCCACTTTTTCAAGGTTTTGTTCGAAGGCTTCCCCTTGGAAGTGTGGCAAGTTTGCTCGTATATCGTTAAATACCATGTCTTTCGTATATTTACCAGCTAGCAAACCGGATGCAAGAGGGAAATATGGAACAAAAGAAATACTTTGCTCTGTCAGGTAAGGGAATAACGTCTGTTCAGCACTGCGGTTTAATAAATTATATTCTCCCTGGTATACATCCACATAGCCATCTTTGTTTGCTTCTTTTACTTGATCTGGTGAGAAATTGGAAATACCGATAGCACGGATTTTCCCTTCATCCTTTAGTTCCTTCAATGCACCTATCGCTTCATCCTTTGGTGTGTTTTCATCCGGATAGTGAATATACATTAGGTCAACATAATCGGTTTGGAGCCGCTTTAAGCTATTTTCCACTTCTTCTTTTAAGAAGGCAGGGTTGTTATCGTTGACCATTTCTTTTCCAATAAATTTTGGGCCGACTTTGGTAGCTATTATGACTTCGGAGCGTTTTCCCGATTCTTTTAAGACTTCACCAATTAATTCTTCTGATCGTCCTGGACCGTACAATAGAGCCGTATCAATAAAGCTCATGCCGCTGTTTATGGCAGTGCGGACTAATTCTTTTCCAGCTTCTTCATCCAAATTTGGATAAATATTATGGCCACCAACAGCATTCGCACCCAGTCCAATTGGATTAACATGCAGGTCTGACTTGCCAAGCTTTACTTGCTTTGTCATGTGGATCAAGCTCCTTTTTAAAATTTGATACAGTAAACCAAAAATAATAATGTACAGTGTTTCTGCCTTTCTGGTAAATAGGTATGTATAAAGTTCAAATAACCTATAATTTAAGCTTAAAACAACAAAAAAATCCTTTCAATCTTAACGTATTTTATTTCATTATTAAAACGCTAACAATACCGCATTCGACATTATTCAACAAAAACCGGGAAGTGACAGGCACCTACCGCTTTTTCCAGTCGGTTTTGTACATTCCGTGCAATATCCAGGGAGATGGTAAGATAAAAGGGTGATTTTCAGGAAGGGATAGTGCTTCTACCTTCGTTAGATCCATCCATATGTATGTTTGATCTTCCATATTTTCCATAGCAAACTCCTCATACTCGATTGAAATTGTTTCCCACAAACCAGCTTGTTCTGTCATGTCAGTCCAAGGGTAAATGACATGCAAGTAATAATGTTTTTTTCTATCCTTTCTCATAATTAAAAATCGTGTTCTTTTATCATTTTCATAAAAAGACCATTCCTCTAAAAGCTTCTCAGGAAACAACGCCATAGATGCTGGAAATGGGTAATAACATTCATAAGGGAAGATAGCGGAGTTTTTAATGTAATACTTATTTATCAACTCTTTTTTCCGTTCTAGATTACCGAGCTTATGCCATGGTTTTACAGGTGTGCCGGACACAAAAGAAGATGGATCCTCTGATAGCGCCCCATGCAATGTCGTGAGTTCCGGGAATCCTAATTTTTTTAAAACACGCCGTGCAGGTACATTATCCTCCTGCGTATTAGCCCCAACCCATTGAATACCATTCTGTTTAAAGGCTTCATTCGCCATATACGACATGAGCGTAGTTGCTACATTATTTCCTCGAAAACGACGGTCACTGCGCAATCTCCCTAGCATCGCGTACTGATTTGCGAAGATGGTGTACCCTCCAACACTAATCAACTGACTTTCTAAAAACAAACCATATAATCGATTATTATTCTCCGTTACGAGACGTTTAAAAATCTGTAAGACATAATCATCTCCCAATCCAGTATCCATTGACATAAGACGCGGATAATCCGTCTCGTTTAACAAGCGTATTTCTTTATCCATGATTGAAGTCACTCTCCAAAGTATTTTCCATGTACATTATAAACGTTTTGGGAGTGTCTATGCATGTAACATTTGTACAGTGGGAGTGGGCATCTATCCCCTTTGATACCATAGACGATAAAAAGGAATGACAAGTAGAATAAAACCAACATAAATCAATATTCCTGTCATAAATGCCTGAATCGATGTGAAGAGCTGGTTGCCCAAATAAGCATATACAATCATACCAGGAATCTGGCCAATTGCGGTTGCAGCAATATAATGTGTGAATAACATGGAGCTAAGACCGGAATAAATATTGACTACGGGTGTTGGAATAATCGGGATCATTCGACTGAATAGAACGGCAATAAAGGCATTTTTGCTAATAATCTGATCAAATTTTTTCACCTGATCGTACTTGGAGATGTAATTTTGAAAGGGGCGAACAAAATAGTTCCGTGCCATCATGAAAAAGATTACCGCTGCACCAACAGACCCTGTCCAATTAATGGCCGCCCCAACCCAAATACCGTATTTCACTCCCATCAGCCCAGCGAAAACGGCAAAAGGGATCACCGGAATAACACTAAAGAAAATAGCCAGAAAAAACATTAACGGCAACTGCCCATAATGACTTTCGTTGATCCATGCTAATAATGGCTCCCGAAATAAAAATGCTATAAATAAGAGTAGTCCATATAATATGCCAAAGATAATTGCACGTTTCATTCTAATAAGTGACTCCTAATCAAGGTTAATAATTTCTTCATTAGCATATCCTATTGTGGAGAAATATTACCCTGCATTTTCATTTCGACAAAAAATGACAAAAAGCGGGAAGTGACAGGCACCATATGAAAGCGGATTTATTTATGTGTGGTTTTTGTTTTTAGGTGAAAATGGGAGTAATTTTGAGTTATTTTAAGAAAAAGTGAGATGTTCCCGATTTCATTTTCGTTGTTTTCGTTTTCATGAACGATGTTATCGATTTCACGGACTTTGTAAAATAATGCCTTTTACAGCATAATTAAAGTAACAAAAGAAAGGAAGTGACAAGGATGAAACAACTTATTAAAGAAGCTTATAACTTATATGTAGATGCATATGCAAGACTAAGTCGTAACCAAGGTAAATAATAGAGCACATACGAAACAAAACTAAATATACTTAAACATTGTAAGCGAGGTTGTTCATATGTTTTTCAAAATAAAATATCAATCCGACCCGATAAACCGATTCTAATGAAAAAATTAAGAATCGGTTTTTAATTGTATCCGCATTTAGAAGTACTTTGCCATGATAGTCCTCATTAATATTCCACTTCTTAAAGACCTCTTCAGAGAAGCATTCATTTTATTTTAGCTGGAATAGCATGATGTTTGAATTCTTACGGTATGAAAGCACAAGAATAGTAAGCGCATTTACTGGAGCACTGGGAAATACGGGATTTTTTAGGAATTTAAATTTGTTACTAAGATGTCCAGTCCAAGCGCAAAGGCTGTAAAGAGATTTCCTTTCTGTATAATAAGTCAGCAACGACTCTTCCTTTCGACAAATTTCGGGAAGTGACAGGCACCGTTAAGGCACCTTTAACTTAGGAATCTTTTCATGGTTTTGATATATTGTTTTGGTTCTTCGATGTAAGCCATGTGTGCACTGTTTTCGAAAACATGAAACGTGCTGTTTGGAGTAAGATTGCTGAAGTATTCGGTGGATTCTGGTGTAGCTTCATCATACCGGCCACATGTAAATAAAGTAGGGACGGTGATGTTTTTAAGCTCCGTTGTACAGTCAAAGTTCTTCAAATTGCCAGTTACATGAAACTCGGATGGGCCCCACATGATTTGATAGATTTCGCGATTCTTATATGTGGTTCCTTTTTTTAAGAATTCTGGCATAGAATCGAGCCTGCATACGAAGTGCTTATTAAATACTGCTGTTGCCTCTTTATACTCTTCCGTGTCCGTCGTTTCAAATTTTTCGCATGTATTTAAGGTGATCTGAACATTAATAGGTAATTTCCCACGATTTTGTTTCTGGTCCTCTGCCCATCTCGGTGCACTTAAACATGGGCTTGAAAAGATGATTTTTTGAACACCTTCTGGATGCGCAAGAAAGTAAGCGGCTGCCAGTGTTGTTCCCCATGAATGCCCTAAAATGTTGAATTCCTTTAGGCAAAGAGCCTGTCTAATTTGTGCTAGTTCCTCCACAAATCGATCAAGGTTCCATAATGAAGCATTTTCTGGTCGATCAGACTTACCACACCCGAGCTGGTCATAAAAGATAACAGGGTTCTCTTCTGCCAGAACTTTCAATCCCTGTAAAGAATAATGAGAAGACCCGGGCCCTCCATGAAGGACAATGACTGGTATTTTATTCAAATGGTCGCCGTGAATTTGATACCATACTTTGCCTCCAGTTACATCTATAAAACCTTCTTCAATAGACATATGTATTCCTCCTTAAAGCCTTTTATAAAAGGACATCTTTAGTCTATTTTACCATTAATGATGAATGAACGGTTGTATCTGTTTATTTATGTATGGTTGTGCTCATCATTTGTTTGAGATGTTTATCCAGGCTTTTGTACGCTTATTAGAATGTAGCAACACCTACCATAACCACCCGCAACGTTCGACAAAATCCGGGAAGTGACAGGCACCAAAAGAGGCACCAATGTGATTTGGGTCACAGATTAATTTTTTAAGATGGATTAGAATGAAATCAAGACAAATAAATGGAGGGGAAAATATTGAAATTTACTGTTGAGCATACACCAGCGAATATTGTAAAGGTTTTTCCTAAAGCAAGTGATTATTCAAAGAGCATAAAATTGACTTCTGTTGTGGAGGGAAGCGTCCATTGAAAGAGACGTTTGCAGAAAAAGACTTGGACGAAAATGTCATTTTAACAAAACTGAACACCCGTTATGAGGAATGGAACAAGGAAGACCATGACGTCATGAATTGGGATGCTAAACCACTATCCGAGATTGTTGACCACATCCGACATACCCATCACGCCTATTTAATGGAAGAACTTCCTGCACTTGGCCAGTTTGTAACAAAAGTATACTCCAGACATGGTGCAAGCCATCCGGAATTAAAGGAATTGTATCACGTATACAATGAATTTAAATTAGAGATGGAAGAACATACGATTAAAGAAGAAAATACCGTATTCCCGCTTATTAAAGAGTATGAAAGAGAGCCTAGTGAAGAATTGCTCCATCAAATTCGCAAGGCCGACGGGGAACTTGAAGAAGAACATAATACGGTTGGTGATAAACTTAAAGTAATGCGGACGATTACCAGTGATTTTCAGCCTCCTGCTGATGCATGCGGATCCTGCCAAATCACGTATGCACGTTTGGCGGAAATGGAAGAAAACACATTCCAGCATATTCATTTGGAAAATAATGTATTGTTTTCGAGATTATAAGTTAAATGCAGTATATTAAACAGGGCAGATGCCCGTTTTCCTGCAGCATAGTGGTGGAACGGCATCTGTTTTTTTATATTTTACATTATCCATCGTTCCCGAATATTCTCGTTCGACAAAATTCGGGAAGTGACAGGCACCATGTTGTGTTATGTTAGGGATAGAGCTTATGAAGGAGGGGGATCACGACACATGTATAAATCTGTTATAGATGCACATATCCATTTGGATTTATATAAGAGGGATGAGCAAAGGGTTATACTTAATGAAATGGAAAAATATCAGGTTGAAATGCTTATATCGGTATCAAACAACCTGGCCTCTGCCGTTGAGAATTTATCTTTATCGAGGGAAAATAACCGTGTTAGGACAGCTATTGGCTTTCATCGGGAACAGCCGCTGCCGAGTGGGAAGGAATTGGAATCCATAATCCTATTTATAGACCAGCATCATGAAGAAATGATTGCGGTTGGTGAAGTTGGGCTTCCTTATTACAGGAGAAAGAAAAATCCTCAAATACCGCAAGAGCCATATATAGAACTATTAGAGTGGTTTATTATAACTGCAAAAAAGTATCAAAAACCAATTGCACTTCATGCGGTTTATGAAGATGCCTCTATTGTATGTACTTTACTGGAAAAACATTCGATAGATAAAGCGCATTTTCACTGGTTTAAAGGAGATTTAAAAACGATGGAACGTATCATACAAAATGGCTGGTTTATTTCGCTAACACCGGATATATTATATGAAACAGAAATTCAAAACTTAGGAAAGAAATACCCGCTGAATCAATTGATGGTGGAAACAGATGGGCCTTGGTCATTTAAAGGGCCGTTTAAAAATGAAATGACACATCCTAAGATGATACACGAGTCCATTGCGGAAATTGCCAAAATTAAAAACCTGTCAATTCATGATGTATATGATCAAATTTATCAAAATACGGTTCATTTTTACAGCTTAAAGTAACTAGGATGTCAGTAGGCAGAATGGTGTTCGACAAAATCCGGGAAGTGACAGGCACCTAACAAGGCACCTAACACATAAAAGCAAAAGACGTCTTGGAAAACAGGAGTCTTTTGCTTTTTTAGGAAAGGCATCACGCACTCTATTATGCCTGTATTTATTTTGCAATAAAAATTTGTGTCCAATACGGATTCATACTTCCGCTGTTTTCCATTCCAACTCCTATATGGGTAACAGATTCATTAAGAATATTTTTACGGTGGCCCTCACTGTTCATCCATTTTTCAACGACTTCCTGAGCAGTTTGTTGTCCTGCCGCAATGTTTTCAGCTGCAACCGTGTATTGGATGTTGAATTGTTTCAGCATGTCAAAAGGAGAACCATACGTTGGAGAGTTATGGCTAAAATAGTCATTGTCAGCCATATCAACGGACTTCGCTTGAGCTACGTCATTCAATTGCATATCCATTTGTAGCTCAGGTAATCCATTCTCCCTGCGTTGCTCATTTGTCAAACGAACCACTTCCTCAACCACTTGACCGACCTCTGCAGTCTGCAGATTGCCGCCACCTTGTGGAGCAGGAGCATCTTCTTCGGTTGGTTGACCTTGATCAGGCACTCTTTCATTACGTTCGTATCTGAAACCCCGACCAAACCTATTCTGGAAATTTGGACTATCGTCTGTTTGTCCATCAAATAATGGGAATTCATATGTTTGAGGCTGTCCATTATTAGGAACTTGATTATTTGCTGGTGGATTCTGCTCAGGACCAAAGCCGACATTTTCAAATGTATTGTTCTGTCTGTCGTTGTTATACCTTGCTCCTTGTTCCTGTCCTGCATTACATCCTGTTAACATGATGGAAGCAATCATTATTGTTGAAATACATTTCATATGAATTTTCATGGTCATTCCCCCCTTTCTATTTGGGATTATTTTAAAACCTAGAAATAAAATTATTCTCCCAATTTAAGGAAAACATGGAAAATCCAGTGTGGAATTATGTAGTATTCCTTGTTTCTGACAGGTTCGAAAGCGTATAATTTGGTTAGACAGGAAAATGAAAACAGCAACCGGCATCGTATAGATTTATTAGTATGCGTCATTCTAACTATGTAGGGCTTTTTAGTTTACTAAAAGAAGAGGAGAGGTTAAATTGGGTCTTTTAGACGGACTTTTAGGCAATGCTTCAACGGTGAGCAAAGAGGAAGTAAATAAGGAACTTAGTGATTTGTTAACAGTGGAAGAATCGGTGGACGTTGCATTTCGATTAGTTCGTGACTTAATTGTGTTTACCAATCGCCGTTTAATTCTTGTTGATAAGCAGGGGATGACAGGGAAAAAGACTGAGTATCATTCGATTCCATATAAAAGCATTTCACATTTCAGTGTAGAATCAGCTGGTCACTTTGATTTGGACGCAGAACTGAAAATATGGATTTCTGGAGCCGAATTACCAGCTGTTTCCAAACAGTTTAGAAAAGATAAAAGCATTTATGACATTCAAAAATTGTTGGCAAAAGTTTGTACATGATTTTCATAACGGTTCGCCTGTAATAAAAAACTAAGCCTAAACTAAAAGGCTTAGTTTTTTATTACACGTTAGGAAAGTATAAAATTTTAGCAAAGAAGTCTTTTGACGTAGCTAAAATTTTAAAACGTCCTAAGTATAAGAAATACTACCCATTCGCTAAAGGATGAGCGAATGCGGATTTTCTAAGAATTTTAATATTTATAAGATTGGCCACCGTCGATTGTAATAACTGCTGCGTTAATAAATCTAGATTCATCGGAAAGTAGAAAAGCAACTAAATATCCTACTTCCTCTGGTTTTCCAAAACGTTTCATTGGGTTCGGTTCCACAAATTGTTTTCCAACTTCTTCCCAGTTATCCCCACCTATTTGTTTAAGAGAGCCTTCAACCATTGGTGTCATAATCGCACCAGGAGCAATGGCATTAATGCTTACACCGAATTGTCCGTATTCAATAGCAGAGTTTCTGGTTAAACCTACAACGCCATGTTTACTCGCTGCATAGCCGGATTGATTTCCAACACCGCGAATACCACCAACGGAAGCAGTATTTACAATGGAGCCGGATCCTTGTTCTTTCATCACTTTTAACACATATTGCATCCCATAAAATACACCATTTAAATTAATGCTGACTACTTTATTAAACTCCTCAGAACCAAAGTCTTCCGTAAGATTCTGCTTTCCTTCAATACCCGCGTTATTGAAAAAGCCATCAATTTTGCCGAACTTTTCAACGGTTTTATCTACATAGTTTTTCACTTCATCTTCCTCTGCTACATTTGCTGTAACTAAAAGAACCTCAGCTTCCGGAGCAACTTCTGATACTTTTTGCTTGGTTTCCTGTAATCCTTCTTCGTTTAAATCAACTAAAGACAGCTTTGCCCCTTCTTTTGCTGACTGCAAAGCAGATGCTTGTCCTAACCCGGAACCTGCACCTGTAATTAAAACTACTTTATCATCGAATCTTTTTCCCATGATATTCATCCCTTCTTATTTTGTAATTATCAAATTATATTTAATTAAATATAATAATTGATCGTAGTGTTATCATAGTACTTCTGTTTCCTGTAGTCCATTAGATTGCTTGCTTAAGCTACTATAATGAAAAAGCATGGATTCATTCCTATTCTTTACATCTAATTACGAATTATAGATGGGTTCTCTAAATTTATGAAATAGTAATCTGTAAACAAAAAAAGGAGCAAATATCGCTCCTTCACTAAATTCGACAAAATTCTACAAAACTCGGGAAGTGACAGGCACCTCTAAAGGTATTTTGTCTTCTATTGGTGTTGCTTTTTTGATGAATATGGAAAGGATTAGGGCAATGATAATGATAAAGGTGGAAATTTCATGTCCCCTATTACCGGAAGATTATTTGATAAGTATGGTGGACGTATCCTGGCTGTCGTTGGATTATCTATTGTAGCTGTCAGCACTTTTATGTTAAGTAATCCAATTATATTGTTCTACAATCCATCCTGACAAAGTCGGCCCAATCGCTGACGCAAACATTAAAATAAGACCGAATACCCCCATTCCAGACTTCATCAAAAGGTGTTATCGGAGTTACATCGTCAAATTGCCAATTATTTAGTTGGAAAGGAATGTGACGTGTATCCAGCCCCTTTCCATGTAGTGCTGAATTTGGAAAGTTACGAAAAAGAAGAAGAAAGTAAAGATGTATTCGAACCGGACATAACAATAGTATGTGACCCTAATAAGTTGGATGATGCAGGATGTAAGGGTAGTCCGGATATGGTGATTGAAATTATTTCACCATCATCCGCCAAAAGAGATAAAATAGAGAAAATTAATAAATATGAGCAGGCGGGGGTAAAAGAATATTGGATAGTAGAGCCACAGGAAAAGATTATTAGTGTCTTTAAGCTGCAGGAAAGTGGCAGTTATGGCCGTCCTGAATTGTATACAGATGAGCATGAGGTAAAGGTTTCTATTTTTGATGATTTCATTATTCAGTTGAACAAGGTGTTTCAGTATAATCAAAGAAAGGTAAAAGGCAATCGTAACCCATAATTATTTATTAGGAACGATTGCTTTTAGCGTGGAAAGACCATTCGACAAAATTCGGGAAGTGACAGGCACCATGTAGAGAGGGGAGTATGGGATGATGGGTAATTCGTTGAGTGATGGGAAGCGTCCACCGTATGGGGTTCTTGCGGTGTTAATGATTGGTGGTTTTATCGGTTTTTTAAATAACACATTATTAAACGTTGCACTGCCTTCGATTATGACAGACTTACAGGTTGATACGGCAACTGTACAATGGTTAACTACTGGGTTTATGTTAGTGAATGGTTTATTAATTCCAGCTACTGCCATCCTGATTCAAAAATATTCGGTTCGCACGCTTTTCTTAGTGGCCATAGGGCTATTTACAATAGGAACGATTATCGCTGGGTTTTCGCCTATATTTTCAGTACTGTTAGTGGCCAGGATGATTCAGGCTTCAGGTTCTGCCATCATGATGCCACTCCTCATGAATGTTATGCTAATTAGCTTTCCAGTAGAAAAAAGGGGAGCAGCCATGGGGGTATTCGGATTAATTCTTATGTTCGCCCCAGCCATTGGCCCGACATTATCAGGCTGGATATTGGAACATTCTCATTGGCGCATGTTGTTCCACACGATTTGGCCCATTGCTATTGCCATTTGGACGACAGGATTTTTCTTGTTGAAGGATAAAAAAGAGAAGGTGGCCATAAAGCTGGATCTTTTCTCCTTCCTATTATCCAGTGTTGGTTTTGGTGGCATATTATATGGATTTGGTTCTGTAGGGTCAAATGGTTGGGATAATCCTATTATCTACATAACGATTATCATTGGAATCTGTTCGCTTGTCGCCTTCATTATCCGGCAGTTTAAGTTGGAAGTGCCAATGCTGAATTTCAGAGTCTATCAATACCCGATGTTTTCCCTGGCATCCGGGATTATGATGATTAATACGATGGCCATGTTTTCCGGGTTTCTTCTGTTGCCTATCTATGTACAAACGGTTCTGGGCATTTCTCCATTGGCAACTGGGTTAATGCTACTGCCTGGTGCATTAGTCAATGCAATTATGTCACCGGTGACGGGCAGATTGTTTGATAAATATGGTGGGAAAATTCTTGCTGTTTGTGGTCTGGGGATCACGGCAATGACGAGCTATTTATTAAGTAACTTAACATTTGAAACAAGTTATTATTATTTAATGGGGATGCATGCTTTACGCATGTTTGGAATGTCGATGGTCATGATGCCGGTCCAGACGAATGGCTTGAATCAGCTGCCTGCCAAATACTATCCTCATGGAACAGCGATGAACAATACCTTGATGCAGCTTTCCGGTGCAATTGGTACGGCATTAATCATTACGTTAATGTCCATACGTGAACAGAGCTATGCCAATCAGCTCTTAGCAGAAGTAGCAGGACAACCGACAGCAGCTGTGCAAGAACAAATTGCTCTCGAGGCCATGCAGGCGGGAATTAATTTTGCATTTCTCGTTTCAGCATTTATTGCTTTTGCTGCAATGATTCTGGCCTTCTTTATGAAGCGGGCCAGATCTGAGGGTAACGAGAGCACAGAAGAAAAAGATGATAAAGTTCCTGCTACATCATGAGGGGATTTCATATAATATAGGAAAAATCAAGCACTCCCTATAGAGGATGCTTGATTTTTTTGTTTCCGTGAGTACCGAATTACAATGCTCCAATACTAAAAAAGTCTACAAATGCTAATTCCAATGTGCGAATGCTTAATGCACGAGTGTCGAATATTGCAATGTGCAATATACTAAAGTACGGATGTTGGGTTACAATGCACACTAAAAATACTACAAGCTCTTAATTGCTATGCATAAAGCTATAAAAAGTCCATGCCTACTAAATCCTATCCACAAACACAAAAATCCCATCATATTTATAAATATCCTACCTCTGCATCAAAAGTGAAAATCCGAACGTTAAAACAAAAAATAGAAATTAAAATGTGATATTGACGAACATTACACTCTGTGATAGGATTTAAAACAGTTGTAAAAACGGAAATTCGAATGTTTATGATATAACTCGGAAGGAGGAGAACACCTTTGACATTCAAACAACAATACGAGGAAATCAAACAAATTGCGGAGGAGATATACTATCATCCGGAATTAGGATATAAAGAAACGAAGACGAAACAGACTGTCATAAACTATTTAAAGAAAGTAAATGCGAATATTGAAATAGAAGAATTCAGCTTAACTGGATTTAGAACTACCCTTGGAGAAGATGACAAAAAGGAGCTTCATCTGGCATTTATCGCTGAACTGGATGCTGTTTATGCACCGAGTCATATGTATGCAGACAAAAATACAGGGGCGGCACACAATTGTGGGCACTACACACAAGTGGCGATTGCACTTGCATTGTATAAACATTTGCACCAGACAGAAGCGTATAAAGACTTTGATTACAAATTAAGCTTCATCTTCGTACCTGCAGAAGAATATTTAGACTTGGATTACCGTGAACGCCTCATTCAGGAAAATAAAATTTCACACTACGGTGGTAAACCGGAAGCGATGAAGCTTGGGGTATTTGATGATATCGATGCAGCGATTAGTGTACATGCCATTGGTGGGGAATTTGAAAAGAGAACGATCAATACAAATTGTGATTTAGCTGGATTTTTATATAAAAAATACCACTTTAAAGGGAAAGCCACACATGCAGGTTTTGACCCATTCTCTTCCAAAAATGCGTACAACATGTCAACTTTATTTAATGTTGCAGTCGGCCTGGCGAGACAGCAGTTAAAAGATTCCGAGCAAGTACGGATTAATCCGATTGTCATGAATTCAGATATGTCCACCAACGTGATTCCGAATCACATTACCGTTGGGACAGATTTACGTACGAAAACGGTGGATTACCTGAAAGACACTGCAATCAAGCTGGATGATGCGGCGAAAGGAAGTGCTCAAGCGCTGCAGGGGGAAGTGGATATTCAGACACAAATGGGATATTTGCCATTTATACAGAATCGTTATTTATCTGGATTTGTCCAAAGTACTTTCGAAAGAACCGACGAGATTGAGGTGATCTTGAACGAAGATGCGATCAGTGCTGCTGGTGATATTGGAGATCTTTCCTTTATGATGCCATGTATTCAAATAGGATACAGCGGCTTTACCGGCACCATTCATGGTGATGATTTTATCGATGTTGATCCGGAATTTATTTACGAAATTTTTCCTGGATTTCTTTCAGAGATGTTAAAGGAAATGAGTGGAAAAGTGGATCGGTCGAAATTATATAAGAGAACGTACGAAGAATATATGGAATTAATTGCTGATATTGTCAGCTAAAAAATAACAACTTGGGGGAGACATACGATGAAAGGAAACCTGCTTTACCTTATTGCTTTTGCACTAATAGTTATATTCATTGCGGAAATGATTGGATTCCAATCGCTTCCAATTGGCGGATTTACAATCGGGCTTTTGCCACTTGTGTTTGCTATTATTATTACGATGGTTCTCGGTTTGGGAATTTTCCGTAAAGGATTTTGGAAAAAGGTTTATAGTGAATCGAATATCAACTTTTCCAGTAAGTATTTGATTTTTATCATGCTTCCATTGATGGCGAGATATGGAGCGGATGTGGCACCACATCTTCGTGAAATTCTTTCCATCGGCTGGGTGTTTATTATTCAAGAGCTTGGTAACCTCGGAACCGTATTAATCGGACTTCCGATTGCGATCATGCTCGGATTACGCCGAGAAGCAATTGGTGCAACACTTGGTATCGGACGTGAAGGAGAATTGGCTTACATCTCAGAAAAATATACCCTTGAATCCAAAGAGGGGAGAGGGGTTCTATCCATCTATATTATCGGAACCTTATTCGGTGCTATTTTCTTCAGTGTGTTCGCACCGATTCTATTGGATTTAGGAATTCAAATTGAAGCACTTGCCATGGCATCTGGTGTTGGATCTGGAAGCATGATGAGTGCAGCGTCAGCGACACTTGTTGCAACGGTACCAGACATGGAAAGTACGATTTTGGCGTATGCTTCTGCCAGTCAGTTATTAACCAGTTTTCTAGGTACATTCACCATGGTATTCCTAGCAGTACCAATACAGCGATTCATGTACAAATTGATGGTTAGGAGTGAAAAATAATGGCAGCAGGAATGAACAAATACGTCAAATACGGGCTGGTTCTACTATTAAGTATTGGACTGATTTTATTTACACAAGAAATTAAATTACTGAAATACCCGGAATCTACACCGGTAACAGCACTGACCATTTACGGGCTTGTTAGCTTATGGTTCTTCTCCATGATTGGGATATTTATTTCAGACCAGATGCAAAGGGTTCGTATTAAAGTCATCCGAGATTTTCCAATTTTAGGTTGGGTATCGATTACGTCACTTGTATTCTGTTTGCTATCCGACTTTTTTGTAGAAGCTATTCAAGCGGTTGACTTTTTATCGATTACAACACCAATTCTTACTTTTGCAGGAATATCTGTAGCTAACCGTTTGGTCGATTTAAGAAAAACGTCATGGAAAATTGCTATTGTAGCCATTTTTGTTTTCACTGGAACATATGTGGGAAGTGCCTTGCTCGCACAGCTTGGATTGTTCTTGGCGGGGAATTAAATAAAAAGAAAAGAGCTGGAATCCATTCCTTATAACAATGGGTTCCAGCGTTTTTATATATTGGAAAGCATCAAACTTTCTTCCTGCTTAAGTGCAACGGTACATTCACCAAAAGGTTTGACCAACACCAAGTATTCTAAGTGAATTTTAAAATATCTAGGTTAGAAGGTATAATAATTATAGAAAATAGATTTGGAGGCATTAATTCATGACACTTTATAAAAAACTATTAACCGATTACAACACAGAATTAAATCACTCCGGTATGAACGGAGAAAGATTGGCAACGAGACTCTATGAACTATCTAAAATTGGCAGTCTGGAAAGCGGCGGAATTACTCGTCTTGGGTATTCAACCGAAGAAAAGCAGGCGAAGGAATTAGTAATTGGATGGATGAAGGAAGCAGGTCTTGAGGTGACAATGGACGGGGCCGGTAATGTGTTTGGAAGATTGGAAGGAAAGGAAAATGGCCCTACGATTATGTCCGGTTCCCATCTCGACAGTGTTCCAAATGGCGGTAATTTTGATGGTCCACTAGGTGTTCTTGCGGCACTGGAGGTAGTGGAAGCCTGGAAAGCAACGGGCTATACGCCACCGGTTCCATATGAAGTGGCCATTTTTTCTGATGAAGAAGGCTCGAGGTTTAATTCTGGGTTAACCGGCAGTGAAGCTTTTATGGGGAAATTGACAAATGAATACTTAGATCAATTATTCGATGAGGAAGGAAAATCCTTTGATGAAGTAATTAAAACGTATGATAGCAATCGAGAAAAGTTTCTCACTCCTTCCAGTAAAAATAAAGATATTCAATTGTTTGCCGAAGTACATATTGAACAAGGAAAGGTACTGGAAAAACAGGAACAGCCTGTTGGAGTGGTAACTGGTATTGCTGGACCTGCATGGATGGAAGTAACTTTTGAAGGAAAGGCAGGGCATGCTGGGAATACGCCGATGGATGACCGGAAAGACCCTGTCATTGCAGCTGGGATGTTTGTCAGTGAGATTGAACCATTGCCAAGAAAGGTGAGTGATTCTGCAGTGGCAACAGTGGGTAAATTGAATGTTCACCCCAATGGTTCTAATGTCATTGCTCAAAAAGTCGAACTCATGGTAGATATTCGTGATATAAAGGAAGAGCCCCGTGACAAACTGATCGATTTGATATCCGAAAAAGCAGAAAGTATTGCAAAACAAAGAGGAATAGAGGTAACGTGGAATCTCAACACGAAGGTTAAACCATTACCGATTCAAGAGGAATTGCAGGAGAAAATAGCTGTCGTGATGAAGGAACTTAATATTACTCCAACGTATATTCCCAGTGGAGCTGGACATGATTCCATGATTCTGGGGGAAAGAATTCCAGTGGCCATGCTATTTGCCAGAAGTAAAGCTGGAATTAGTCATAATCCGGAAGAATGGACGTCTCTGGATGATTGTGTAATGTCAGTGCATGTGCTGAAGCGATTTTTGGAGAGAGTAATGGAGGAGAGATAATCTGCCGAATCCTATGACAAATGCCCTACTTTCCATGAAAGTGGGGTATTCATATGTAAATTTAAAATAATGCTAGGATTTAAAGTTTATTCCGTAAACGTATAATCAATCCGAAAGTCGGGCTTGTCCACATATAAGCTATCCTGTTATACAGTATTTTTTAATAAATGCAAATATTATGGTATATTTAAATATAATAGGAGGTTTTTTCATTGACACAAACAACTGTAACCACTCTTAAAAACTACGTAGGCGGCGAATGGATTGAGGCAAAAACGGATAAGACAGAACCTGTATATAACCCTGCAACAGGGGAAGTGATTGCCCATGTGCCGATTTCTTCCAATGCGGATATCGATCACACCGTACAAGTGGCGGCAGAAGCATTCCAATCCTGGAAAGAAGTACCTGTACCAAAGCGTGCTCGCATTTTATTTAAATATCAGCAATTATTGGTTGATAACTGGGATGAACTTGCTAGGTTGATTACTATTGAAAACGGCAAAAACTTTACGGAAGCATATGGTGAAGTACAGCGTGGGATAGAAAATGTAGAATTTGCTGCTGGAGCGCCATCGCTTATGATGGGAGAACAACTACCATCCATTGCAACCGATTTGGAATCTGGGGTATATCGCTACCCAATTGGAGTAATTGGTGGAATTACACCATTTAACTTCCCGATGATGGTGCCATGCTGGATGTTCCCGATGGCGATAGTAACAGGAAATACATTTGTCATAAAACCGTCCGAACGTACACCGTTGTTGGCTAATCGTTTAGCTGAATTATTAGCGGAGGCAGGGCTTCCGGAGGGGGTTTTCAATATCGTTCATGGTGCACATGACGTCGTAAACGGGCTGTTAGATCATAAGAAAGTTGCAGCGATCTCCTTTGTTGGCTCACAGCCTGTAGCTGAATATGTATATAAACGTGGAACCGAAAATTTAAAACGTGTGCAAGCACTTGCTGGCGCGAAAAATCATTCCATTGTGTTAAATGATGCCAATTTAGATAATGCGACAACACAAATTATGAATGCAGCATTCGGTTCTGCGGGGGAACGTTGTATGGCAGCGTCTGTTGTTGCCGTGGAAGATTCCATTGCAGATGAATTTATCGATTTATTAACGAAAAAAGCAAATGAGATTGAAATTGGAAATGGGCTGGATGAAGGGGTATTTCTAGGTCCAGTTATCCGTGACCAGCACAAAGAGCGTACATTGAAATATATTGAAACCGGAGAAAAAGAAGGAGCAAAATTAGTACGGGACGGCCGTACAGATGATGCAGCTAAACAAGAAGGCTATTTTGTTGGGCCAACCATATTTGATAACGTTACCTCCGAGATGAAGATTTGGCAGGATGAAATTTTTGCTCCGGTTTTATCAATTGCCCGTGTCAAAGATTTAGAGGAGGCTATTAATCTGGTCAACCAATCACGGTTTGCAAATGGTGCGTGTATTTTTACAAAAGACGGTGGAAGTGCTCGCCAGTTCCGGGAAACGATTGATGCTGGAATGCTGGGGGTTAACATTGGTGTACCAGCACCGATGGCATTTTTCCCATTTTCAGGCTGGAAAGATTCCTTCTATGGTGATTTGCATGCAAATGGTAAAGATGGATTACAGTTTTATACTCGTAAGAAAGTCATTACTACCAAGTGGGTGTAATAATTTATGAATGAAAAGCCGTAAGTTTAAATGCTTACGGCTTTTCTGCTTTTATCCTCGCTATTCAATTGAACTTCTTTTCACAAAGATAATTTAGTATTAGAATCTTACTTTCCAGCCCTTTGTATCTATTTTATAAGTAGTTTATCGATAATAGGTAATAAGATAGGGGTATATAGTCCTTACAAAAAATCCTTATTTATATTAAAATAAATTCTAAAGCTGCTTTGCTAAAAACAGGAATACATAATGGGGGAAGGACGAGAAAGTAGATGAAAAAATGGCTGGTGCTAATTATTTTAGCAAGTTTTCTGTTTGTTTCTACTTTCCTATTAAATCAAGAGGGAGAATCAGCTGAGAGAGCGGAAAGTTGGAGTGAAAGGGTAGGAACAGAAGAAGTAAGTGAAACGGACCGAGCACTCGGAGTTGTGGAAAGTAATTTGCAATATGCAGAAGAAGAGGATCTGGAAGCATATGTTGATACTTTGGCAGCTGGGGTACAGGAAGAAAGAACAACAGAAATAGAGGAACTATTTGAAAATGCTGATGTCAATTATGAAATCGTTGGTACAGATGTAGTGATTGAAAGCACTAGCACTATCGTCTTATTAGTAGAACAAAAAGCTGTCGCAACTGATTTAGCGGAAGGATATGAATTTACAGATAGCATTGCAGAAGTTCAATATAGTTTGGCGAAAGAAGAAGGTGAATGGAAGGTATTTTCCAAAGAAGTGATGGCAGAAGCACCAATTGAAGAATAAATAGAGTTATATAGAATGAGCTATCCATTAGGAGTAGCTCTTTTTTGGTAAAATTAATTTTGAAATGATCAATACTATAAAACCTTATGTTTTATAAAAAATATCTCTTTAATCGTTAGAGGTCTGACGAGGATATTCACGTAGAATTACTGGAAATAAATACATCATGTAAATATAAAGGAGAAGGGAATTCCATTTAGAATCCCCTTCTCCCAAAACGCACCTATGATTGGATCGAATATAGAATTAAAACCCACAAAGTATGCATCGGCTAATAGTCTGCCCCATCATTTACTATTTGTGCCAACATATACTACTAAATTGCAGGACCGTATCCTTTTTCTATCCATCTCCCATTAGTGAAATATCCAATAATAAAATGGATATGAATAACGTATTATTTTTAAACCCCTTTTGCAGATAATGAAATCGGTTACAATTATTATTTTAACAATTTAACGAAAATTTTCAAGTACTTTTCTTTAAATTTTATATTGTAAATGATGGAAAATGGAAAAAAGAGGTCATTTTGCTGTACTAAATGAAACACTGGATTGATGTTCTTATGTTTCCTGTCTAGCTTATTCTTTTATAGGAGTACTTAAAAGAAACCGTATAAAAAAGATTAAGGTATCCATATTCTTTTTTATTTTTGAGCTATTTCAGACATTTTATATATTAGAGTAGAAAGGATAAGTACATATCCAATCCAAAGCATTAGATAGTAGATGAGGTAACTATCAACTACCTGAATAAGTAAGGTCGGGATACATAATGGGTAAGAGTTTTCGTTGAGTAAATAATCGCCAATCATTCCAGTTGGTTTATTTATAAGTTATTTACAGTTCGCCCAACTAAATGAATATACATTTAACGTATTGTCCATTTTAAAATAAAATTAAAAATATTATAATTTATTCAGAAATGTCTCACTATTAATAAAATCATTATCATTATAGTACTGTTTAATCTTTTTTTATAAATTTGACCTCGTATAATGAATTCTTTTTAAACAAGAAACTTTCCTAATAAACCCCACGAAGAAAATATCAATAATCTATCTTATTTAATTGTTAGCATCCAAATTTTTTTAAGGAGGTTTATCATTGAGTGATTTACTAAAAAACTTTATATCTGGTGAGGTACTAACAAAGAATTTTGAGGAATCCAAACCTAGTTTTAATTCCCAGGAAGCATTAGATGAAGCAAACCGATGCTTATATTGCTATGATGCACCATGCATTACCGCATGTCCGACAGGGATTGATATTCCAGGTTTTATTAAAAAAATAGCTTCTGGAAATGTAAAGGGATCAGCAAAAACAATTATGGAATCCAATCCTGTGGGGGCTAGTTGTGCAAGAGTATGCCCGACTGAAGAATTATGTGAAGGAGCTTGTGTACTAAATCATTCTACTAAACCAATACCTATTGGGGATTTACAGAGATTCTCTACAGATTGGGCCATTCAAAATGAAGCGATTTTATTTAAAGCCGGAAAAAAGAACGGGAAAACGGTTGCCATTATCGGCAGTGGTCCTGCAGGGCTCTCAACTGCTCGGGAATTGGCGAGATTAGGCTATGAAGTCACGATCTATGAAGCCAAAGAAGAAGCAGGTGGGTTGGATACTTTTGGTATTGTCCCATTCCGTCTTCCAAAAGAAATCTCACTTTGGGAAGTAGAACAAGTAAAACAGCTTGGTGTAGAAATTCGAACGAATACAGAAGTGGGTAAGGATATTTATGCAGACGAACTTGTTGAACAATATGATGCAGTTGTGCTTTCAGTAGGAATGTCGAAGGTTCCAATGCTTGGGATTGAGGGGGAAGAATTGGAAGGAATATATGATGCCATTGACCTTGTAGAAAGAACGAAAAATGGCGACTATCCAAAAGAATTTATCGGAAAGCGTGTAGCGGTTATTGGTGCAGGTAATACCGCCATTGATGGTGCAACGACTTCGGTTAGACTCGGAGCTGAAAATGTAAAAATTCTCTATCGCAGAACCGAAGCGGAAATGACTGCTTATGATTTTGAATATGAATTTGCTAAACAAGATGGCGTGGAATTTAGGTGGCTGACCAATCCAAAACGATTAATTGGTGATGGGGATGGCCGTATTACACAAATGGAATGCATACGTATGGAATTAAAAGGTTCGGGCGCAGATGGTAGGCCAAGGCCAGTTGAAATAGAAGGATCTGAATTTTTAATGGATGTAGATATTGTCGTAAAAGCCATTGGCCAAACAAGGTACGAGAAACTAATAGAAGCCTTTGGTTTGGAGCATAAGGATGGAGTTATAATGGTAGACTCCGATACATTTGTTACCTCGAACCCGAAAGTATATGCAGCGGGGGATGTAATTTTCGGAAAAGGAAACGGGGAAGCGATGGTTGTAACTGCTGCACAGCAAGGAAAAGAAACAGCACTGGCGATTCATGAACGTTTTAAAGAATCTGCAATGGAGAGTGTTTATTAAATTGGTAGAAAACGAATCGACAGGAGGATGAAAATGGCTGATATTAGTATTAATTTTGCCGGAATTAAGTCACCTAATCCATATTGGTTAGCATCGGCTCCCCCAACGAATACAGGTTATCAGGTACAGCGTGCCTTTGAAGCAGGTTGGGGTGGAGCAGTTTGGAAAACATTAGGTGAACCGATTTTAAATGTAACTTCTCGTTTTGGAGCACATCATTTTAATGGTCAACGTGTTGCCGGTTTCAATAATATCGAATTAATTTCCGATCGTCCCATTGAAGACAATCTAAAAGAAATCTATGAAACAAAGAAGCTTTTTCCAAAACATGTCATCATTGCTTCCTTAATGGTAGAACCCCAGCGTGAGAAATGGCACGAAATTGTTAAAAGAGTTCAGGATGTTGGCGTAGATGGAATAGAATTAAATCTTGGATGTCCTCATGGAATGTCTGAAAGAGGGATGGGATCTGCAGTTGGTCAGCACCCGGATTTAGTAGAAATGACCACTATGTATGCTAAGGAAGCTGCAGAAGTACCCGTTATTACAAAGCTCACTCCAAACATAACAGATATAACCGCAACAGCAAAAGCAGCAGCACGTGGGGGGGCAGATGCAATCAGTTTAATCAACACGATTAATAGTTTAATAGGTGTTGATTTAGATACTTGGAATACTATTCCGAATGTGAATGGTAAAGGAGCGCATGGTGGTTATTGTGGCCCTGCAGTAAAGCCAATCGCATTGAATATGGTCGGTGAATGTGCAAGAAATCCTGAAGTGAATATCCCGATATCTGGAATTGGGGGAATCTCCACTTGGCAGGATACAGTGGAATTTATGCTGATGGGCGCTGGTGGAGTACAAATCTGTACAGCAGCTATGCATCACGGGTTCCGAATTATTGATGATTTAACGGAAGGTTTAGAAAATTACTTGGATGAAAAAGGAATTGATTCCCTTAGTGGAATTATTGGGAAATCAGTTGATAAATACACAGACTGGAGTAACTTGGATTTAAATCATAAAGTGGTTGCTCGAATTAACAATGATGTATGTATCAATTGTAATAAGTGTCATATTGCTTGTGAAGATACGTCTCATCAATGTATTGAAATGCTCAAGGATGAAAATGGAAATGATATTTTGCGAGTAAGAGAAGAGGATTGTGTCGGATGTAATTTATGTTCTATTGTCTGTCCGGTGGATGGTGCCATCGATATGATTGACCTAACACCAACAGAACCACCAATGTCCTGGAATGACCGTCAGGCTGCTATTCAAACATTGGAAAAGCGCTAGTACCTCTTAGAATCACTATCATAAATATTTATCGCTGATTAAGGTTCAGTAGTAATACCCGTACTTCAAAATAGAGATGTATTCGAGAATTTAAAGCGGGGGATAAACTGCTTCTAAAAGCATGATTCATATAACTAACAATCATTTGGGAAAGAAAGAAAATCCCCAATAATTGAAGTTTCATTTTATAGGAGGGAATCTACATTGAAAAAGATTATTAAAAATGGAACGATTGTCACTGCAACAGATACGTATCAGGCGGATGTACTGATTGAAGGAGAAAAAATTAAAGCAATCGGCCAAGACTTGAGTGATGTTTATGCAGAAGTGGTTGATGCAACAGGTCAGTATGTTTTTCCTGGTGGAATTGATCCACATACCCATATGGAAATGCCTTTTGGTGGAACGGTCACCATAGATGACTTTGAATCAGGGACCATTGCAGCAGCTCATGGAGGGACAACGACCATTATTGATTTTTGCTTAACGGAAAAAGGTAAATCCTTAAAAAGCGCATTGGAAAAATGGCATGCGAAATCAGAAGGTAGAGCGGTAATTGACTATGGGTTCCACCTGCAAGTGGTAGAAGCCAATGACAAGGTTTTAGAGGAAATCCCTACTATTATTACGGAAGAAGGAGTTACTTCTTTTAAAGTATTCATGGCTTATAAAAATGTTTTACAGGCGGATGATGAAACACTATTCAAAACGCTTTCTGTAGCAAGGGACCATGGTGGATTAGTCATGGTACATGCAGAAAATGGAGATGTTATTGAGTATTTAACGCAGGAAGCCCTAAAAGCTGGAAACACAGAACCAATCCATCATGCTTTAACACGACCACCAGAATTGGAAGGGGAAGCTACCGGGCGTGCTGCAAAACTAACCGCGCTTGCTAACTCCCAATTATATGTCGTGCATGTTACTTGTAAGGAAGCAGTCGAGCAGATTGCAGAAGCGAGAAGCAAAGGATTTTCCGTATTTGGAGAAACTTGTCCGCAATATTTAGTGCTTGATCAAACTTATATGGAGAAACCAGATTTTGAAGGAGCTAAATATGTATGGTCTCCACCGCTTAGAGATAAGTCCAATCAGGAAGTGCTTTGGAATGCCTTGAAGAGCGGGGAATTACAAACAATTGGTTCGGACCATTGCTCTTTTAACTTTGATGGACAAAAGGATTTAGGGAAAGGAGACTTTACGAAAATCCCTAATGGAGGTCCATTTGTGGAAGACCGTTTTAGTGTGCTCTTTTCAGAAGGAGTAAAAAAAGGTCGGATTTCCATGAATCAATTTGTAAATATCGTTTCCACACAGGCAGCGAAATTATTTGGCCTTTTCCCGCAAAAAGGAACCATTGCCCCGGGAAGTGATGCGGACATTGTTTTATTTGATCCAAACCAAGAACGGACTATTTCCGCTGAAACACACCATATGGCAGTGGATTACAATGCCTTGGAAGGAATGAAAGTAACGGGACAGCCTGTCACTGTTTTATCCCGCGGGCAATTTGTCATTAAAGATAAAGAACTAGTGGCAAAACCAGGATCAGGAAAATTTCTGAAACGAGCTAGATTTGACTCTGCACTCGCTGAAGAACAAGACAAAGTGGAAAGTGTCTAAAAATAATATTCTTAACAACCCCGCAGCTGCTTGATAACGGATATTAAGCAGCTTTTCGGGATTGTTTAAAAAATAAAAGAGGAAGAGGGTCGATTTTATTGGAGGAAAAAGAAAGAAGTAGCTCGTACTTAAGGTCTCCGGATTTGCTTCCAGTCAAACATAGAGACCGGAAAATTGGTGTAGCAGGATTTTTTGCTATGTGGGTCGGAATGGCTATCTTGTTAGCAACCTTTGATATTGGTGCTTCAGGTATCCAGAATATCTCACTCCCATGGGTAGTCCTCGCTACATTAATCGGCTGTATAGCAATTGGGGCGTTCATCTCCATTATCGGGGATATTGGGGTGGAACATGGGATTGCATTTCCGGTTTATATGAGGGCTCCATTTGGTACGGTTGGAACACATATTCCATCTGTAACCAGGGCTGTAACAGCATCCTTTTGGTTTGGAATTAACACGTATTTTGGTGCAACAGCCATTAATGCCATCCTAAATACGATGTTTGCAGGCTTTGATAACTGGCTTTTATGCTACGTTGTATTTGCACTTTTCCAATTAATCAACACAGCATCAGGGATAAAATGGATAGAACGTTTTGCTGATGTTGCTGCACCAATAATAATTGTCCTTTCTTTAATCATATACAGCACACTGACAGCAGACATCAAAGCCCAAGGTGAAGATGTATGGGCATGGGTTGCAAGTCCGGTTACAGGTGGAGCTGCAGTAACGGCATTTATGGTAGTTATTTTTGCCAACATGGGTTACTGGGCAACATTAGGCTGTGATATACCAACGATTTCCCGTCACTTTAAGGCACCGAAATATGAAAGAAACTGGTTTAAGCGTAATAAAACAACAATAGTTGGTAGTCTCATTGCTCTTCCCCTTACAGAAGCATTTATGATTATGATCGGAGCAGCAGCATTTATAGTTGCCGGAACATCCAATCCTGTTACGGCACTTCAGGAAACAGCTACTGGCTGGATGTTGGCCATGCTGCTGTTCATGATTGTCCTAACCCAATGGTCTACCAATACAGCTGCGAATGTATTGCCTGCTGCTGCCGTTTTCTCTAATGTACTAGGTCCAAAAGTAACCCATGCCGTCGCCGTTTTTGTTGCAGGTATTGTTGGTACGGTAATTCAGCCATGGAGTGTCTTTGAAATATTAACGCAAGTGCTGCTCATTATCGGTGCTGTTTTATCCTCCGTCAGCGGTATTCTGTTTGCTGACTACTATTTATTGCGAAAACGCAGAGTGAATGTTCCTGACTTATATAAAAACAATGGACAGTATCGTTTCAATAGCGGTGTAAACCTCGTCGGGTTTATCTCATGGGCAATTGGTGGGATTATTGCAACTATATTTATGACCTATTCGTTTATTGTAGGTTTTATTGTTGCAGCTGTAGTTTATTATGTACTGTCCAAATATTGGTACTTCCTAAAATTCCCGCAAGCAGAAATTACTGATCCGAATGATGAAAAATATCTTGGAATAACCGTTGGACGGGAATGGGACTTGGATGAAGAACCAGAGAAAAAAGATGTCATTGCGAAATAAGCGAAAACAAAATGGGAGGGATAATATTGTCTAGTTACCAGGAATTTATCAAGGAAAAACAGCTGATTGATGAATTATTGAAAAATAACTTCGAAATAACTGCAATTGAAGGAACATTGGATGGGGACCGAGTGGAATTGGAAAAACAGGATTATTTCGAAAGACAATCCATTATATTGACTAACTCGGACAGCAGAAAATATGTAACAACTTTATTGATTAAAGGTCAACTGTACCAACAATAAACAGGATAGGAGGAGATATCGTGGAAAAGCAAAGTGTTTTAATTAATGGAGAAAGATTGAAGAATACAGTAGAAGAGTTTGCGAATTTTGGGCGCACGGAAAACAATGGTGTAACTCGTCTGGCATTGTCTGAGATGGATATTAAAGTAAGAAATCATTTTAAGGATGTCTGTGAAGAACTAGGAATGACAGTAAAATGGGATGATATGGGGAGTATGTATGCAACACTGGAAGGCGTGGAAAATGATAAGCCTCCAGTTGTTGTTGGGTCTCACCTTGACTCTGTTGAAAAGGGCGGAAGATTTGATGGAGTTCTTGGCGTACTAACAGGTATCGAGATTGTTCGCACACTCGTGGAGAGCAACATTAAACCACAGGTTCCAGTAGTGGTTGCCAATATTACCAATGAGGAAGGAGCAAGATTTGAGCCTTCCATGATGGCTTCAGGAGTTATGTCCGGTCACTTTGATAAAGGCCAGATGCTAAAATCAACGGATAAAAATGGTATAACCTTTGAAAAGGCATTAAAGGTGAGTGGATTTGAAGGAAGTAAAGAAAATCGTTTAACAGAAGCCGAGGCTTTTTTGGAATTACATGTAGAACAGGGCCCGGTTTTAGAAAGTGAATCAAAAGATATTGGGGTAGTAGAATGTGTCGTGGGGATGTGCTGTTATGAGATTGAAGTAATAGGGGACTCTGATCATGCTGGTACGACTCCGATGCCGATGAGAAAGGATGCTTTATTTGCGACCAATAACTTAATCAATGAGATTCGTGAAAAAATGAGCAAATTGGATAGTGATTTAGTCTATACGATTGGAAGGTTGAATGTCAGCCCAAATATTCATACAGTTATTCCAAATAAAGTCGTTTTTACATTGGAGGCACGCCATAAAGAGGCAGATATTATTCGTCAGGTGGAGGAAATTATTCATGGACTAACGACATCAGAAGGTAAAGAAAAGTGTGAAGTAACGGCAACTAAGTTATGGGACCGTGACACGGTTTGGTTTAATGACAAACTGGTTAATTCTCTTGAGGAATCCTGTACATCCCTTGGGTATTCCTATAAATGCATGCCAAGTGGTGCTGGCCATGATGCCCAGTTTATAGCTACGTATCTGCCAGCTGCTATGATATTTGTACCAAGTGTGAATGGGAAAAGTCATGCGGAAGATGAGCTAACCTACTGGGAAGACTGTGAAAGAGGGGTCAATGTTGTGCTACAGGCGGTTCTGGATTTAACGGCTAATTAAATCTCTATGAATAGGCATAGAGCTGTTTCTATGCCTATTATGTTTATCGTGCGATTAACTGGCTATAATACCCTCACTGATTAAAATTTCTCTTTAAGGTAACACTTCAAATTCCTTATCCCAATAATTAGTGAAATCCGGTTTTTGGGAAGATCTTTTTAGTAAATAATAAGCATTTAATGCCAGCTCAATTGCTTGTCGATTAGTTGGTTCCATGAGATCTGTTTTTAATAAATCCTCTATTTTATCTAACCGGTGGTATAAAGTTTGGCGAACGATAAATAACCGGCTTGCCGTCTCTTTTTTGGATCCCATACAATTCAGATATACAGAGAGGGTCTTTAGTAGTTCACTTTTCATTTCTTTATCATGCCTTAATATGGGAGCTAAATAATCCTGGACATAAGATTCTAGCTGATTGTTATGGTGCATATCCAATAATATTCGGAAGACACCCATTTCCTCATAAAAATAAGTCTGAATCAAATTGGCGTTTTGAATGAATATGACATTCTTGGCTTCTTTATAACTACAGCTGGAAGAAGAATAATCATGATGGACATTACTGATACCAAATGAACATTTTTCTCCATGAAGTATTTTATTTTGATTCATGGTTTTTAATTCACGGACAATTTCCAGAAAACGATTTGTATCTTTTTTTGCATCATCTTGCATGTAAGAAGCAGCAATAACAGCAATTTCATTTCGCCCAACAGAAACTGCGGGAACAAAACCGTTTTTTCGGAAAAGAGTTCGGATAATAATGGATTGCTGCAGCTTCATTTCTTCCCAAGCTCCTTCTTTCATACATACATTATGAGTATGTTTATCGATGAGGAATAATCTGTAATATAGATTCTTAGCAGGAGCAGGCAATATCTTCTGGATATCGGATAAATCATATTTCTTCCCCTGTAACAGGTTTCGAACAATTTCTTCCTCCTGATTTTGTTTTCTTTCTTCCATTGTTTTATTTCGAAGCATAATTTGTGCGATTGCTAATGCTGCACGGTCAGCGATAGAGAAAGAGAACTCATCGAGGTTTTCAGTATCGTCTTGTATACATAAATATCCCCACATATTTCCTAGTCCTTTGATTGGAAATATGGTGTAGGATTCGCCATTGAGAAAACAGCTGTTAAAAGAATTTAATTTGGTTGATTGTCTAATCCACTCCTTAAGGGTTTGTGTGTAGTCTTTGCTTGTTGGAGGGTAGTAATATGATCTTGTGTCATCAGAAATAAATAGGACAGCTGTTTGAAAATGGTTATACAGCTCTTTTAAAATCTTTAAAATACCGTTTGGCAATAGGGACAGCTTATTAATTGTTTCAGAGAACGTGTAGAGCTGACTTAGCATTTGATGATGATGGTTAATAATATTTGTATGAAGGTCCTGCGTAATATCTACAAATTTAACAATCTCGTCAAAGACAATGAGGGGTAATTGATGCTTGTTGCAAAAGTGAATAATTTCAGGCGAAACTTTTTTTACATGTGTACCAAGTTCAATACAAATTCCTGCAATATCCTTTTTTAATAGTTTTTCAATATCAATTATGCCTTTCGGTGAATCAAATTTAATTCCAGACCCTGTTGTCAGGATAAGTTCTCCACCATTGATGAAGGATTCGATATCTCCTAATTCCAAAATATGTGTCCATTTAACTTCCCGGTTCATGCCTGATTCTCCTGCTACTATTCGGGCTTTCTTAAATAATTCTCTGGAAAGTACGTCGTTTATAGTAAGTTTCCACTTTTCCACCTAGTTACCTCCCCTTCATAAAGTTAAAGAAAAACTTAAAATATTTTACACTATGTCAAGTGATAGCAAAGAGGTAATGTTATAGAATAAATTATGTAATATACTAAAAATTATGTCAAATCTAATTATTTGAAATTCAAGATACAGTTTTATTGGACGTTTTGTATATCATGAAATATGGAAAGGAGAAGATCATAGTGGAATCTGTGAAGAAAAAGCAATCTTTAATTGAAAGGGACCGTCAGAACGTCTGGCATCATATTTCCCCATATAGTGAAAAAAATCCGCCAATGATTGTAGAAGAAGGAAAAGGTTCCTGGATTACAGATCATCAAGGTAACCGTTATTTAGATGGAATGTCTGGATTGTATTGTGTCAATGTCGGGTATGGACGCGGGGAATTGGCCGAGGCGGCATATGAACAAATGAAGAAAATGTGTTACGTTCCAATGACACAAAGCCATGAACCAGCAATCGAACTAGCGGAAAAGGTTAACGAAATTCTTGGTGGGGATTACGTCATCTTTTACTCCAATAGTGGTTCTGACGCCAACGAAGTGGCATTTAAAATGGCCCGTCAATACCATCAGCAAAATGGGGAAGCCTCCCGTTATAAAGTCATCTCAAGGTACCGTGCCTATCACGGAAGTTCCATGGGAGCATTATCAGCAACCGGCCAAGCCTTAAGAAAATATAAATATGAACCGCTATCATCAGGATTTTTACATGTTGCCTCACCGGATAATTACCGGAAACCTGAGGGAATGACGATAGAAGAATATAACCTTCAACGTACCAAAGAACTGGAAGATACGATTATCTGGCAGCAAAAAGAGTCGATTGCAGCAGTGATTATGGAGCCACTAATTACAGGAGGTGGTGTGTTAATTCCACACCCTGTTTATGTTGAAAAAGTACAAGAGATCTGTAACCGCCACGGAGTCCTACTTATCATTGATGAAGTAATCTGCGGCTTTGGCAGAACTGGAAAATCTTTTGGGCATAAACACTTCAATGTGAATCCAGATATAATTACGATGGCTAAAGGATTAACTAGCGCATATTTGCCTTTATCTGTGACAGCTGTCCGAAAAGATATCTATGAAACTTTTAAAGACGGGGAAGATAATAGTCATTTTCGCCATGTCAATACATTTGGGGGAAACCCTGCGGCTTGTGCATTGGCACTGAAAAACATTGAAATTATGGAAAGAGAAAATTTATTTGAACGCTCTGCTGAATTGGGAGAACGACTTTTAAATGAATTGGATGAATTACGTAAACATCCGAATGTTGGTGATATCCGCGGATTAGGATTAATCGTCGGAATTGAAATGGTAGAAGATAAAATCACGAAAGAGCCGGCATCGAAAGAGCTAGTTGGAAAATTAATTGCAGCATGTAAAAATAATGGACTGATTATTGGGAAAAACGGAGACACCGTTGCTGGCTACAATAATATTTTAGCGCTTAGTCCACCATTATCAAGTACAGATGAAGATATTGATTTTATTATTGGGGTTTTAAAGAAGGTTTTTAATGAAAATTAATAGTTTTATTCACTCCCACTTCAGGAATTTAAGAAGAATCCAAGAATGGTACGTTTGGTGGGCAGTCATTAATAATCGAGGCTTTAACTAAATCAGTGGGTAATCACCCCCCACTAATGGAAGGTTCATTTTATAAAGGAAGGAATAGCTTGCAGAGTATAGGACAAATATAAAAAAGGAGGGTTTCTTTACATGGAGACCGTGGCATTAGGAACAATCACGCATTATATCAATGGTGAAAAAGTAAAGGGAAATAGTGAACGATTCGGTTATGTGTACAGTCCTTCAACAGGTCAAAAAATCGCAACCGTTCCCTATGCGACTGCAGACGAGGTAGACGAAACGATTCAGCTGGCGAAAAGAGCATTTGTGGAATGGAGCAGAACATCTGTAGGAAAGAGAGTAGAAGTCCTTCATAGATTTAGGCAATTACTTGTAAAATATACCGAAGAACTAGCAAGGATTATTGGCAAGGAAAATGGAAAAACCATTTCTGATGCAAGGGGAGAGATTAGTAGAGGAATCGAATCTGTGGATTTGGCTATCGGAGCTCCTCATATTTTAAAAGGAGAATACTCAGAAAATGTTGGTGGGGATATTAATGCATATTCCATTAAACAACCGCTTGGAGTAGTTACTTGTATTTCGCCATTTAATTTCCCTGCTATGGTCCCGCTTGCAATGAGTACGATGGCCGTAGCTGTTGGGAATTGCATGATTTTAAAACCATCGGAGAAGGTACCATATTCTGCGTTATTTATTTCAGAGCTTTGGGAAAAGGCTGGATTACCTGCAGGTGTATGGAATGTAGTGAATGGGGATAAAGATACGGTTCAGGCACTTATTACTCATAAAGATATCCAGGCAATTAGTTTTGTAGGTTCTACGAAAGTAGCGAAAATCATCTATGAAACTGGTACGAATCATCATAAAAGAGTGACAGCATTTGGCGGAGGAAAGAACCATATGGTCATTATGCCAGATGCAAATATCGATAGGGCGGTAGACTCTTTTATCGGTGCAGCCTATGGATCCGCATCACAAAGATGTATGGCGATATCTGTGGCGATGCCTGTCGGAAAGGAAACAGCACGGGCTTTTACACAAAAGTTAAAAGAAAAAGTAGAAAACTTAAAAACCGGTGCTTTTGATGATGAACATGCTGACTTTGGTGCCGTCATCAGTGCAGAAGCAAAGCAAATTATATTAAAAGCAATAGAGGAAGCTGTAAACGAAGGGGCAAATATTGTAGTCGATGGTAGAAATCCTGATGTGGATAATCAAGATGGATTCTATCTCGGTGCCACTCTTTTGGATAACGTAACATCAGAAATGAACATATATAAGGAGGAAGTATTTGGTCCTGCACGGGTTATTGTTTCTGTTGATACGTTAGATGATGCTATTCAATTTATCAATGAGCATCAGTATGGGAATGGGGTGGCTATCTTCACAAATAGTGGCCGTGATTCACGAAAATTTACGCAGGAGATTCAAGTGGGAATGGTTGGAGTGAATGTACCAATTCCAATCCCTGTCGGCTACCACAATTTCGGGGGGTGGAAAGGTTCGCGGATTGGTGAAGGGCAGATGTTTGGTCCGGATACAGCAAGGTTCTTTACTAAAATAAAAACAGTATCAGAAAGATGGTTCGATTCGACTGGTACAGAAAGTGAAACGAATTTTGATTTTCCAAGTAGCTAAACAAGGGGTCAAAAATGGCCCTTTGTATACTAAACTAGGTGTAGTGTACAAGAAGGAACAATTATATGTAAGCGATTTCGGAGCTTGGTTAATTAATACAAAGGTGGTGAATAAATGTTTAATCTTCCGGCTGAGACATTTTGGCTATTAGTACCATGGCCATTTATTTGGTTAGGATTAGGGATATTTATGTATTTTAAGCTAAGGAGAGAGGATATATACGAAGAAGAAAGTAAATAGGGGTTAGAAAAAAGGGGTTGGAAATATGAATCTGGATATGATTATATTTGTTATTTATATGCTGGGATTATTGGCACTTGGTATATCCTTTTCCAGGAAAGTGAACAAGTCAGTAGATGATTACATCCTTGGAGGAAGAAGTCTGGGACCAGCAGTAACGGCTTTAACGATGCAAAGTACTTCTATGAGTGGGTATATGTTTATGGGAGGGCCCGCTCTTGCATTCCAGCAAGGATGGTACGCCATATGGTATGCTATCGGGGATGCAGGTGGTTCGATTATTAATTTATCGGTTTTGGGGAAAAGAATGAGAAGAATGTCGGAATTATTAGGAGCACTTTCTCCAATTGAATATCTTGAAAAGAGGTATGAAAGTGTCGCTGTAAAAGTGGTTGCTTCTTTGATTTCCATTGTATTCCTATCTGCATATGTGTTTGCACAATTTATTGCAGCTGGTAAGGCATTGGAAAGTTTAACAGGTTTTAATTATGAACTTGCCTTGATTTTAGGGATTGGTGTAATTATTGCGTATACCGTTACCGGAGGATATCTTGCCGTTGTTTGGACGGATTTTGTACAAGGTATAATTATGGTACTTGGAATTACTGGAATAATGGTAATGGGACTTATTCATATCGGTGGTTTATCCGGATTAAATGAGAGCTTAGCTGCGATTGATCCTACTTACTTGAGTATTTGGGGCAAGGACTTAGCATATTACGGGCAATGGGGAATGGTGCTAGGAGCCATTTTAATATATGCCATCACCTATATGGGATTGCCACATGTGGTCGTACGCCACATGTCCATGAAAAGTACCAAAACGGTTAAAGGAGCAGTCCTCGTATCATCTATTTGGAACCAGATTTTTGTTTTCGCACCATATGTTTTAGGTTTTGTTGGAATTGTTATGCTGCCGAATCTGTCTGATCCGGAAATGGTTATTCCTACTCTTGCCTATACTTTTTTTCCTGGTGTTATCGCTGCAATTTTGCTATCGGCACTTATGGCAGCTATTATGTCGACGTCTGATTCAATTTTGATGCAGACTGGGACGATTCTATCACGGGATATCTATCAGCGTTTTATTAATAAGGAGGCAAGCCAGGCTAAGGTGGTCCTAGTTTCCCGTTTATGTGTTCTCGCTGTTGGTGTCGTTGGCGTTATTGTAGCAATCTATCAACCTCCTACTATTTTTGCGTTGGTTATATTTGCTTCTGGCGTTCTTGGTAATAGTTTTATCGTTCCATATATTGCTTCCGTTTATTCCACGAAAGCAAACAAGGTTGGTGTATTGTGTTCAATGATAGCTGGTGCTGGGACAAACATAATTTGGACGGTTGGAGCATTAGATACGGTAACTGGAATTCATCCATTTTTAGCAGGGGTCATTTTCTCTATAGCAGGTATGTTAGTTGGTAATAGGTTTGGTAATCCTCCTTCTGATGAAATGCAGGCATTGGTAGAAAAAGCAAAAGGTCCAAGGCAAATTCCTAAGAATATAAATAAGAGTATTTCCTTTGACTTAAGTCCCGAAGCGAAAAATATTTCTACCCATCTTCAATCGGTGAGGTTAAACAATGTTGAAAATTAAAGCTCAGGATATTTTCTATTCAAAAGAAACAGTGGTGCATTCACTAAGTAAGGTAGAACAAAATCTGAATTTTACAGTAGAAAGTCTTGTTTATTATCCATATATGTTTTATGAGTTTTCTTTTCAAAGGAAAAATCCGATATCTCCTTTAAAGGGGAAGGTTGGATGTACGGTTGATGGTGTAAGTGGAGTACCAGCCTTAACAGATAAAAAACCGGAATTTTTGAATTCCAACATATCTAAGGAGAGATTAGTCCCCATTCAGTTAGATGAACAAAAGGCCAGGGATACTGCAGAAGAGTTTTTATATCGAACTATTTCTAAGAAAATAAAGGTAATCTCTACACCAAATATTTCCCTTAAAGATTACGAATTATTTTATTGGCCATATTGGGTGGTGAATGGTAATAAAGGAGAGGAAAATTTATTTACTTTAATCGTTGATTCGATTACCGGGAAATATCATCCATTAAATGTGGAGTGATTAAAAGGAGCAATCCGATTGTTGGGTTGCTCTTTTTTTCTTGTTTACCCCATCAACGGCTCTAAACTAAAATAATCCAACGCTTCATTAACATCGTGAATATTCGTTATTCTTTTTTCCAAACAATATTGGATAACTAAATCACTCGTATCGCTGTTCGTCAAGGAGTATCCGGCAGCGTGTAGGAGTTCGTCGGTTTCTTCTCTGTCCAGTTCCAGGGCAAATGCGAGTGCAATCAGCGTATTTTTCTTCGGGAGGTAGTTTCTGCTGCTGCGAATCTTGGAAAAATGCCTGCGATCGATTCCTGCTCGTTTATATACTTCCGGATCCCTAAGTCCAGACCGATCAATAAACTCAAATAATACCTGCTGAAATTCTGGTTCCCGGTTGTTTTCAATGAAGTCCTCTAATTCCATTTCTTTTGTTACGTATTCAGCATCTACTGACTCATACAGTGAATAAATTTCTATCTGATGAAGTTCTATGTATCTTTCTATTTCTTTTATAATCTGCTGATCTAACATCATCCATACCTCCAGGAAAATGTCGCTTGGCAGGCGACCAAATGGGGAAATGATTACATTATGATTATAGCATAACGAATATACGAGAGGGTGGTTGTGATGAATAGTGAACGAACAGAGATTATCTTTTTGATTGACCGAAGTGGTTCAATGTCAGGGCTTGAGGAATTTACCATTCGCGGGTTTAACTCCATGATGAAACATCAATGTCAACTTCCAGGTAAAACGATGCTTACTACCGTGCTGTTTGATGATCAGTATGAGGTATTATGGGATGGAGTGGATGCTCAAACGGTAGTATTAACGGAAAAGGAATACTATGTCAGAGGAAAAACTGCCTTATTGGATGCTATAGGAAAAACGATTTTAGACGTAGGATACAGGTTGTCAAAAACAAGTGAGGAACAAAGACCTGGAAATGTAATATTTGTCATTACGACAGATGGATTGGAAAATGCAAGCCAGGAGTTTACTTATGAAAAGGTGAGGAATCTCATTAATCATCAGCAGGAAAAGTATCATTGGGAATTCATCTTTTTGGGTGCAAATATTGATACAGTGAAGGAAGCCGGCAGTATCGGTATTGATATAGAAAATGCATACAGCTATGAAACTTCGTATGATGGGGTGGAAAAAATGTACAGCATAGCTGACGAAGCGATATCGGCGAGTAGAGCCTTAGTAGATTAAAAAGGGAAACAATAGGTTAAAAAAAAGCAATAAAAGGGGAGAGCGAAATGAGTAAGGAAAAAGTTAAAAAACCATTTTACAGGAAAATATGGGTGTGGGTAGTAGTATTAATTATTGTTATTGCTATAGCTAGTGGAGGCAATACAGATACGGAAACTGCCAGCACAGACGAAGAAGCAAATTCAGAGCAGAATAAAAATAGCAGTCAGGAAACAGCAGATAACGAAGAAACGTCAGAGGAAATCACTTCTGCAAAAATCGGGGAGCCTGCAATGATTGCTGACGTTACATTTACTGTTAATGAAATAGAGGAAACGAATGAAATAGACAGTGGGAATGAGTTTATAGAGAATGCGGAAACAGATGGAAAGTTCATCGTTCTGGACGTGACCGTTCAAAATGACAAGAGTGAATCCATTACGATTGATTCCAGTTATTTTAAAATTATTACAGGTAATAATGTTGAATACGATCCAGTTACTTCTGGGGAAGTTATGATGGCGATGGGGGATGACATGAATGACTTCTTCCTGGAGCAGATTAATCCTGGACTCTCTAAATCTGGGAAAGTTGTGTTTGAAGTTGGGGCAGATGTGGATTTACCTAACGCTGTTATGAAAGCTCAAACTGGATTTTGGGGGACGGAGTCGATTGAGATAGATTTAGGTGAATAGGTTTGGAGGGCGTTTCCTTTTGGGAGCGTCTTTTAGTTTACCTTTTAGGTTCTTATTTATGGAAATCACACTTAAAGGGAAGAGTAGGTAAGAAAAATGCAGTAGCGAAATAAGTTATGCCTTCATCTTCCCTTCATGGATATTGAGATAAAATGAAGGCAAAACCTTCCTTCATAATATTGGGAATAATAGCAGGCTGGAATTTAAGGTTGCTCCTTGATTAGTTGGTGAAGTTTTCTCTCATGCTGGGTAGTTTTGGTTAGTAGAAAATCGACTGTTTCTTTAGTTTCAGTTAGTTCAACGCGCAATCCGTCTTGCTTTTTTCCTAATCGATCTAATTGCTCATCAACATTTGCGAAACCTTCATCCATTTTTGTTCCAGGTTACCAATCCTGGCTTCTAGGCTGCTAATTCTACCACCCAATTTGGTTTCTAGATTATTAATCTGACTCTCTAAATCGGAATTCATATTATCCAGCTTTTGGTCAATTTTGTCTGAATAGAGTTTAAATGCATTTAGGATTTCTTTTAACATGGTTTCTTGTTCCATATTTTCACCTCCCTTTGGAATTTAGTATAAATAAATGCTGATAGTTTTGAAAGGGAAATAAACGCTTAAATTAGCAAGTAGAATATCCTAATATGGAGGAACGTTTATTTGGAAATATGATAAATTCAAATAATCTTAACAATAATAGGGCTATTGGCTTATTTTTATAAAAATTCTATTTTCATTCCACATACCGGGACAAATAACTTTCTCAAAACACAAAATTTTTCTAAAATTAAATTCAAATAAGTGTTGGGTGGCAATAAATGAAAGCGCTACCTATAAATCTGCTATGTATAGAGATCTACTAGATATATTAAAAACAAAAAGGAGGGTGATTCAAATCGGACATCATAAGACATCAGATTGCTGCGACGTGAGTCGGAGTGACGTCGAGCAAAAATACGATGATATAACACAAAACTTAGACTTCAAAGAAAGCAATCCATCATCTGTAAAAGTAGAATCAGGTAATAATCACATTTATATTCCAGGTGGAAGTTTTTTTATGGGCACGAAAGATAAAGAAGGATACCCAGAAGATGGGGAGGGGCCGGTTAGAAAAGTTACAGTGGACCCATTCTATATGGATGCTCATACCGTTACGAATGCTGAGTTCCAGAAATTTGTCCAGGATACCGGTTATAATACAGATTCAGAACGATTTGGTTGGTCCTTTGTATTCTATTTATTTGTTAGTAACCGAACAAAAAGAAAAGTGAAACAAGTTGTGAGACAGACTCCCTGGTGGCTTGTCGTGCAAGGTGCATCATGGAGACATCCAGAAGGACTTGATTCAAATATTGAGAATAGAATGGATCACCCAGTTGTCCATGTTTCTTGGAATGATGCTCAAGCGTATTGCAAATGGGCTGGGAAAAGACTACCGACAGAAGCAGAATGGGAGTTTGCGGCTCGTGGTGGGCATGAGCATAAGAAATATCCGTGGGGGGATGAACTCAGCCCAAATGGCGAACATCTTTGTAATGTTTGGCAAGGAGAATTTCCTAAAACAAATACGGAAGAAGATGGCTATAAAGGTACAGCACCGGTCAAGTCTTTTCCGCCAAATGGGTATGGTCTGTACAATGTCGTGGGGAATGTTTGGGAATGGTGCTCAGATTGGTTCGCAAAAAGTATACGTGATCGTGGTGGAAGGAATAATCCAAAAGGACCGAAATCAGGAGAATTTCGTGTGATGCGGGGAGGCTCCTATCTTTGCCACGACTCCTATTGTAACCGTTACCGAGTAGCAGCACGGTCAAAGAATACTCCAGATAGTGCATCAGGAAATATTGGTTTTCGCTGTGTGACGGATGTCTAAATCTTTAATGTTATGAATCTATAATATGAAAAGGAGGAAGATGATATTGGAATATAGAAAAAAAGAAGAAAAGCCCTGGTCGAAATATGTGAAGAAATTTTCTATGTTTGGTACGGCTGCCTTAGCAGCAACCGTATTATTAGGGGGATGTCAAGCACAATCAAAAGAAGTAGATGCAGCTCAGGAAAATGGGAAAACCCAAAATCAAGCAATGGTAGATGAAAAAACGAATGTCATGTATATCGTGCTGGATGATGCTGGTTTCTCTGATTTGGGTAGCTTTGGTTCTGAAATAAGCACCCCGAATATCGATGCATTAGCAGAGAATGGCTTAAAGTATAATAACTTTCATACATCTCCGGTTTGTTCTCCAACACGTGCTTCCTTATTAACAGGAAGAAATAATCACGCTGTTGGTATGGGAAATGTATCGAATTTTGATTTTGGAGAGGAAAATCCAAGCCGGAGAGGAAGAATTTCTGAAGAAGCTGGTTTTGTAACAGAAGTACTTGGAGAAAATGGATATGCCAACTATGGGGTTGGGAAATGGCATATTTCACCAACCGCAGAAATTACTCCAGCTGGGCCGTTTGATACATGGCCACTTGGGAGAGGTTTTCATAAGTATTATGGAAATTTAGAAGACTCGTCTGATCAGTTCCGGCCAGAACTATTTAGGGATAATAGCCCGATACCTTTGCCTGACGTAGAGAACTATCACTATTCAAAAGATATCGTTCTAAATGCGAGACAATATATTACCGATCATGTTTCTGTTCGTCCAGATGATCCATTCTTTTTGTATCTTGGTTTTGGGGCACAACATATGCCACATCAAGTACCTGAGGAATACATTGAAATGTATGAAGGGAAGTATGATCAAGGCTGGGATGTGATTAGGGAGCAGCGATTTGAAAAACAGAAAGAACTAGGAATTATACCAGAAGATGCAGAACTTGCACCGCGAGAAGAAGGAGTAGAAGAATGGGATAGCTTAAGTGACGACGAAAAGAAAGTGTATGCAAGATTTATGGAGACATACGCAGGGTTTTTAACACACACGGATGAACAAGTTGGAAAGTTAATAGAGACCTTGGAGGAAACAGGAGAATTGGATAATACAATGATTGTGTTTATCTCAGATAACGGTGCGACCTTCTCAGGTGGACCACATGGAGCAACGAATCAATCCCTTGCTTATAATCAGATTGTCGCAGATTTCGAGTCTGTAAAAGAAGATTTTAATGAAATTGGTGGAGAATGGACGAGTAGTGACTACCCACAAGGTTGGTCCCAAGTAAGTAATACCCCATTTGCGAAATTTAAAGGTACAACACATGCAGGTGGAATCCGCACACCAATGATTGTGCACTGGCCAAATGGGATTGAGGCGAAAGATGAAATTAGAACACAGTTTACCCATGTTAGTGATATCACGGCAACCGTGTATGATGTTCTAGGAATTGATGTACCAGAAACGTTAAATGGTGTTGAACAATTGGAAGTGACAGGAGTCAGTTTTGCAGAAACATTTGACAATCCGGATGCTGAGACGGGCAAGGATACACAATACTTTGAACATAGTGGAAAACGTACCATTTATCATGATGGATGGAAAGCGGTTTCCGTTCATGAGCCTGGTACTGATTTTGAAGATGATGAGTGGCAACTCTACCATTTGGAAGAAGATTTCTCGGAATTAAACAATGTGGCAGAGGAACATCCGGAAAAAGTAGAGGAACTTATTAAAATTTGGCATGAAGAAGCAGAAAAGAATAATGTATTCCCAATGTCAGAGAAATTCTTAGAAGGTCTGGCAAATGTACCAGCTGATAACATTAGAGCAAGAAAATCGTTTACGTATTATCCGGAAATGTCACATTTAGGTGAATCAGCTGCACCACTTACATTAGATCGTAATCATGAAATCACCATCCCAATTGATTTTGAAAAAGGAGATAAAGGGATTCTATTAGCCCTGGGTAATGATAAGAGTGGATATACGTTCTATGTAGAAGGGAATAGCCTTCATTACGAGTATCACAATGGTAATGAGAGATTCACGATTACGTCAGATAAGAGGTTAGAAAAGGGTGAGAATGTCATTACATTTGTTTTTGAAAATACGGGTGAGAATCTAGGGATAGGAACATTGTTCATTAACGACGAACCGGTTGGAAATACGGAAATAAAAACATTACCACTAAAAGTTTCATTTGAAGGGCTGGATATTGGAGAAGACTTACTATACCCTGTAAGCCCGGAATATGCGGATAAGGGATCTTTCCCATTCACAGGTGAAATCGAAAAAGTACAATATGAATTTGAAGAAGCTGCTCATATTGCTTTTGAATAAAAACAGCCATAGGGACAGGGTCCACTGTCCCGTTTATTTGAATGAAAAAGTACCTGTCCCTATGGTCTTCCTCAAAACGATAAATAGTATGTTTATTAGGAATAGTCTGTTATAATATAAATACTTGATTAGTCCGTAAAAATGTAAACGATTACAATTACCTAGTATGAAAGAACTATTTATAAGGAGTGAGGGATATTTGAAGGGAAACAAATACCTCGAGGAACAGGATAATTTAGAGTTTAAGGGTGATGGACTTATTTATCAGGGGGACAGCAGAATAACGTTAGTCCCAACTACTTCTTTCGGTATTTTAAGAAAAGATTTATATCTTAATATTGGAAAGGAAAGGGCAAAAGGCTTTTTAACTCGTTATGGCTTTGATCTTGGTCGAAAAGATGCAAAGGTCATATTAGAAAAATACAAAAACGAATCGACGGAAATGATTATTAAAAAGGGGCCCGTCTATCATCAGTTGCAAGGTCATGCCATTTCAAAAATCACCAATTTAAAAGTAGAACATCATGGGGATAAAGTATCTATTTTTGTCGAAGGGGAATGGGAGCATTCTTATGAGGCAAAGGAACATATGGAACAATTTGGTGCATCGGAGGAACCTGTCTGTTATACATTAGTTGGATACGCGAGCGGTTATCTTACAGAGGTGTGTAATCAAAGAGTATTGTTTAAGGAAATATCTTGTGTTGGAAAAGGGAATGAAATATGCAAATGGGTTGGAAGAACGGTTGATTACTGGACAGATGAAATGAGTGATGAACTCAAAGTATACAAAGAGGAACCTATTTTAAAGGAATTAGAATTAACATATGAAAAATTACTGGAAGAACGCAATCATTTAAAAAACGTTTCAATCATTCATAGCAAATTAACAGAAGAAATTTTAAAAGGGAAAGACTTGGACGCAATTATGGAAAACGTTTATCGTTTAACGAATACAGCTATCTTGATTGAGAGTAAAGAACTAAAGCCTGTCGCTTCTGGTGGGGTCTCAACAGAAAAATTGGAAGAGATGAACCAACTATTTATACAGTATGTTCAGTCTAACGGATGGAAGACAAAATCTCTCCATCAAACAACAACGATAAATTTGGGCGAACATTCCCGTGTCGTAACTCCAATATTTCTTCAAGGAAAAACAATTGGATACTGTTCGTTTTTATGTGAAGAATCTGCGAAAGCGAATTTCAGATTTCTGCAAATGATTATTGAACGAATTGCATCGATCAGTGCACTATATCTATTAAATAAAAAGACAGAAGCAGAAGCGGAAGAAAGGATGAGGGGACGATTTTTAGAACAGATTTTAAATGAAGACTATAGAAAGGAAGAAATCTTACGGCGCAGCAGTTTCGTTGGTTTAGACCTTTTTCAAGCATATTATATAGTGGTGATTGATTTTCAATTTCCTAATAAAGATTACAAAGAAGAATTATCCTTTTTGGAAGAGGTCATGAACCAAACATCCTCTTATTATAAGAAGCAAGGAATACAGGTTCTAATGGGACACCAGTCTAATAAGTTAGTTCTCTTATTTTTAAACAATGAAATAGAGAAAAAGGGAATTCAAGCTACTTGTGCATATTACTTGGATTATCTTTCTAAAACGTATCCTTCTGTTTCCTTTCGTGCTGGGATCAGTATGCAGTCTGATGAAATTGAAAAGGCTTCGGAAAGTTATACAGAAGCACTAACTTCAGTAAGAATGGCAACAAAAGGAAATAATTTAGTAGCATTTCAGTCTTTGGGAATTCTTGGCCCTTTAATCAATAAGAATAACAAGAAAGAAGTGGAAGCAATTGCGACGTACACACTGAAGCCGCTATGCGATGATTTAGAAGACTATAAAAAAATCGAGTTGGTCAAAACCTTGTTTGTGTATTTGCTTAACGGTGGCAATTTAGAACAAACAGCTTCAGATTTAGCATTATCTTTAAGTGGTCTTAGGTATCGAATCGGAAAAATCGAAAAGTTGTTAGAACAGGATATAAGAAATCCGGAAGTATCGTATCAGTTATTATTATCCATTCAAGCGTTAATATCAACAGGCAAGCTAGATTTAGACCATGTTTGAAGCACGAAAGTCTCCTAAATCGAGGCTTTTTTCACGTTAGGAAAATATAAAATTTGATCAAAGAAAAATCGAGTAGCTAACATTTTAAGGTTCTAAGTATAAGAAAAACTGGCCCATTTCCTAACAGACGAGCGAGTGGGCCAGTTTTCTAAAGATTGCAAACTGACATGTGATGTTTAAAAATAACTAATATTCAAACATCACATGTCATTGTTTGTGTAAGCGCTTTTAAATAAAATAAAATTAAGAAATATAAAAATAGTATAAATAAAAACGTAGGAGGCCAAAACATGCTAACAGGTAAAGAATATTTGGAAAGCTTGCGAGATGGTAGAGAAGTTTATTTGAATGGGGAAAAAGTGGAGGATGTAACAACACATCCAGCATTTCGTAATGCTGCTCGTTCCTATGCAAGAATGTATGATGCGCTACATGATCCAGAAGTAAGCAAAAAGTTAGTAACTGAAAATGAATATGGAGATAAAACGCACTGGTTCTTTAAAACGCCAAGAAGTTCAGAGGATTTACTTAAAACAAGAGATGCGATTGCAGAATGGTCGAAGTTGAGCTATGGATTTATGGGCCGTACTCCTGATTATAAGGCTTCGTTTCTTGGTCACTTATATGGTTATGCAGACTATTATAAAGGTTTTGAGGATAATGCAAAAGCCTGGTACAAAAAGGCGTCAAAGGATGTACCTTTTGTTAACCATACCATTATTAATCCACAAGTCGATCGTTCCAAACCTCTACATGAAAACAAGGATGTATTTGTACGTGCGGTGGAAGAAAAAGATAATGGCATTATTGTAAGCGGCGCCAAAATGGTCGGTACATCTGCCCCATTAACCAATTATAACTTCGTAGCGAACTACGGACCTAGAGACCTGGGTGGTGGAGACCAAAGTCATGCACTTATTTTCCTGGTACCGATGAATGCGCCTGGTTTGAAGATGATCAGTCGCCAATCCTTTGAATATAATGCTGCTAAGAATGGAACGCCATTTGATTATCCGCTTTCAAGTCGTTTCGATGAAAATGATGCCGTTATCGTACTAGATAATGTATTCATTCCGTGGGAAGATGTATTAGCTTATAAGAACGTAGATGTATCCAATAATTTTGTGCCTGAAACGGGTTTTGTAAATAGATTCTCCTTCCATGGTGCATCTCGATTAGCTGTAAAACTGGATTTCATGGCCGGATTATTGCTTAAAGCGACAGAGGGTGCTGGTACACAGCAATTTAGAGGGGTGCAGGTTAATATTGGAGAAGTATTGGCACTTCGCAATATGGTATGGAGTCTCACCACAGCGATGGCTAGTGATCCTGACGAAGGAATGAATGGTGTAGCTGTTCCGAATGGGTACGCTGCAAATGCTTATCGTGTACTGGCACCAAATACTTGGGTAAGGGTGAAAAATATCTTTGAACAAGTGGTTGCAGGTGGATTAATTCAGTTACCTTCTAGTTCAAAGGATTTTCTGAATGAAGATTTAAGACCACATATTGATAAATATTATCGTGGAACAGGTATTACCGCGGAAGAACGCGTGAAGTTACTCAAGATGGTTTGGGATGCCATTGGTTCTGAATTTGGAGGCCGTCATGAACTTTATGAGATAAATTATGCCGGCAATACCGAGAATATTAGATTAGAAGCATTAAAACACGCAGAAGCTACTGGCGCAGCGGATGCCTACAAAGGCTTTGCCGAGTCAGCGATGAATGATTATGACTTAAATGGATGGACGAATGATACATGGATTAATCCATCTGAAGTAGCTAATTTAGTCAAACAATAAAATTTCTAAAGGAGGATTTATAAATGGAAGATCGTCAATTTAGAAATGCAATGGGGAATTTCGCAACGGGTGTGAATGTCATTACTACAGAAGTGGATGGGGATGTACATGGAATGACAGCAAATGCATTTATGTCGGTTTCATTAGACCCAAAGCTTGTTGTGATATCAGTTGGGGAAAATGCCAGCATGCTGGAAAAGATTAGAAAAAGTAAAACGTATGCTGTCAACATTCTTTCTAAAGATCAGCAGGAATTATCGATGATATTTGCAGGACAAATCAAAGAAGATAGACATGTCGATTTTGAATGGCTAGCAGATTTACCGGTTATTAAAGGAGCATCCACCCAAATTTCCTGTGAAGTTGTCAATGAACACGTGGAAGGAGATCATACGCTTTTCATAGGGAAAGTAGTAGATTTGAAGCTTAAGGATTGTTCTGATCCGCTAGTTTTCTATAAAGGAAAATATACTTCTTTAGAAAAGTCGGGTGTAGCTATATAATTTTAAGCTAATCATTTGCCTGTGGCTTTTCAGGCAAATGATTAGATATTAACAAATTAACAAATTTTTTCGCCTTTTATAAAAATTCCTAACTTGTCCACTATATAGGGACGAAGTGTTTGAGAATGACTAAATTTACAATATTATATAATTAATTACACCAACGAAAAGATATGGACTGATTGAAAGCGATTACTAAAAAATAATTACAGGGAGGAATTAGTAATGAGTCCGTTCAAAGAACCAATTTTTGATGTAGCCCAATTAGCACATGTGGAGCTTTTGTCACCAAAGCCACAGGAGTCTGTCGAATTTTTCACTAGATTTTTAGGGATGGATGTTACAGCTCGTGAAGGTCAATCTGTATATTTAAAAGCTTATGAGGATACGTATCAGAATACACTTAAAATTACGGAATCGAATGATGCAGGTTTAGGGCATTTAGGGTGGCGTACCCACTCACCACAAGCACTGGAACGTCGTGTGGAAGCGGTAAAGGCAACTGGTTTAGGTCAAGGTTGGATAGATGGAGACATAGGTCATGGTCCAGCATATCAATTCACAACACCTGATGGTCACAAGATGGAGTTACTATTTGACGTGGAATACTATCAACCAAAAGAAGGGGAAAAAACAAGACTATTAAACCGTAATATCAAACGTCCTGATCGCGGTGTACCTGTACGTCGTCTGGACCATATTAATCTGATGACTTCTGATACTGGTAAAAACACTGACTTTATGCTGGATGCACTTGGATTTAGATTAAGAGAGCAAATCCAGGATCAAGGGAAGGTACTTGGAAGTTGGGTGAGTGTTTCCAACTTAGTTCATGAAATCGCCTTCATGCAAGAGCCGAATGAAATTCCGGGTAAATTGCATCACCTATGCTACTGGTATGGAATTCCACAAAATCTATATGATGTTGCGGACCTATTAAAAGATAATGATATCTTTATTGAAGTACCACCAAATAAACATGGGATTAGTCAAGCGTTCTGTATGTATGTACTCGAGCCGGGCGGAAATCGTATTGAACTATTTGGTGATGCTGGATATTTAATCACTGACCCGACTTGGGAACCTGTTATTTGGGAAATGAAAGATACACCTGGATATGGAGATACGTGGATTGGAACAGCATTCCCTGAATCATGGTGGACCCAAGGGACTCCAAGAACTGTTGCAGAACCAGTTAAGTCTAAATAATAAAAGAGAAAGATTTCTTTAAAAGAGTTTTGGCTTTTTTACAAGGTAATAAAGCATAAAAATTGGCCGTAATACTGCCTCTTGCAGGAATGGCCACGTCCAGCTCCAGCGCCCAGCGACTAGCGAGACTTCCTTCACCTCCGTACGTCGCTAAACGGGCGCTTGCGCTTTTGTTAAAGAAATCTTTCATTTACATATTACCGGCTCCAGTAACCAAGTTTTTCAGAAATTAACTCACCAGCACGAATAAGTTCACGTGCGAAAAATTGTATTCTTGGTAAAGTAAAGCGGTTACTTGGACCAACTAGATTAATAGCGGAAATCACTTTCCTGGAATGGTCACGTATAGGGGCAGAAACAGAAGTAACATCTCTTCTAAATTCACCCCTACTAACAGAATATCCTTGTTTACGAATCTTCTCCAGTTCATGAAGAAACGCCTTTCTATCTGTAATCGTGGTGGTAGTGAATTTGGTTAGATCATTACGTAAAAATGAGTCGACAAAATATGGATCACTGTATGCAAGCAAAAGCTTTCCCGAACTTGTGCAATGCGTATGATTATGCAATCCAGAATGAGATCGTAATTTTATGGAGTTCTCACTTTCTACTTTACATAAGTAAACAACATCCATCTTATCCAGGATTGCCAGATGGGACGTTTCCTTATGGGTATGTGCAAGTTTTGTAACGATGGGAAGTGCTTCATGATGGAGGTCAATATTTGCTAAGAAGATGGAACTTAACTCCAGTACAGATAGACCAAGTTCGTATTTATTTGTTTCCTCATTCTTACGTACAAAACCTTGGGATGCGAGTGTCGCTAAAATCCGTTGTACACTGCTTTTTCCAATTCCGAGTTCAGATGCAAGTTCCCGAACACCTTTCTGTGGTTGTTCCATAGTAAAGGCACGCAGTATACGAATGGAATTGTTCACGGACGATAGGATATTTTTAGATTGGTTTTGATCCATCATAACTGTCCTCCTTTTAGAGACAATTATAATTAAAAATTCAGAAAATGTCCATCATAAAGGGACACTTGTATTGTTGGAAATTCCAGCAATTACTAAACTAACTTATAAGGTGATGCTTTGATTATGAGAGGAAGGTGGAAGGTCACATGTCAAAAGTAAAAGTAGCGATACTTGGTTCTGGAAATATAGGAACAGACCTCATGTACAAAATTTTGAAAAATGATGGGGCAATGGAATTATCAATAGTGGCTGGTATTGACCCGGAATCTGAAGGGTTACAGAGAGCAAGAGAAGCCGGGATAGAATCCAGTCATAAGGGAATTGAGGATATTTTAGCTGATCCGGAGATAAAGGTGGTTTTTGATGCAACGAGTGCAAAAGCACATGTTCAAGCTGCTGAACAGTTAAGAGCAGCAGGGAAGATGGCAATCGATTTAACACCTGCAGCAGTAGGACCTTATTTGGTACCACCTGTAAATTTAAATGATCATATCGAAGCGAGAAATGTAAACATGGTATCTTGTGCTGGGCAAGCAACGACACCACTTGTTTATGCAGTCTCCAGAATCGTTCCTGTTCACTATGCGGAAATGATTGCAACGGTGGCTAGTCGTGCGATTGGTCCTGGAACAAGGCAGAATGTCGACGAATTTACAAGAACAACTGCAAATTCTTTAGTTCAAGTAGGTGGAGCGAAAACGGCTAGAGCCATACCCGTATTTAATCCAGCAGAACCTCCAATTACGATGACAAATACGGTTTATGCTGCGATTAAGGAAAAGGATTTTGATGTTTATGCAATTAAGAAATCTATCTATGAAATGATAGAAGAGGTTTCAGAATATGTACCAGGCTACCGTTTGAAAGGAGAACCAATCATTGACTATCGTGATACGCCATGGGGACGCTTACCGGTTGTCGTCATTATGAATGAAGTGGAAGGTGCTGGAGACTTTTTCCCTAAATATGCCGGGAATTTAGATATAATGACGGCCTCAGCCAGAAAAGTTGGGGAATTATATGCCAGTCATTTCTTACAAAAAGAGGGGGTACAAAAGTGAAGATTCCTAGACTGACAGATACTACACTACGAGATGGTTCACATGCGATTAGTTATCGTTTTACGGAACAGCAAGTAATAGATATTGTACGTCGGTTAGATGAAGCTTCCGTTCCCGTGATAGAAGTGAGTCATGGTGCGGGATTAAATGGCTCAACCATCCAACAAGGGTTTTCAACAACTCCAGAATTTGACCTGATTAAAGCAGCGGTTGAGACAGCAAACCAGGCAAAGATTGCTTCCCTGTTTGTTCCGGGAATTGGTACGAGTGAGGAATTAAGAGAAGCGGTAGATATAGGAATTCAAGTGATTCGCGTTGCGGTTCACTGTACCGAAGCAGACGTGACAGAGCAATACATCCGATTAGCTAAAGAATTAGGGATTGAAGCGGTAGGATTCCTCATGATGTCCCACACTCAACCAGCTGAAGTGCTTGTGGAGCAAGCAAAATTAATGGAATCATACGGAGCGGATTGTGTGTATGTAGTGGACTCTGCAGGAGCACTTGTCCCACAAGGTGTACGGGATAGGGTTTCTGCTTTAAAAGAGGTATTATCTATTGAAGTTGGATTCCATGCCCATAATAACTTAGGGTTAGCTATCGGTAATACGGTAGCTGCACTTGAAGCAGGGGCAGATCAAGTGGATGGAACAGTAAGAGCCTTAGGTGCTGGTGCTGGTAATGCTGCTACTGAAGTAATTGTCGCTACCTTAAATAAAATGGAACTGGATACGGGAATAAGTTTAGCTACATTAATGGATTTATCGGAAGAGGTAGTTGCCCCGATCATGCCAGGTCCGATAGTTATTGATCGTGATAACCTATCCAGCGGCTATGCAGGTGTATACAATAGTTTCTTATTACATGTTCGACATGCGGCAGAGAAATTCAATTTAAATCCTACTGAAATTATGGAAGAGTTAGGAAAACGTCAAGCAATTGCAGGTCAAGAGGACTGGATTTTAGATGTCGCCCTGGAGCTTAGTGAGAAGAAGAAGTTAGAGATTTAACTAAATGAAAATTTTATTTCGCATTTTATATAAACATCGGACCACTGAAAAAAGGTTTTATCGCTCATAAACGGGGGAGGAGCGCTCATAGATAAGAATTTCCGCTCATAAAAGGGT
>NZ_WOFB01000023.1 GCF_009733865.1 Oceanobacillus salinisoli | reverse complement strand
AAAAAGGTTTTATCGCTCATAAACGGGGGAGGAGCGCTCATAGATAAGAATTTCCGCTCATAAAAGGGTGGGAGCGCTCATAAATAAGAATTTCCGCTCATAAAAGGGAGTAGCGCTCATAAATAAGAGTTTCCGCTCATAAACGGGTGGGGAGCGCTCATAAATAAGAGTTTCCGCTCATAAAAGGGAGTAGCGCTCATAAATAAGAGTTTCCGCTCATAAACGGGTGGGGAGCGCTCATAAATAAGAGTTTCCGCTCATAAAAGGGAGTAGCGCTCATAAATAAGAGTTTCCGCTCATAAACGGGTGAGTGGCGCTCATAAAAGAAATTTTCCGCTCATAAACGGTGGAGTAGCGCTTATAAACAAGAATTTCCGCTCATAAAAGGGAGAGGAGCGCTCATAAATAAGAATTTCCGCTCATAAACGGGTGGGAGCGCTCATAAATAAGAATTTCCGCTCATAAGAGGGTGAGGAGCGCTCATAAATAAGAATTTCTGCTCATAAACGGGAGAGTAGCGCTTATAAACGGGAGAGGAGTGCTCATATATAAGACTTCCCACTATCGTAGTAGGCTCCAACATTACTTAATGTTAATCCCGAGTATATATCAATTCAGCGAAAAGCCAAAATTTAAAAGGAGGGTATACATGACTGTACAAGAGGCAGCAACTAGATTGTTGGAAGCGGAAAAATCGAAACATGTTATTCAGCCTTTAACAGAAACGTATCCAGGTATAACCGTAGATGAGGCTTATCATACGCAATTGGAATTTATTCAACGAAAAGTAGACGAAGGAGCTATTATTGTAGGAAAGAAGATTGGAGCTACCAGCAAAGCGATTCAAAATATGTTTGGTGTAAACCAACCAGATTATGGTCATTTACTTGATGACATGATGTATGTGGAAGGAGAAGTGATTTCATTAAAAGACTTCATTCAGCCAAAAGTAGAATTTGAGATTGCTTTCAAGTTAAAAAAAGATTTAAAAGGGCCAAATGTGACGGTTATGGATGTACTCGAGGCCACAGATTATATCGCTCCGGCTATTGAAGTGATTGATAGTAGAATTGCGAACTGGGAAATTAAGTTTGAAGACACCGTAGCAGACAATGGATCGTCTGCAGCAGCCATTATTGGAGGAAAACCAGCTAAGTTAGATGGTATCGACCTCACTCATATTGGCATGGTTGCTTATAGAAATGGTGAAATGATAGATTCTGGTGCTGGGGCTGCAGTTTTGGGGAGTCCATTACGTTCTGTAGCTTGGTTAGCTAATTCATTAGGGAAGTACGATGTTTCCCTTCAAGCTGGTGAAATTGTATTATCTGGTGCGTTAACTAGTGCGGTGGAAATAGAGGATCAAGATACATTCACAGCGGAGTTTGACCATATCGGAGCGATAAGCGTTACATTTAAACGCTAGAAAGAAAGAGGTGAGATTATGATAAAGACAGATGTAGTAGATGTCATTGCCAAGGAACTATATGATGCTGAAAAAAATAAAACAGCGGTAGATAAATTTGTGGATCAATATCCTGAATTAGATGAAGCATTAGCATATCAAATTCAAGATAGATTAGTAGAGATGAAAGAGGAAGCTGAACAGACAAAGCGAGTTGGATGGAAACTAGGACTAACGAGTAAGGCGAAGCAAGAAATGATGGGAGTGCATGAGCCATCTTATGGAGTATTACTTGAAAGCATGCAATTAAATGAAGGCGAGCCCATTTCCATTTCCCCATTTATTCATGCCAAAGCAGAACCTGAGATTGCGTTTGTTTTAAATAAAGAATTAAAAGGGCCACATGTTTCGGTAGCAGACGTATTAGCTGCAACAGCATATGTAGCACCAGCGATTGAAATCATTGATAGTAGATTTTATGGATTTAAGTTTACGTTGGCAGATGCAGTAAGTGATAACTCTTCGTCATCGAAATTCATGATTGGGGAACGTTTCTACAATCCGGAAAATGTAGATTTAAGATTAATGGGATTTGTATATAGGCAAAATGGCGAGGTTGCAGCAACTGGTGCTGGGGCAGCCGTTATGGGGCATCCAGCAAGGGCGGTTGCCTGGCTTGCTAATAAACTGTATCAAGTTGGGAAGAGTCTCAAGCCTGGTGAAGTCATTTTAAGTGGATCTCTGTCTGCTGCATTAGAAATCAAACCAGGAGACCAATTTACGGCAAGTTTCGATGGAATTGGTTTCGTTCAAGCAGTTTTTACAGAATAAATTTAGGAGAGGGGAAGAACAGATGCCACTCATTCAAGTGAATATTTTAGAAGGAAGATCTCCGGAAAGAAAAGAGCGGTTTATTCGGGAAGTAACGGATTTAGCGTCTGAAATTTTTGATGCACCAGAGGAAAATGTACGAGTGATGATCAATGAGATGAAAGCAGAACACTGGGGGATTGCTGGTGAATCGGTAAAGAAACGGAGGGAAAAGTAAGATGACAAATGTGAAAACAGATGTGAAAGAAATCGGCCTATACATTAATGGAGAATATGTACCTGCTAGCGACGATCATACCTTTGAAGTCATGAACCCGGCGAACCAGGAATTGATTGCCCGTGTTAGTGAAGCGACAGAAGAAGATGTAGACCGGGCTTGTCGTGTTGCAAGAGATGCATTTGAAAATGGTCCATGGGGGCAAATGACGGTAGAAGAGCGTGCCGCCAAACTTAGAAAAATGGCAGATATCATTCTGGAAAGAAAAGAAGAAATTGCTCGTTACGATGCCATGGATGTTGGCAAACCATATGAAGCAACGGTAAACCATGAAGTGGCACGGGCAGCAAATAATATCCGTTTCTTCGCGGACTTTGCGGAGAAACAAGGTGGAGAAGCTTATCCAATGGGTGAATCGTACATCAATTATACAAGATATGAGCCGGTTGGTGTTGCCGCCTTAATTACACCTTGGAACGTTCCTTTCATGTTAACGACTTGGAAGCTTGGACCATGTTTAGCTGCTGGAAACACAGCTGTGATTAAGCCAGCTGAAAACACGCCATTATCCGTTTCATTACTTGGAGAAATTGCCAAAGAAGCAGGAATTCCTGATGGTGTCGTAAACGTTGTGCAAGGTCAAGGTGGTGTGGTAGGTAACGCACTTACTACTCATCCGGAAGTAGATTTGGTTTCTTTCACTGGTTCTACTGCTACAGGTAAACGGATTTTAAAGAGTGGTGCAGATACGCTGAAAAAGGTTTCCTTTGAACTTGGTGGGAAAGCGGCAAATATTATATTCGATGATGCCAATCTTGAGAAAGCGATTCCTGGTTCGATACGTGCAGCATTCTTTAACTCCGGTCAAGTATGTCTTGCTGGATCAAGAATTCTCGTTCAGCGTTCTATCCTAGACGAATTTTTAGAGAAATTTAAGCAAGCAGCACAAGCTCTGAAAGTAGGAGACCCACAGGAAAAAGGGACAGATATGGGGCCCCTGGTTAGTGAAGTTCATTATAATAAAGTAACGAGCTACCTTGATATTGCAAAAGAAGAAGGTGCCACGTTAATTAGTGGTGGAAAACGTCCAGACCTTCCTGAACATGTACGTAATGGTTTCTATCTCGAGCCTACGATTTATGTACACGATAATCCGAAATCTCGTATTTGCCAGGAGGAGATTTTTGGACCGGTTGTCACGATTATTCCTTTTGACACGGAAGAAGAAGCTCTTCAAATTGCAAATGACACAGACTATGGATTAAATGGTGTGGTTTGGACCGAAAATCTGCAAAAAGCTCACCGCATTTCTCACGGCGTTCGCGCTGGTACGATTTGGGTTAACTGCTGGTTCGTCCGTGACTTGCGCGCCCCATTCGGTGGATTCAAGAAGAGTGGTATGGGTAGAGAAGGTGGCCATCATAGTATGGAATTTTTTACGGAAGCGAAGAATATTTGTATTGCATTGAATTAGATAAAAGACCGGTTCTTCTAAATTGTTTAGGGGAACCGGTTTTGTTATTTTGGAAAGAGCTCTCCTGTTTGTTGAGTGTACTTTATAAAGCCGAATAAAAGATTGTATTCGTAAGTATTGCTTTTTTCAACACTAGTAATAAGAACATTTTCGTTATTTCATACTACTGATTCTGTTAAACTTATAATCAGGAAATAGTTTGTTTAATCTCGTATGATATGGGGGAGCGATTCAATGGCAGAAATAAAAAAGTCCGAACGTATCCTAGGTCTAATTCATGTCTTAACTAAATACACAGATGAGGAAAATGAGTTAACTGCTCGTGATATTCTTGATCGATTACATGATGAGTTTGATGATACTGTAGAGTTTCATGAAAGTGCAATAAAAAGGGATCTAAGGGAATTAGAGGATTCCAGGTATATTGATTTAATCGTGAATAATGAAGGCGATGGTTTGCCAAAGTATTACAGCTATCAAAATCGGCTTTTTGAGATACAAGAGCTTCGATTATTAATGGATGCGATTTCATCCGCCAGATTTATTACGAAAAAAGATAAGGAAAATATGATTGCCAAAATTAAGAAGCTGACCAGTCATTTTTTAGCTAAACATTTGGAGAACCAAATACATATCGAGGAATTTGCAATTGGTGAGGCCAGACAAGTGAAGTATACCGTATTTACGCTGCACCATGCGATTCATGAAAAGCGAGTTATTCGGTTTAAGTATGGAAGGTACAATGTGAAGAAGGAGTTTGTTCTAAGTAATAATGGTGATCCGAGGGAAATTCATCCTTATGGTTTAATTTGGAAAAATGATTATTACTATTTAATCGGAAAATATGAGCATAAGGATAGTTTGATACATCTAAGGGTGGATCGAATGCTGGATGTCCAAATCACAGATCAGAACTTTCAAATGATAGAACACTTTGATATCACGGAATATGTAAATAGAGTATTCAATATGTTTACAGGTGTGGAGAAGGATTTAAAGGTACGTTTCAGCAACCGATTAATTAATGTCATCATTGATCGGTTTGGAAAAAATGTATCGATTGAACGAGATGGGGAAGATATGTTTATATTGCGGACGAAAGCCATTATCAGTGATGGATTAGTCGGGTGGCTGCTGAATTGGGGGAGTGACGCTCAAGTGATTGACCCTCCAGAACTCGTACAACAGATGAAGGAAGAAAGCAGAAAACTGCATGAAATGTATAATGGTAATGAAGGACCTTAACAAAAAATGTTGGGGTCCTTCTTATTTTTCGTACTATACTTTTACATAGAAAAATAAAGAAAGGGGATATGAAATTGAAAAAATTTATTTTACTGTTGATGGCAATCGTTTTAACATCTGTACTTGTAGCTTGTGGAAGTGAAAGTAGTGAGGAAGAAAACAATGAATCAGCAAATGCTGCCGGGGAAAGTCAGGAGGAATCAGTTGAAAGTGGTGAGGATTCCGAAGCTGAAGCTGAAGGAGAAGAGTCTAATTCAGAGGAAGCTGCGGATGAAGGTGATGTTTTAGAAAGTGATGTTGGAACATTAAATGTTGTTAAGAAAAATAAGGACATGGAAGAAGTATTCACTAGCGGACCAATGGAAATCTCCATCCTTGGTGTGCAAACGGCAGATTTGGAACCAAGTGAGTCATATGGTGAATTCTTTGACAATAAAGACAAAGTAACCATCGTAACTGTTGCGATGAAAGCAGAAAATACTTCAGAAGATACCATCTCCATGTATCCGAATCAAGCAACTTTAACGACAAATGCTGGAGATCAAGTGGATGCAGATTTATGGTTATCCGATAGTGTTGGCGGGGAATTCTTTGGTCCAACGAAGAAGGAAGGGGAGGTTATCTTCCAATTAGATACTCCGGCAGAGGAAATTGAATCAATTAAGCTTATTATCAGCGGGGCACATGATGAGAACTTTGAGACGGTTGGGGAGGATTTGCAGATTGAGATAGAATTGTAAAAATTAGGGGTGTACATTCATTTGTACACCTTTGCCTTTCCTTTCTTTTCAATAGAGTGATACTGACTTACAATGGAGTAAGGAAAAAAGTGAAGCGTTGTCAAAATTATCGAAAAGGATGATTCTATGAAAATTGAAGAAATAAAAACCAAAATGCTCCAAAGTAATTACATAGATATTGCATTCAAACGGTACTTAGAGTTCAAGAAAACACCTTCTTATGAGGAAAAATACAAATTTGAAATATTATCCGAACTAAATGTATGGATGCAAAATCAGGAGATTACTGCAGAATCGGTTCTGGAAATTGCCTTGAAACTACAAAAGTCCAACCCTACTAGTGGTAGTTTTGTGCATTGGAGCAATATTGATCATTTGGTGAAATTTGCAGAGGCAGAACCAGAATTAGTAGGAGAATTATGGAATAAGTTATTTGATTTCAATATTTCGTTAACAGATAGAATTGAATCATTTAGAGAGGCTGGAAAAAAGTTTAATCCTAAAATATCCTTAGGTGCACCATTATTTGGCTATATATTTGCAGCCTACGATGCTTCAAAATATCCAATATATAAGGAAGAGATATTCAAGAGTATTAAAAAATCATATGGAATCGATAATAAACTAGGTTCAGTTGGACAAAATTATGCGGATTATATGACAATTTGTGAAATTGCATTAACCCATTTAAGTGAGGAGCATAGAGAAATAAATATGCTTGATATTCAAGACTATTTCTACTGCAGCACAACGTATAATAAAATAATTGTTGAGAGCGGTGTAGAATTTATTTATGAAATGGCAAAGCAATTATATAATTTTAAGGAAAATCCCGCATTACTCCTAGAAACTATTAAACATTATGACCGTAAGACATTAGAGGTAATTCGAGATATATATCGTAACTCAGAAAAAGTAAACCTTATAAGATTTAAATTAATTGATAAGATAATACAAGGAATCTCGGTTACCATAGATGATTTGGAGGAAATTAAGGAAGAAGTCAATAATAAGTATGAAACGAACATCCTAAAGTCTTGGAATAATTTTACTATCATGTTTCAGCTTTTTTATCACTTTAGAAAATTTAAAGTGCATGAAGAATTGAGTAAAATCCATGAGAGCATTCGGAATTTTGATGAGCTCAGTGAATTTGAATTTGTGGAAGATAAAGTGCTGAATGGATTTAGCTGGAATCAGAATTTTGGAGGATCCGAATGCTGGCTAGCGGTTTTTGAAAAGAAATATGGTTCTCATAGAAGTGCTCCTCAGTTATTTGTGAGTATTTCGGAAGCAGGGATACGTTATGGACTGGGCTATGGATTTGACCATGCACAAAGAGGGAATCAGTCAAATCTTACTGTTTGTGAAGATATAGACAACTTTATTTATGAAGATTTTTGGGAGAAGTTTGTAGCAGTTTCTAATTTGTTGTACTTGAATGATGAGATAGATCCATTCAATGGTCAAGACTTGTTTAGTGTTAATCAATGGAATGAACTACTACAAAATAAAGATATTGTTAAAGAGAATGATCTCGAATATTTATTTGCGATGCATGAGCTAGGTGGAGAAGCAACAGCTACTCAATTAGCTCAACGATTAGGTAAACATCCTTCGTCATTTAATTCACCTGTTGTTAACCTAGCAAAGCGTATTCAAAATGAAACTGGGGTTCCTATTCCACAGCGACGAGATACTGGTGAAAACCAATACTGGCATTTATTATTTAATGGCGAATCTATTGGTTCAAATTTTAAATGGAAATTGAAAGAAAATTTAAAGGAAGCAGTTGCATTAAATTATGAGAACCATGAAGATGAAAGTGCACGTATAGATCCTTATACAAAACAAGATTTCCTAAATGAAGTATTTATGGGAGAAGATCAATATAATCAAATGGTCAACTTGCTGAAATACAAGAAAAACATCATTCTTCAGGGGCCTCCCGGGGTAGGGAAAACATTTGTTTCCAAGCAATTGGTATTTTCTTTAATGGGAAGAAAGGATGAATCAAGAGTGGAAATTGTACAATTCCATCAATCTTATTCCTATGAGGATTTCGTAATGGGATTTCGTCCGAATGAAGACGGTGGTTTTGCTTTACAGTATGGTGTTTTTTATGAGTTCTGTAAGCGTGCAGAGGAAAATCCAGGTGAAGATTTTTATTTTATTATAGATGAAATTAATCGTGGGAATCTGTCTAAGATATTCGGTGAATTGTTCATGTTGATTGAACGTGATAAACGTGAAGAATATGTTACGATGGGATATTCGAAGGAAAAGTTTACAATTCCAAGTAATGTTTATATCATTGGAACAATGAATACTGCCGATCGTTCTTTAGCACAGATTGAAGTTGCATTACGAAGACGATTTGCTTTTATGACACCTGAGCCGTTATTTAATCAAAAATGGGAACGTTTTATGATGGATAAGAGAGTATCTCAAGCAATTATATCTCGTATTTTAAATTCAATTGAAAAAATCAATAACAAAATTCGCGATGATTTCCAGCTTGGAAGAGATTATGAAATCGGTCACTCCTTTTTTACTACTATTCCAGATGAAGTGGATGAGAATGCATGGTACGAAGCAATTATTGAGTATGAAATTAAGCCACTTTTAGAGGAATATTTCTTTGATCGACCTGAAGAGGTAACTGATTTGCTTGAGGGGATATAAGATGGAGACAACATTTAAGGTTCCTATACGTAATCTATTCTGTATGCTTAGTTATACCAACGATATGCCAGAATTAGTGAAGCAATTTACGGATATAGATGAAGATATCATTACTTTTGATTTTCTCGCAAAACGATTTAACGAAGAAACACAGAAATTGTTGAGAAGAGGTTGATAAAAAATTACATTAGTCATGTGGAGCAGACCAATCGTTTAAGTGGAAGGTTGCTAATGAATGAATCGATGCCACTGATTATGGAGAAAAAGCCTGTTGTTGTTTGCGAGAAGGACGAATATTCCAGTGATATTTTATTAAATCAGATTATTAAGGCAACGTTGGAATATATTTATCAAAATCGTTTTGTTCATGAAAAAATAAGAAAGGAAAGCTATTATTGTGGGATCAACTTCCCGGAGTGTCCTCAATTAGTTTAACGAGAGAAATGTTTATTCGCTTGACATTTAACCGTTTAAATATCCATTACAAGTCTATGATTCATTTAGCTAGGTTATTTCATGAGTTGAAATTGTTATCACATAAACATGGGAAATGGAGTCTATTTTCTGTAGAATTAGAAGATAGTGCATTGAATAGTATCTTTGAGAAATTTCTGTTGCGCTTTTATCAAATGGAACAAAAGCAACATAGAGTATGGTCGGAAAGGCTGCATTGGAAGTTGGAAGGAAATTCTTCTTTCCTTCCAACTATGCAGACGGATGTTTCTATGTTGCATAAAAATAAACAAGAGAAGATTATTATCGATGCGAAATTTTATAAAAACATGTTTCAAGAGCATTTTGGCAATCAATCATTCCATAGTCATAACCTGTACCAATTGTTTACGTATTTGATGCATCAGCCAGAAGATTTAAGTATAAGAGGAATATTAATATATCCGTATAATGGGTATCTCGTGAATGAAACGTATCAATGGAATGGGCGTGTTTCAATAGAGGTGGTTAGTTTAAATTTAGGTGATGCTTGGGGGGAGATATATAATCGGTTGAAGAGGTTAATTGAAAGGTAATGAAACCTTTAAGAACAAAAATTTAAGGCTTGTGTTTATTTTTATGGTTACAAATGAGCACTGGTTTTTATATGGATGAGATGAAAGAGATAAATGAACAGGAAATAGTTTAATTATATTAGAGGCTATCCTTTTTTGTGGGGTCTCTTTTTGTTGTTTATTTTTAAACTATACAAATAAGTGGAGAAGTAAAGTATGCATATAGTTCATAGAGTGGCAGCGATTAGAAATTAATGGTTAGTAATTGGTTATTATGAATTAATTTTTTGTCATGATATAGAATTATCAAATACAACAAGTGAAGAAACGACAATATTCTACAATGTCAAAATGTACCTTTATGCTTATAGTAGGTCTTTTGTTATAATTGTAATTATATGAAGAAATATGTGGTTTTCGGAAATATATGAAGATAAATACATCAACCACACACAGAGGTGAGAAAGATATGTCAGATTCTACATTTGACTTTTTACAAGAACTAGATGCAGAGCTCGTACAAATTGGACGCAGTATCGAAAAGATATTTTATGAAGATCCACATGGTGTTTTAATTAAGAGCCGTTTATTTGCGGAACATATGTCGAAAACTGTAGCTGAGTATGAAGATCTTCATGAATTAAAATACTTAAAGCAAGTAGATCGTGTTTCACAACTTGATAGAGAAGGGGTTTTTATTAAAGAAGTTGCTCGTTCCTTCGATACCATTCGAACTACAGGGAACCGTGCTGCACATTCAAGTGCACAGGGAGACCTTGAGTTAGCTTTAAAGATACATAAGAATTTATTTAAAATTTCTGTTTGGTTTAGAGAAGTTTATGGGAGCCATGATTTTACAGTACCTAGCTATAGTCATCCTAAAATACAAAAGAATGAAGGTATAGATTCAAGTAAAATTAGTGAACTAATAGAATCAACATTATCCAAACAGCTTGCTAGCATACTTAAAAGTGACAAAAAACAAGAAACAAATGAAGAGAGCGTAGAAGAAGACATTCATGAAGATACGAAAAAACAAGAGAAAGAAATTTCGCAATTACAAGAAGATAAAGCAGTTGATGATGAAGAGGATGATAAAGAATCTATAGAAATGGATAATCTTTTAAATACTTCAGGAAAGCAATTGTATGGGAGTTCACTTTTATATGAGCTATCAAAATTAAAAGAATCTTCTCAGGAAGCGGTAGAAGGTTCTGATGCGTTTAGTTCTTTTAAAAAATACTTACACGTTGATCGTCCTATTCAGCAAGACTTAATAGACACCTTAATGCAAACTGAAAATAAAAATGATAGTCAATTAATTTTTCTTTGCGGAAGTGTGGGTGACGGTAAGTCCCATTTAATTGCCTATATGAATGAAACATTTCCAGACTTAATGGAAAAGTTTACAGTTCATAACGATGCGACAGAAAGTTTTGATCCCCAAAAAAATTCATTAGATACATTAGCGGAAAGATTACGAAATTTTTCTGATGATCAAATTGAAAAATCAAATGAGAAGCTTATTTTAGCTATAAATCTTGGGGTTTTACATAATTTTTTAGAATCAGATTACGTAAAAGAAAGCTATACAAAATTAGCTGCTTTTATTGAGAAGTCCAAAGTGTTTGAGACAGACTATGTATCGGATAATTTCCATGAGTCTCATTTTAACTTGATTAGCTTTTCTGATTATCATCCATACCAGTTAACAAAAGAGGGGCCACAGTCGGATTACTTTACTCGGTTGTTAGAGAAAATTGTACATCCTGATACGACTAACCCTTTTTACGTAGCATATCAACGTGATTTAAAAGAGAAAGTGGAAAGTCCGTTTATGGTAAATTACCGTTTCTTGCAATCAGAATCAGTACGGGAAAAAATATCACAGCTCTTAATCCAGGCAAATGTAAAACACAAATACATTATTTCAACTCGTGCACTTTTAAACTTTATTCATGATATCCTTGTCCCTGCTAACATAGAGGAACATTTAACATCGACATCCGTTATTGAAGATACACAAGTTTTGTTACCCAATATATTGTTTAGTAGTATGGATCGATCGTCGTTATTAAAAGTTATGTCACAACTTGACCCCATCCATATTCGTTCAGGAAAAATTGATCAAATTTTAATTGAGCTTAATAATTCTAATGATATTTCTAAAGTATTTCAAAAATATTTACAATTAGATGGATTAGAAGTTTGGATTGATCAGTTATCTGATTTAGGGGCTTTTTATGAATTAACCATTCCGACACGCCAAGTGTTAAATGCCTCGTTAATTCGTTTTGGCTATTTCTTAGGAAGTAATTTAAAAAAAGTTTATGAAGATGAAACGTATGAAAAGTTTATGAGCTATTTGTATGCATATAATGTCGGTATACCTGCTGGTTTAAAAGACCTTTATCAGGAAACAGAGAACGCTGTATTTGCCTGGAAAGGTGGACCAAAACATAGTTCTTCATATATTTACATTGACGAATCGTTAAGTGCCATGAATATCGCACAATACTTAGAATTAAAACCGTACACGAAGAATTTAATTAAACGGGATGAGGAAATTTTTAACCGCTTTAAAAACACAATAATAGTAGGATTTCAGGACAATAATAAAACAAAGCATGCATTACTAGAAATTGATTATCCACTTTATGAAACGATTTTAAAGGTTTTACAGGGATACAGACCTAATAAGAAGGATAAAGAGGATGCTATTCAATTTTTGGAATTTGTCGATAAATTAATGAGGATAGGCAAGAAGGAAGATGAGCTTGCTGTTTATGATAGTTCGGACGATATTCTTTTTAAACTAGAGTACGATGAAGATTTTGATGAATTTTCATTTAAAAGGGAGTAATTATGAGTTATACAGAACATTTAAACGAGTTGCGTAAATCATTATCTATTAAAAAGGATAAGCAGGGATTAAAGCATACGATAAATAAAAAAAGTCCAATATTGCCATTTCCTACTCGTAATCCAGAACGTGCTAAATTTGCACAAGGATTCAACGGGGTTACTGGTGAATTTGCAAGGACTATTAGCGATAATAAAATTAATGCAGACGTTACAATGGATTCGGTTATCGAAAAGATTACAAATAAAGTAAATCCTAAAGAAGAGGATATGCCCTATTTTGTTCGGTTGGTTCATATGTTTCTTTCTGATGACTTAAAATCTATGAAGGTATTTCATCCACATATTTTTCAGTATACTCCAATGACGTCAGGTAAAGAAGCCAAAGGGGAAGCAAATATAGCTTTGTTTATTAGGGACGTCTTATTAGGAAAAGATGATAATGTTAGAAACTTCTTTGCAAAAACGGAAGCAGATCATCTTGTAGCTAAACTAATTCTAGATCAATTAGACCACCTGGAAAATTCAGAGCGTGAGAATCGCTACCATAACTTAATTCCAATGATATCAGATGTTTTTAAAGAGGATTTATTGTATTTGATGAATCATAGGGAATACTTTATTGAAAATATTCATTTATTCTTGGCGTATTATTATTTCTTTTATATTACACAGGTAACGTTAAAGCTAAACCAGTTCCAAAAAGGGACCTGGGATACGATTAATGAAGTAGTTTATACATTGGACTGGGAAGCTTCTAGTAAGAGTAGAATTGGATACGAACGTGGTTATCAAAGGATTAAAGAATCAGGAAGACATTTGTTAGTGCATGTCAATTGCTTGGAACATTTGAATTTCTTGTTCGGTACAACACATGCTAGTGGTTATTCGGATCTAAAGCAACAATATGAAAAATTAACGGTGGAAGAGCAACGGGACTTGGTACAAGTATTAAGGAAGTGGATAGAGGAATATCGTTACCACACTTCTTTACCTGAATTAGATTTGAATGATAATAGTTATGATAATTTAGTAATGAAACTATATCAAAGCATAAATGAAGGAATTACATTAGAAACGAAAAGCCGTTATTCCTTATCTATTGAGGAAATAGGGAAAAGGTATTTTCTGAAAACTAGAGGAGTGCTTGGATATATGTTAAATATATCCCAGGATTTTCTCTTACTATTAACGACGATTAGTGTGAAAGATAAACGAAAATCATTAAAGGACGTTTTTAAGGAGTTTGAACGACGTGGTATCTTTTTTGATCGCCATTCACAAGAAGCGGTTGTTCAACTATACGATAAATTAAATATTTTGGATAAAAAGAGTGATAGTGGGGATGCACAATATGTTAAACCAATTTTATAACTATCTGTCTGAAAAGCTAACAACATTTTTTAAAGAACAATCATTGGCTGGTGGAGAACGTTTCTATCTCCAATTTGATGATGAAAGTCAGGTAGACGAATTTTATCAAGCATTAAAACAGCAACCAAATGCTGAGGAATTTGAATATCAACATGAACAAGGATCACCATATTATACCTTTTGTTTGGTTGTAGGGGATATAAAGGTTGTTGTAGCAGCAACCGTAGATAATGTGACACCTGATTTTCTTGTAACACTTCGAAATAAGGTTGGAGAACAGACAGGAAAACTGGAAAATACGGCGTTACTTAGCATTTGTCACGAAACACTGGATAGTATCAGAGGTGGAAGTAGTGACCTACAAAAAGAAGGAATGCCCTTACATGTTAAGTCTATTACGAAAACACTGAAGCAAGAAATCGAACAATCTGATTTAACGAAAAAAGAAAAGGAAGTAGCTAATTTCTATTTACGGAAAAAATTAGAGAACATGATTTTACAACCTTCTCTATCTGATTTTGCAGAAGTATTAGCTCTTTTATCTCAAGGGACGATTAATAAATATGATTATCCAGCTCTAGGTTTATTCTATGATGATCAGCTAGAACAATATACACCATCACAAATGCGAAAACGATTAGAAGAAAATCATGTTTTTTTTGAGAAGGTTCAACATATTCATGAATATGAAAATTTAGATCAACAGCTAGAAAAGTCATTTGATGATAAGGGTGTAACACGACTTAAGAAAGATGACTGGAAAGATGTGGATTATTCTTTTGTTAAAGATTCAAATGAAAAACTAATTGTGCAAAGTAAAAAGTCATTAGAATACCTAGAATCAAACAGTAAGAAAACAGAAGAAGGCTTAATTTATTGGGAGAAACCGTTTCGTGAAACAAAAGCAGGAGAAAGAAAACGTCATATTATCATCTTTAATGCAGATAAAAAAGGTGAAATAAATATTACATTTGAATTTGATGAGCGTTTAAGAAAGGAATTTATTCATAAAAAGAGTAAAGATATAGCTTCTACATCAAATAAAAAGTTAAAAATTAAATTGGAGCATTCTCCAGGAGAGACAACTTTTTATAAAGTCGTGTATAAACATAATAATGAAACGAAATCCACATTTGAATTTAATATAGCCATTGTAGAGTGTTCTCCTGAATTTCTCAAATCCATTCAAACACAATATGAAATAAAAGAAAATGAAAGAAGAATTGTTATTCATAATGATGGAGATAACATTTACATTGGCCCGGAAAAGCAACAAGTAGATGAGTGTTATATTGAAGAACAAGATGAAACAGTTGATGTATCTTCGGAAAAGGAAGGTATAGAAATATCAACTGCATCTCCTGCATGGTCAGATGAATCTTTACTCTTTCAGCTGAAAACGGCTGAGTTTACATTGCCTTTCAAAATCAAAGATCAAATATCTAAGAGTACTCCGGTAGTAGGTAAACAAATTTGGAAACTTAAAAGAGAGAAGCAAGGGCACTTTCTTTATGACAATGGGAAACTTCAAATTGGTACACAGGAATATTATCCACGAGAAGAATTTAAGTATTATTTATTAGCAGAAGAAAAGTGGATTACGGAAAACATGTTCTATGCAAATAAGACGGCATCAGGAATTGAAGCCAAACATCTAGAACTTCCTGAACCTCTTAAAGAAAGTTATCAACAATTAGTAGAATATTATCAAAGCAATAACTTATTGCCTAGTTTGGCATACATGGATGAGAAATTGCGAACATTAGCCCAATCATATGTTAATGTTTTTAATGAATCGATTCGTTCTATTGAAGAAAATGTAATTATCACCGAACAACAGAAGAATTTATTAAAGCTAGGAATGATAAAAGAAAAAAAACGAATCTATCTAACACCATTACATCCATTAAATGTTGCTTATCAGTTAGCAATTTATAATCAATTAAGCACTGAATATATTGAACAACATATTTTAGATCGTTTGCGTCCGAATAATTTACTGCCATTTATTTATGGAGAAAATGATATGCTCTATCGTCCGGTTGTACAATACGATGCTAGTGAATGGATTTTATACCAACCGATGAAACAAGTCACTGTAGGCGAATCGAATGCATACTTAGCAAATGTGGTAGAGGAGAAATTACATCAATTTGTTGATCATTTTCAATATTTATTTTTAGAGGGTGCTAATTCTCCTTTGAAAATTAACGTTATTAATATTACCAATGACCTAGAGGTTTTAAAGGGATTATTTAACTTTGTAAAAGAAAGAATTGAAAAATATGGTCCGAACCATGTCCTCCCATTAGAGGTCGCGTTATATCAGGATACAGATATTTTAAGTTCGTTTGAAACATTTTCAATTTACGACGATATTGATCTTATTGAAGAGAAATTAGATATATCACTCGATTCGAAGGTGCTTGACCCGAGTGATATGCTCCGAATAATTCGGGAAAATATACGTTATTATAAAATTATCGATAATGGTGAATACAATTATGCCCATATATCGTTTTATAAGATGGCCTCTCAAGATAGTCATGCCAAAGACAATATGGAAGAAATGGAAACAGGTTTGTCACTTAATGGGTTATTGTCTTCGGTTACATCCGTAACTGGAAGACAGGATTATCGAACAGGATTTGGTAAAAAAAATGTATTAAATAACCATGATTCATTAATTGAAACATCATCTTTACTAAATGAGTTAGCAGGTAATCTTCAAAATGAAGGAAGTAATCCATATCGGAAAAACGAATCGATTGTAACAAGAACAAGTTCCTTAAAAGAAGAACTATTGAACTCACTATATGATTCTTCTTACTGGGTAACGTTTATCGATCCAAATGTTGGTTTAGATTTCTTCCAACGATCTGAACGTAATTTATTAATTATACATTATAGTGATCAGTACACATCCTCTAGTCAGTTTGATGCCATAACCGTTACCGATAAATCATCACAGTATCGTCATGTAATTAAGCAGTATTTGGAGGAAGAATATATTAGTGCTGATGACGAGAAGATCAACTCTGCAATACGTGCATTTAATGCGATTAACGGTGAATGGTTACTTCGTATTATTGGCAGTAAGGGGCAATTTTCGAGGGAAAAGTTAAGCATTATTTCTGCAATTAAGTACACGTTAAGTTTCTTAGATATGGACAATATTGTGTGGATACCTATTTCGTTGGAAGAAATTTTAAGAGTTGCAGGTGTAGTCAAACTAACCAAGAGTGAAGGTATTTTCTCTGCGAAAAACCTAGGGGTTAAAGGCTCAACAAGTGATGATCTCTTACTTGTAGGAATGGAGTTAATAGAGGATAAAGAAGTCTTTCTTCATTTCTATCCAGTTGAAGTAAAGGTTGGATTAAACTCTGTTTCAACCATAGGAAAAGCAAAAGATCAAATTACAACAACGAGGAAGCTATTGGATGAACAATTAAGAATAGAAGATGAAGATGGAAATATTAAATTTAAAAATAAGTTCTTCCGTAACTTTTTTGTTCAAATGTTTTTAGCAAATGCTCAAAAGTTTATCGCCAATCAATTGTGGCCAGAAAAATCTTTTGATGTAATTGATAAAGTGAAAGCAAAGTTACTGAATGATGATTACCAAATTGGCTACCATTTCCGCCCATATATTGGTAAGGGCATGATACTGTCCTTTAAAAAAGAGGCAACATGGAGATCTGCTGTAATCGAGAATGATACTCTAATTTTAGAATTATCCGAAGAGGATGCTTATTCCGGTGTGATTGAGGAAATTGAAACAATTCGTACACGTATTCATAAAGGGAAAACGGATATAAATACATCTATTCTATTGGAAAATAGTTACCAAAGTAATGGCGAAAGATTGGATGACTCCCTGAAAGTAGCTGAAGAAAAAGAGAAATATGGTCAAACAAGTAACGATAATCAAGGTGAAAAGTTAGTAGATGCACCTGAAGAGGGCAAGAAGCCAAATGTTTCTCCTGAAATAAAGGTGTCTAAGAAGAAAGATGTAAAGGACGTCCGGGTATTACTTGGAAGTGTGCAAGGTTCAACCCATAAAATTTATTGGGAATATGGCAACCAAGAACTAGCAAATCGTCATATATTAATATCCGGTAAGTCTGGACAAGGGAAGACGTATTTTATTCAATGTCTATTAATGGAACTAGCAACAAATGATGTATCAAGTATAATTTTTGATTATACTGGTGGATTTAAAAAGTCTAAATTGGAGCCAGAATTTAAAGATTATCTAGGAGATAGGTTAGAGCAAATTCTTGTTGCAAGGGATAAATTTCCAATTAATCCATTCAAGCTAAATCAAAAAGAATTGGATGAGGGCGAATATATACAAGAAGATTTTTCGGATGTAGCAGATCGAATGAAAAGTGTGTTTGCAGCCATTTATAAAGATTTAGGAATTCAACAGCTTAATGCAATTTATCAAGCAATTATGAATGGGTTGCGTAAATACGGTGATGGAATGAACATGGAGATGTTGCGTAGTGAATTGGCAGAAGACACTTCTGGTCCAGCAAAAACAGCTTTGTCCCAATTAAATCCAATGATTGATAAAGATCCCTTTGATAATTCTCGTGCAGAATTTAACTGGGGGGAATTAGATAAAGGGAAAGGAAAAGTATTCATTATTCAGCTTACGGGGTTTGCCACAGACATCCAAAAAGTAATTACTGAATTTATTCTGTGGGATTTATGGTATTACAAACTCCAGCACGGAGACCAAAGTATTCCATTACCTGTAATTTTAGACGAAGCTCAAAACTTAGACCATAGTGACAAGTCACCGAGTGCTAAAATATTAACAGAAGGAAGGAAATTTGGCTGGTCAGGTTGGTATGCGACACAGTTCCTTAAGGGTCTACTATCCACCGATGAAATTGCCCGATTGCAAAACTCCAGCCAGAAGGTTTATTTCTTACCACCAGAGAATGAAGTGAATTCCATTGCTGGAAATCTATCCCATGACCAAGCCTCGAAGAAAGAGTGGGAAAAGAAATTAGTAGGACTTAATAAAGGCCAATGTATTTCCTATGGTCCTACTATTGGAAGAGACGGAAAACTTACACAAGGTGAACCCGTTGTAGTTAATATTACTTCATTGAGTGAACGGATTCGGTTGTTAGAGGAATAGAACCATGTGAACCAATATAAAGGATAAATATTTTTTATAAGTCAATATTTTTCAAGTACTCATATTTGAGTACTTGATCTTTTATTATCATTAGTAAATTGTTGAGACAGGTTCTTTTGATAATCTGTAATTATCTCTATTGGTGGTCATATTACATTGCAGTGATGAAGATTGAAAATATTTAATGAAATTTAGGAATATTGCCCCTGAATTTGTTAAGATATGGGATAATATGATTATTGCTAATGACATAAAACTTCATAAACTAGGATGTGTTTCGAAATGATTATAAGAAAAAAGAGAACGGAAAGAAGGTAAAATCTATTTTCTTCGAGTTCATAAAATCCAGGTTTAAAATGAATCCAATATTATCTGAGTTAGGCTTCATCCAAAAAGCAGTAAAGGGTTGGACAGTTACTAAATAAGGATTAAGTGTTGGTGGAAGGCAATTGGAATACGATAAAACTGGAGTACCGTATGATAATTGGCCTGAGAGCATTTTACAAAATAAAAGGCTAATAGAAACTGTTAATGAGATCAATGGTGTGGAAACTAAGTCAGAAAGCACTAATGAAGAAGATTCGCTAGGATTTAGAGAAAAATTTGTTGCAACTCATAGAGCTGCGGACGGACATTATGTGCGATCAAGAGCAGAAATGTTAATAGATAATTGGTTGTATATGTCAGAGATTGCTCACGCATATGAGCGAAAGCTACCGATTGAAGAAGATGTTTATTCTGATTTTTATTTACCTGTAGGGAAGGTTTACATAGAATACTGGGGATTAGAAAATGATCCAAAATATTCACAAAGAAAACTAGATAAGCTGAAAATTTATGAGAAGTATGGATTTAACTTAATCGAATTACAGGATGCTGATATTCAAAACTTAGATGATATTTTACCAAAGAAGTTGCTGAAATTTGGTATACAAGCATATTAGTGTTTCATATACAGAAGATAGAAAAACAAAGGTGACAATCATCTATTATCTTCATCTAAAAATCTATTTATATTAATAATACTGTAGCTCAAGTGCTTTTATGTACAAATAAACTGTAAATAATGATAATAAGTGAATTTACATTATGAAATTCAATAAACATTTGGCCTAATATAATACTATAAAATATTAAATCAGTGGTGAAATAATTTGAAAAAACAAGTGCGCAGTTGGTACAAGGATTCCTATTTAAATAACTTAATTGGTAGAAAAAAAGTAGATTGGTCCATATTTCAACACGGAACCACCATTCCAAAGGAGTTTTACGAGGATTTTGAGAAAGCAAATAACAACCATTCTTTAACAATTGGTGAAAGGGTCGATGTAGACTTAATCATTGAAGATAAAACATTTCAAGCAAAATTATTTTATGTACCTAGGAAAGAAAACAATAGTGGATCACTACAAATTCGCTATGATGAGAATACTGCTTTAAAAGATCTACTAAAAGAAACCTTTTCAACAACATATCAATACTTAACCGAAAATCGCCAAGAAAAAACAAAGAAGCCCGTCTATACTCCAGATGATATGGCAGAGTACATCGATTTCTACCAAACGGATAAACCTTATGTATATAAGGTGGAGTTTCAGCCAAAAGGAAACCCGGTTTCTAAACCTTCCTTTTGGTGGGTGAACCAAGGACAAACATATAGACAGGAAAAAGATGGAGGATTTCTTTGGGCTCCTCAACAGTCTAAGCAGGGAAGATCGATCAACCATCATGTTAGATTACTGGAAGCAAATGTTGGCGATGTTGTATTTTGTTACTCTTCTACACAGCTTAAATCGGTAGGGATCGTGAAGCATACGGCGGTTGAATCTCCAAAACCATCAGCAATCGCTAACCATGATTGGCAGCGGGATGGGTATCTTCTTGAAGTAACATATTTTGAGTTAGAGCCTGTTATACGTAAAGAGGAAATTCCTGAAGTGTGGAGGTTGGAGGAAGGTGGTCCATTTGATGTAAATGGAAATTTAAAGCAAGGATACTTTTTTCAGTTATCTGGGGAATTTGCAAATAAACTATTCCAGCAATTTAGACAAAGGTTTGCTCCGGAGGTTAAAACAAAAATGTCAGCATATGAACCAAAACATGAAAACCCTGAAGTACACAATCCTTCACAAGATTATTTATCAAGTAAAGATGTTATTAATCATATTGATTCATACATAAAATCAAAAGGCTTTTATTATCCAAAAGAAGAGATTATCAACCTTTTTTTAGCACTTAAGACGAAACCATTCGTTATTCTCTCTGGCATTTCTGGTACAGGAAAAACAAAAATAATTCAATGGTTTGCAGAAAGTGTTGGGGCTACGGAAGAAAATGGGCAATTTGAGCTGATTCCAATTCGGCCTGACTGGAATGATGGATCGGATTTACTAGGATATGTTGACATTAAGGGAGATTTTAAAATGGGACCGCTGACAAAGGTGATAAAAAGAGCGGTGGGCAATCCGGACCTTCCTTACTTTGTCCTATTGGATGAGATGAACCTGGCGAGAGTGGAGTATTACTTTAGTGATATCTTATCTGTCATGGAAAGCCGGAAATGGCAGAACGGGAAAGTTGTTTCTTCTAAGCTGCTAACAGAGGAGGTAGCAGGTGAAGACCTGATACTTTCCTAATAATCTTTATGTTATCGGAACAGTAAACATGGATGAGACAACACATCCGTTTAGTAAAAAGGTGCTTGACCGGGCAAATACAATCGAGTTTAATCGCGTGGATCTTAGTAATCTAGCTTTTCTTAATGAACAGGATGGTGTTCATCCAGTAAGTGTCGGTCATAACACCTTCGCGTCGACCTATCTGCACTTGAAAGATCTATATCAGGAGAATAGTGAACTTGTGGAGCGGGTAACAAATGAGTTAGTTAAAATAAATGGGGCCTTGCAACTGGCTAACGCACATGTGGGCTATCGTGTTCGGGACGAAATTTGCTTTTACATGGCCTATAATAATGAACAAGATTTGTTTCGATTTGAAGAAGCAATGGATCATTGTATTTTGCAAAAGATATTGCCAAGAATTTCAGGCAGTGATGTACGGGTTGATCAGCTACTTCGAAATCTATATCAATTGTTTACCAATAAACAGTTTGAAGAAGATCTGGATATGCTGGAATTGGATCTGAACAGTGCCATCTACCCTAGGAGTGCTGAAAAGGTCGTTGAGATGCATAGGAGGTTAAGAGAGGATGGCTTCACTTCCTTCTGGATATCGTAATAATGCGGACGTGGAATTAGTAAAAATTGAAACAGCAGATTTGTCACTTATTCTGAAAGGGAAGCCTTATCATGAGCGATATGAAGGGTTAAACCAGTACCGAATGATGGACTTCCATGATGTTATGGAATTTTCAGTTGAAGGTGTGGATATCCAGGAATTGAAGGTTTATGACATTGGTGAACGAGAGCTTGTTGAACCGACAAATCTTCGGCCTGTTTTTTTTGAAAATGGTATTTATTCCTTGATGGTCATGCCGAAAAGCGAAGAAGAATTGACCTTTTATCATGAGCATCCGCTCCTGAGAAATGCTGTTAATGTTATGGATTTTGGTGATAAAAAAGTACTCTCAGGAAATCTCCAATTTCAAAATGAAGTTGGTTTAACAACATTTGAGATTCGAAACAGGAACAAATCGCTTCTTGAGGTTACGCTGGAAATTTTCCCATCCAAGCTCGATTATAAAAATGATTATAAAAAACTTTTGGAAGAAGTGAATGATGAAATTTACAATTTGGCATATCACTTTATTCGTAAAACATATCTAAAAGCAGGCCTGAAACTGGAAGGAAATCCATCAAGGACAGAATTTTACCGTTTAATGAGTTATCATTTTAAAAAGTTTTTGCAGTCCATCACTCGAATTGAGCAGCAGCCTCATCATCAATTGTTTAACGTGCATGAAAAAGCAAGAGGGGATCAGCTGAGAAAGTTGGATTCCAGAAGTCGGTCCTATTTACGGAAACGTCCGAGTCTGTTTGTGGAAGTGAATAACGGGATTTCTTTTGGAAAGAAACAGATCATGCCAACAGAAGGATTAAGGAGTAAGAAGGAATTAACCTTTGATACGGTTGAAAATCGGTATGTGAAATGGATGATCGAACGGTTAATCCATAAGCTCAAGGATTTACTGCAGTCCATTTTGCAGCAAAATAAACGATATCCACAAGATCCGGATCGTGATTTAATAGAGAAGATAGAAAAAATGATCAAGCAGCTTGAAGCTCGGTTAAAGCATTCTTTTTGGACTAATGTCGGAAAGTTGGATCGTTCGGTGATGAGTCTTGTAATGCAGATGGCTCCAGGCTATCGAGATGCTTTTCAGATTTTCTTAACGGTTTCGAAAGGATTGGCGCTACAGGGTAAGCTTTATCAAATGTCGGTAAAGGATGTTGCCACTTTATATGAATATTGGACATTCCTTAAACTCGGGCAAATTCTTGATCGAAACTATAAGCTGATGAGTCAGGATATTGTGCAAGTGAATAGGGAAGGCCTGTATGTTAACCTGGAAGCAAATAAAACAGCAAAGAGGATTTACCAGCATCCTGTTACAAAAGAGGAAATTATCTTAACCTACCAGAAAAGGGAAGGGAAGCTGCCAACTGTTCCCCAGAAACCTGATACGATGCTAACCATCGAAAAAAAGGGGAATGATTACACATATAACTATATTTTTGATGCAAAATACAGGATTGATTATGCACAGGAGGACAGTTACTATAAAAACCATTACGTAAATCCGGGCCCGATGGAGGATGATATCAATACGATGCATCGCTATAGGGATTCGATCGTAGCGGCCAACGACGGTCCATATGAACGAACCGCTTTTGGTGCCTACGTATTATTTCCATGGTTTGATGAACAGACGTATCAAAACCATCATTTTTATGCAAGTATTGATAAAGTAAATATTGGTGGTCTTCCATTCCTACCTAATGCAACTACTTTAGTCGAACGATTTGTAAATAGGTTGATTGATAAAAGCCCAGAGGAAATTCAGAAGGAAGGAATCCTGCCGCGTGGGACTCTGGAAGAATGGAAATCGAGTCTGGCTGATATTGTTCTTGTTGGACTTGTTTCAAGTAAGGAAGATTATGACCAGTTCGTAAGGAAAGGATATTATACTTTACCGGCAGAGAAATTAAGGAAGGGCTGGCAGGGAGCGAGGTACATTGCTCTGTATGTGAAGAGCGGTGTTATGTCTCAGCACGGTGTTTTAGTTTATGGGGAAGTTCAAGATGTTGGGGTTCAAGATGATTTTGTGAGATTTGAAGTGGGGTATTGGGTCAATCTGCCTCAAGCGATTAAACCTGTTCGGTATGGAATCTCCAGCTATATTCTTACAACTTTGGATAACTTAAAAGAAGCAGCCGAGCTTCCAGAATTGTTTATGAAATCTATTGAGGAAAAGACTATTTGGAGAATGCTGCGGAGGGTATCTGATCGCATCAAATTGAATTTGGATGATTTTAATATGGATCAGGCTTCTAAAGTTAAGGAATATCGGATAAAAGATATAACTGTGAAAATGAATAAGGTGGAGAATTCTGTTGTTTTTGTTAAAGACGGTTATAAAGAGGCTGTTTCTGCTGAAGAATTGGAGCGAAATCCAGCTGGTGTGTTTCGGGTGCTGATTGGGATGATGGAATGATAGTTATTTATTAAAGCCTCTGGAATTTAATTCTGGAGGCTTTTTATAAAAAGTATAAAAAGATTTAACTGACTGATGTTGATAAAAGTGAAGAAGAGATTAAGCAAACAGAAAGGAAGGGTGTTCCAACGAAAACGTGAACCAAAAGGTGGGTTTGAAATTGGAGGGTAACACGAGTGACAATAAGACTGTGGCCGGTAAGTTGAACCACAAATCGAACAACAATAGTGACGGGAAGTCGGATACATTAAACGAAATGAAGTAAAAGAAAAGCTGTTATTAAAGAATTTGAATTGTAAGAGATAAAAGGGACAAGCTAATTCTGATTTGTGGAATTAGCTTGTTTATATATGGAGTTCTTATTGAGCTAACTGGGTAGCAATAATTAAACAAGAAGGTAGTCAGCCTTAGCTTTTTCACATATTTTTTTGCTTCATTTTATGCATGGTATGATTCATTCCCCATTCATGCATTGCTTCTAAAATTGGTTCTAATGTTTGTCCATATTTGGTGATAGAGTACTCTACTTTAGGAGGAACTTGAGGGTATACAACTCGATCAATAATATCTTCATCCTCTAGTTCCCTTAATTGCTTAGTTAACATCTTTTGTGTGATTTCAGGCATTATGCGCCTTAACTCATTAAAGCGCAGAGTACCTTTTTGTAGTAAATGCAATAATATAATTGGCTTCCATTTCCCCACTAATATTCCTAAGGCATCCTCTACTTTACAATATTCTGGTATCTTTTCCATTTTATCTCCTCCATAGTATCATTTTGTGTACTATACCACTTTAAAGTGCGTACTTATTATCTTAATTTATATGTCCTATAATAGCATTGTGGAGGGATAAATGAAAGGAGAAAGTAAATATGAATGAATTTCGTATCAACCCAACAAGGGGGATGGAAATTGGATTATATACACTTGGTGACCACGTCTCTAATCCAAAAACTGGAGAAATTCAGAGTGAACACAGTCGGATGAGAGAAATGGTTACCATGGCAAAACTTGCGGAAGATGCTGGATTTGATGTTTATGGTGTTGGTGAGAGTCATCAGAAGCATTTCATCGCTTCATCAACTCCTACAATCCTTGCTGCCATTGCTTCAGCGACTGAAAAAATAAAACTAATTAGCTCTTCAACTGTATTAAGTGCAGATGATCCCGTACGCGTATTCGAGGATTTTTCCACATTGGATTTATTATCCGATGGTCGTGCGGAAATTGTTGCTGGACGAGGTTCACGCTATGGTGTGTATGAGCTATTTGGTTATGATATGCAAGACTTTGAAGAATTATTTGAAGAAAAAATTGATCTTCTACTGAAGTTAAATCATGAACGACAAATTACATGGAGTGGTAAATTTCGACCGCCTTTAAAGGAAGCAGAAATTTTCCCAAAGCCACTAACAGGAAAGTTACCTATTTGGCGGGCGGTGGGAGGAAAACCTTTTAGTGCAATTAGAGCGGGGATAGTCGGAATGCCAATCCACTTAGCTGCTTTATATGGAGCATCAAGTGTATTTAAACATACGGTTGATGCATACAGGCGTCATGCAACTGAATCAGGTCATGATGTGGAAAAACTACCAGTGGCACTGGCAACCATGATGTATTTGGACAAGGATTCTCAAACTGCAGTAAAAGAGTATTATCCATACTTGAATAATACATTCAAACAATTACGTGGAACACCATTTCCAAAGGACAGATACATGGAAGCAAAGAGTGAGAAAAACGCCATTATGGTGGGAAGCCCACAACAAATTATCGAAAAGATTCTATATCAGTATGAACTATTTGGCCATCAACGATTTATCGTACAAATAGACCATGGAAGTATGCCATTTAACAAGATCCAAGAGATGATAGAGCTATTTGCAACTGATGTAGTACCAACTATAAGAAAAGCTACCAAAACTAACTAAATATTTAAAAAGGGAGTAATGTTTTATGGAAAACTATCGCATTGATCCAAGTAAAGGATTAGAATTTGGAATTTATACATTAGGGGATCATATCCCAGATCCACACACAGGAAAACGCATTTCGGCACAACAACGAATTCACGAGATTATTGAGTTGGCAAAATTAGCTGAGCAAGCTGGGATTGATTTCTTCAGTGTAGGGGAAAGCCATCAAGATTACTTTACAACACAGGCACATTCTGTAGTTCTTGCTGCCATTGCTCAGGCTACAGAAAAGATAAAAATTGCAAGTTCTTCCACTATAATTAGCACATCTGATCCTGTTCGCGTCTATGAGGATTTCGCTACAATAGATTTAATTTCAAAAGGTCGTACAGAAATTATTGCTGGTCGTGCATCAAGGGTAGGTCTATTTGATCTTTTAGGTTATGATCTTCGAGACTATGAAGAATTATTTGAAGAAAAATTTGAATTATTATTGAAGATTAATAAAGAAGAAGTTGTAAACTGGGAAGGGGAATTCCGTAAGCCATTAAGAGATGCTAAGGTAATCCCTCGTCCCAAGAATGGTTCTCTACCAATATGGCGTGCAGTAGGTGGACCGCCTGCAAGTGCAATCAAGGCAGGATATGCGGGGGTTCCTATGTTCCTAGCTAACTTAGGAGGACCAGCTCAGAGTTTTAAGATATCGGTAGAGGCATATCGTGAGGCTGCAAGGCGAGCAGGCTATAATCCAGCTAAACTCCCAATTGCGACTGCGGGATTCTTCTATACGGCAGAAACTACACAACAGGCATTACAAGAAGCATATCCTCATATTAATCAGGGAATGCAGTTAATAAATGGTCGGGGGTATCCAAAACAACAGTTCGCTCAAGGAGCAGATACTAGAAATGTTATGAATATCGGTAGTCCACAGCAAATCATTGAAAAGATTTTATATCAGTATGAAGTGTTTGGCCATCAACGATATATTGCTCAAATGGATTTCGGTGGTGTATCGTTTGAGAACCTAAAGAAAAATATTGATCTAATCGGAACGGAAATCCTACCGGCAATTAAAAAATATACTAGAAAGTAGTAGGAGTTGAGAATATGAAGATTGTATTATTATCAGGGTCAAATGTTGGTACAAAAACAAGGACTGCAATAAATTACACCCAAACCTCTATTGCAGAAAAGTACCCGGAAGTAGAGGTCTCTTTAATCGATTTAGCTGATTACGATGTTCAGTTTAGTGATGGGCGAAATTATTTGGAATATGAGGGAGATACAGCATTTGTCATAAAAACAATCATGGATGCAGATGCAATCATTATTGGTACACCTATATTTCAAGCATCTATCCCAGCTACATTAAAGAACGTTTTTGATTTGCTTCCAGAAAAAGCATTCGTCGATAAAGTAGTTTCGATGATTGTTACTGCCGGTTCTCCGAAGCATTATTTAATTGCCGAACAACAATTAAAACCTATCCTGTCCTACATGAAAGCACAGGTTGTACAGACGTATGTATTTATAGAAGAACAAGACTTCTATCGAAAAGAAATTACAAATGATGACGTGCATTTCCGTATTGATCGACTAGTAGAGGATACAGTTGTATTAACGGAAACTTATCAAGAAATTCGTCGTGCTAAAGAAGCGGAATATGGCTTTTAATTAAAGTATTCAATAAAATCGTTCAAAAACTTCATTACTGTAATATAAATATTAATATAAGTAGCAGGGCTTATCTATGAAGGAAGCCCTGCCGCTTTTTGATTCCACGTTAGGAAAGTATAAAATTTTAGCACGAAGAGGATTCGACGTAGTTAAAATTTAAATGTACCAAGTATAAGAAAGATAAATTTGCGCTTTGGTGTCTAGCTCCATCGCCCAGTGACTAGCGGACTTCCCTCACCTCCGTACGTCGTTAAAAGGGCGCTTGAGCTTTTCTAATGTTAATAGGAGTGAATGTCAATGCAAGAGATTGAGTTGAGGTATAATCAATTTAATATCATCGATTTACTTACTACAAGATGGAATGTGCAGATAATTTGCTTTTTAATGTATGGACCTAAACGTTTCAGCACTATTGTAAATTCATTGGGCATTAGTGGGAGAGTGTTGTCGGATAAATTAAAAGAGCTAGAGAAACAGGGAATTGTTAATCGAGAAATAATCCCAGAATTTCCTGTACGGATAATGTATTCATTGACAGATACAGGCTACTCGTTAAAATCTATTCTTATAGAGATCGACAATTGGTCTGGAAGGTGGGGAAATTCATGTAGTGATATAAATAATCATTAGGTTTTAGTGACAGAAAGGCTTCTTTTTATAACATAAATATCGAAATCGATTTTTTATGCCAGATAGATCCTATGAAATAGTTACACAAGAGGTATCTCTACAAGAAGTTAAGGAGTTACTAGCTAAATTTATAAGTTCATAAAGTTAAATAAGAAGAACAGTAAATAATCACGTTAAAAAACGCTCAGATTTAATCTGAGCGTTTTTGCTTGTTATTTATATTGCTATTAGCATTTTTCTCTCCCAAAACTGAAAACCGTTAGGACATCATATCCCTGCTCCAAACACCTTACTTATTCAACATCTCGTAGACCTGATTAACATCCTTATCTCCTCTGCCGGAAAGGTTCACGATAATGACGTCATCTTTATTAAGCTCTTTTGCCAGTTTCATAGCATGGGCAACAGCATGGGAGCTTTCCAATGCTGGAATGATTCCTTCCACTTTCGATAATTCCTGGAATGCTGCTAATGCATCCTGACCGGTTGCTGTGACATACTCGCCTCTACCGGTGGAATGCAAGTAACTATGCTCTGGTCCAACCCCTTGGTAGTCGAGGCCTGCTGCGATGGAATTGGTAGGTTTCAGTTCACCATTCTCATCGAATAAGGTGAGTGATTTGTATCCATGAAAAACAGCCGGAACTCCTTCTGAGATGCTTGGAGCCTCTGCTGGTTCCACTCCAATAAGGCGAACTTCTTTGTCTTCCAAGTAATTAGCGAATGCCCCAATTGCATTACTTCCACCACCTGCACAAGCAACAATAGCGGTTGGCAGTTTTCCTTCCTTTTCAACAATTTGTCGTTTGGATTCCTCACTAATCACAGATTGGAAATATTTAACGATCCCCGGATATGGGTACGGTCCAACGGCAGAACCGATTAAATAAAATGTATCTTGATGGTTTTTAACCAAATCTTCAAACGCTTCATCCACTGCCTCTTTTAACCGGCCACGGCCTTTATCCACTGCTACCACTTCAGCACCAAGAAGTTCCATACGAAATACATTGAGTGCCTGTCTTTCGGTATCGACTTTTCCCATATAAATGGTGCAAGGCAATCCGACCATTGCCGCTGCTGTTGCAGTCGCCACCCCATGCTGGCCTGCTCCAGTTTCCGCAATAATTCGTTTTGCACCCATGCGTTTAGCCAGAAGTATTTGTCCAAGGGCATTATTGATTTTATGTGCCCCTGTATGGTTCAAATCTTCCCGCTTTAAGTAAATTTTGGCTCCACCTATTTTATCTGTAAGGTTCTTAGCGAATGTAAGGGGATTCTCACGACCAACATATTCTTTTAAATAGTAACGATATTCTTCCAGAAATTCCGGGTCATCTTTGTATTGATCAAACTGTTCACCGATATGGTTCAAAATTGCCTTCAATTCATCCGGTACAAAGCTTCCCCCAAACTCTCCAAAATAACCTTTCTCAGCTACACTTTCTTTACTCATTCTAAACTCAGCTCCTAAACTAGTAATGTCATGTTAATATTATAAAGGAAAATTGTAAGGAATTTAATATGTTTTAAGAATTTTGTGTTTGGAAATTTCAGTTATCGCGAAACTGGGATAGGTAGTGAACAGGTACTAGTACCGCCCTTTATTGCACGTTAACAGGAAAGTATAAAATTTTAGAAAAGACGTAGCTAAAATTTTAATGTCCTAAGCATAGGAAAAGTAAACGTTCAAAATACGAGTTTTTCTAACAATCTAACGGGAACACTTGTTTCCTCCTTTTGGTTCTGATATATTTTATATAGGGAACGCATCTCAGTAAGTCCTCACAAAATATAAGGGATGTGTGTTAAAATGTTGTTAACTAAATTACCTCGAGAAAATACTCACGAATCCACTGCACTTTATACAGTAAGAGAAGAGCCCACAGATTATACGAACCACGAATCACAGGAAAATAGGAAAACCAGGCTACTTAAACGAATACCGCTGGAAAGACTAATGGATCTGAAATTGATTATGCCTTTAAACAGCTGTTTGGAAATGAGAAAAACAAAGACATTACCGTTGTGTTTTTGAACGCTATTTTACGGAAAACTGGAAGGAAGCAAATTAAAGATATTTCCTTTGCGAACACGGAATCTGGTGGAGAATATGCGGATGATAAACAATCAAGACTGGATTTATTAGTTGTGACGATTGATGACGAATGGATTAATGTAGAGATTCAGTTTACGAATCAGTATGATATGATTAAACGTTCTTTATATTACTGGTCCGGTGCATATCGTGGTCCTTTTAAGCGGAGCATGGCGTATAAACAATTAAGGCCGGTTATCGCAGTGAATATTCTTAATTTTAATCTTTTTCAGCAGACTGAGCGATTTCATACAACATATCACCTGTACGAAGACGAGGAAAGGTTCCAATTAACAGACGTGATGGAATTTCACTTCATAGAAATGCCCAAACTAATTAAGGATTGGAAAGAGGATAGACTGAACCCATGGAATAACACTCTGGCAAGATGGCTATTAATGCTTGGTTTGGTTGATACTAAAAACAGTAAAATTTACCATGATATTTATAGAGAATTGGAGGTAATATCCATGAAGGATAAATCCTTACGTGATGCTTTTCAACATTGGGAGGAATTAAGTATGAGTCAGGAACAATATCTGGCTTATGAATCACGTTTAAAACGTGTTATGGATGAGGAAGCAGCTCAGCGCGAGGCGGAACTTCGAGCACAGGAAGCGGAGAGAGAAGGAAGGGAAAAAGGAATAAAGGAGGGGAGAGAAGAGGGAGATAAAAAGGCAAGGGAAGCAGTTGCGAAACGTCTTTTAGCAAATGGTGAAGAAATTGATTTTGTCGTAGAAACAACCGAACTTTCAAAAGAAAGAGTGATTGAACTTCAACAGGAGGTACAAAACTAAAATTCATAAACAATATACAGAAATTCTAAAGAAGCCTTCTAATATAGGGAAGTATGTTCCTGTATTAGAAGGCTTCTTTATATGCTAAATCCATTCGACAAAATTCGGGAAGTGACAGGCACCTGCTTCGGCACTTACTTTGTCAAAAAGTTTTCGGTGTAGAACGGCTGGTTATCTGCGCCAAATGCAACTCCAACAGCAAGGCCTTCAAATTCTGTTTTTAATATATTTTCCCGGTGACCGAGGGAGTTCATTAATCCTTCATGGGCAAAGATGCTGCTTGGCTGTCCTGCTGCAAGGTTTTCTCCGGCCATTTTGAAGGCAATGTCATCTTCTGCCATCCGATCAAATGGCGATTGCCCATCCAGATTCGTGTGACTGAAATAATTGTTGTCAGCCATATCTTGACTATGGTTACGGGCTGTCTGTCTTAAGGACTCTTCCCAGGTTAACACCCTTAGACCATGGTTCACTCTGGCTGCATTGGTTAAATCAAATAACTGATATTCAAAGCCTTCTTTTAATTCCTCACTTGGCTCAGCAAAGTATTTTTCCTTTTGCTGTTCCAGTTCACCGCTAATAATCTGAATCGCTGTGACAGTATTATTTTCATGTTTATCATAAAAGATTGTTACATAATTGTTGTCGATTAAAAACATGTTATATTCCTGATCATCTTGCAGTTGGTATTGGACGAGTCCTTTTCGTATGGCTTTAAGCGGCTCATCTAACGTATTCAGTACAGATTCTCTTGAACTATCAAAAGTGATTCCATGGGTAGAAGTCAACAAGTCCTGGTTGGTGTATAGTCCGGCGACTTTTTCTTCTTCATTATATGCAACCATGAAGAAGTTTTGATAGTTTTCATGATACGTAACCCATCCCACCCCATATTCATTCATGGAGGAGCGCTCAGGTTCGCCTACCTGTGCTTCCACCTCAGACCGTTCATCCCCAATTTCCACATTATAAATGGAAAAGGACTGTTCAGCTGGAGCATCCAGTTCAGGTTTCTCTGGAGCAGGTTCAGCCTCTAGTTCATTATCATTTTGCTCCTCTTTCATCCTTCCAGCTAATAATTGAATTTCCTGTTTTATTGTATCAATGGTAGCAATGACCTTTGGATTCTCTCTTATTTCATTCACATCTGTGCGCATTTCATTCATAACGCCCTGAAAACCAGAATGCTCGAACGTCTCTCCATAAAAATGCCAAAGTGTACCAGCAATCAGCAATAAAACAATGATATTTCTTAGCCTTGGCACCAATCTCACATCCTGTCTTAACATTCCATTTTTCTTAAAAGATAAGAAAGTATAAATTTTTTTGCTCCGATGTCTAGCTCCAGCGCCCAGCGACTAGCGAGACTTCCCTCACCTCCGTACGATAAGTCAACATCGACTCACTCCGTTCGTCGTGTTTCCTTTATCTCCTGCGGCTCAGTCCAGTCCGTACGTCGCTAAACGGGCGCTTGCGCTTTTCTTATTTTAGCAAGTATCTACAGTATGAACAAATGTGAAGGAGAATAGTAGTTTTTAATCTTTCTATTCCTTCGACAAATAACGACAAAATCCGGGAAGTGACAGGTACCACCTGGGTTGACATTATGGTTTTTGCGGAGTATGATTCACATTGTGACTTGTTGGTCACATATTATGACTGTTTGGTTTCAAGGAGGTGGCTCATGTGGATAAAAAAGTGGAAATAATGAGCAGGGCGGTTCGATTATTCTCAGAAAAAGGCTTCCATCAAACATCTGTACAGGAAATTGCTCAAGCGGTGAATATTTCAAAAGGTGCCTTTTATAAATATTATGAATCAAAGGAAGGCTTGTTAATTGAGATTTTAAAATTGCACTATGAAAATATGATCAAACAAGCTAATGAGATGAATAATATGGAAGGGATACCGAAAAGAGAAGCTTTAGTAAAAAAACTGGAAAATGAACTGGAACAGTGGATCAACCACCGGGATTTTTTTACGGTTCTATTTAAAGATTTCCCGCCCAGCAAAAACGAAAAAGTTTCAGAAATCATGAAAAATCTTAAGTCCTCCATGATTGAATTACATAAGGAAGCACTTTTTGATAGGTATGGAAATGAAATAGAACCATTTATTTCTGATATGGTAATCATGCTGGAAGGAATTCTTAAGGAATATATCCTTACTGTTATACTTAAGCAAAAGGATGTGGATATTGAACGATTAGCTAGATTCATTGTTTCGAGTTTTGATGCCATTGTTAAATCTCTGCCGGATATGGAACCTGTTCTGACAGATGATAGGGGTGGGGACAAGTCTATTAATTTTGTAGAGAGAATGAAGAATTGTTTTTTGATTATGGAGGAAAAATTAAAGGGTCTGGACATACAGGATGCTAAGAAAGAAAAACTGCTGGAATCCCTTGGTTTGCTTCAGGCTGAATTCAAAAAGGAAGAGCCAAAACCCTTTTTAATGGAGGCGTTAATCACCTATTTGAAACAAGAACCGTTCATCGTGGAAGAAGTGCTTCTGCTCGAACGATTATATACGAAACTTCATGACCAATAACAGAAAGAAAGGAGATAATATATGAGCAATCGGCAAAATTCAGAACCAACAGAATTACCTACCTATAATAAATGGGTTATTATGCTCGTACTATTATCAGGGGCTTTTTTAGCTATTTTAAATCAGACATTATTAGCAACTGCCCTGCCGCATATTATGGACGATTTACAACTGGAATATTATGTTGCCCAATGGATTCAATCTATTTTTATGCTGGTCAATGGGATCATGATTCCAATAACGGCCTTTTTGATTGGGCGTTTTACGACGAGAAGACTGTTTATTACTGCCTTGGGTCTTTTTGCTATAGGTACAATCATATGTGCATTGACACCGAATTTTTCCTTACTGATCGTAGGAAGGATTTTGCAGGCAAGTGGGGCTGGAATTATTATGCCGCTAATGCAAACGATACTTTTTCTTATTTTTCCTAGTGACAAACGGGGAACAGCGATGGGGATGTTTGGTTTAGTTATTGCATTTGCTCCAGCGATTGGTCCAACTTTATCCGGCTGGATGGTGGAGCATTACCCATGGAGAAGCTTGTTTTATATTATTTTACCTATTGTTATTATTGATATTGTTGTAGCTTATTTTATTCTTAAAAATGTTACGAAACAAACTTTTCCAAAACTCGATATGCTGTCGATTGTCCTATCTACTTTAGGCTTTGGCGGCTTGTTGTACGGATTTAGTGCTGCTGGGGGAGACCAAGGATGGGCGAATCTTTCTGTTATCTTATCCTTAATTGTTGGAGCGATTACCCTTACTTGGTTTATCTTCAGACAGCTAAAACTGGAAGAACCGATTCTGGAATTTGGGGTGTTTAAGTATAAAATTTTTACCTTAACTACCATCTTAGGAATGGCCGTCTTTATTGCGATGATTGGATCCATGGTTATCCTGCCATTACTGATGCAGGATATGCTGGGTTTCTCCGCGATAGAATCGGGCTTGGCGCTACTACCGGGTGCGGTTGTGATGGGATTAATGAACCCTATTACTGGTAGACTATTTGACCGGTTTGGTGCTAAATGGCTGTCGATTATTGGGCTTTCCATTCTGGTGATTACCACCTTTATGTTTACCATTTTGACAACAGAAACGACTTTTACTTATATTGCAGGACTAAATGCTATTAGAATGTTTGGTATTGCGATGGTCATGATGCCGGTCACCACTGCCGGACTGAATGAACTGCCAATTGGTATTATCCCGCATGGAACGGCAATGAGCAACACGATGCGGCAAGTAGCCGGTGCAGTCGGAACAGCGTTAATGGTGACGGTGATGTCCAACAGCAGCAATCCTGCAGAAGGACTGCAAGGCTTGATTCACGGTGTAAATGTCTCTTTCATCGTAGCCGGAATCTTTTCGATCATTGCTCTGTTATTATCTTTCTTTATTAAAAAATCTGGAGCTGTTGCTGCGGAGTCTAATTGATTTTGTGAACAAGGGGACGTTCTTCTCCTGCTTCCTATTTATTAGGAAGAGAGAGGGCCGTCTCTTTTTTTACACGTTAGGAAAGTAAGAAGTTATTCGACGTAGCTAAAATTTTAAAGTCCTAAGTATAAGAAAAACTACCCATTCCCTAAAGGACGATCGAATGCGAGCTTTTCTAACGTTCAGAAATCAGAGATAAATATTAGTCAGGAAGTGACTTCGACGCACTAAAATTTTAACGTCGAAAATATAAAAAAACGAAAAGCCCCCGTATAAAAACGTGCAAAGACAAGTTTTTTCAATAAACGATTCGAATCATGTCGAAATTCCAAGTTTGAGTGAATTGATTTACGGTTACATATTAGTAAGCAAGGAGTTTTTCATAAAGGAGAGTAGATGAATACTAATGGATATGACTAAAGAAATAGCCAAGTTGGAAAGTGTTTATCTCGACCAGCGTGTTTTTAGCATGTATTTAAATACCGATCCATCTGACCCGGAGCAGCAGGGCGGAGAATGGAAAATCCATTTGAAAAACGGGTTAAATGGTTTTGAAAATTATATAAAAAAAGATGGAAATCCCGATGAAAAACGAAATTTTAAAGCCGTAAAAGAAAAAGTTCTGCATTATGTTCATGAAAACGAGCAGAATCTTACTAAAAGCATGGTTATTTTTGCAACTGCGGATGACACAGTCTGGTTTGCGGAACGTTTTCAGATTCCTGTAGAGACAGAATTTTCCTGGGAAGAGACAGCGAAAGTAAATCAATTAAAGAAAATGTATGAGAAGTTCCCTAAAACGGGAATTATTTTGACGCAAAAAGAAGCGATTAAAATGATAGATACAGAACTGGGAACTTTGAAAGACACGAAAACATATGAATTAGACTTGGATACGGAAGATTGGAAACAGCATACAGGTCCACATCATACCCAGGCGTCGATGGGAACAGGAGGGAGGAGCACCAAACAGGATGAGTTCCAGGAACGCTTTGAAGCAAATCGCTATCGCTGGTATAGAAATATAGCACCTAGGCTGGACAAGCTTGCTAAGGACAAACAATGGGATTATATTTACCTGGTTGGAGATAAAGAGGAAGCATACGACCTTAAGAATAATATGAATCAATCCGTGACGGAAATTGTGAATAAAAATATGCTGGATCACGATGAGATGAAAGTCATTGATGTGGTAATGGCTTGAAATGTAAAAAGCTTGCAGGTGAGTTGCCTGCAAGCTTTTCTGCACGGAAAGTATAAAATTTTTAGCCAAAAAGTCGGGTCGACGTAGCTGGAATTTTAACGTCCCAAGTAAATAAAAACTCTCATTCGCTAAAGGACGAGCAAATGCGAATTCTTCTAACAACGGCCTAGTATTTACTCGCTTAGCACATTCAATAGGGTTTCTTCATCTCCGGCTGTATCGGTGTCAATAATAATTCGTCTATTTCATTCCTTCGCTATTTTGCCTGGACAAATCTGTTATGTAGTTGAAAAAACCATCCCGTTCCACTTTATAAACAAGCTGAACAGGCCTTCCATTTTCCGAAATCTCCGTTTTTCCCTGACTTGGTCCGCCAGCATGAACGATGCTTTTCACTTCTCTTTTCTTCACTAATTCTTCATTTCCAATGGTTGCTGTGGTCAGTACATCCCAAAGGAAGTATGTGGAATTGGTTTGAAAATGCACGAGTGGAGGGACCATGGCATAGCATTGTCCAAGAAAATCAATTCCTAAATCGGTTCTTTCTGCAGCCCAGCGATTTCTGACATCCATCGTTAACGGCACCATATTCGTACTTTCCAGTGCAACAAGATCAATGGAGATGTTGCTGTCCCATACGGTTTTGGCAGCATCTGGGTCCCAAAATGCATTCCATTCTGCTGTTCCATCATGTTCAGGCTCTTCTACATTTCCTTTTTCTAAAAAGGTTCCGCCCATCCATGTCAGTTTTTCAATTTTAGCCTCGATATCTGGTGCTTCTGTTAACGCGCGTGCAAGATCAGTTAAAGGTCCAACAAATACTAAATGGACTTTATCTCCACTATTTTGAAGTGCTTGAATCAGGTCCTGGTGTGCAGGTAATGCGGATTCTTTTGTTTTTACTGGAAGGTATTCATTTAAAATTGGCAGTGCATCGACAAAGAAAGCATGCATGCGCCAGTCTTTTGGAAAGGGATTTTTCCCGCGAGATGTCGAACTGGCCACTTTGATTTGCTGTCCATGGCCAAAACGGTCTATGATTTTTTGGCTTGCAGACACAGCAGGTTCCAAATAACTGTCTGCAGGTATGACACCTACACCAATTAATTCAACCTCCTTCATTTGCAGCAGTAAAAATAATGAAACTAAATCATCAACACCACCATCGTGATTTAAGTATACTTTTTTTGTCATGGCTTTAATCTCCTTTAGAATTTCTTATTTCATCATAAAGAATCGGTGGATGACGGTCAAGCAAACGCAGGACAAAATTCGACAAAAAACGGGAAGTGACAGGCACCATTATGGCATAATAAGATGGAAAGAGTAGACACTATGGTGGAAGGGTTTGAGTGGATTTGACAATTCTAAAAAAATGAGGAGATAAGATGACGAAGATAAATGAATCGATTGATACAGGATGGAACTTTGATCATAGTTATGCTCGTCTGCCTGATAAGTTCTATTCCCGAATTGAACCAGAACCTGTCCGGGAACCGGAGTTAGCTGTTTTTAATCAGTCCTTGGCAGCCTCTCTTGGATTGAACACCAATAGTCTAAAAAACGGTGAGGTTGCTGCGGTGTTCGCTGGTAACGAAATTCCTGAAGGTTCCGAACCGCTAGCTCAAGCCTATGCCGGACATCAATTTGGTCATTTTACAATGCTGGGGGATGGCCGGGCAGTATTGCTTGGTGAGCAGATTACTCCTTCAGGTGAACGGTTGGATATTCAGCTGAAAGGTTCAGGTCAGACACCATATTCGCGGGGGGGCGATGGTAGGGCAACACTTGGACCGATGCTGCGTGAATATATTATGAGTGAAGCAATGCATGCACTTCGGATTCCTACAACGCGCAGTTTAGCAGTTGTGACAACCGGTGAGACGGTTATTCGGGAAAAGCCTTTGTCTGGTGCAATTTTAACGCGAGTGGCAGCGAGCCATATTCGTGTTGGAACCTTCCAATATGCTGCTAATTGGGGTACAGATGAAGAATTACGCGCCCTAGCTGATTACACGATAAACCGGCACTATCCAGAAGTAGAGGCAGAGGAAAATCAGTATCTTTCGCTGCTGCAGGAAGTAATCAAGCGTCAGGCGAAGTTAATTGCGAAATGGCAGCTGACAGGTTTTATCCACGGGGTCATGAATACGGACAACATGACGATTAGTGGAGAAACAATTGATTATGGTCCTTGTGCTTTTATGAATGATTATGATCCAGCAACTGTATTTAGCTCGATTGATAGGAAAGGGCGCTATGCATATGGGAATCAGCCAGGGATTGGTGCGTGGAATCTCGCCCGGTTTGCAGAAACGTTATTGCCGCTATTGCATGAAGACAGGGACAAGGCTGTGGAACTGGCTGAGGATGCGATAAAAGATTACAGCCAGCAGTTTCATCATCATTGGCTCGCAGGAATGAGAGCGAAACTGGGGATTTTTAACGTGGAAAAAGACGATCAATCCCTAATGGAAGATTTCCTTCATTTGATGGAAACGCACAAGGCTGACTTTACCAATACTTTCCTTGCATTAACTTTCGATAAATCAGACGGCGTCGCAGATCTGTTTGAGAAAGAAGATTTTAAACAGTGGCAGGAACGGTGGCAAAAGAGACTTAGCAGACAGGAGGAATCAAAGGATGATTCCCATCAGTTGATGCGAAACAGCAATCCAGCTATCATCCCGCGCAATCACCGAGTAGAGGAGGCGCTGGAAGCTGCAGTGGAAAGGGAAGATTATAGTGTAATGGAGAAACTTCTTGATGTACTTTCCAATCCCTATGCCCATTCACCTGAACAGGAGGAATACACAAGACCACCTGAGCCGTCAGACCAACCTTATCAGACATTTTGTGGCACGTGATTTACAAGGCTATAACATGATTACTGAAAAATATAAATGTGGGCTTCCTGTTTTTAGAAGAGTCGCGGAGGCTGGATAGCCCACATTACATAGAGGGAGTTGAAATCATGAAAAAGAAAATGGTATTGATTTTTTTGGTATTAGTGATTGGAATGATGTTATCTGCCTGTGGAGGCGGTGATGAGGAAGAGTCTAAGGATAAAGAGAAAGAAGAAGCAAGTGCGGAGAATAAAGATAAAGAGGAGTCCGCCGATGCAGATGAAAAAAATGCGGAAGTAGAGACAAAAGATAAAGAAAAAAACAGTGATCACCCGGATTCCGAGGAAAAGAATGAAGCAAAAGTAGGTTCCCGTCTAAACCCGGTTCCATTTGATCAAACAGCAATTGTAGAAACGACAATGAAGAATACAAGCGAACCTTCTGAAAGCTATAAAGCAAAGCTGGAAATATCCATCGAGGAAGTACTTCGAGGTAAAAAGGCAGAGGCTATGCTCACGAATGAAAATCAGGTAAAACAACAGCCAGATGCAGCGGGAAATGAGCTGGTTTTAGTTAAAGTAAAGGGGAAGGTAGTAGAATCGGAAACCGAGGACTATGCTTTAAAGCTGTCAGGAAATGATTTTGACTTCGTTTCCAATGATGGGAATGTTTATCATGAAGGGGATTCGGTAAAAGTTCCGGATGATTTACAGGAAGAATTATATAATGGTGCAGAAGGAACAGGATATGTTGGTGGCTTTGTTGAAGTGGGAGATAATTTCAAAATTCGGTATGAGGCGGAAAGTGGGCCGGTGTTTTTTGAATCGGAGTGAAGGGATAAACTTGAATTTTTCAAAACAAATAAAAGCGCCAGCCCTACAACGCCTGTAAGACTGACACAAACGATTTAACCTCTCACTAATTTTGTACGAATACGATTCGAAAAAAGTTCCACAATCAAAATCAAAACGACTAAACCAATAAGTATCGAACCTACTTCAGTCCAGCGATAGGCATTCATTGCAAAAATCAGTGGTGCACCAATTCCGCCTGCACCTACTAACCCTAGTACAGCGGCTTCTCTTAAGTTCATGTCAAAACGATAAATCATAATCGACAGGAACATGGAAAATAGCTGCGGCAAAATACCGTAGCGAACTTTTTCAAAAGTAGTGCAACCAATCGATGTCATGGATTCTAAAATACTTGTATCCAAATCTTCAATGGCATCCACAAACAGTTTGGCTAACATTCCAATGGAAATAAGGGCAATGGTTAGGACACCTGCAAAGGGCCCTGGACCTGTTACCCGAATAAACATTAATCCATAAACGAGAGCAGGAACAGTGCGAATAACAATCAATAAAAATCTCGTGATGGAAGCAACTGGTCCTGGAACAACATTAGAGGCGGATAAAAAGGCAAGTGGTATGGCCAAAATAGAGCCAATAATGGTGCCCAAAAAGGCAATAGCAATTGTTTCAACGAGCAAGTACATGACACCTTGAGAGGTGAAATTAAACAACAAATTCAAATCGGGATTTAAAATTCCCTTCATAATATTCGAAGCAATTAACAAACCGCTTTCCTCGACGTTTTGTAAATTGATTGCAGAAATCGACCAATTGAATAAGATAGCAATAATTGCAGTGACGGTTAATAAATAACGGTTATTTCTTGGTGAAGCATAGAGTTGTTTTTCGATTACATCCATAAAGTTGTACCCCTTTAGATTAATTTCTTTCGGAAGTGCTCACTTACCGTTTCGATTAAAAATACGGTAATAACAAGCATCAATAAAATCATGCCAACACTTGCATAATCTCGCCATCCAAGTCCTTCATTTAATAATAATCCGATTCCGCCAGCGCCAACATAACCTAATATTGCGGCATAGCGGACATTCCCTTCAAAACAGAATAAGGAAGTGGACAAATAATTAGGCAGGATTTGTGGGAAAATCGCATAGCGAAATGCTTGCATTCTCGTCATTCCAAGTGATTCCATAGCTTCAAATGATCCCATATCGGCATTTTCAATTTGTTCATACAGTAATTTTCCTACATAAGCAAGGGTGAATAAAAAGATGGCAACAGTCCCTGCAAGTGTTCCTAATCCAAAGATAAAAGTCGCAATCAGCGCGGAAACCAATGTTGGCATCGTGCGGAGCATACTTAGGAACACCTTGGTGACAAAAGCAATCCATTTGCTATTTATGATGTTCGACGCCGCTAAGTAAGCGGTCGGAATCGCCGCGGCTGAACCAAGGATGGACCCTAATAACGACATTTTGATGGTGTCGAGTAGTGGTTGCCAAATATGTGGCAAATACTCCCATTTAGGAGGAATCATCTGTCCAACAATTACGAAAAACTCCCGCCAGCGTTTGATTAACATACTCAAATCAAAATCAGTAAATTTAATGGAAAAAAACGAGGCAACGATAATTAATATTAGAATAACAGGTGTGCGTGACTTTTTTTCATGTACTATTTTTCCATTCGGAAGGGAAAGTTTGGTAGGAGGGAAGATTTTATCATACATATGCTTTCTCTCCTTCTGCATTTTCCTGTATGTCATCGAGCTGTCCGTTATAAATATAATCAAGGACCTCTTGTGTCACGTCCTTTGCCTGTCCATCGAAAACAATTTTCCCTTCCCGAACACCGACAATCCGGTCCGCATATTCCAAAGCGATTTCTACATGGTGAATATTCATGATCACGGAAATCTGCATTTCTTCATTTATTTTTTTAAAATCATCCATCACTTGCCTGGAAGTAACTGGATCGAGAGAAGCAATTGGTTCATCGGCTAAAATAATGTCGGGATGTTGTGCCAGCGTCCGGGCAAGTGCTACACGCTGCTGCTGTCCACCAGATAATTGATCGACCCGAACATATGCCTTGTCCAGGATTCCCACTTGGTCTAATGCGGTCAATGCTTTAATTTTATGCTCTTTGGAAAATAAACCGGTGACCTTTCGCCAAAATGGGAGTTCAGGAACAAAGGATACGAGTACATTTTTTAAGACAGACGTACGTGTAACAAGATTAAAGGATTGAAAAATCATTCCGATACGTTTGCGAAACTTGCGTATTTCCCTTCCCTTTAGTGAACCAACATCAACACCGTCTACAATTAAATCTCCACCAGTAATATCATGCATCCGGTTAATGCAGCGGATTAATGTGGATTTACCTGCACCAGAAAGTCCAATGATGGCAACAAATTCACCTTTTTCTATTTTGAGGTTAATGTTTTGTAAGGCTTTTACATTGTTTGGATACGTTTTTTCAACATTTATAAATTCAATCATATAAAATCTCCATTCTTGTCAAAAAATGAGAACACCCAATAAGATGCTCTCATTTTTTTAAAGTTTTCTCATATGGCCCGCCCGGATTAGGCTTGGACTAGTTTAGGCTTTGTACCATTTCCTGAGCTTCTCTTTCGTTATCATAATCAGATGAAGTGGCTTCTTGGTAGCCTTCATGATTATAGATGGAAATGACTTCCTGTCCTTCTGGAGTCTGGGCAATATTGATGAATGCTTCTTGAATAGCTGCTTTTAAATCTTCATCCATAATTTCTGAGTTTTTGCTAACACTGATGGTGTCATTATAAATACCAGGTGTAACACCGATAACATTCGTTTCATCCCAAATTGATGCTTCACGTTCAAAATCGCTTTCCCAAGCTTCTTCATTGTCACGTCTAGCATCTGCATAAGTAACCATCACATCAATTTGCTCTGCTGCTAAACGGGCAAAGGCACTTCCGTAAGAATCTGCCTGTACGACATTGTCGAGATCTGTAATGGTTTGGTCAAAGTTATTTTTTAACCATAGAGCAGGGTAAATATATCCTGCTGGAGATGAAGAGGACATGACAGCCCAGGAAGCACTATTTACATCTTCAAAGGTTAACTCTTCTCCATTATTTACTTTTTCTGCCAGCTCTTGTCCTTTTTCGGACGGTCCTGCGATCATTAAAGCACGGTAGTATGTAACTTGTTCATCTGAATCTTCGGTTGGCTTATTTTCGTTCCAATCCTTTGCATCATCGGAATCATTATTTAAGCCTGCACGTGTAGATGTTAAAACAACCTCTGCACCATCATCATATAATACATACGTACCTCCAGGGATTAGACCGATATCAATGGTCCCCGCAGAAAGTCCTTCTCCAACTGCTTCATAATTCGTTCCAACTGTAATGTCTACTTCCCCGATATCATAGCCTAATGCAGATAATTCCTCTGTTAATAATCCTTTCAGTGGTTCGGTTGCTGTAATAATTTCTTCCGGTTCTCTTGAGGGAACGAATCCAATAGAAAGCTGGTCAATAGACTGGTTTTCTGCAGCCTCTTTTTCTTCTTCTGAAGACTCACTTTCTGAAGTGGTTTCTTCTTCGGTTTCATCAGACGGCTCTGTAGCGCTTTCTTCTGTTTCTCCACAAGCTGCTAAAATAGCAACAAGCATAAGAACAAATAAGACATATAATAATTTCTTCAAACTCATCTTCCTTCCAAAGTAAATTTTTGTCGAATCTAGTACCTATCTTAAAGAGAGTTTATTAAGAGAATTTAAATTAATTGTAAATAATTGTTAAGATTAAATATTTTTTGAAAAAAGGATAGGGCAGGGGCACCATAATCAGAGCAGTTCACTTTTTATCCCAATAAATGAATAAGGCTCTAATCCCTTATCAGTAAAGGAATTAGAGCCTCTCATATTATTCGACAAAATGCGGGAAGTGACAGGCACCCCAAAAGGCAGTTCGTTATTTCTGCAGTGAATCCATAAACTGCTCAATCCGATTCATTGCTTCCTGCAGTTGCTCAATGGATGTTGCATAAGAACAGCGAACATATCCTTCTCCAGATGCACCAAATGCATTGCCAGGAACGACAGCAACTCTCTCTTTCTGGAGCAGTTCCTGCGCAAATTCCTCGGAAGAAAGTCCTGTCCGTTTAATAGAAGGGAATACATAAAACGCACCGCCCGGGGTGTGACAATCCAGCCCAGATCTATTCAAAGATTGGACCGTAAAATTACGCCTTCTCCAATAATGTTGCCTCATGTATTCAACTTGCTCCGAGCTGTTGCGCAATGCTTCAAGGGCACCTCTTTGCAGCATATGTGGTGCGCACATCGTTGTATACTGATAGATTTTTACCATAAGACCGATCAATTCACTTGGTGCTGCCAGAAATCCTAAGCGCCAGCCAGTCATGGCAAATCCTTTGGAAAAGCCGTTGATTAAAATGGTTCTTTCGTACATTCCGGGAATCGCGGCCATGCTGGTAAATGCCTGATCATAGGTTAACTCTGCATAAATTTCATCGGAAATCACAAGAAGGTCGTGTTTTTTAATAACATCTGCAAGTTCCGTTAGCTCATCTTTATTCAAACAAGTACCAGTTGGGTTATTTGGTGAGCATATTAATACAGCTTTAGTTCGGTCCGTAATAGCTGCTTCAATTTGTTCCGGTGTGACTTTAAAGCCGTTTTCCGAGTTTGTAGCGATTCGAATTGGCACACCGCCTGCCAACGAAACAAGGGAGGCATAGGAAACAAATGCCGGTTCAATAATGAGTACTTCATCTCCCGGATTTAAAATGGCACGGAAAGCCAAATCGAGGGACTGACTCGCCCCAACCGTAACAATGACTTGGTTTTCTGCGTTGTATTCGACATCAAACCTTCTTTTGACATACTTGGAAATTTCCTGCCGAAGCTCCAGCAATCCGGCATTAGCGGTATAGGATGTGTAACCATCCTGCAATGCGCCAATCGCCTGGTCGCGAATATTCCATGGTGTAGTAAAATCCGGTTCACCGACACCAAGGGAAATAACATCTTCCATACTTGCTGCCAAATCAAAAAACTTTCGTATCCCGGATGGTTTCAACTCCATTGCTGTCTTGGATAAATATTGCTGATAATCGATGCTCATGGAGAAACCACCATTCTGCGGTCCTCATCGTCTTTTCCTTCAATAATGACCCCATCGTGCTTGTACTTTTTCAGCATGAAATGGGTGGTTGTGGAAAGGACGTTTTCAATTGTCGCTAATTTATTGGATACAAACAAGGAAATTTCTCTCATCGTTTTTCCTTCCACGGTTGCGGATAAATCATATGTACCCGACATTAAATAGAGAGAAGTCACTTCAGGGTAACGGTAAATTTGCTCGGCCACCTCATTAAATCCAACACTGCGCTGTGGGGTTACTTTTACATCAATCATCGCCACAACCGTTTCTTTTCCTTCTATTTTATTCCAGTCAATGAGAGTCGGATAGCTGACAATTACTTTTTCATCTTCTAATTTTTTTATAAGATTTTTCACGTCATCCTCCGAAATCGCTAATTGCATTGCCATCGATTCTGTGGAGACGTTATGATTTTCTTCTAGTATCGCTAAAAGATTTAATTCTTCGTTGGATAGTTTCATGGAGATTCTCCTTTCAGAACATCACTTCATTTTAGTAATTCTTTTCATGATAAACTGTTACTAATTTATATTAATTTACAGAATTAATCAACTATAAATTCGTGTTTGTTCACTGTTTTCATAGAAATACCAAGTGATTCATTGGCTATAAGACCCTTAAGGAAAAAATTCGAGATACTAAGAATAATACGTGGGGGTCGGGCAGCCAGTAAATTCCTGAATCGTTCATCTAACATTTAGTGGGGTAAAAAAACGCTGATGGAAGATTCACGTTATTTTACACGGAACGTTAGGAAATTATAAAATTTGCCAAGGAGTGGGTTTGACGTAACGTAATTTATAAGAAAAGCGAACATGCGAAAAGATGAGCGAATCCGAGTTTTCTAAGCAAATGAATAAATTCAAATGCATTCCCTAATGGACGAGTAAATATGGTAATTGAAATGTTCCCATAAATCTTTTTCGGCCTGATTTTCACAAATTGACAAAGGCTAATTTAATGACAATTTCGGAAACATATGTTCATTACTTATTTGGATCGTTAGTTGAAAGTGGATTCCATACATCATTCTGGAGAAATCAAGGGAACGAATAAACAGGAATAAGATTTACAAATAGGAATGAAAGATAGGGAACCCTACAAAAATGAGCCTAAGAAAAGGAACAGTATACCGCTCTTCTATTACCGTCGTTTAGGAGAGGAGGCTTTAACTTAAGGTGGAAAAGGGTTATGGGAAGTACCACCTTTGCCAGGACAGACATTATACCTCCTCGTTTGGAATTTCTCTTAACTTTTTACAGGCAGATGCTTTTGCAAGAGATGGTAGAACACAATGGTTAAGGACTGTACAAATAAATATACGGGATAGGAATAAATAGAACGCCATTTCTCAAATGTGAATACGTTAAATAGAACCGTAATCCATTCATAGGTTACAGCTAGTACGGAGGAGGCTGCAATATAAAGCAATAGATATAAGCCTTTTATACTGTATTTTTGATAAATGTAGAGAAAAACATAAGCAAATGGACCATATAGTAAATAGGAAAGAAAATCGAACAGCTCATATTTGCCACTATCCATTAGATTGTACAAGTTGAGATTTGGGCCAGCTAAGGAGTGATCGAAAATTCTCGCTATCGTAGCGGAAAAAAGAATGATTAGAATGAGTATACTAGCTGGGAGTCTGTTCGGTAATAAAAAAATTCCTATATAACTGATTCCTAAAGATAGAATGACAAACCACTCATTTATGTTAAAGTCTACTGGGAATGGTAGTGGATTCATGATAGAATTCCTTCTTTTCTAAGTAATATCCTGAAGAGTTTTTGAGCGAATAAGGCACCGAGAAATGTGATAACCCAGACAATCAAGGACATCCATTGATTCCATTGACGGTATTGATATACTTCGTCGTTTCTAAGGAGAAAGTCCCCTAAAAATAAAGTAGCTATCAAACAGATTATTAGTACTGCAGAGCTGTAGAAACTTCTTTTTGCTGTCTGCCATAAATCAATGGCCCATAGTAGGGTGATGGGAACAAACAACATTCCATAAAGTCGAAAAGCGATAAGATGCTGGGACTTTTCACTAAGTTTCCATAGTTCCAGATTGACCGTTATAATAGAAAGAAAGCTTGTATAGCAGACGAGTAAAAGGAAAAATAGAAAGCATTGTTCAAAAATATGCAGGTATTTCTTCGTCGAGAAATAGGCTATCAACATGAACATAATAATCGTTATCATCATCGTAATAGACAATAAAGATACCTCCGTCCAGATATATCACCATTTGTAGTTTCTGTCCGAAATGGAATAATTATACAACCAGAACGCATTCGACAATATCCGACAAAAACCGGGAAGTGACATGCACCACATCGGCACCACTTTCGAAAGACTTTGTAGTATTATAAATAATAAGATGGTTCATAACTAAACGCCAAATTCGATATTTCAGTGTTTGTCGGGGCGTGGTTAAACATACAATTAAAAGAATATTCACCTATAAATGATAAAAAATAGGGGGGATTCCCATTTTTGAAAGAAGAATTCGGCATATTCAGCGCTATCGGGAAATTGCGATTTCTTTTACTCGCAATGGTTTTGGTTTCCTGGTCAAAGAACTTGGACTTCATGAAATTCTGTCCCTGCCAAAGCGAATATTTGTCAAAAATCGGCAGGAGGTACATAAAAAAACGACTGGTGAGCGAATAAGGCTGTTCCTGGAAGATTTGGGTCCGACTTTTGTGAAGATTGGACAAATCGCAAGTACAAGGCCGGACATCATACCGGAAGACATTATTCATGAATTGGAAAAACTTCAAAGTCAGGCATCTCCTCTTTCCTATGAGGAAGTAAAAGTCAGTGTAGAAGAAGAGTTTGGTGCACCACTGGAAGAGATTTTTCTTGAATTTCGTGAAGTGCCCCTAGGTTCTGCATCTATTGGTCAAGTCCATTATGGAGTACTTAAATCAGGGGAACAGGTGGCTGTTAAAGTTCAACGGCCAAATATAGAAAACATCATTAAAACGGATCTGGAAATACTACAGACCTTGGCGGTATTGGCAGAAATCCGTTTAGAATGGGCGGCGAGATACCAGGTTACAGCCATTATTGAAGAATTTTCAAAGTCCTTGCTTGCAGAATTAGATTATAGAGTAGAAGGTCGAAATGCGGATAAGATGGCTAAACAGTTTGAGGATAAGCGGCATATTCGCATCCCAGAGGTGTTTTGGGATTATACAACGAAGAAAGTTTTAACGATGGAGTATGTCGAAGGTACTAAACTAAATGATATAGAAGTCCTTCGTGAAGAAGGGTATGATTTGAAAGTATTTTCAAATCGGATTGCAAATGCCATTTTTCATCAAATTTTAATCGAAGGGTTTTTTCATGGCGATCCACATCCCGGGAATATCTCGGTGCTGCCGGGAGAGGTCATCGTTCTCATGGACTTTGGGATGGTTGGTCGGTTAACTTCGGATATGAAGGATAATTTTGCCTCCTTGGTGATTGCATTAATGCGGCAAAGTACGGATGGTGTGGTGAAAGCAATCATGAGGATGGGACTTGTACCCGACGAGGTCCATATGCAGCGGCTGAGACTGGATGTAGAAGAACTGAGAGAGAAGTACTATGATATTCCATTTAGTGAAGTTAGTATTGGAGAAGCGGTAAAGGATTTATTCTCGGTGGCCAATCAGCATCAAATTCGGATACCAGCTGATCTGACGTTAATGGGAAAAACCTTATTAACAATGGAAGGACTGGTGGAAAGATTAGATCCTGATATTAGTATTATTAAGATTGCAGAACCTTTTGGACACCGGCTGCTCCGGGAACGTTATCGTCCGAAAAATGTAGCCGAGAATGTTCTTAATCAGTGGCAGGAATATGGAGAAATTTTGATTGATATTCCGAGAAATATTCAAGAATTGACTGGGATGCTAAAAAAAGGGAAGTTGCCATTGGAAATATCGACACCGAAAATTGAATTGTTTTTAACAAAACTGGATCGAATCAGTAACCGGTTGTCCTTTAGTATCGTTTTGCTTGCCTTTAGTATTATTATGGTTGGACTGATCATCGGTTCTGCTATACGCGGGCAATCCTCTCTGCTTTGGAACGTCCCCGCAGTAGAAATCGGATTCGTTGTTGCACTATTAATGTTTCTATGGCTACTATTCTCCATATTCCGATCAGGCCGATTCTGATTCCGGGAGTCCGGGGGTGCCTGTCACTTCCCGGAATATGACGAAATTTGTCGAGGGCTTGTGCTCGTGTTGGTGACGGATGTGGAGAGGATTTCTTAGCATTGCGGGAAATTTCCCTTAATTTAGGGTAGACGGAGTATATCGATTTATAAAAAATTAAAAGATTGCTGGTTTCCAACAACATCAAAGGAAACCAGCATTTTTGTGTAACTGACCATCGTTTGACAAAATTCGGGAAGTGACAGGCACCAAAAAGGCCCCCAAAGGCAGGCCCAAACCACCAAAAAAAATGTTGACAAGATAAGTCAGCAGGAGTAGATTAATTGTATTAAATGAATATAGATCCGAACACCTTTTATTCGCTGAATCTTTTTGAGCGGGGGAACCATAATGGATAGGATAAAATTCTATCCTGGGGTGAATCTTAAGTTAATTAAGAAGGGGTACTCTCAATCCCTAATCCGACAGCTAACCTCGTAAGCGTTATATCATATTTGGGAGAAAGGTCAAAGGTTTAGCCTGAGACCATGTTTGTTTAGACTGGTCTTTTTTATTTGGTGTTTAGGAAGAAAGAAGAGGGCAAAAATGAAAAAAGAATTTGTTGTTATTGGGTTAGGAAGTTTTGGCAGCACGGTATGCAAGGAACTCCATCAGTTAGGCCATGATGTACTTGCAATTGACGTAAGTGAGGACAAAGTGAAAGAGTTATCTGATTACTCATCCTATGCCGTAACAGCGAATGCTACGGATGAAAATGCATTGAAATCCTTAGGTATCCGAAACTTTGACCATGCGATTGTAGCAATAGGGGAAAATATTCAGCCAAGTATTCTTTGCACATTAATATTAAAGGAACTCGGAATCAAACGGGTTTGGGTAAAGGCAAAAAATGTAAAGCATCATAAAATCCTTGAAAAAATCGGTGCAGATCGCATCATTCATCCAGAGCAGGAAATCGGGGTCCGCATCGCGCATCAGCTGGATTCCGGAAAAATCATCGATTATATTGAGCTTTCAGAGGACTATAGCATAGTTGAAATGAAAGCAACTAAAAAAGTAGCGAATCAATCCTTGTTGGAATTGGACATTCGATCCAAGTTTGGCTGTACAATACTGGCTATTAAACAGAAAAATCATATGAATATTTCCCCTCTTCCTGATGATATCATTCGTTTAGATGATATACTTGTTGTTATGGGACATGTAGATGATTTAAAAGTATTTCAGGAAAAAGGATTGTAGGTAAGAAGGTGCCCTGATGAAGGAGTTATTTAATAAAACGTTTAGGATAAACTATTTATCAACCGTTCGATTAATTGTTTTATTTTATGTTGTTGCTGTTGCTATTGCTATGCTAATACTGGGAATGCCCTTTTTCCATCAGGAAGGGGTAGAGCTATCATTTATTGACTTATTGTTTACTGCAGTAAGTGCGGTAAGTGTTACTGGATTAACTGTTGTATCCACTGCGGACACCTTTAATGCTGCAGGAAAAATAGCATTAACCTTTGTTCTGCAGTTTGGCGGTATTGGGATTATGACGCTTGCTACCTTTATATGGATTACGCTGCGCAAAAAAGTTGGGATCCGAGGAAGACAGCTGATTCAAATTGATCAAAATAGGGCAACATTATCTGGATTAGTACAATTAATTTTGCAGATTCTAAAAATAATCTTGCTAATTGAATTGATTGGAACGATTATCTTAAGCACCTATTTTTTAAATTATTTTGATACGTGGCAGGAAGCGCTGCTGCAAGGTTTCTTTGGAGCGGTTAGTGCCACGACCAATGCGGGATTTGATATAACTGGAGAGTCATTGGTGCCATTTGCAAATGACTACTTTGTTCAATTTATTAATATGATCTTATTAACCTTAGGTGCCATTGGATTTCCGGTTTTAATAGAATTAAAGGATTTCATACGAGGAAATTCTCTGGAAGTCAATCGTCACCATAGCTTTTCCTTATTTACGAAATTAACGACCATTACTTTCTTTGTACTAATTGTAGCAGGAACAGTTTTGATTTTGATTCTGGAACGGAACGACTTTTTAGCAGATAAAGTCTGGCATGAGCAATTTTTCTATAGCCTGTTCCAATCGGTTACGACTAGAAATGGTGGCCTTGCTACGATGGATGTTAGTGAATTTACAACCCCGACCTTAATATTGTTGTGTGTGCTAATGTTTATTGGGGCTTCTCCCAGCAGTGTTGGTGGGGGAATTCGGACGACAACGTTTGCGATTATGCTTCTAGCGATTTACAACTTTGCAAAAGGAAGGACAAGTGTGAAGGTGTTTGGAAGAGAACTGGATAATGAGGATATTATTCGTTCGTTTATGGTCATTACAACAGCTGCCATGATCTGCATCACTGCGATTATCCTGTTGACCAATTTGGAGCCATCATTTTCCATTATGTCTATTACCTTTGAGGTGGCCTCAGCCTTTGGAACAACAGGCTTATCGATGGGGATTACTCCAGAATTAAGTACAGCAGGAAAGGCTATTATCATTGTTTTAATGTTCGTAGGAAGGATTGGCATCTTTTCATTCTTATTCGTAATCAGAGGAAAAGTAACGCAGGATGGTTATCATTATCCGAAAGAGCGTGTAATTATTGGGTAAACTATGTTGATTCCTGTTTTCAGTGTGGGAACCAGTTACATGCTGAAGACAGGGGTTTATATTTTATACGAGCCCTTCACAAAGACAGCAACATTCCTCTATAATAAGGTAGACTGGTTTAAAACATTTTTTTACAAAATCAATAAACTGGAGAGGGTATTTTCATTCCCCTCGCTAGTTAGAGGAACAAGTCGCGAGCTTACAGGCTGCCTCGTCCTCTACTTATCTTTAAAGTTTACACGTTAAGGGTCTTACAGCCAGTTAATGGCATGATAAATAATAGAAATGGAGCTAACAATTTACATTGATACTAGTAATCGATAACTATGATTCTTTTACATACAACTTAGTACAATACATTCAGGAGATTGGAGAAACGGTGAGGGTAATACGGAACGATCAAGTATCTTTAGACGATATAGATAAATTAAATCCGGATTACATTCTTTTATCCCCTGGACCGGGAAATCCTGATACAGCTGGCATTTCTTTAGATGTCGTGAACAATTTTTATCAGAAAGTCCCCATGATAGGCGTTTGCCTTGGTCACCAGGTTATCGCCCAAGCATTTGGCGGTGTGGTAAAAAAGGCAGAAAAGCCCATGCATGGGAAAGTTTCTCTCATTCATCATGATGAACGTTCGATTTTCCAAGATATTTCATCGCCAATGCAGGTAACACGGTATCATTCATTAATCGTGGACGAATCCAGCCTGCCAGATTGTCTCGAAATTACCACAAGAAGTGAAGACGGAGAAATTATGGGAATTCGTCATAAGAAATATAGAGTCGAAGGAGTACAATTTCATCCGGAATCCATTTTAACGGAGAATGGATTACAGATGCTGCGGAATTTTTTCATACAGCAATGCTCCTTCGCTAAGATGTGTTTTTAGACTTGGGAAAAATAATCAATAAAGGAACATGAACATGCAATCCAAACATTTAACTAAAAATCCACGTTTATCTTTTGAATTCGCCTCTTCTACTGGGGAAGTCCATCCACTTACGTTTGAAAATCCAATCGAAGTAATCGAAGCGAGTACGGTTGAAGAAGTGTTATCAGGTCTTCATCGTATTCAGGATGCCATTCAAGACGGTTATTATGCTGCTGGATTTTTATCATACGAAAGTGCTCCAGCATTTCATCCTGCCTGTAAAGTAAAGGAAGGACATCACATGCCATTAATATGGTTTGGTATTTTTTCCGAACCGGAGCATCGGGCATTAAGCACCAGTGGCAACTTTGAGCTTACAGAATGGACTCCGTCTGTGCAAGTGGATGAATATAATAGAGCGATCCAAACCATTAAAAACGAGATAGAAGATGGCAATACATATCAAGTAAACTTTACAACCCGTCTATATTCTAAGTTTCAAGGAGATGATATTGCTTTTTTTGAAAAACTGAAACGTGCACAGGTTTCCAATTACAGTGCTTATATCGATACGGGAGAATATCGTATTTTGTCTGCCTCTCCAGAGCTGTTTTTTCATGTGGAAGGGGAAAACATTACCACCCGGCCGATGAAAGGGACGATAAAAAGGGGACATGCCTTTGCAGAAGATGAAGCAAACGCGAAATGGCTCTATCATTCGGAAAAAAACCGTGCTGAAAATGTCATGATTGTCGATTTGCTGCGTAATGACTTAGGGATGATTGCTGAACCAGGTACGGTTCATGTCCCGAAACTGTTTAAAATTGAACAGTACCCAACCGTCCATCAAATGACCTCAACTATAACCGCTAAGCTAAAAGAAAATACGGAGCTTATCGATATTTTTAAAGCACTATTTCCGTGCGGTTCCATCACTGGAGCACCAAAAATCAGTACGATGGAAATCATTTCCGATTTAGAAGCTACTCCTCGTGAAGTATACTGTGGGGCCATTGGATATATCACTCCAATGAACGAAGCGATCTTTAATGTGCCGATCAGAACAGTAGTTATTGATGAAAAATCCGGCATGGCTACATATGGTGTTGGTGGTGGAATAACTTGGGATTCAACAGCAGAAGGGGAATATGATGAATTGCTGGCCAAGGCCAGTCTGCTTAAGGAAGATCGACCGGAGTTCCATGTGCTGGAGAGCCTATTATTGGACAATGGTGAGATATTCCTGCTTGAGGAACATCTTAACCGGCTAACCAACACAGCGAAATATTTCGGTTTTCCTTTTAATTTAGCTTCAGCTCATGAAAGCTTACAGGATTTAGCTAGGAAAAATCAAGATGGGGAGTATAAAGTTCGTCTACTTTTATTCAAAAACGGTCTTATTACTATAGAGGCACAGCCTATTACGCAGCCTGAAACACCTTTAAAGGTTTCATTGGCAGAGGAGCCGTTGGATAAAAATAATCCTTTTTTATATCATAAAACGACCCATCGCGCAGTCTATTCTCCTTTTCAAAAGAACGAGGTTTATGATGTGCTCCTAAGGAATGAAGATGGGGAGCTAACGGAATTTACCAACGGGAATGTTGTCCTGGAAATAGACGGCAAGCTATGTACACCACCCATTCAAAGTGGGCTGCTGGCTGGTACTTTCCGTGAAAGGTTAATCAATAACGGTGAAATTTTTGAAAAGAGATTAATGGTAGAGGATTTAAAAAGATGCACGAAGATATGGTTTATCAATAGTGTCCGAAAATGGCTGCAGGTGGAGATGGTATAGTAATAAGCTGATCTTGTTTCCCGATAGAAATAAAGAAAGCCACTCGTATGGTAACGGCTTTAGGTTTCATTTAATCTGAGCGTTTTTATCGCAGGTTAACTGGCTGTAAGACCCCACTTCAAGATTTCAAGAGAATCAATGAAAGGTAAGTAGGGGACCAACAGCCAGTCGCCCGATTCGTTCAACTAACATTCAGTGAGGAGGTAAGGAACCCCCACTAAATGAAGTTTCACTTTATATTTAATATTACTTTCCTTCTTCAACTAAAGCACCAGATAGTTGAACAAGCAAATAGGTCCATTAAGGTTTTTCGTTTTCAGAATAAGGCATTTTTGTAATTATAATTGGGTCATTTAAATTTACGTTTGGAATTTGTTGAGGTTCACTCTTGCTTGGCATTGATTGGACATTTTTAGCCTCTGGTGGCAACGGATCATCAACAGAATCCATAATAATAAATTTCTGTTCATACTGCCCATTTTCTGCAATCGATTTCCCTTCAATTTGTTCTTTATCTTGTGATTCTTGTTTGTTATTACAACCAAACAATACAAAACTCAAAATTAAAAAAACGATAGTAAACTTTTTCATTCATAACACCCCCTAAAATTATTTTATGATATAAACAAATTTGTACTAATAATTGTTTCAATCACGGAAAATAAAACCCATTTCTTATCATTAAACGTCCCGTTACTTGAATAATGAAGGAGCATTACCCTTCTTTCAGTAATGGTTTAAGTGGGATATCTCACAAGTTACTATTCAAGAATTACACTTTTAAGTTCCAAAGCCTACGTAAACCAAAAATTAGACAAATAAATGCAATCAATACAATAATTTTTGGAATATATGATAGGAATGCTACAAATTCTCCCAACGTCATACCCATTATTGGTATTTTATTTTCAGTCATAAGCATATCAATATACTTTTGTATCAAAGGTGGTGCTATAAATGAATAAACTTCATGAATTATTAAAAGGAGAAAAAAATATACACCATGCTTAAAAGAATTGATTTTACTAAGCCAAAGTCCAATTATAAATAATACAAACATTAAAATGGATATCATTACCCCCGCAATTCCGATAACTATACTTACCAATACATCACTCCTCTTTATTCAACAATCCTGCCAGTTAACTCAATAATCTTTTAATTAACCTTAACATAATATTCCATATGGTTTTCAAAAAAGAAAGGACAATCAATTTTGATGATCGCCCTCTTAAACTCTCGCACCCATTAGTTCAACAAGGTTATATCTCATTTTCTTATTCAAAGGTGATTTTTAAGTTCGTTAAAAGGAGTAGCATAGGAATCATTAAATTTCTTAATATGGGTTGTTAATACAGACCAATTACTTTCGAGGGATGGGTGTATCTGAGTGGTATCTGCAATGCCATAAAGTTCAATTAAGAAATAAAGGGTTTCCCATACCAAATAGTCATCGTCTAACCTAAATAATATCTCAATGACATTGGGAATATAGTTAAATGCTTCTTCCGAAGTCATTTCCTTAGTAATTGATTCAAAAGAATTACTGAAATACCACTCGTCCTTATCTAATTTATCTTGCCATTCTTCATATACTTCCAATAACCTTTTATCCGTTTTAATCACGTCCTAATGTGTAATTTAGCTATAAATATTTTATCATTCCTTATTCCACTAACCTGCCAATTACTTCAATAAAATCAACCTCTCGATAATAACATAATATTCCAAATAAATATTGCGATTTTTTATATAAGAAAAGACGATCAATTTGACGATTGCCTTGTTAAACTCTTGCTGCCCTTTAGTTAAATAAAACTTCCGTAATTATTACTTATATTTTTAAAAATGTCTTATCAAGGTTCGATAATCCACTCCCATATATATTGTATTATTTTGATAATGCAATTTTTATATGAGCTAAGTGATGTTCTTCATGCCAAGCTAATTTTGCAACTTTTGTTGCAACTGTTATTTTACCGTTTATCTGGTGAGTAAAAGCCCGATCTAATTGCTCTTCAGTTAAGCTATGTCCTAAAGATTCGATGCGCTCATTTATACCTTCTAACATTTTAATAGAACTTTCTACAGGAAGCTTTGTATCCGGTTGAATAGCCCACTTTTCTTGATCAAAAGCTGGTACTGTTGGATTCTCATCTGTTAAAGCCAGCTTCAAACGTTGATACATGT
>NZ_WOFB01000022.1 GCF_009733865.1 Oceanobacillus salinisoli | reverse complement strand
GTTGGGGGTTCCCCCTGCGAGAGTAGGACGCCGCCAGGCTAATTAAAAAGACACAACATATGATTTCATTCATATATTGTGTCTTTTTTACGATTCCTCCTTTTAAAAAACAAGTTCCCATACTATCTATTTCAGTAAATTCCAATTTAACAATTCTTAAAACAAAGAAGTTAGTACATTCCGTTATGCAGTTTAACCTTAGAAAAGCTGTCAGTCCCCCCACTACTGAACAGCGTTAATGTGAAAGGCACATTGTTATATTTTTTAAAACATTATTCTGAATATAGTGTCATCTATGATATACTTGAGTAAAGAACTAGATGGATGAAGGGAATATAAATAATGCCAGAATATACCCCAATAAGTTGGCTGAAACCAAAAAATGATTTTGTCTTTAAATTAATCTTTGGTAGTGATAATAAGCGGTCCAGGGAATTATTGTTAGCTTTTCTGAATGATGCTTTAAATGTACCAGAAGGGCCAAGCTTTGAATCTGTAGAAATATTGAACCCCTTTTTTATTCAACAGAACGTTACTGATAAATATGCAATTTTGGATATAAAGGCGAGAGTTTTCGGGTATGGTTATTAATTTAATTGACTTTACATTTTTGCTTCGCATTCTTATCTTAGTTGTTATCGGTTAATGGAAGATTATACGCATGAGGCGTACGGCTATAACCCGCGATAATTTCCGATAATCCTCTCCTTTACCTAGTTGCTCTTCATACAACTTCGCACTATAGTATAAGAATCTTTTATCCAAGTTTTCTGATTGGTTAATTGCATTTCAACATTTACATAATGAAGCTAGAGAGAAAGCATTAAAAGATATGGTTTCTATACATGGTGATGGAGTAAGAGAAGGTAAGCAAGAAATTGCCAAAAAGATGCTTAAAAGGGGTATGGATATCGAGTTAATTATAGAAATAACAGAGCTTTCAAAAGAAGAGGTAAAAAGGTTAAAGGATGAGTTGAAAAACTAGAAAAGGCGCCAGTCTCCCGCTACTGTACGGTGTTAAAGCAGTGGGGGACAGGCGCCTTTACCCTGGGCGTTTTTTTTGCTTTATTCTCTAATCCATTTGCTTGAGAAAACCACTCCATTTCTTTATGATTTAAATAGTAGACGTAATTAAAGGAGATGGGAAACATGCTTCAAAAACTTACTTCAGGTAATCACGCACAACCGTTTCGAGGACCAATCTCCATTACTCGTGTCCGACCTAGTGATATTTACAGGGAAGAAATCGCTGACTCTGCTATTTGGGCCGTTAAGTTATATAGACCATGCTGTATTGAAAAAAGGCTTAACGATTAAAATGCATGAACATGTAAATGATGAAATTCTTAGCTATGTATGGCAGGGGAAGATGTATCATAAGGATTTAGCTGGATTTGAAAAACCGATATCAGCTGGGAATTTAATGATGATGAACGCCGGTTCCAGCTTCTGGCATGAAGAAAAGGTAAAAGAAGATTCTGTGGAGATGTTACAAATTTTCATTCGACCTTACAAAAAAGAGCTGGAGCCGATTATTCAATTCCATGATAAGCCAAAACGTAATAAAGACTGGTATCTCTTGGCGGGCCCGGTTGGCAGTGATACACCACTCCGTATTAGGCAAAATGTCTTTATACTGGATGCACATCCCAGAAAAGGGGAACGGTTCGAAATCCCTGTCTATGATGGCTATAAACCTTTCCTATATGTACTTAATGGAGAGATTCAAATTGACGACATAATGATTACAAAGCAGGAAGCACTCACAGACTTAGAAAACCCAATTCCGCCTGCTACTGCTAAAACAGATACAACGATTATCTTATTCTTCGTGGACATGAATGCAAAGGTGACCCTTGCAGGAACAATCAGTGGAAGGTAAATCAGAGGGGTTCCATTCTTTTGGATACATATTATTCTGGTTGAATATTATAAAGATCAAAAACTCGGGGGAATGTAACCTTCACGCATGGAAAATCAGCCTTTTCTCTTATTCATCTTATTCTAGTAAAATCGAAAAAGCATATTGCTAGACAACTAAAGGTCAATCTATGCCAAAGAAATGTTTCTCGCGCCAATCTATATTCTCATTACGGAGGTGACCAGATTTGTGGCATGAAATAAACGAATAGAATCATTTTCATGCCCTATTCATCATAGAAGACAGACATAAGAAAGGAATTTTATAATGAATCAGGAATTTTTATATATTATTGCAATTATAGCCCTCGGATATTTTTTAAAACGAATTCATGTATTACAGGAAAAAGATGGGGAAGTTATCGCGACGCTTATCTTTAAACTTACTCTTCCTGCATTGGTTCTTGTAACGTTCGATTCGGTGAAAATTGAAACATCATTAATCATGATACCAATTCTAGTCATCATTTATGGAATTGTTATATCAGTAATTGGACTAATTCTATTTAAAGATGAAGAAAGAGAGCTCAAAGGTTCCTTCTTAATGCTTGCTTCCGGATTCAATGTTGGTTTATTTGCCTTCCCACTCGTTTATGTCATCTGGGGAATGACTGGATTAACGTATTTTAGTATGTACGATGTCGGAGCATCCTTTACAACGTTTGGGATCGCCTATATTTTGGGAAGTTATTTTTCAAAAGAAGGATTGATCCTCAAGCCTATTGAGATTTTAAAAAAGCTGGGGAAATCTGTTCCATTAATGACTTATTTATTCGCTACCACTTTAAATTTCGCTCAAATTAGCTTGCCTGATGGAGTGATTAGTGTTGCGGACACAATATCACAGGCTAATATTCCGTTATCTTTATTGTTATTGGGACTGTATATGAATTTTAAATTTGATAGGAAATTACTGAAACCGGTTGTGAAGTTTTTAACGTATCGATATGGCTTTGGCTTACTCTTGGGATTAGCTTTATTCTTCCTTCTCCCATATGACGAGATGTTTCGCTATACGATTGTTATCGGCTTTTTACTTCCAGCAGCCACAGCCGTTGTAGCTTTTGCTGTAGAATTTAAATATAGCAGTACTGCAATCCGCTTAATAGCGACGATTTCTAATATATCGATTCTTATTGGTATCATTATTCTTTATTTGTTTGCGAATTTTATCATATAGGCATGAAATAAATGGAGGTTCTATTGAATCATTATCGATACAAGAAAAACCGAGCGAGACACGAACCCAAAACCGCGTGGCAAACAAAAGTAGGAATGAAAGCCCCCCACTAATTGAAGACTTACTAATATAGTTTAAGAGGAAAGACGGTTCTTCAGCTTCACTTGAAGCAGAAAGAACCGTCTCTTTGTTTTTACCTTAGAAAGGTATAAGATTTCCAGCAATGAAGGGCATTCGACGTAGCTAAAAGTTTAATGCCCTAAGTATTGGAAAAACTAGCCCATTCACTAAAGGACGAGCGAATGGGCTAGTTTCTTAACCCCAGATTAACACTCCACTAACATTCCCTACTTACTATTATTCTCTCAAAAACAAACACAAGTAAAATAATGTCAACAGGTTGTATTGCCAAATATATATTTTGATTTCATTGTATACAGCTACGATTGCGATGTAAACTAAGTAAGGCGAACTGATAATATTTTACTATATGGAAGGAGAACTATAATGGCTGAAAATAAAGGAATACGTGCCAAGGTACAACGCTTTGGTAGTTATTTAAGTGGCATGATTATGCCAAATATAGGTGCATTTATAGCATGGGGTATTATTACTGCATTATTTATTCCGGATGGATGGTTACCAAATGAAACGTTAGCAACATTAGTTGATCCGATGATTACTTATCTATTACCACTATTAATTGGTTTTACTGGTGGAAGAATTATTTATGACTTGCGTGGTGGGGTAATTGGTGCTACTGCAACCATGGGTGTGATTGTCGGAGCGGATATTCCGATGTTCTTAGGAGCCATGATCATGGGTCCTCTAGCAGGTTACTTGCTGAAGAAGGTTGACGAAGTATTTCAAGGAAAGATTAGACAAGGTTTTGAGATGCTTTACAATAACTTCTCATCTGGTATTTTAGGCGCATTGCTTGCGATTGCAGCGGTGCTGGGAATTGGTCCACTTGTAGAAGCATTAAACCGAGGATTAGCTGCAGGGGTTGAAATGATTATTGCTGCAGGTTTATTACCACTAGCAAACGTTATTATAGAACCAGCGAAAATATTATTCTTAAACAATGCAATTAATCATGGAATTTTAAGTCCTATTGGGGTTGAACAAGCTGCAGAAATGGGAAGGTCCATTCTGTTCTTACTGGAAGCAAACCCGGGACCTGGTCTTGGTATTTTACTAGCTTTTGCAGTATTTGGAAAAGGTGCCTCCAAAGCATCTGCACCAGGTGCGGCAATTATCCAGTCTTTAGGTGGTATTCATGAAATTTACTTCCCATATGTACTAATGAAACCAGCATTAATTCTTGCTGTAATTGCTGGTGGGGTAAGTGGTGTGTTCACATTCCAACTATTTGGTGCAGGTCTCGTTGCACCAGCATCACCTGGTAGTATCTTTGCTGTATTAGCAATGGCAGCACAAGGAAGTCATCTTGGCGTTATCTTAGGTTTTCTTGTCGCAACGGTTGTATCTTTCTTAGTTGCAGCAATTATTTTGAAAACAGGAAAAGCAGATGATGTAGACATTACGAAAGCTGCTGGAAAAATGGAAGAAATGAAAGGCAAGAAGAGTACGGTTACTGGAGTGTTAAACCAAGATCCAGTAGAAGCTAACCGTCCAGAAGCTGAAATAGAAAAACAGGATCAACAAGAGCAACAAGAAAAGAAAGCAGAAGATGTAGATAAAATTATCTTTGCATGTGATGCCGGTATGGGCTCCAGTGCGATGGGGGCATCCTTGTTAAAGAACAAATTTAAGAAAAATAATATTGACATTGATGTAACGAATAAAGCGATTAATGATTTACCAGATGATGTAGATATCGTTATTACACAGAAAGAATTAACAGAACGTGCGAAGACAAAAATTCCACAAGCAGAGCATATTTCTGTTGATAATTTCCTTAACAGCCCGAAATATGATGAACTAGTGGAACGTCTTACAAAATAAAGATATTCATTGCAAGGGGTAAATGGCATGTATATTACTGGACGGGAACGAAAAATCGTTGAGCAATTGCTAAATGCTCAAGAATATGTCACCGTAAAAGAATTAGCTTCATTGCTGGAAGTGAGCGAGAGAACCGTTCATCGGGATTTAAGTAAACTGGAAGACTTCCTCCAAGAGAATAACTTGAAATTGTCTAAACAGTCCGGACTAGGGGTAGCGATTCAAGGAAAACTGGAGGACAAGCAGCAACTTCAATTGGTGATTACCAATGAAGCTGTTACAGATTATACACCCGAAGAGCGAAAAGCCGTTCTTTTGTATACACTCCTGGAAATGAAAGAACCTGTCAAGCTATTTACCTTTGCTCATGAATTGCAGGTAACCAATGCTACCATTTCGAGTGATTTGGACCAATTGGAAGAAGAATTATCCTTCTTTGACCTTTCGATAGTTCGAAAAAAAGGACTAGGTATTTTAATTGAAGGAAAAGAAGAGCAAAAGCGAGCAGCACTCAGTAAATTAATAGCAAAGTTTATTGACCCATTTTCATTTATTGGTCAAGTAAAAGAGAACATAGAACATAAAAATAGGCAACAGGCGAAGACCATTTCCGAACGGTTATTGGGGTTAGTTAATCCAGAGAACGTTTCGGTTATTGAAAAGGAAGTGGAACGAGCTAGAAATGAGTTGCCCTATGAACTGGCTGACAGTGCTTATATCGGTCTGGTCGTACACCTTGCCCTGGCACTGGAACGATTGCGAAAAGGGGAACGAATTCAATTTGACCGTGCGTATTTAAAGAAGCTGGAAGGCATGAAGGAATATGATATTGCGAAGCGTATCATTCATAATTTGGAAAAACTCCTATCCATGGAAATACCGGATGATGAAATCGGGTATATTACGATGCATTTACTAGGTGCAAAGGTTCGGGTGCATCATCATCTCTTAGAGGATACTAGTTTGGATATCGCTTATAAAGCAAAGCAATTGATTAAATACGTAAGCAAGCAGATGAATGAAGATTTTACCAATAATAATAAGTTGTTACATGATTTGGTGGCCCATTTAAAGCCAGCAATTTTTCGCTTAAAACAACGTATGAATATTACAAACCCGATGATTAAAGAAATAAGACAAGATTATCAGGAATTTTTTGATATAGTTCGCCAAGGTACAAAAGAGGTCTTTCCGGAGATTGAGTTCCCTGATGATGAGATTGGTTATCTTGTTCTTCATTTTGCAGCAAGCATGCTACAAGATGAAAGAAAATCTAATTTAAAAGCGTTGGTTATTTGTTCTAGTGGGATTGGTACTTCCAAAATGCTCGCATCCAAACTCATACAAAAAATCCCGGAAATTAAGCGGGTAGAAAATAAATCCGTATTTGATTTACAAAAAGAAACCATTAAGGATTACGATCTTATCGTATCCACCATCCCTTTAGACCAATTTGATGGAAATTATATCTTAGCATCACCAATGCTAACTAATACGGAAACGAGACGGATACAAAAGGAAATCAGAAGAAAAGCACTTGTCCCGAAACAGCAAGAGGAAATGAAAGCAGAAGAAGATAGGGATATGATTGTACGGTTAGAATCCATTCAAAATTACTCAAAAGCAATGGTGGATTTGCTAAAAAACTTCCAAGTGAAGGAAGTTAACGGTATCCACTCCCTTCATGAAATACTTGAATCTGTCTGTATCGAATTGGAAGCTAGTAGGATAATAACGAACAAGGATGAGGTAGTAACCAAACTGATCAATCGGGAAAAGGCAGGGGGATTGGGTATACCGAATACATTTCTTGCCCTTTACCATACACGATCCACATATATTCAAACTCCATGTTTTATGATTCTATCATTATCCCATCCCATTGCGATACGAGGAATGGATGGAGAAGATACAAACGTGAGCCGATTATTACTCATGCTTGCTCCAGAAGAAACCTATTCCGAAGTACTGGAAGTTTTTAGTTACTTAAGTACTTTAATTATACAAGGACAAGAAACGATTACATTATTCGAAACAGAAAATGAGAAGAACATGAAACAATTTCTTTCTGAGAAATTTAATGTATTTATCAAAGAAAAAATCTAAATTAAGGAGTGTTTCAAAAATGGCAAAAGATATCTTAAGTAATGATAACATTCACCTGCATGTAAAACTGGATTCAAAAGAGGATGCAATTCGTTATACAGGAAAGATTCTTGTTGATGGTGGGTATGTGGAAGAATCCTATGTTGAAAAAATGCTGGAAAGAGAAGAAGTAACTTCTACTTATATGGGAAATAACCTGGCCATTCCTCATGGTACGGAAGAAGCGAAGAAAAATGTATTAGAAACAGGAATCGCTGTTGTTACCGTTCCAGAAGGCGTTGATTTCGGTGGTGGAAATATCGTTAAAGTTCTAATAGGTATTGCTGGAAAAGGAGATGAACATTTAGAAATTTTATCTAAAATTGCGATTATATGTTCCGAAGAAGCGAATATTGAAAAAATCGTAAATGCACAAACGAAGGAAGAAATTATTTCGCTTTTAGATGAGGTGAACTAAATGTTAGCAGTACACTTCGGTGCCGGTAATATTGGCCGCGGCTTTATCGGCGCCCTTTTATACCAAGCAAATTATCACACTACATTTGTTGATGTAAACGAACAAATCATCAATGAAATCAATCATAGGCAAGAATATCCTGTTGTTTTAGCAGCAGAAAACAGTGAAACCTTCACCGTAAAAAATGTTTCTGGAATTAATAGCATAACAGATCCTGACAAAGTGATGGAAGCTATTACAAAAGCTGATATTGTTACTACAGCTGTTGGGCCAAATGTTTTGGCAATTATCTCCGAATTGATTGCCAAAGGATTGAGGAAAAGAGCAAAGACAACGCATCAGAAGTTAAATCTGATTGCATGTGAAAATATGGTGGGCGGAAGCGAATTATTAAAAGAAAAAATTTACAGTCATCTATCTCAAGAAGAGCAAATAACATTTAATGAATTATATGGTTTTCCGAATGCGGCAGTAGACCGTATTGTACCAAACCAAAAAAATGAGGATCTGCTTGAAGTATCTGTTGAACCTTATTATGAGTGGGTTGTTGAAGAACCAGCGATTAAAGGGGAAAAACCAGAGATTGACGGTATTACCTATGTTAGCGAACTTGCACCATACATCGAACGCAAGCTATTTACTGTCAATACAGGTCATGCTGTTCCAGCTTATCTTGGACATTACATGGGATACGCAACCATCAATGAAGCAACGAAGGATACACATATTCAGGAAATTATTGAGGGAGCATTAACAGAGTCTGGGGAAGCTCTCATCCAAACGTATCAATTTGATCGTGATCAACACGAGGAATATATCCATAAAATCATTGAACGTTTTAAAAATCCGTATATTTCGGATGAGGTTACCCGCGTCGCTAGAGGTCCAATCCGTAAGTTAGGACCACGTGATCGCCTAATCCGTCCTGCAACCATGTATATGGATGTAACTGGAAAAGAACCAAAATATTTAGCAAAAGTTATCGCAGCAGCATTGGAATATAAATATGAACAGGACGAAGAGGCAGTAAAACTGCAGCAACTGGTATCTGAAAATGGATATGAAAAGGCAATTCAAACGGTAGCTGAACTGAATTCGAATCATCCATTGATTCAAACAGTAGTTAATGAATTAGAAGCGTTAAAATCATTAAGAGGTTAGTGGATAGTTTTAACCGGGGTTAACAGGATGAAGCCCCCCATTTAAGAAAAACAAAGAAACGGTTCTTTTGCTTCAATGAAGTAAAAGAACCGTTTCTGTTTTACAAATAAAGCGTCCACAAGGTTAAAACGTGCGATGTTATTCAAATGAGTGGGAATTACACGAAACCAATCGAACCCCAATCTCAATCGCGCGAGAAGTACTCTAAAACGAGTGGGCTCCAATACAGATCGCGCAACAAGTACTTCAAAACAATCCGAGCCGTAATCCAAATCGCTCGGGCCCTAATATTAATCGCGCGACAAGTATTTCAAAACGAGGCGGCACTAATCAACCGAGCGGCAATTTCTCCAAACCGAGCGGGCCCCAACCAAAAACCGTCCGACAAGCACTCCAAATCGCACGACAGCCAACCCAGCCCCACCTAACAACAAATTAGAAATAAAAACGGTTCTCCTGCTTCACCCTGAAGCAGGAGAACCGTCGTCATGTTTCAATCTATTCTTCTATATAAACCTCTTTTAACTGCAATAATTGTGTAGGTAATTGTGAAAGGTTTTTCACTTCGTCACGTACACCTAATAGATATTCTTGATGAAGAAGATATGCAAACGGTGCAAGCTCAACAAGTTTTTCCTGTGCTTGGCTGTAAAGCTCCTTACGTGCTTCAGGGTCTGCAGTTTGTCTTGCTTCATCTAGATACTTATCTAATTCTTCATCCACTGTAAATGTGCGGTTACCTGGTGTTCCAAGGTTGTCTGAGTGGAATAATGGATATAGGCCGTTATCTGCGTCACCTGTTACGGTTGTCCAACCGAATACCATCATTTCGTGTTCGCCATTTGCCGTTTGGTCTAACATGGCACCCCATTCAAGGATTTCAACTTCCAGGTCAATTCCGATTTCAGCAAGCTGTGCTTGAACATTTGTAGCTGTATCGACACGCTGGCGGTCATCATTTGTCCAAATGGTTGCAGAGAAGCCATCTTCATAGCCTGCTTCTGCTAATAAGTTTTTCGCTTCTTCGACATTGTATTCCAGGCCATTTAACGTTTCATCATGTCCGAAGATTCCTGGTGCTAATGGGCCGTTTGCTGGAATACCAGCGCCATCATAGATTCCGTTAATGATTTGCTCTTTATCAATCGCCATGGAAATTGCCTGACGTACACGGACATCATCAAATGGCTCTTTATCCATGTTAAACCCGATATATGCTAAGGATGAACTTTCCTGTCTTTGAACGTGCATTCCATCTGTACCTTCCACTTGTGCCACATCAGATGGGCTAAGTGGAGTTGTGATATGTGCATTTCCTGTAGTTAACTCGGAAATACGGGTAAGATCTTCAGGAACGACATTAAATGTTACAGAGTCAAGCAATGCAGGTTCATCCCAGTAATTTTCGTTATTTACTAGTGTCACGGATTGACCGTTTTTCCATTCTTCAAAAATGAATGGGCCGGTACCGACTGGGTTTGCATTAATAACTGATCCTGGCTGCTCTCCACTTTCAATAGCTGCATAGTCTTCTTCAATCAGTTCTTTTGAAATCATTTGCCCACCTGGATGTGCTAAATGGGCTGGCAGTGGTGCAAATGGATACTCTGTAATAAATCGTACGGTATAATCATCCACCACTTGAACTTCTGTTACCATGTTATACATAAATAGGACAGCTGCACCAATTTCAGGGTCAAGGATACGTTCGATATTTGCTTTTACTACTTCTGCATTGAATTCAGTTCCATCATGGAAAGTAACCCCTTCACGAAGTTTAAATTCCCATGTCGTTTCATCAATTTGCTCCCAGCTCTCAGCAAGGCTAGGTTGAAGCTCCATGTTCTCATCTTGGGTTACTAAATTGTCATAAATATTGATTCTTACGTTTGCAGATGGTGTATCATTTGTCATATGTGGATCTAATGACACTGCATCAGAATCGGTAGCAATAATTAAATCTCCACCTTGATCTCCACTTTCACTTGGCGTTTCCCCACCACTAGCTGATGAAGAATCTTCTTCTGGTTCACTTGCACATGCAGCAAGGAACACACTTAGTACGAATGCTAAAACCATTAATAACCATTTTTTGTTTGTTTTCATGGTGTGTAATCTCCTTTTTCTAATTTAAAATAACATTCTTTTCTTAAGCTTTACTGTTCTTTCATCCCCGTAGTTGATATAAAGTCTGACATAAGGTGCTTCGTTGATTTCCGCTCCGGGCAGTCACGCACCTTAGGGCACGGCCTCAGCCTCCTCGCGGAAAACCCACCGGAAACCGAAGTGTATTTCTGGAGCGGGTATTAGAGAAGTATCACACGTCGGACTCTATAGATATTGTGAAAAGAACAGTCATTTAGAAAACAGCTTAAAATAAAAAGCTTGATTGTTCATCTAGGCTAAAAATAAATGCCTGCATTAAATCTCTTGTTGCAACAAGGTCAGTGATGCTAATCATTTCCACTGGGGAATGGGTGTAACGGGATGGAATGGATAAGACACCAGTTGGCAATCCTGTATTTGCCAGGGCAACGGCTCCACCATCCGTAGCAATTCCTGGAAAAACCTCTAATTGGTAGGGGATGTTTGCTTTTTCAGCTACTTTTTTTAAGGCATCTTTGATTGTTTTTTGGACAATTAAACTAAAATCCATTACCTTAATTCCTGTCCCAGCACCAAGGAATAAGCTTTGGTCCATTGTTTCTTCTGGTGTATCACTGACTGCGGTTGTATCCACAGCAATGGCGATATCTACGTTTTCCAAAGCATTCATTGCAGCTTGTGCTCCTCTTAGTCCAACCTCTTCCTGAACGGTAAAAAGAAAGACGAGTTCACCGGCAAATTCCTTATCCTTAAGATTATTCAGCACTGATAAGAGAACCGCACATCCGGCACGATCATCCAGTGCTTTTCCGACGATCATCTGCTTATCCTCTTTTCCAATTACCTTCGTTTCGGTTGCCCAAGTGACGGGTGTACCGACCTCGACACCCATCTCGATGGCATCTTGTTTGGAGGAAGCGCCGATATCTATGTACAGATTGGAATGAGGGCGAACCTTTTTCGGGTCATCGAATTTAAGGAAATGTGTAGAAATTGTCCCTATGATACCGTCCAAATCTTGTTTGGAACCGAGCACTTTGACAGGTTGAGCCAGAAGATTCCGGTCGTCATGGCCACCGAGTTTTTCAAAACGAAGCAATCCATTATTCTCTATCTTTTTCACAATGAATCCAACTTCGTCCATATGTGCGGTGAGTAATGTCACAGGTCCAGGCTTTGTTCCTTTTTTTCTGGCAATCACGTTACCCATCGAATCTACTTTAACGGTATCGGCTTTTTCTTTGACATAATCGCGGATAAAGTAGGTGACGTTCTGTTCATATCCAGATGGACCGTGTAACTCACTAAGCTGTTTGACAAGGTTGTTGAGCACCACATTTCCTCCTTAAATGTTCCATAAATTATCCTAAAAAAACACAACTATTGTCATTTTCCGACAATTGACTATTATTTTATACTAAATAGAATATGAAAACAATCCTTTTTTTAGATTCATAGATTTATATAAGACGAAGGGGGAGAAAATCCCCGGATCGTCAAACCTTTAAGCCATTGGCTGTAATGATTCTGCTTCGAATTTTTCCATATGATGACAGGCAGCTTGATGGTCAAGATTGTTTTCATCTGTACTGCGAAGTTCCGGTGCTTCTGTTCTGCATAATTCTGTAGCAAATGGACAGCGTGTGTGAAATCTGCAGCCTTTAGGCGGATCAATTGGTGAAGGGACATCCCCCTTTAAAATGATTCGCTCTTTCTTTTTATCGACATCGGTACTAGGAATGGCAGATAAAAGTGACTTTGTATAAGGATGCTTCGGATTTTCAAACAGTGATTTCTTATCGCCAATTTCCACGATTTTTCCTAAATACATGACAATGATTCGGTCGGAAATATGACGGACAACCCCAAGGTCGTGGGAAATAAACAAGTATGTCAACTTAAATTCACGTTGTAATTTTTTTAAAAGATTTAAGACCTGCGCTTGAATGGACACATCCAATGCGGACACCGCTTCATCGGCAATAATCAGTTTAGGATTGACGGATAGGGCACGAGCAATTCCAATTCGTTGTCTTTGTCCACCACTAAATTCATGTGGCAGCCGGTCTGCCTGGTGTGCGCCGAGTCCGACCGTTTCGAGCAATTCGATTACTTTGTCATTACGCTGTTCTTTTGGCCATACATTTTGGATTTCCATTGCCTCGGTTAAAATTTGCCTTACAGTATGTCTTGGGTTAATCGAAGCATATGGATCCTGAAAAATAATTTGCAGGTTTTTCCGCATCTGGTTCATTTCTTTTTTGTTGAGGGATAATAAGTCAGTCCCATCAAATTCCACGCTTCCGGAAGTTGGTTCATCGAGGCGGAGGATGGCTCGTCCCGTTGTGGATTTTCCGCAGCCGGATTCTCCAACAATACTTAAGGTTTCCCCTTCATAAACGGTGAAGGAGACGTCATCCACTGCTTTGACATGATTGACGGTTCTCCCGAAGAATCCGCCTTTTATTGGAAAATACTGTTTTAAGTTTTTCACGTTCAGAAGTTCTTTTTGCTTATCCATGGACAGTCACCTCCCTGTCTTTTACCCCGTCCCATTCATCGGTGTGCATCCAGCAGCGGATTTGATTTCCATTTTCATCGGTTTGTAGCTCTGGCATTTTCGTTTTACATAATTCGGTTGCAAACGGACAGCGGGGAGCAAATCGGCATCCGGTTGGCATTTCTGCAGGGCTTGGAACCGCGCCTTTAATGACTTCCAAATCTCCCTCGATATCCTGATCGTGGGGTGGAATGGACTTCATTAACCCAATCGTATACGGATGTTTCGGTTCTTTAAATAATGTTTTGACGTCTGCGTATTCCACAACTTGCCCACAGTACATGACGGCAACGACATCACAGGATTCTGCTACGACTCCCAAGTCATGGGTAATTAAAAGGACCCCCATTCCCAGTTGCTCCTGCAGGTTTTTGATTAAATCTAGGATTTGCGCTTGAATGGTCACATCCAGTGCTGTCGTTGGTTCATCGGCAATTAATAGATTTGGATTGCAGGCAAGGGCAATTGCAATCATGACCCGCTGTCTCATTCCACCTGATAGCTCATAGGGATACTGTTTTACTCGTTTTTTAGGGGAAGGAATACCGACTAATTCCAGCATTTCAACTGACTTTTTTAATGCTTCTTTCTTGGAAAGTCCCTGGTGGATCCGGAATGATTCTCCAATCTGTTCCCCAATGGTTAAGGTTGGATTTAGAGAAGTCATCGGTTCCTGAAAAATCATCGAAATTTCATTGCCGCGGATGTTTCGCATTTCGGATTCTTTTTTCTTAAGCAAGTTTTCCCCTTTAAAAAGAATTTCTCCGCCAACGATTTTTCCAGGTTCTTCGATTAATCTCAGGATGGACAGGGACGTAATGCTTTTCCCTGATCCGGATTCCCCGACAACGCCGAGTGTTTTTTGCTTTGGAATCGTAAAACTGACACCGTCCACTGCTTTTAATTCGAGGTCCTTTGTGAAAAAGGAGGTTTGTAAGTTTTTTATTTCCAGTATATTTTCATAAGAATTAGGTTTTCCCATTATGCATTTTCCTCTCTAAGTAACGATTGGTAGCCTAATCTAAGTCAATTCGTTTATTTAAAAATTTGTACGCAATGTCGACAAGTAAATTTACAAATACGAACAGTAGTGCAGTGACTAATATCGTACCTTGTACAACAGGGAAGTCTCTTGCACTGATGGAGTCAATAACAAGGCGTCCCATCCCATTAATGGCAAATACGGTTTCCGTTAATACCGCACCACCGAGCAGACCACCGAATTGCAGGCCAACGACGGTAACTACCGGTATTAAGGCATTTTTTAGGGCATGACGGTAAATGACAATCCGTTCTTTTACCCCTTTTGCCCGAGCGGTCCGGATATAATCCTGCCCAATGACATCGAGCATGCTGGAACGGGTCATACGGGCGATAATCGCTGCACTCCCGGTTCCTAACGTAATGACCGGTAGCACGATTTGACTAAAGCTTCCCCAGCCGGATGGTTTAAACCAGCTCGTATTTTCCAGAAACGGGATCCAGCTTGGCAGGTCCATTCCGATGGCAAACCATTGAATAAGCATGAGTCCGAGCCAGAAATTCGGCATGGATAAGCCGAAAAGGGCAACAATCATGATTCCTGTATCTGCAAAGGAGTTTCTTTTCGTAGCGGAAATGACTCCGGCGATAATTCCGATAAACACAGCTAAAATGGTGCTGTAAAAGGCTAGTTCCACTGTAACCCAAAACCGTGAACCAATTTCATCTCCTACGTCACGACCACTCCGGATTGAATTTCCTAAATCCCCTTGGACAACATTGGATACGTACGTAAAATATTGAACAGGCAATGGGTCATTTAAGCCTAATCGTTCCCGTAAATTGTCCACCTGTTCCTGTGGTGCACTTTCTCCAGCCATAATTTGTGCCGGGTCACCTGGAACTAAATGCATCATGCTAAAAACTAATATCGAAACCCCGATTAACACGGGAATAGTTTGTAGTATTCTTCTTACTATATATTGAATCAATGCGAATCACCTCTATTAATCTTTTGTCTTCGGATCAAAGACATCTCTTAGTCCATCCCCAAGTATATTAAAAGCTAGTACGACGATGACGATAGCAATTCCCGGGAATAATGCTACATGTGGTGCATTGTACAGGAAGTTACGCCCATCACTTAACATCGCTCCCCATTCCGGTGTCGGCGGCTGAGCCCCTAAACCAAGAAATGATAGACCACTAGCTGATAGAATAGCAGTTGCTATGCTCAGTGTTGCTTGTACGATCAGTGGGGAAGTGACGTTAGGGAAAATATGCTTAAAGATAATTCTCCTGTCACTAGCCCCTAATGCTCGCATTGCATCAATATATTCTAGTTTTTTAACGGATAAAGTGGAACTTCTTACAATTCTAGCAAAAATAGGAATCGAGGAAATCGCCACAGCTATGATTACATTGACTAGACTTCCTCCTAGTACACTAACAATGGCGAGTGCTAATAGAATACCAGGGAAGGCGAGTAATACATCCATGGTTCGCATGATAATGCTGTCTGTCCGCTTGCCATAATAACCGGAGATAATTCCTAGAAAAACCCCAACTGTCGCTCCTAAAGCAACAGACGAAAAACCTACTATTAATGTAAGGCCAGTACCATGAATGAGCCGGCTAAAGATATCCCTACCGAAGTTATCCGTTCCCAGCCAATGTTCACTGGACGGAGGCTGAAGCTTGTTCACCATATCTTGTGTATTGGGAGAATATGGTGTAAATAACGGGCCGAAGATGGTGACAAATATAAAAAACAGAATCAACCCTCCGCCAATAACTGCCGATTTATTCGTTCTAAGCTTGTAGAAAATATCGTTCCATCTCTTAGAACGAGCACTATTGGAAGGACTTGTTTGATTATTGTCCATACTATGTAATGGTTCCATCATGCTGTCACACCTTTTCAAAAAATATGAATTGATTGTATCATAAATTGTCGAAATATAGAAGGAGGGAAGCATGGGGGAGGTTGAAGGGCAGAGCCGGGCACACGAACCAAGCGGGAGCAAGTTAAATCGATCGAGAGTGACACGAATCGATCGAGATGCAAGTTAAAACGATCGAGAGCGAAGTAGACTTTTTCTGAAATCAGGTTCGGAGCGGACATTTTCTTCAGTATTTCATAGCTATTGCATAAACTCAAATTCAGACTTATGATTAGTATGACTGGAAACAGAGGCTAGGTACCCTGCTTCCACAATATCAAATGGAAGCAGAAGAACTGTCTCTATGCATCCGAAGAATTTGAAGAAAGTGGGTTATTGAGTAGTTATGGTGAAAAATGTTTATACCATCGGAGAGGCACTTATTGATTTTATTCCTCATGAAATTGGGGTGCCGATTCATGAGGTGGTCAGTTTTAAAAAGATGCCAGGTGGGGCTCCGGCTAATGTGGCAGCTGCGGTTGCAAAGTTAGGCGGGAAGAGCAGTTTCATTGGGCAGGTTGGTGAGGATCATTTTGGCTATTTCCTAAAGGATACTTTGGCGGAAACTGGTGTGGATGTCACTTACATGTTTCATACGAAGGAAGCAAATACGGCTTTAGCGTTTGTCGCACTAAAGGAAGACGGGGAAAGGGAATTTGTTTTTTACCGTAAACCAAGTGCAGATATGCTGCTTCACATAGAAGATGTAAAGGAAATCCAATTCAAAAAAGATGATATGTTACATTTCTGTTCTGTAGATTTAATTGAGGCAGATGTAAAGTATGCACATGAAGAAGCGATTCGAAATATAAAGGAAGCACAAGGGTTGGTATTTTTTGATCCGAATGTGAGAAAGAATTTATGGGAAGACTTGAATGCTTATCAAAAAACAATCCAAAGCTTCTTACCATATGCGGATGTGCTAAAGATAAGCGAGGATGAATTATCGTTTATTACCGGGATAGAAAATGAAGAAGAAGCCATTCAGTCCCTGCTTCAGGAACCAAATGAATTGTTGATTTTGACAAAAGGGAAAGATGGAGTAAGCTTCTATACGAAAAATGAAAAAGTAGATGTCCCAGGATTCAGCGTGAAGGCAATCGATACAACCGGTGCTGGAGATTCGTTTATCGGAGCTTTTCTATATCAATTTTCAATGATGGAAAAAGCAATCGCGGAACTCACAGCGGACGAGCTATTGGAGATGGGGCGATTTGCCAATGCGGTTGCGGCACTGGTTACGACGAGTGAAGGGGCTATTCATGCGTTGCCAACGAAGGAAGATGTCAAGGAATTTTTGAAGCAGCAGTAGGAAGCGGAGCGGGCTGAAATTGGAAGCAGAAAAATCGTCCCTATGCTTCATTGGAGGGAAGAGTGTTGATAACGATTAAGCATATTGCGAAGATGGCTAGGGTTTCGAGGTCTACGGTGTCCAGGGTGTTGAACAATTCTGGTTATGTGAGTGAAGAGGCTCGAAAACGGGTGGAAAAGGTAATCGAGGATACTGGTTATGCCCCAAGTGAACAGGCCAAATCATTAAGGACGAAGAAGACAAAGGTTATTGGGGTTATTTTGCCGACGATTCAAACAGAAACTCCGAGCAGAATTGTCACTGGATTGGGCAGGGAATTATCCAAGCATGGTTATCAAATTCTGCTGGCTAATACAGACCATAATATAGAGAAGGAAATGGAAAATCTGGACTTGCTGAAAGTACGTCAGGTCGATGGAATAGTTTTGATTGCAACGAATACAGAACCTGAACTATTAAAGAAGCTTGAAGAGATGGACATTCCGCTAGTCATTGTAGGACAGGAAGCAGATGGTATGATGCATGTCAGCTATGACGATTACCATGCAGCAAGGGAGCTTACGAGATTTTTTATGGAAAAGGGCCATGAGAAGATTGCTTTTATTGGTGTCGATGAAACCGATAGAGCAGTGGGTTATTTGCGTAAAAAAGGATTTTTGGATGAGATGCGTGAGCAAGGTTTGCCAGTAGAAAAGGAATGGATACAGAAAGGGATTTTTGATATCGAATCTGGTTATGAGGCCATGAATCGAGTGGTGGAAACTTCGGAAGTACGTCCGACAGCTACTTTCGCAGTGACAGACAGATTAGCGATTGGGGCGATGAAATATTTGAAAGAGCAGGGACTCCATGTTCCAGCGGATATGGCAATTGCAGGCATCGGTGCTTCGGAAATGGCTCAGTATGTCGATCCTCCTTTAACAACGGTAGACTACCAGAATGAGCGCGCAGGTGAAAAAGCAGCCCAACAAATTTTAGCGAAAATTGATTCCAGGCCTTTCCAGGAAAAAATTATTTTAGACTATAGACTAATCGTTCGAGATAGTGTATGATGTTATTGAAATCGATACCATAAATATTTTCATTGTGTGGAATCGATTCCACGGAAACAGAATAATAAAGGTGGCTATTGGAGTCATCTATTTATTTTCTAAAATGTGGAATCGATACCACAATGGTTTCATACGCTAAAGTATATTTCCTTTTTAATGACAAAGAATAAAAAGGAAAAATTAAATATGTGCAATATGGAATCGATTCCATAAAAGATAGGAGAGTGAGTAGCATGTCAGAAAATAAAAAGATAGCAAAAGAGCTGATTGATGCTATCGGTGGAACGGATAATATCGAGTCTGTTACACACTGTGCGACAAGATTACGATTTATTATTCAGGACGAGGAAAAGGTAGATAAAAAGCAAGTAGAAGAAATTGATAAAGTGAAGGGTGCGTTCTTTAATTCTGGTCAATACCAGGTTATTTTTGGAACGGGCACAGTCAATCGCATTTATGAAGAGGTAGAAAAGTTTGATTTGAACACGGCATCCAAAGCGGAACAATCGAAGGAAGCTGCTAAGAAGGGAAATAAATTACAGCGGGCAATTCGTACATTTGGAGATGTCTTTGTACCGATTATTCCGGTCCTTGTTGCAACCGGTTTATTTATGGGTCTCCGTGGATTGTTAGTACAGGAGCAAATCCTGGCCTTGTTCGGTTTAACACCAGATGATATTTCAAGCAATTTCTTATTATATACAGAAATATTAACAGATACAGCATTTATCTTTTTACCAGCATTGATTGCCTGGTCGACCTTCCGCGTGTTTGGAGGGACACCAATTATTGGTATAGTCCTCGGTTTAATGCTCGTTAGTCCGGCACTACCTAATGCCTGGGGTGTAGCATCTGGTGCGGAACCATTATATTTCTTTGGATTTATTCCTGTTGTAGGTTATCAAGGTGCCGTATTGCCAGCCTTTATCGCGGGTATTATAGGTGCGAAGCTGGAAAGGGCGATTCGAAAACGCGTACCGGATGCATTGGATCTCATTTTAACACCGTTTTTAACGTTATTAGTGATGAGTATTGCTGCATTATTCGTTATTGGACCTATCTTCCATGTGGTTGAAAACTATATTTTAGATGCAGCACTATTTGTGTTAGGCTTACCATTTGGTTTAGCCGGTATTGTCCTCGGTTTCTTTAATCAGGTCATTGTGATCACAGGGGTTCATCATATCTTTAACTTGCTTGAGGTTCAGTTACTTGAAAATCTGGGTAATAACCCGTATAACGCCATTATTACTGCGTCTGTTGCAGCCCAAGGTGGAGCGGCGCTTGCAGTTGGGTTAAAAACAAAGAGTAAGAAGCTAAAAGCGTTGGCAATGCCATCTTCTCTATCCGCCTTTTTAGGAATTACCGAACCAGCTATTTTCGGGGTTAACCTTCGTTATGGAAAGCCGTTCTTAATGGCACTAGTCGGTGGGGCTGCAGGTGGATTTCTTGCATCGATTTTGAACCTGGCTGGTACAGGGATGGCGATTACGGTTATTCCGGGAACGTTATTATATTTGAATGAGCAAATCCTTCTTTACATTTTAGTGAACCTTGTAGCCATTGCGGTTGCATTTGTTTTAACATGGATGTTTGGTTATTCCGATAAGGATATGGAAAAAGTAAAAGGGAACTAAGTAAGGAGATTTTTATGAAACAATCATCAAAAGACATGCATCAGCAGGCATATGAACGCATGAAGGAGTATAAACAGACGGTTGCAAGCGATCCGTATCGCTTGCATTACCATGTCATGCCACCGGTTGGATTATTAAATGATCCCAATGGGTTTGTTTATTATAAAAATCAGTATCATCTTTTTTATCAATGGAATCCATTTGCCGCGGAGCATGGTGCGAAATTCTGGGGACATTATATTTCCGATGACCTTGTACACTGGAAGGTGGCTCCCATCGCATTGGCACCTGACGAGTGGTATGATAAAAATGGCTGTTATTCGGGAAGTGCAGTCGTTCATGAAGACAAAATGTATGTATTTTATACAGGGAATGTAAAAGATACAGATGGAAACCGGGAATCCTACCAATGTTTGGCCATCTCGGAGGACGGTATCCATTTTGAAAAAAAGGGTCCTGTCATTCATGTTCCAGATGGATATACCGCGCATTTCCGTGATCCGAAAGTGTTTTGCGAAAATAATCACTGGTATATGGTACTGGGAGCTCAGACAGAAGCGGAAACAGGGGAGGCAGTAATGTATACATCCCTGGATCTGGAAAATTGGAGTTTTCAGGGAACACTTGCCGGAAGCGGGCATCATGGACTTGGTGATTTTGGTTATATGTGGGAGTGCCCGGATTTGTTTTCATTAGATGGTAAGGATATTTTACTGGTCTGCCCCCAAGGCCTGGATCCAGAAGGGTTTAAGTATCAAAATGTCTTCCAATCGGGCTATTTTGCCGGAAAATTCGATGATGATTCTGGTGCTTTTCAACATGGTGAGTTTGTGGAGTTGGATCGTGGATTTGACTTTTATGCCCCGCAGACAACAGAGGATGCAAAAGGAAGAAGGCTGTTGTTTGGGTGGATGGGAAATGCCGAGGAAGATGGTGCCACCCAGCCAACCGTGAAACATGAATGGATTCATGCGATGACATTACCAAGGGAGCTTGAGTGGAAGGATGGCCGCTTACTGCAACATCCAGTAGAAGAACTTCGTAAATTGCGAGAAGATGAAGTGAAGCATGAGGATGTTGTGGTGGTGGGTCAAGACGTGAAGCTTGAAGGTGTCGCAGGAAATGTGTTTGAGTTGGAATTGAAGGTAAAAGAGTGGAATGCTGCTTGGTTGAATCTTCAGATTGGGGATTCCAGAATTCAATACGATCAAAGTTCTGAAACGTTCACTTTTGAGCGAAGAAGTTTTTCAGAGGAACGTTCGTTGGAGAGCAGACATTGTGTTTTGAAGGAGTTAACATCCGTTCGAATTTTCAAGGATACGTCTTCTGTGGAAATTTTCATCAACGGTGGGAAAGAAGTATTTTCCTCCCGTGTGTTTGACGGAGCGGATGCGAATGAAGTTGCCTTTTCTGCGGATAGGGATGGAAAAGTTGTGCTCGATGTAAGAAAATGGAATGTAAAGCGGGTTACTGACTATTAGAATGGGAATGGAGGTACGATGATGTTTGGAAAATTATTTAAGAAAAAAGAGGAAAATGTAGCGGACGTTTCGCTTGCTGCACCTGTAAACGGAGAATTGGTCGCATTGGAAGATGTGCCGGATCCTGTATTTGCGCAAAAAATGATGGGTGACGGGGTAGCCGTGGACCCTGCAGACGGAGTAATTGTGTCACCGGTTGACGGGAAAGTTGTTCAAGTATTTCCAACGAAGCATGCGGTAGGAATTCTGGCTGCCAATGGAGCAGAAATATTAATCCATATTGGCTTGGAAACGGTGAGCCTGGATGGAGAAGGATTTACTGCCCATGTTGGTGAGGGAGATAAGGTGAAACAAGGAGATAAACTCATTGAGTTTGACATGGACATCATCCGCGAAAAAGCGAAAAGTACGGTTACTCCAGTGATTATCACCAATACCGATGATATGAGCGAAATAAAAGTAAAAGAAAAGCAGAAGGTAACTGCAGGACAGGATGAAATTATATTTGTAAGGAAATAGAAAGCAAGGTTGGAAGCATGAGAAGCATGGGGCGGTTCTCGTGCTTCCTTTTTTTGCTTTTTTGGGGCGAAAGGTGGGAGAAGGCTGAAATATTGGAGCGAAGGCTGAATGGAGCGAAGGCTGAATTAATGGAGCGAAGGCTGAAATAATGGAGCGAAGGCTGAAATAATGGAGCGAATGCTGAATTAATGGATTGAATGCTGAATTAATGGATTGAATGCTGAATTAATGGAATGAAAGCTGAATTAATGGATTGAATGCTGAACTCTTCCAAACTTATAATGAAATCTAGTAAATATATTTTTAAGGAGGAGAAACGTTGAAATCAAAAGTTCTGATGATTATTTTCGGTAGTGTTGTTACTCTGGGAATCTTTTCACTTGTACTGGCACCATCTGGACTGGCTGCAGAAAAGGGAAGAGAAGTGAATGTTCTTTATTTTAATGATGCGCATGAGATTAGTCCTGTAGTAAATGAATATGGGAATCGTGGGGAAGTCGCACGATTGAAGACGGCTATTGACATGGTGAAAGAAGAAAATAAACATACGGTGGTCACATTTGGAGGAGATCTTGGTGGTGGGACTTTATTTGGTGGTGTTTTCAAAGGCTTTCCGATGGTAGAGGCCTTTAATAAAATTCCGATAGATTTAGCAAGTTTTGGCCAGCATGATTTTGATTTTGGTTCAGAGGTTACGGAAGAATTAGTGGAACAATCTGACTTCCAGTGGATTTCTTCTAATTTAACGGATACTGAAGGGAATCCGTTCGCCGATGTTCCGCGGTATTATGTTGAGAATTTGCAGGGGATTAAAATCGGATTTATCGGTTTAACGGACGGAATGGGTACCACTACTCAGGATGGAAAGGTAATCCAGCAGGACATCATTGAATCAGCACAAGCAGCGGTTGATTTATTGGAAGAAAACGAAAATACGGATATCATCATCGCATTAACACAGCAGCCACAAGAAAATAATATGGCATTATTGGATGCGGTGCCGGAAATTGATGCTATATTATCAGAAGAAATGTATGAGGCTAAGTCTACCATTTATAACCATAATGGAAAATATATTATGACACCAGAAGGTAATATGGGATCCGTTATCCAATTAAAGGTGGTTAAACATAAACAGGATGTAACCTTCTTTCCAGAGGTGATTCGGGTAAATGGAGAGGTGGAAGAAGATCCAGAGTTAAAAGAGCTGGAAGATTATTATGAAGCAAAGCTTTCTGAAATGATGGATGAAACTATAGCAGAGCTGCGAACTGACCTCGTTTATGGAGAAAATCATGAAAGCAGATTTCAGGAAACGAATATTGGAAATTTCATAGCAGATAGTTTTATGACCTATTATAATGCAGATATCGGCTTTATGAATGGCGGCGGAATCCGTTCCAGTGTGGAAGCAGGTGATTTCACATTAAGAGATGCGTATTCCATTCTTCCATTTGGAAATAAAGTCATGCTCGTTGAATTAACTGGAGAAACGATTGCAAAAGCGCTTGAAAATGGTGTATCCAATGTAGAAAGTTTAAGTGGAAGATTCCTTCAAGTCTCGGGTATTTCCTATACTTATGATTCGAGGGAACTGGTTGGGGAAAGAGTGCAGTCTATTCTTATTGATGGCGCCCCGATAGATTTCGAACAAACTTATAGGGTTGCATTGCCCAACTTTATGTATTTTGGTGGTGATGGTTACGATATGTTGGCGGATGCTGAAGTAATGGTGGATGACAATAGTGCACGTACTGATGTAGAGGTATTGATAGAGTATGTGGAAGAACTAGGCGTTATTGAGCCATTTGTTGAGGGTAGAATTCAAGTTTTACCTTGAAGCGTGGGGATGGATCTTTTGCTTCCAAATGATTAGTTTGGAAGCAAAAGATCCACACATTTGAAAATGATTAATTATCCCTGTACAGCATTCTCTACTACTACTTTAGAAGAAACCAAATCAACTGTATTTGCAATGGTATCCCCAACTGGACAATGGTTTTCAATAAATTCTTTATATGCTGCAATTTTTTCTTCTGGGGCATCTGTTTCTATATGAAATGTATAGCGAATTTCTGAAAAACCTGGTCGTACATCTGATTTCCCTAAAAATCCGTCGAGGTCAATATCTCCTTCTAATTCCACCCAGAAGTTTTGCGGGTTAATTTCAAATTTTTTCGCGTACGTTCTAGCTACAATAGATTGGCAGGCACCTAAAGCGGAAAGAAGCAACTCAACCGGATTCATCCCTTTATCTGTTCCCCCGAGATTTTCTGGTTCGTCCACAATAACCTTATGTCCTCTAGCCTCTGTTTCTACTAATAAGTTTTCTTTCAAAAATGTCTTTGCACTAACTGTCGTTACAGCCATGTAATATCTCTCCTTTTTTATAAAATCAAAAAACCCTTCTCTGAAAATGAGAAGGGTTCACAAAACATGGGTTGGGCTCTACAGCGTTTTGTTCGCACCTTCTCATCTTCGGAATCTTACTGTTATTCCTCTGAAATTGGCACCGTGTTCAAGTGAAGATTTATTTCACTGAACTGGTTGCCGAGAGTTCACAGGGTCAGCCCCTCCCTCTCTCTTGATAAGAAGTAATAATTCATATTATTTTTATAGGATTTATATAATATATTATCAGATAATATGTAATAGTCAACAAAAACTTTCAGAATAATTATTCGGGAGTACAGCTAAAAATAAACCGAGCTCTGGGATTAATTCAGTAAGTATTGGTAGAAAAAATCGATTGGGCATGATAGTCAAAACTCGATCGGAATAGGCTAAAATTGAGCGTTGGGGTACTGAAACCAAGCAAGGCTGAATGTAATTCGAGCGTCAGGTGATTGCAATCGAGCGAGAGGGGATTTAAATCAATCGGCAAATCGCCAAATCGAGCGAAAGGGGGACACATACCGATCGACAGGTGAACGCAATCAAGCGAGAGCGAAGTTATATCGCTCAACATATAAGCATAATACTAATCCCCAGAGTGAATAGTATCAGCAGAAAAGGAAGCAAACTGTCGAATTAAAATGAAGTAGCGAGCCCTTCATTGCCAACCTTCCAAATTAAAAGTAACCTATCCCAAAAATACATTAAAAAAAGAAAAAACGGCCCTTTCGCTTCCATTAATTAATAAAGCGAAAGAACCGTCTCTATACTTTCCATGTTAAGCAGGCTTCCTAGTCCATATCCAACCTAGTAAGCCGGATAATAGCAGAATTACGCCAATACCGATTATGCTAAACATATTGGTTGCTGTGTCTGGTAATTTATCTCCAAGTACGGAACCATTATTGTTACCTGTGCTCGATTTTTCTGCTTGATTTCCTTCTGATTTAGAGGAGACCTTTGCACCTGCACCGCCAGCTTCTCCATCCGAACTATCTTTCTCCACTATTATCATTTTCGATTCGTCACCACTTCCTGGTACTTCAAAAATGCCGTACGCACTAAAATGATGGACTTCTGCAACGATTTTTCCGGTATTCTTATCATAGCTAAGAATACCTTCCTTGGAGTCTGTGACATTTCCCTCATCATCAATATGACGAAGCACTAAGTCATTCCAATTTTTCACCTTATCCGGATCAACGGTAAATGTGATTTAGAAAGGCTCAGAAAATTGTTCTGCATAATATTCAAAGTTAAATAATAGATTGAATTGAAAAACGGAACTTAAGGCATTGGAAAATTGGTCGGTAATATCAACCATTTCTAATAGCGTTAATTCATCCTTTGCCATTGCCTTTAATGCCTTTACAGGAATTCGAAGTTCAGCATTATTCTGAGTAAGAAATATATATTTATCATTGCCGAGCTGTTTTAGAATGTCTGGGAAAAGTGACATGTTTCTCGCATTTTTTAATACTAAATTCCCTTGTTGGTCACTTAATTCCTTCACCTTGTCAGAATTCCAGATGGTATAATAAACATCATCAGTAACAGTTGGTTCTGTGGATTCAGGTTCACCAGCCTCGTAATTTGGTGCTTTTTCATCATTATCACCGGGCAGATTTTCTCCCTCTGGTAATTCGAATAAACCATATCCACCTAAATGATCGACCTGTACGGTAACTTCACCTGTTTCCTTATTGATGTTAAGTTCCTGGTTCGGGTTGTTCACTATATTTCCGTCAATATCTAAATGGCGCAGGATGATTTGATCCCAATTTGTCACCTCATCGGGATTTATGTTAAACGTTATCGTTATTGGCCCATCACTGCTCTCCATATAATCCCAATTTTCGTAGTCGAGAATATCAAAGGTGTAAAATGGAGTCAAAGCATTCTCCATGACCTCCTCACCCAAATAGTAACTTATATCGGATAAAAAGAATTCAACTAATTCCGTATTAGATAAAAATCCTTCAATGGAATTTAATTCTACAGAAAAATATGTACTCGCGTGATTAAATATTAGATAATTGCTCATATTATGCGAGAGTAATAGATTGGTAGGGAAAATGGCACTTTTTAAATCATATACGACAATATCGCCATTTTCACCGATGTAACTGTGGATATTGATTTCGTTAAACTCATAGAAGTTGTAAACATCCCCAGTTACGGAATCGTAAACATGATATGTAACCGCATCATAAACATCATCAGTTACACTGTCATCTTCATAAACCTCATAAGGAACCGAGTCTGTATCATAAACATCCCCGTCCACCGTTTCTTCATAGACTGCACTACGGACAGAACCATCACTGTCTTCGGTGTAAACATCATCCCGAACATTTTCATCATCATTGTACCCTCCCGCAACTGTTAAAGAGCTACCAAAGGGAAGTATCAGCAGGACAAATGCAGCTAAACCGCTGATAAAAGACAAATTAAAATCCTTCATTTTCCCATCTCCTTTATTGTCAAAAACAGTAACTTTTTACATAACACCACCTTCCCGAATAGTAAAAAAGTCTCAGGTGTATTATCTTACATACCTTTATTATCATCAACCAAATATTGGAAATGAAGAGGCTTTTCAAAAAGTAGGGATAAAGATTTTAATAGGAACTGTTTCGACTATGTACCACAGCGTCCTGAAAAAGAAAATCACTTTACTTCAGTCCTTTGAGCCTCCGTTAATATTCCTTTTCCTGTTTTTATGGATAATGACAAAAGTCAGCGATCCCCGAAAAGCCCAGGAAGCGGAATTGTATTGGTCTCGAACTTCCTGGTTCCTCTTATCCTCCTCTTTGAACAAGCCTTTCAATGAAAAATTATTCCTCAAAACAGTCCAATCTATTTGCTCAGCAAATTCAATGTCTCGGCAATTTTGGCGTGTATTTGCTCCGTTATGTGGAAATCTCTGCTATTATGTGCTTTGCCAATAGGGTTTTCCTCAAATTGGTCAAACGTTTGTACTAATTTTTCATAAATAATTAATGCCTCTTGAGCGTAAGTCGTGTTCTCCTGTTTTACTGCCAAATCTACTAAAGTAGTAATCGTTGTTTCATAGATGGTAGAATCAAATGGATCCACTTCCAAAGCATCCAAATATAATGGGATTGCCTTCTCTATTTCTCCAATCCTCTCCAGCATGACACCCGCCCGATAGAGGACAAGCGAATTATTTGGTTCAAGCTGTGATACATTCTTGCTGATTTCCTCGACTTTTGGGTGATAAGACGCCGTTTGTTTATGCTCGGAAAGTTGAATATAGACATCTCCTAGGGCAAGCATGTATGAAAATTGATAAGGATTCCTGTTCACCGCTTCTTCTAATAGGACTTCCTTTTCCTCAAGTACATTGGAATGTATTGCTTTTTGGTAAGCCTGTTCTGCGTGCATAAACTGATAGGAAAAGAAACTTGCAACCATGATGATGGCTGCGAAGGCAAACAGTCCAAGCTTTGTATATAGTTTTAATGGTGTAGCTGTTTTCGTTTGTCCGGTAGGCGTAAGCCCCATCACGAGCAGCCAGCAAATCATAAACCAAATGGCTCCGTAAGATAGATTAAAGTCAATAAAACTGTGCAGGGAAATCACTAGGCTAGCAATGAACACGGCTATAAGCGATATTGGATTCGATTTTGGTTGATAGTTTTTCCAGATGCGATAATAGAGTGTTCCAAATATAGTGATGAATAGAAGGGTACCCAGCCAACCGATGTCAATGACGAGCTCCAAATATTCATTATGCACTTTATTTGCCTGGTATGGCAGCTGCTGATATTTCTTATAAACAGACTCCCATGCATCGCCACCAAATCCAATAACTGGAGAATCCTTACTCATGTTGATAGCATCTTCCATCATGATGATCCGCTCTCTTGCTGTTGCACTCTCGTTAATACTAGTAATCCGCTCTTGAATGGAAGCCGGAAGTTGTTGATAGACTTGACCCTCAAATCCAATATCAAGAAGTAATAAGACTGCGGCCATGAGAATCACTGCTGGCCCTATAAATTTATTTTTACTGTCCAGTTTAATAATCAAGCTATTTAGTTTTTGGTTATTTTCAATGAACCAAACAAGACCAGTTGTTAACAGACATAAAATGAATAGAATGATTGCGTTTCTTAATGGGGCATCCGATTGTAAGAATAGAATCATCATCAGTGCTCCTACTACGGAGAAGACGGTGTAACCTACATATTTCACTTGGCTGGATGGCCTCAGTAATAATAACCCAACAAACCAAGCCACAGGGAAAACGAAATACATCCCACGTGAATAAGACTCGATAAATCCAATAAAAAATAGAATAAGTGGTGCAGCATAAAGAATGATAGATAAATAACTTACATTTCCCCGAAGCAGCATGATTAATGAGAAGAGGTAAAATACAATCATGACCATCCCAAATGTATTTGGATATTGGAAAACTCCCGCAAAGCGGTTGAAAATAAATGCGTTAGGAAATTCCAACCAGCCGAATTCATTCAACATCATATGTACGGCAATCCAAATAGAGGTTATTTGGAACAAGATAGGCAGCAGCTTTTTCAGGTTTCGGTCTTTAAGTACTGCCCAGTAAAGCAGAAAAAAGAAAGCAATATAACTTGTCCACCGCAACACCGAATCCCATGCACCTTGGGGATTTTCTGCATTGAACAGGGAAATAAGAAACATTACTGGTACTAAGCAAGCAAACCAAATAGGCTTCAGTGTATGCAATTCCTTTTTTATTACAAGGGTAATAAATAGCATCATAAATAACACGAAAATAACGAGTTGTACCCCATAAAAGTCCGTATCAAAATACAGCCCTCTATGATAGGGTGATAGAATCAAAATAAAAGCTAAGAAAATAAAAATAAACCAGTTCATGGTGCTGCCTCCGAATCTCGTTGTTAATAAGAACATTATACATGAAATGGATAGTAAAATGGAAAGCATGGCGACGGTTCTTCTTTTTCTTACAAAGGGAATACAGACTGGGTGGGATCCACCTGCCTGCGGGTGAATGCTGAAATAATGGAATGAAACTGAATTAATAGAAGGAAGGCTGAATTAATGGAACGAAGGCTGAATTAATGGAATGAAAGCTGAAATAATGGAATGAGAGCTAAAAAACAGAAGCGAAAGCTGAAAAAAGAGGGAAAATGCTCCATAAAAGATAAAACATCAACCCACCAAATCAACGATAAAAAAAGACGGCGCTCTCCCTTCCTAAAATCATGAAGGAGAACACCATCTCTATGGTAATTGCTGTATTTCCGTGTGATCGTCCTTTTCCAACTCGTCATTCTCTAAACGATCATCAGGCCCGAAAACGGCTCCGATAATCGCGCCAATAAGATACCCAGTAGAAGCGCCAGGAGAGCCAGCGACCTTATTACCTAAGTAACTACCGTATGCAGCACCATTCTCTGCGCCTTTTCGAGAGCAACCGATTTCAATAGAATCGTCACCACTGCGAATAATGCTTTGTAAATGATCCATATCCTACATCCTCTCTACTTCCTCTATAATGTTATTACCAATTTTAAGAGAAAACATACCAAATTATTTTCATAGGTTACTTGTTGTGTGGCATTGGCTATCAATAGTTAATGATATAAACGGATAAGTAGTTCCGAAATATAGAAGCAAGACCGTCCCATCCGATGCTTCCTCTCTTGACATACAACAGTTATACATCTAAAATAACTATTAATATTATTTGTTTGAAAATTTACGGAATATAAATACTCGCATCCATGTTACAGCAGCTTAGAATTGATAGATGAACTTCTTTTTCAATAATGCGTAGTTAATTTTTCAAAGCGCCTTGTAACACTTGTTGCAAGGCACTTTGTGGTGTTTAATACTTTAGGGTATAAAATATTAGCCATGAAGTGGATTCTAAAATTTTAATGTCCAAAGTATAACAAAAACTATTCGCTTAAAGACGAGAGAATGCGAGTTTTACTAAAAAGTACATCTTAAGGAGGAATTATATATAATGGATAAATTATACGAGGGGTTAGACGAGATTTGTGAGGAAATCGTAGAAATACGCCGCTATTTACACCAAAATCCCGAGCTATCTTTTCAGGAAGAAAATACGGCTAAATATATTGCGGAATATCATGAGAAGTTAGGACATGAGGTGAAAACCAAGGTAGGCGGTAATGGTGTTGTTGCTTATTTAAAAGGAGACAAGCCTGGTCCAACCGTGGCAATGCGTGCGGACTTTGATGCACTGCCAATCAAGGAAGAAACCGACCTTCCATTCCGTTCCCAAAATGAAGGAGTCATGCATGCATGTGGTCATGATGGGCATACGGCAACACTATTAGGTTTGGCGAAAGTATTAAATAGAATGAAAGAAGATGTACAAGGGACCGTAGTTTTCATTCATCAGCATGCAGAAGAAGTGATTCCTGGCGGTGCGAAGTCGATGATAGAAGCCGGATGCTTGGATGGGGTGGACGTTATATTTGGTACGCATCTTCAAGCACAGGTCCCAGTCGGGGAAGTGAATTATCGTGTTGGACCATTACAGGCGTCAGCTGATTTCTTTGATATTAAAATTCAAGGAAAGGGTGGTCATGGTGCCTATCCTCATCAAACGAAAGATAGCATCGTTATTGGAAGTCAACTCGTCAATAATTTACAGCAAATTGTCAGCCGAAAAGTGGATCCGCTAGAATCTGCTGTCGTGTCCATTGGTTCATTTGAAGCAATTAACGCAAATAACGTTATTGCGGATACAGCTGTTTTGAAAGGAACCGTCCGCACGTTTAATGAAGAAGTGAGAGATTCGATTGAAGAGGAAATTGGAAAAGTGGTGCAAAATACTTGTCAATTATCCGGGGCGGAAGGTGAGTTGAACTACCGAAGAGGATACCCGTCATTGGTAACCCATAAAGACGAAACAGAATTTGTAGCGGAACTGGCAAAGGATGTTCCAGGAGTGGACGTTGTTGCCGAATCCCCTCAAGTGATGGGTGGGGAAGACTACTCGTATTATTTGCAGCATGTTAAAGGAACATTCTTCTTCACGGGAGCAGAAAGTCCTGATGCGGAAGAATCTTATCCGCACCATCATCCGAAATTTGATATTGATGAAAAAGCGTTATTGGTTGCGGCAAAAGTTCTTGGAGCTGCGACACTGAAGTATATGGAAGAGAATAAGTAGGACGTTTTATTACGTTTCAGTTCCATTTCAGAAATGACGTAGAGCAGATGAATTTTGATGGATGGGACGTACATTTAAATTGAACATTCCACATTTTGATAATAGATGATTAACTGGTTATTATTCCTTTAAGTAAAAACTTCAAAGTTAAGTGGTTGGCCGCTCTGGATGTGCGTGGTTTATATTGCTAAGGCTGAGTGTTACTGCACTCGGCCTTATTTTAGTTTTAATGGAGAGGTTCTAGGTGCCCGAGTGAACTCAAGAATCATGTAAAAGGTCACGTAGAAAGGTTCTAAGTGCCCGAACGAGCTCGAGAATCAATCAAAAGGTCAGGTAGAAAGGTTCTAAGTGCCCGAACGAGCTCGAGAATCAATCAAAAGGTCAGGTAGAAAGGTTCTAAGTGCCCGAACGAGCTTCAGAATTAATCAAAAGGTCAGGTAGAAAGGTTCTAAGTGCCCGAACGAGCTTCAGAATTAATTAAAAGGTCAGGTAGAAAGGTTCTTGGTTCCCAAACGAACTTCAGAATCAATCAAAAGGTCACGTAGAAAGGTTCTAGTTTCCCGAACGAGCTCAGGAATCATCCAAAAGTTCCTGTAGATGCCCAGGCATGATTCCGAACCTTTTCTAGAGGACGTCTCCACAATTTATAAGCACAGTATTGGATCAATACCGTGCTTCAATAGTCGCAAACTGGCTTCCTCATACTTCTCGAAAATGGGCTTGAAAAATAAAGCGCTTTTATTTATAATATGATTAATTAATCAGTTAATTTGTTTCCCGAACAAACTAACTTAAACTTATTATCTATTAATCTTGAAATTTTTTTTGAGATTAAAGAAAACGGTTTCTGAGTAGTGAGGATATGTAATTGTCTGCTGAACTGCACTACAATGTTGGTCGTGTGTTCTATTAGTGTTAGAAGTATGAGAAGTGGCAGTTCAGCACCATTTTTGGAAGGGTTTGAAAACGTTTTAATTATTTATTTTGGGGAGGTAATGTTTATGTCAACAGCAGCAACAGAAAGCAACACATTATATAATTCTGCCAAGACATGGCAAATAGGTTTATTTGCATTAAATAATACCGCGACCAACTTATATTTATTTATTATCGGTTTTGTATCCTACTACGCTACAGGAATTGCAGGTCTGACGGTTGTGGCAGTCAGTGCCGTCATCGGTCTGAGCCGGGTTTTTGATGCGGTTACAGACCCAATTATTGGATTTATCATTGATAAAACGGAATCCAGGTTTGGTAAATTCCGACCTATGATGATTATTGGAAACGTTATCCTGGCAGGCTCCGTACTCATTATGTATAACGTTACCCATTTATTGCCGCAAGCATGGCAATTACCATTTTTTATTTTGCTGTATGCTGTTTATATTGTTGGGTATACGTTGCAAACAGCGTGTACGAAAGCAGCACAAACGGTTTTAACGAATGATCCAAAACAGCGTCCGCTATTCAGTGCCTTTGATGCAGCGTATAACATTGGGGTATTTACAGGTGGGCAAGTGTTTGTATCTAACTACTTAGTGGCCAAACACGGTGACTTTACGATGTCTTTATTTACGGAATTAAATATGTATGCGATTGTGTTTGCTGGACTTTTTACTATTTTGGCAACGTTTGCTATTAAAGACAGAGACAGAAAAGAATTCTATGGTTTGGCAGATGCAACTGTAAATACGAGATTCAAAGATTACTGGCCAATTCTTAAAGGAAACAGACCACTTCAAATGCTGGTTATCGCTGCTTCAACCGATAAAATTGCAACGATGGTACTGAGACAACCAGCAGTGTACATTATGTTCTTCGGTATTATGATTGGCGATTATGCGTTAAGTGGAACATTCTCCCTTATTACGATTGTTCCTAGTTTATTAATTACATTTTTAGGGGTTCGAATTGCAACGAAAACAGGTTTGAAAAGTGCCTTAGTTAAAGCAACCTGGGTTGGGTTAATCACTGCAGTTATTTTAACTGTATTCTTTTTACTCGTTAATCCAAGTACGGTTACGTTTGAAAGCTTTGGCATTGCAACAATTGCATTTATTATTTTATATTGTATCTTGCGTGGGATTGAAAGTTTAACACCAGCGATTGTTATTCCGATGATTGCTGATGTATCCGATTACGAAACGTACAAAACAGGAAGATATGTACCGGGTATGATTGGAACGATTTTCTCTTTTATCGATAAAGTTATGTCAGCACTTGCACCGGCTCTAGTTGGTATTGTAGTGGCGATGATCGGGTATCAGAATGAATTTCCGCAATTGGGAGAAGCGCTAACCACTCCACTATTGTTTGCAACACTCATCCTAATGTTTGGAATTCCTATTGTCGGATGGTTTATCTCCTTATTAGCTATGAAATTCTATAACTTAGATGATAAGAAAATGAAAGAAATTCAGGCTACCATCGCAGAAGTGAAGGAAAAAGCGAAAAAAGAAGAACAAGAAGCAAAAGTAGGAGTATAAGTAAGTAGACGGCGGTTCCCATTTTCCGTTTTGTGAGGGGGAACCGTCTTTTCGCTTTAAATGGACGTTATGAAACGAGTGGGCGATTCTTTTCTTATAAGTAAGTTTATGTTGAAGGGGGGGGAATCGTCTATTTATTTGCAACGGAATACAACATTGCCACCTTCGTCTATTATGTAAAAAATTAAGGACAGGGTGTTGATTCAATGAAGCAGAAAAACAACCACGACCAACATTTCATTATTTATCAATCCCGACTAAACTGATATAATTAATATTGTATATGATTCACAGCAAAAGGGGGGATTTGGAGTGAATATCGAAAATATGAAAGCGTTTGTGTTTGTTAATCATTTTGGGAGTATTAACAAAGCAGTAAAGGCACTGTTTTTGTCTCAGCCATCGGTAACATCGCGTATTCAGTCTTTAGAGCGTGAATTATGGAGTCCGCCATGTACCAGTCGTTGAAATTGGTCAGGGAAATGCCTATGAAGCGGTCACAGAGGTTGGCATCGAACACCTTGAAGAAGCACTGAAAAAGTATTAAGAATACATGTATCACTACCTGCCATATGTGGTGGGAGTGATGCATTTTACACGTCGCTGGGAAAGAAAGTCAATCAATTTAGGAAAGATTTTAAAGTAGCAAGTACAGAGATATTTGCTAAAGGTCGAGGAGAATGTCGTTCTTTTGAGGATGTTCAAATTTTTGGTGAAAAGGAAGAATAAGAGTAGTGCCATCTGACTGAGAACGACTTAGTCTAAAAATCTACTAACTACTATCGTGTGGCGGGCTGCTTTAGAAGCATATCTACAGAAGGGAAAGTTAGAAATATAAGTGTCAGCCCCATCTGTGAAAGCTCGGTTCGCGGGAACTCACTTCATTATTATTTCTTCTACCTGAGCACGCGTGTTAATGAAAAAATTAAAAAAGAGAGGGTTATTTCTTATGAGTGATATTGTGATTGTCTCCGGCAGTCCATCTTCTTCCTCCAGGTCGGAGCGGGTATTATACCATTTAGGGTCATTGGCTGAACAGAAAGATTTGTCCGTAAAGCATATTTCCGTTAAAGATGTGGATGCGGAGGATTTGCTTTTTGGAAATTTTAATAGTCCTGAAATAAAAGAGATTGCAAGAAAATTGGAACAGGCCAAAGGTGTCATCGTTGGAACTCCTGTATACAAAGCATCCTATTCGGGCGTAATAAAGGCTTTATTCGATATTCTTCCTCAAGATATTTTGAAAAATACTCCTGTACTCCCACTGATGACTGGTGGAAGTCCGTCCCATCTCTTAGCCATCGAATATGCACTAAAGCCATTATTAGCATCTTTAAAAGGTCAAAACTTAAAGGGACTATATTTCCTGGATAGCCAGTTGGATAAAACAAAGGAAAACCCAATCATAGATGAGGATATTTTAGACAGAACGACAAAGCAGCTTGATTATTTTATAGAGAAAGTAAAGCAGGGTGACGGTTCTTTTGCTTCCTTCTTGTAGTCGGAAAAAAGGTTTCATTTAAGTACTTAAGGTTGGATAACGGAATTTCTTTTTGAAAAATATCAGAAAAACATGTATTGTGTTTTCCTGATATTTTTTTTATGTGGATTGAATGGGAAGTGGATGGAGCGAGAACTCGTAGCATTTTAGTGTTTCGTTAGGGAACGAATATAAAATTTTTAGGACTCATTATCTTAAAGGGTGCCACCGCTCCATGCTTTCTTTCATATATACCTTTCTAAATTCATATATTGATAAAGAATTATATATGAAAGGGGATAGATGAATGATTCCATTTCCCACCGTGTATTTTAATCCGCCTGTTATAGAAGCAACAAGTGTAAGTTACCCGACAATCAGTCCCAAGGCGGTTATTGGAACAGATACAATGATTATTGGAAATATTACGATTTCTGACGATGTGTTCATCGGATTTAAGAATTTATTGCGTGCCGATTCAGGTTACCCTTATTATGTTGGACCGTACACAAATATTCAGGATAATGTATTGATGCATGTACATCCAGGAAGAGAGCATGTCGAAGTGGATGGGAGAAAATGGGGTGTTTACCTGGAAGGTGAGAATAGTGTTCTACATCATGCTTGTGTACATGGGCCGCTGTACATAGGCCGTAATACTTTTGTAGGCCAGCAAGCCAATATTTACGATGCTGTCATAGGCCGGAACTGTGTGATCATGCATGGGGCCACCATTACGAATGGAGTGGAAATTGCAGACAATCGCTTCGTTGCACCTGGTCAATCGGTATGGAAGCAGGAAGATGCCGATAAGCTGCCAACTGTTCCAGAAGAGCATAAAAATTTAAATCAGGAAATTGTCGATCACTACTATCGCCTAGGAAAATCGTATTATCAGCATACTCCACTTGCTTTTTCCTTTTAGAAACAGGGAGTTTTTTCCGCTGTGTCAAGCATGGGGCGCTTCTCCTGCTTCCTTCCTTTTCAGGAGAAGTGGAGGAATGTCCCTGTTCTTCTACTATCCCCCATATGTATCGACAGTCATGAATTGGGTTATTCCTCATTTCCTGGGAAATATCGACAAACTCCCTGCTTTTATTCCCCGTCATTCATCATTCCAGCTTCTATGTCTATGTCATAAATTGCCAATATCAGTGGTTATCCGTTACGATAGAAATAAGAGGTAAAAGGAAAGAGGAGGTTTTTTCTAATGAAGATGGCATTTATCTCAGATATTCATGGAAATGCAACTGCCCTTAAGTCAGTGTTGGAGGATATAGAAAAGAAGAATGTGGACAAGATTGCCGTTCTTGGTGATATTTGTTTTCGGGGGCCTGAACCGAAACGTGCTCTTGATATGGTACGGTCTTTAGATGCTGCTGTGATTAAAGGGAATGCAGATGAATGGGTTTGTCGGGGAATCAATGAAGGGGAAGTACCAGAACAGGCGCTTGAGATTATGCGGAAGGAACGGGAATGGACATTTGAACGGCTTACAGAAGAGGATATTCATTATTTATGGAATTTGCCTTTGGAATTAACAGTGAATTTGACAGATGATCTGGAAATTCATGCGTTCCATGCAACACCTAATAGTTTATTTGATGTAGTAAAGCCGCATCAACCGGATGAAGAACTGGCAAACAAATTAATGAATCATCCGACAGCAAATTTGTTCTTTTATGGTCATATTCATCTCCCGTATGCCCGTTACATAAATGGAAAGTGCCTGGCAAATCTGGGCAGTGTTGGGTTGCCGTTTGATGGGATGAATCAGGCATCCTATCTTATTGTGGAAGGAGAAGGAAGCCAATTTCACGTTGGTATCCAAAGAGTACGATATGATGTGGAACAGGTGAAAAAGCAATTAATGGATGTGGGGTATCCTAATCTGGAGTTTTTAATGGGAGTGGTGGAGCGAGGGGCGCTTTAGTGTCATGCTCATTTTTTTTCTGTATGAAGCGCCGTATTTCCATGATGGACTGACTAATTAATTTCTGTACGACCTCCTGATTTGCAGGTATGATAGTTGAAGGAGGTTGATAAAATGGATACGATCATTTTTGACGTCGATGATACATTGTACGATCAGGCAATGTCTTTTAAAAATACATGTAAGCGAATGTTTCAAGAACCATTTACGGAAGAGGAACTAAATCAATTTTACATCATTAGCCGCAAGTATAGTGACGCGTTATTTGATAAATGTGAAGCAGGGCAAATGACAGTAAGGGAAATGCATATCCGCCGAATAAAAGATGCGTGTTCAGAGATGGGGATGACCATTAGCGAGGAAAAGGCATTGGAATTCCAGGAAGCATATGTCGAGGAGCAACAGAAGATTACGTTGTTTGAGGAAGTAGAAGAACTGCTAGGTTCCCTTCGTGAGCAAGGGAAACAGCTTGCGGTTTTGACTAACGGATCAACAGGTCATCAGTCGATGAAAATAAAGCAGCTGAATTTGGCTAAATGGATTCCCGAAGAAAATATGTTTATCTCTGAATCGATAGGCTATGCCAAACCGGCTCCGGAAGCTTTTCATATTCTTGAAAATAAACTGGATTTGGATAAACAGAAAACCGTTTATGTTGGTGATTCCTTTGCAAATGATATCGTTGGGGCCAAGCAAGCTGGCTGGAACGCCATCTGGATGAACCATCGGAGAAGGAAGATGCCGGAGAATTCCTTTAGGCCGGATAAAGAGGTACATAGTGCTAAAGAGCTTGTGGAAGTGTTCGAGAAGGATGTTTTGGTGGAGCGAAAGCTGAATTAATGGAACGAATGCTGAATTCATGAAGCGAAAGCTGAATTCATGGAGCGAAAGCTGAATTCATGGAGCGAAAGCTGAATTCATGGAGCGAAAGCTGAATTATTGGAATGAAAGCTGAATTATTGGAATGAAAGCAAGAATTATTGGAATGAAAGCTGAATTATTGGAATGAAAGCTGAATTATTGGAATGAAAGCTGAATTATTGGAATGAAAGCTGAATTATTGGAATGAAAGCTGAATTATTGGAATGAAAGCTGAATTATTGGAATGAAAGCTGAATTATTGGAATGAAAGCTGAATTATTGGAATGAAAGCTGAATTATTGGAATGAAAGCTGAATTATTGGAATGAAAGCTGAATTATTGGAATGAAAGCTGAATTATTGGAATGAAAGCTGAAATATTGGAATGAAAGCTGAATTATTGGAATGAAAGCTGAAATATTGGAATGAAAGCTGAATTATTGGAATGAAAGCTGAATTCTTGGAATGAAAGCTGAATTCTTGGAATGAAAGCTGAATTACTGGAACGAAGGCTAAATTCTTGGAGCGAAAGCTGAATTCCCAAAACGAAGGCTCAATTCCCGGAGACAAAGTACAAGAAATAATCTGAAGCACAATCGGTCACGTAGAACCTCTACGTGACCGATTGTGACTAAATATCATGCATTTGGACATGCAGAACCGTTCAAATGCATTACCTTACTGCCAAATTTCAATTAACTTTGTAGTGCTTTCTTTCAGTTCAGTATATGCTGTATCAGAAATGCTCTCTTTTTCTTTTTGCTGTTCCAGTTTGTCGTCAAATAATTCAAGATGATGGATTACTTTTTCGGCGTCATCTTTTTCCTCAAATTTCTCCACGGAATCTAAGATTGCCTGTAACGAACTGGCTGCTCCATGATTAGCGAACTCTCCATCTTCCTCAAAGCGGTCAATGCCTTCTTTCATATATTTACCACTTACATAGGACAGTCCAAATCCTAGTGCATATTCATCACCAACAGCATTTACATAGCCATAATCGAAGTTTTCAGCATAGCCTGGGATATCTGATGCATTATTTTCCACTGCTTCCATGTCGGCTGGTACGGTATAAGGCATCTTACCTGTTGGATTAAAATTACCGCGAATCACATCAACTATCGCATCTGGAGTTGTATTAAAGGTTGCCAATACAGCATCTGCGCCAGGTTCAATTTCATCGATAAGCCATGGATTTGTCATATTAACGACTAAAATATTCGTATCTACTGTTTCTTGAATTTCAAGAATGCGCTCGGAATCAATTCCTGTGTCTGCATCTTTCTTCAGTTCCACAGATGGTGGATCATCCTCAGTGTCATCAGCTCTCCAGCTTAAGGATGGCATCACCGAAATCAGTGCATAGGTAGCCTCTTCTGGTGAGTTTACGATTTCAATCGATGGGTCTGCCAGTGCAATGGATGTAGCCAAGCCTTCACTCGCTTCAGCTGCATCTTCTTCATCCTTTTCAAAAACTTCTACATAAAGCTTCATATCGTCCACTTCATTATCTGTTATTGGCAGCACTGGAGTGTTCGTTTCCCGCCCGTTGCGTAGTAGTACAATCGATTTGCGATGTGCTTCATCAGCAAGTGCTTGTGAGTCAGGTTCATCCGCGATTTGCTGTGCTAGCTCTGGATCTACGTAAGGGTTTTCAAAAAGTCCCAATTCAAACATTTCCGTTAGTAAGAAAGAAATCGAGTGATCAATAGCAGATTCTTCTACTAGCCCTGTATGAATCGCTTCAAGTAATGGCTCGACATCTGTACCACCGGAAAAAAGGTTCGTTCCAGCTGTGATTGCTTTTGCATAGCGTTCTGGCTCTGTCAAATGCTCAACACCCCAAGGGCGATCGCCATCAGAAATTATTCCGGTATCCGAGTTAACATAGCCTACGAAACCTAATTCATCACGGAGAAGGCCTTGAAGCATACCTTCATTATAGGCAAAGGCAACTTCCTCGAATTGCTGGTCCTCGGAATACCATAGATGATCCGGAAGTTGAATAGCACTTGGTTCATTCACTGGCATCGCATAATATGGCATGATGGATGTTGTACCAGCCTCTACTGCAGCTATAAACGGTGGGAGGTGATAATCATATAGACTTCCCTCTGTTGGGTATTCGTTCGTTTTTCCCCATTCGTGATGTGGATCGGTTCCATCCAAGCGAGGACCACCACCAGCAAAGTGCTTAATGGTTAAAGAAACACTGTTTTCACCTAATTCCTCACCTTGAAATCCTTCTACAATAGAAGCAATCATATCGGAAACAAGTTCTGGATCTTCCCCAAAGGTACCATCAGTACAGGTCCAGCGCGGTTCGGTAAGTAAATCAGCCATGTAACCATAGAGTATGCATTCCCGTAGCTCGCCATTCTTTGGCTGCGATCTCAGCAAATTCTTTGACCAGTTCCGGATCTTGTGTTGCAGCTAATCCAAGTTCACCAGGCCAAGTGGACAGTTGGCCTCCCGCCTCAGCGTGACCATATGTTTGATTCGGATTCACATGGTTGCGCGGATTAGACGTCATGATAACTGGTATTCCCAGTCTTGAGGCCTCACCAAGCTCCTGAAATTCATTGTTACGGGCAGCTAAATCCCGTGGTTCCGGATCATCACGAACGATGAAATAGCGTAAATGATCTTCGGTTAGTTTGGTTCGGCTTGATACGTTGCTGAACGTGGAAATAAGCATTAATCCGGCTTTTTCTTCTACAGTCATTTGAGATATAAGATTTTCTACTCGATCCTCTGTCGGTAGTCTCCAGTCTTCATAAGGATCCAATTGGCCATTAGCATTTAAATCCCTAAATTGCTCGCCATCAACCTCGATTATTTCCTTTACTCGTGCATCAACTTCAGGCACTGAAGCTTCACCATTAACCGTTCCTATGAAAGGAGCCACAGATGAAAGAACTAATAAGAAAGAGAATGATACGATAAAAATTTTATTGCGATAATTCGAAGTGTCCATGTTTTTTTTAAAATTGATTTAAAAACTATTGTGCTGATTTTTGAAGCTTTTCCAAAAAAGATTTACACAAATATCACCCCCTTAAAGTCTCCTTATCTATTAAACTATTTCCAAGTTGACTTAGAATAAGAGTATATAAAAATATGCTTGTCCTGGAGGGTATTATCGTTTTACTCTAGTAAATTTTAGAATATGTAATGGATGTGTAAAATACCATCACGGGACTAAATGATAATTTGGATGGCAAACAAAGTATGTAAATCTTATTTGGAAGCGCTTTAAATTTCAATAGTTTTTTTCAGACTTTTTTAAAAATAGTAAAAAAAGAAGCATAAGGAAAAAGCACGAGGACAGTTTTTTGCATCCTTTGAACTATTTTGGAAGCCCAGGAACCATCCCACGTGCTTCTTGGCTTACCCCCACTAAATAAAAATATGGCTTCGAATGTTGTTAATAATTCAAGTGAATGGGAGGAGTATAACATGCTTAAAAAAGCAATGATTTTAACGGCAGTCATCCTCGTTTGTCTACCGTTGTTTGACAAAACCATGGTGGCTGAGGAGTACATCGTTGAGCAAGGAGATACGCTTTTGAAAATTTCTGACCAGTTTGGTACATCGCCAGAAACGATTGTTAATCTGAACAGATTGTATTCCACTAGACTGGAGCCGGGTCAATACCTCGAACTTCCGGATACATACAAGGTGAATGACGGGGAAACCCTTTATAAAATTTCTATGAAACTGGGAGTCTCCTTGTCTGACTTAGTTTTAGCTAATCCAGCCATTTCAAATCCTCATTGGATATATCCGGGACAAGTTATCAACGTGCCCATTAATAATGAGATGCATTTTATGGGGGATACCAGTGAGAAAAGGATTGCCCTAACCTTTGACGATGGACCTGAGGTGACCTATACAACACAAATACTAGAAATATTAAGGGAAAAAGATGTGAAGGCTACCTTTTTTGTTGTAGGAGAAAGGGTCAGGAAATATCCTGAACAATTACGACAGATGTACCAGGATGGACATGCAATTGGCAACCACACTTGGGATCATCCCCACTTGCCAGAGCTCAAAGATCAGGAGTTCATAGAAAACATCCAATCTGCTGCGGAAGAAATTGAGAGAGTAATAGGGGTGAAGCCAACTTTATTCCGACCACCATATGGAGAGATAAAAGAGCGGCGGCTGGAGTGGCTTGAAAAACAAGGTTACCAGACGATTATGTGGACAGCAGATACAAAGGACTGGAGCGAAATTTCTGCGGAAGAGATTGTTTCCAAAGTGATGAAAGAAGCGAATCCGGGAGTCATTGTTTTACAGCATAATTACCATGCTTCCGGGCCATTTGAAACCGTACAAGCATTGCCCCGAATAATTGATGAATTGCGCACACAAGGCTATGAATTTGTTACAGTTTCTGAACTGCTAAATTAGTAAGAAGAGGGACGTTTTCCTGCTACCATCGGACTAATGGGAAGCAAGAAAACCGTCCCTTTGTTTATTCTGTAAAATTAAGCGTTTTCATAGATTCTATTGTTTCACCTCCGTTTCATCAATGTTAAATTTTGTTAATGCTGGAAATTTAGGTTAGGAAATTAGGGTCAATTTAGTGAAATTTCATTGTAATAATTACCAAAATAGTTGGGGGAAGATTTCCTATTTTTGTAGGCATGAAAATCTGCCTAAAAATAAATTTTCATGATTTCAGTAAAACCCTTGAAAATACTAGGAATCTGTCAGAATTCGAGAAAACCAAAACGACATAAATCGACACATTTCGGGAAGTGACAGGCACCCGTTCGGTCATGGGGCGGGGAGACTATTAAGTTTGAAATGTGTTTGTAACAAAATTGGTGGCTGGGTCGTGGGGACTGTTTTTCGTTTCAGCCCTTGTAAAAATGAGGCCCTTATTGGAAGAATATGTAGTAGAAAGTCAAATTTTATTCACTTTAGGAAAGTATTAAGAAAAACGAACACGTTCGCTAGAAATCGAGCGAATGCGAGTTTTTCTAAGAAAGGAGTTCTGTTCTTGGAAATATTTCTGCTGATTTTGTTTTACGTGTGTGTATTTTTTCCGGTCCTTCATCTGCTCCATTGTTTGCCCTGGTTTCGGGTAAAGGGGGAAGATGAAAAGCGTAATCCCGAGCTTGAAAAAGGATTAAGTATTTTAATCCCCTGCTACAATGAAGCAGGCATTATTGAGACGTCTGTGAACAGCATGAAATCATTGTCCTACCAAAATTTTGAGGTGATTTATGTCAATGATGGATCGACCGATGACACGTTTCATTTATTACATCAGTTTCTCAAGCTGGAGCCGTGTTTTAAAACACCCCTTAGTAAATTAAAGCATCAGAAAGTGGAAGGCACATTTCAGTCTAAGCTATATCCAAACATTTATGTGGTGAATAAAGTAAATGGCGGCAAAGCAGATGCATTAAATGCAGGGATAGAATATTCAACGAAGGAACTGGTCGTTACATTGGATGCAGACACGGTATTAACAGAGACAGCATTAGCTGCCATCAATAACAGATTTGATGATGAGGATGTCGTTGCAGCTGGTGGTATGGTCCATGTGCTACAAACGAAAACAGCGAATCCTTTAGAAAACCTTTCCCTATCCAAGACGAATCTTCTTATTGCAGTGCAAATGCTGGATTTTCTAAAAGCATTCTATGTCACCAAAATATCACTGGCTCGTTTTCAAGGGTTAGCAATTATATCTGGGGCATTCGGTATTTTTAAGAAAAACCTGCTTATTGAGGTCGGGGGCTACCGGTCATCTGTAGGGGAAGATATTGATATTACACTGAAAATTCAGCGGCATATATCAAAAAGGAAAAATAAGATGAGGAACAAGAAAATCGTCTTAATTACGGATGCCATCAGTTATACCGAACTCCCCGAAACGTGGAGAGATTTGTTTAAGCAGCGAATTCGTTGGCAGAAGGGATATGTCGATTGTTTGGTTCATTTTCTTCCCTTCCTGTTAAAAACATGGCTGACAAGATCGGTTTCCTTTTTCTATATTGTTGAATCGTTTTTTGTTGCGATTTTAGCAGCATATGTAACAGTAGGACTATTCTTTTACAATGCTGTGACGAATTTTTCCCTTGCTTTAGTCAGCTTTATCGCTCTCTATTTGCTGTATATTATACTATTTAATTTCGTATACAACCTGTTGGCGATGGCCCAGGTGAAGCGATACGGATTTAAGTTTGGAAAAGGGGATTGGTTTCGCTTGTTCATAATGATTGTTTACGATGTTTTCATACACCGCTTTATTACGATGTACTTCGTGATGTATGGTAGTATCGCTTATTTCTTTAACAAAGACTGGAAGAAAGTGAATCGAACAGGCAGAAACTATGAAACTGACATTGCTTCGTAGTTTACAAGATTACAAGAAAACGGACGACCATTTCGAGCTATAGGTGAGGATAATATGAACAAAGATAAATTAAAGAAAATTCTCCTGATTGTCATAACTGCTTTTGGCGTTCTCATTATTGCTTCTGGAAGCTATGCATGGAACGCATTTACATCAGCGATTACGAATATTCAGGAGGAGATTGATGATCAAAAAACGCAAAAACGTCTGGAAAGCATCAATTTGGAAGCGGGCGATCCAATCACAATATTGCTCATGGGTATTGATGAACCTGATGGTGAAGAAGATCCTTATCAACGCTCTGACTCCTTGATATTCGTCACATTAAATCCGCATACCGAGTCAACGCATATGGTAAGTATCCCCCGTGATACATATACGGAAATCGTTGGGTATGGTCAAAAGGATAAAATTAATCATTCCTATGCTTTTGGTGGTACGAAAATGACAATCAATACCGTGGAAGAATTCCTGGGTATTCCGGTGGATTATTATGTCAGAGTGGACATGGATGGTTTTGAAGATATTGTGAATGCACTTGGTGGTATTGAAGTGGAGAACGATTTTGAGTTTTACTATCGAAAGGTGACCTTTGAGGAGGGGCTTTTACATCTTGACGGGTATGAGGCATTGCAATATATACGGATGAGAAAAGATGACCCTCGTGGGGATTTTGGACGCCAGGAAAGGCAGCGTCAAGTCATTCAAGCGATTGTGGATAAAGGAACCTCGATACAGGGATTAACATCATCGCTTTCTAATTTCCAGGGAGTCCTTGAGATTATAGAAGACAACTTCAGAACGAATATGAGCTTACAGAATATGTGGGATATACAAGGGAATTACCGAGATGCATTGAAAAATGTGGTAGAACATGAAATTCCTGGAGAAGACGGAGAAATGGATGAAACGTATTACTTTATGCCTGATGAAGAGAAGGTAAAAGAGCTTTCTGAGGAATTAAATAAACAGAAACAAACTGTAAACTAGTCTTCAAGTTTTTGAAAAAGTTTGTTTCATAAACAAATATTGTAACCAATGTAATGGATGCTCGTTATTTAGAAAGTAGTTGATACATTCCATGGCAAATTACTTATTTTTAAGAGGGAACCGAAACAAAGGGTTTTTTATTGATATCGCAAATGAACTGATTGAAAAAGGGCATCAATGCTTTCAAATGAAATTTGAGTTAGGGGAACTGTTGTTTAAAAGCAGCATGAATACCATTTATGCTCCATTTCATCTTTCAAAAAGAGAGTACCCGATAACAGATGAAGCACTCCGAAACTTAAAAATTTATAACATCACGTACAAAGAGAGAATTTTAGAAAAGGAGACGACGGAAAAGGAACTAAGGGTTTATAAGCGATATATGTATCTTATTGACAAATACATCGAAGACAATGACATTGATATTATTTGTTTGTTTAATGGTTATCATTGGATTGATCAGGTGTCGAAGGTGATTGCAGAAAAACGTGGACTGAAAACTTATATTTTCGAAGATGGAATTTTTCGGCCATATACGATTACCTGTGATGAGAGGGGAATTAATGCGGATAGCTCTGTTCCTAGATATGCTGCGTTTTATGATTCCCTGGAAATCAATCCGGACAGGATCAATTGTTACTTATTTAAACCGGAAAATGTCGAACTGAAACATCATACGAAAGAGAATTTGTTGTTCGTTGCTTTTATTAAGGCGATTAATATGATTGGGAATTTGTTTCGCCTTAGTCCAAAGCTCTATATCCATATTACATTATGGCAGGCTATTAAATATTTTGTGCATAAAAAAGTCTTTCCATTACGGCGGAACAATAACTTTGAATGGCCTAAGGAGTATATATTTCTTCCATTTCAAGTGGCTAGGGATACACAAATATTATATAACTCCCCAAACATAAAAAATATGGAACAGTTATTGGAGGTGGTGCTTGGGGCAGTAAAAGAACTTAATACCGCTCAAAAACGGGAAGTGAAGATCATCATTAAAGAACATCCGGAAGATATGAGCCGGAATCATTATCGAAAGCTTAAAAAGAGATTTAAGAATAATGACAATGTAATTTTTATTCAAAAATATGACGTGAAACAGCTTATTAGTAAAGCATTAGCTGTGGTAACCATTAATTCGACGGTTGGTATCGAAGCACTTGCTCAGTATAAACGCGTGATTACACTAGGAGAAGCTGCTTACAATATCGATGGAGTTGCAACAAAATGCGATAACCCTAAGATGTTAGGCGATGTTCTGAAGGTTGTACTGGAATTCGAAGTAAATAAGGAGAGAATTACGAAATTCCTTTATTATTTAAGGTTTCATTATCAAATAGAAGGAACGATTAACAGGAGGAATAAAGTGACAGCGGAAAATGTCGCAAAACGAATTACTCCTTCTCCTGAAGGGAATCTTTTACATGAATTATCAAAATGATGGTTTGTTTTTCCAAAGCAATGAATATTAAGTTGTTATGAAAAAGCGTTGTAACATGCTGCTATAGAAAGTGACTGCCAGAAGTGGAAATTACGTTACGGCACTAATGAAGTCAATTGCAACAAACATACGAGAAAACGAGGTGTTAATAAATGATGAAAGTGATTGGTGTTATTCCTGCAAGGTATGGATCTTCACGGTTTCCTGGTAAACCATTGGCCCCGATTCATGGAAAGCCAATGATTCAAAGAGTGTATGAGCAAGTATCTCAAAGTAAAGCACTTGATAAGGTGGTAGTTGCAACCGATCATGAAGAGATTATGGAGACAGTAATAGGATTCGGAGGCAATGCAGTTATGACAAGCACCGAGCATGAGACAGGCTCAGACCGGATTGCGGAAGTGACCAAGAAGGTGGATGGAGATTTCTATATCAATATTCAGGGTGATGAACCATTAATTCGCCATGAGTTAATTGATGCACTTGTAGAAGCAGCGAAGGAGGACCCGAATGCAGTTGTCACAGCTAAAACAGCTATTACAAATCCAGAAGATATCGTGGATCCGAATGTAGTAAAAGTGGTGACGAACAATATTGGATTTGCCAGATACTTTTCCCGGTCGCCAATCCCATACAACCGGGCCAAAAAAGAAACAACCTATTACAAGCATCTTGGGATTTATGGGTACCCAAAAACAGTAATCAACGAATTTGTTCAACTGCCATCTTCTCAGCTGGAGGGTATCGAAGTATTGGAGCAGCTCCGCCTATTGGATAATGGCTATTCCATTCGAGTAGTGGAAACAACCTATGATGCAGTTGGCGTTGACACACCAGAAGATATTGAAAAAGTAGAAAAAATACTAGGAGGAGTACAGCATGTCTAAAACAGTATCATTAAACGAAACAATCACATTTGGGGGAAACAACCCGTTTGTCTTAATTGCGGGACCTTGCGTAATCGAAAGTGAAGCACTCATTATGGAAACCGCAAAACAGTTAAAGGAAATAACCAGTAAGCTTGGCATTCCATTTATTTTCAAGGCTTCCTATGATAAAGCAAATCGTTCCTCCATCCATTCCTTCAGAGGGCCGGGAATTGAGGAAGGGCTGGATATTTTACAAAAGGTGAAAGAACGTTTTGATGTTCCTGTTACATCGGACATTCATGAGCCCTCACAGGCGGAAAGGGTTGCAGAGGTATTGGATATTATCCAAATTCCTGCATTTTTATGTCGCCAAACGGATTTACTGGTTGCAGCAGCAAAAACAGGAAAGGTCGTTAATGTGAAAAAGGGCCAATTCCTCGCACCTTGGGACATGAAAAATGTGGTTCATAAACTGAAGGAATCAGAAAACGAAAATATCTTACTAACCGAACGTGGTTCCACATTTGGATACAATAATTTGGTTGTCGACATGCGCTCCCTCCTTGAAATGCGTGGATTAGGTGCGCCAGTTGTTTTTGATGCAACCCATAGTGTCCAAATTCCAGGTGGTAATGGAACGTCAACAGGTGGAAAAAGTGAGTATGTACCGTATTTATCCAGAGCAGCGGCAGCGGTTGGTGTAGATGCGATTTTCATGGAGGTGCATCCAAATCCGGAGGAAGCAAAATCAGATGGTCCAAACATGGTGAAGCTAGATGAGCTAGAGGAAGTATTAAAGCCAATTATCGAGATTGATCGTTTGATAAAACAACAATCATAACCGGGAGGGAAATATAATGCAAAATGCAGTAGAAACAAAAGTAGATTATTTAAGCAGTGTGAAGGAAGTATTGGCAAAGGAAGCAAACGCAATTCTGGAGCTCAAGGATATGGTTGGGCCATCTATTGAAGAAGCCATTTGCACGATTCTGTCATGCGAGGGCAGAGTTATTATTACTGGCATTGGAAAATCAGGCATTATTGGCAGAAAAATCAATGCAACGATGGCTAGTACAGGTACACCTTCTTTATTTCTGCATCCATCAGAAGGCTTGCATGGCGACTTGGGAATGGTTACAAACGATGATGTTATTCTTGCTATTTCAAATAGTGGGGAGTCAGAGGAAGTGCTTCAGCTGCTGCCATCGATTAAGAAAATTGGATCCAAGTTAATTTCCATCACGAAAAATCCGCATTCTACTTTAGGAGTAAAATCAGATATTGTGCTTTGTATCGGAAATGTGCAGGAAGCATGTCCTTTAGGTTTAGCTCCTACATCAAGTACTACTGTAACCCTTGCTTTAGGTGATGCGATGGCGATTGCTTTATTGGAAGCAAGAGGTTTTCAAAAAGAAGATTTTGCATTATTTCACCCTGCTGGTTCGTTAGGAAGAAAATTATTGCTAACCGTGAACGATGTGATGGAGTCGACTGGCTATAATCCAGTTGTCTATGAAACAGCTACCGTAAAGGATGCGCTTTTTCAAATGACTGCCCAGGGAATAGGTGGGGTTTCCATTGTGAGTGAGGAAGGGAAGCTTGTCGGTATCCTTACAGATGGGGATATTCGCCGTGCACTGGCGGTATCGAATAAGGTGTTTGATAAGTATGTTGCCGAGCTATTCAGTCCATCCCCTATTTATATTCGACAAGGGGCATTGGCCAAGGATGCTATCTTGCTGATGGAGAATAATCAGGTAAACGTACTGCCGGTAGTTGATCTTGCCCATCGTCCGGTTGCGATGATTCAGGTTCGTGACTTGATGAACTTAGGTTTATAAGGAGGTTTGGAATGAATATTAAACTAATCGTATTCGATGTGGATGGTGTGTTAACGGACGGAAGATTATGGATTGGTTCTGATGGTCAAGAGTACAAAGCCTTTCATACACAAGATGGGATGGCCATAAGTCTAGTCCATTATGCCGGAATTAAAACGGCAATTATTACCGGCAGAAGATCAACTGCCGTAACGAAGCGGGCAAAGGAATTAAAGATAAATTATATCCATCAGGGTATTGATAATAAAAGGAAGATTCTCTGGAATATGATAGAGGATTTGGAAATCAGTCAAGAGCAAATTTGCTATATCGGTGATGACATCAATGACCTTCCAGTTATGAAATCTGTTGGCTTTCCCTGTGCACCGAACAATGCGGTGTCCACCGTGAAAGAACACGCAAAGTATATAGCGAAAGCAAACGGAGGAGAAGGAGCAGTCCGGGAAATCCTAGACCATATTCTGTCTACTCAGGAAGATTATGAGGAATTGATCGAAGGATATTTAGCAGGGAGAGTAAGAGTGATCCAATAATTTATTTTACACGGTTTTAATAGTCGCGTTGATATAAAGTGACGACATAGTGCAGGGCACCACCCGATTCCGCTCCGGGCAGTCGCTTTCCGTGGGCAACGCTTCAGCCTCCTCGGAAGAAAACCACTTCCTGCGGGGTCTTCAGCCGTTGCTTTTCCCGCAGGATTCGACTACCCTCCGCTACAATCAACCAGCTTAGTAGTGGTTAGCTATGTAAAGAATTTATTTTGCCTTGTCAATGCTGGGAAAATAAAAGCACAAAACCAGCGTAGTGTATTTCAGGAGCGGTTAAAACGCACCAACTAGCAGACTATCATTTCAAGTTGCGTCGGACTATACAGATTTTCGCGTCAGTAACAGGCTTTTAATTTTAAGGAAGAGGAGTGGGGCTAGTGAATTGCCCAATTTGCGAAAAGCATGAAAATCTATCAGAACCTATCTATGAAACTGAAAATTGGGTGATTTCACATGGCCCATTGGCTTCTCAACTTTTAGGTTATATGTATGTGGAGCCAAAAAGACATGTGGAGGATTGGGCCCAATTTACAGAAGAAGAATTAGTGGAATTAGGTCCGCTCATTAAAAAAATAGAAGCAGCCATTCAAAAGGAACTGTCCGTCGACCGGTTATATATGGTGACCATCAGTGAAGCGGTTCGGCATCTGCACGTACATCTCATACCAAGAGAGGTGGATGGAGATGTAAAGGGCGTTGCCTTAATTGAACAGGCGACACAACAGAAGGGGAAAGCTCATCCTTCTATCACTAAGCTGCAATTGGAGAAGTTTTGCGGTCGACTACGGTTGCAACTCACTAATCGACAGAATCATGATATTACATAATAAGGTGTTTTGATGATGGCTCTAAAGTTTTGGGAAAATAAAGATTTTATAAAAACTCTTTCGAAAAGAGAGATTATATCTAAATATAAACAATCCTTGCTTGGGAAATTATGGATATTAATAGAACCAATGGGACTGATGATTGTTCTGACCATCGTGTTTTCCGTTTTTGTCCGATTGCCTAGTGAAGGGGTACCATATGCAGCATTTTTATTCGTCGCACTACTTCCGTGGTTGTACTTTAATAAGGCTGTTGGTGCCTCGACCAGGATTATTGTGAGCAGTTCCGGTTTAATTAGACAGCGGAATTTTTACCGGCCAGCACTGGTATTAATCAAGCTGTTATCGGAGACGGTCAATTTTGGAATGACATTAATCGGTTTAATCGCTGTTTTGGGCTACTACCATATTGTACCAGGGATAAATGCCTTATACGCGATACCGATTTTATTCGTACAAATTATCATGATGCTCGGTCTCATGTTTCTTTTATCGGCGGCAAATGCGTATGTAAGGGATGTTGGATTGGTAACTCCGATTATTTTGCGATTGGGTCGTTACTTATCTCCGGTGATGTATTCATTCCATTCTATCCCAGCACAGTACCAGCTCATCATGGCATTGAATCCGTTAACGGGAATTTTGGATGGGTACAGACAGGCATTCCTGCATAATCAGCCGCCAAATATGACATTATTACTCTACTCCTTCGTGTTTAGTATCGTCATATTCGTGATTGGATGGATTACATTTAAGAAATTAGAGAAGAATTTTGCGGATGTCGTTTAAGGTTTGAGGGTGTTTTTGATGGAAGAAGATTACGCAATTCAATTAGTTCAAGTTGGAAAAAAGTATAAAGAAAATGCCAGCCGCTTATTTCATGTCAGGAATAAACTGCTTTTTCGAAAATCTAAAAAGGAAGGCAAATGGTCAATTAAGGATATATCCCTAACCATTCAGAAGGGCGAATCGGTTGCCATCCTTGGGGACAATGGCTCTGGCAAAAGTACATTACTGAAGGTCATATTAGGTGTTACTTCTCCGACAACCGGGGAAGTAAAGATAAATGGGAAAATCGGTGGCTTAATTGAGTTAGGTGCTGGATTTCAAAAGGAATTATCAGGCAGGGAAAACATTTATATGAATGGTGTAGTACTCGGTTTAACAGAAAAAGAGATTGATGGGATTGTAGATGATGTCATCGAATTTTCGGAGTTAGAAGATCATATTGATAAGCCAATCAAGACCTATTCTTCAGGAATGAAAATCAGACTTGGCTTTTCCATCGCCATTCATGTGAACTCAGACATCGTACTGCTCGATGAAGTGCTTGCTGTTGGGGATCAGCGTTTTCGAAAAAAAGCATTACGTGCAATAAGGGAATTTTTAAAGGGAAAAACAATTGTATTTGTTTCCCATAGTGCACACCAAGTACGAGCGGTTTGTGAAAAAGCGGTTGTTCTTGATAAAGGAGAAGTCATTTATTTTGGGGATGTAGATTCTGCATTAGAACTATATGAAAACGAAATAGTGGAAAGGAATGACAAAGAAATTGAAGAAAAAAATGAGGAAAATCGCCAAACGGATTCTATCACAACTTAACCTGTATCAACCTAAAAATAAATCTTCTCAAAAAATCCCTTTTGAAGAAATAGGGAGCAGCTGGAAGGATGCTGATAAGCCGGTCGCGTTTATGTTTGGCTTTAATCCGTGGAAACGGGAGCATATAAGCAACGTCTTCCCTGAATATCGAACAGCATTTGTATTCGGAAGTGCTGATCTAGATCGTTTGCGACCATATTTTCCAAAGAATCGCAATATGGTATTTATTGTTTGGGGATATAAGGAACCCGATGAAATAAGGGAATATGCGAAAAAGAAAGGAATTAAACTCATTCGAACGGAAGATGGCTTTGTTCGTTCGGTTGGGCTTGGTGCAGGCCATAGCTTGCCTATGTCGATCGTGACAGATGAAAAGGGTCTTTATTTTGATTCGCGCGGGCCTTCTGATTTAGAGGCCATGCTGCAAACGTATAAATTTCAAGAAAACCCGGATTTACTGGAAAAGGCCAAGGCTAGTATGGAGAAGCTTATCCAGGCTAATGTAAGTAAATATAATCATGTAGCTCCAACTGATATTGAAAAAATTTACGGTGCGAAAATGAAAAAGAGGATTTTAGTCATTGGGCAGGTGGAAGAAGATGCATCTATTCAATATGGATGTGACCGGGAAATCACCAATAATGACCTAGTGTGGGCTGCTTTTAATGAAAATCCGAACGCAGAAATTATCTATAAGCCACATCCAGATGTGTTAACTGGTCATCGGAAAAAGGTTTCCAATCCAAAAGATGTCGAACATATTGCCAAAGTAATAACAGTGCCGCTCAGCTTGACCGATACCCTGCAAACCATTGATCATGTGTACACGATTACCTCCTTGTCGGGATTTGAAGCATTGATGCGCGGGATTCCTGTTACTTGTTTTGGAATGCCATTTTATGCAGGATGGGGGCTGACCGATGACAGACAAGTTAATCATCGCCGCAACCGAAAACTTACAGTGGAGGAATTGTTTGCAGGTGCTTATTTAATGTATCCAAGATATATCAGCCTGCAAACGAAGGAATTAATTGGCTGTGAGCAGGCAATTGATGAATTGGTCAAACAAATTCAAAGAGACCGGCTTCAAAAAGATCTGGAATACAAACAAAAAATATTAAAGATGAAAAATAAAAAGAAAAAGCCATTTGAGGAAGTGGGCGTGAACTGGGAAGAGGATACGGACTCCAAAAAGCCGATTGCCTATATGTTTGGTTTTAATCCGTGGAAACGTGAGCATATTAGCCGTATGTTTCCAGAATACCGAACGGCCTTCACATTTGGAAAAACGAGCTTGAAAAAGCTTTTTCCTTATATTATCGATGAAACGAACATCGTATTTATTGTTTGGGGATATAAGGAATCGGATGAAATTAGAGAGTATGCGAAAGAGAAAGGAATAAAACTCATTCGAACGGAGGATGGCTTTGTTCGTTCACTTGGCCTAGGTGCCGGCCATAGCTTGCCAATGTCCATCGTTGCGGATGAAAAGGGTCTTTATTTTGATTCGCGCGGACCATCGGATTTAGAGGAAATCCTGCAAACCTATGACTTTAGAAAACGACCTGATTTACTAGAACAGGCAAAAACGAATATGGATAAGCTTATCCAGACAGGTGTCAGCAAATATAATCATGTCGGTCCGGCAAAAGTAAAGAAAATTTATGGAGAAAAAACGAAGAAACGTGTATTGGTGATCGGTCAGGTAGAGGAAGATGCTTCGATTCAATATGGCTGTGACCGGGAAATCACCAATAATGATTTAGTCTGGGCAGCTTACCGGGAGAACCCGGATGCCGAGATCATTTATAAGCCACATCCAGATGTATTAACCGGACATCGGGATAAGCTCTCTAATCCAAATGATGTTACCCATATTGCTAAGGTGATAAAGGAACCGCTTGGCCTAGTGGACGCGCTGGAGACGATTGATCATGTCTATACGATTACATCCTTGGCTGGTTTCGAGGCACTCATGAGAGGAATCAAGGTCACTTGCTTCGGGATGCCTTTTTATGCAGGATGGGGCCTAACGGATGACAGACAAGTGAATACTCGGCGTACACGAAAATTAACGCTTGAGGAATTATTTGCTGGGTCTTATTTACTGTACCCAAGATATATCAGTTTGCAAATGAATGAATTAATCGATTGTGAACAGGCCATCGATGAGCTGGCAGAAGAAGTCAAACTCGACCGCCTTCAAAAAGAAGAGGAATACAAACGAAAAATAGTGAAAAAGAAAAACAAAAAGAAAAAGCCATTTGTCGAAGTGGGAGAAAACTGGGAGGAGTCGGCTTCTGATAAGCCGATTGCCTATATGATTGGCTTCAATCCATGGAAACGGGAGCATATCAGTCGCTTCTTTCCGGAATACAGAACCGCTTTCACATTTGGAAAAACGGATTTAGAAAAACTATTGCCTTACATTATCGATGATTCCAATTTTGTATTCATTGTTTGGGGATTTAAGGAATCCGATGAAATTCGCGAATATGCAGAGGAACATGGGATTAAGCTCATTCGAACGGAAGATGGTTTTGTTCGCTCCTTAGGTTTAGGTGCTGGTCACAGCTTGCCCATGTCGATTGTGGCCGATGAACAAACATTGTATTTTGATTCCCGCGGATCATCTCACTTAGAGCATATACTGCAAACCTATGATTTTAAGAGCCGGCCGGAATTATTAGAAACTGCAAGACGGAATTTGGATAAGCTGGTTCACACAGGGATTAGTAAATATAATCATGTCGGTCCAACTAATATTGAAAAAATTTACGGAAAGAAAACGAAAAAACGAATTTTAGTTATTGGTCAGGTAGAAGAGGATGCTTCGATTCAATATGGCTGTAACCGGGAAATTACGAATAATGATTTGGTAGGGGCTGCTTACAAGGAGAACCCGGATGCCGAGATTATTTATAAGCCGCATCCCGATGTACTGACAGGTCATCGAAATATGGTGTCTGATCCAATGGCCGTGGCGCATATTTCCAAAGTCGTAACCGAGCCTTTAAGCTTAGTAGATTCCCTGAAGACGATTGATCATGTCTATACGATCACTTCCCTGTCAGGATTTGAAGCGTTAATCCGTGGAATCAGCGTTACATGCTTTGGTTCTCCATTTTATGCTGGCTGGGGGTTAACGGATGATAGACAGCCAAATGATCGACGTACTAGAACACTTACGATGGAAGAATTATTTGCTGGTGCATACTTGTTGTATCCAAGATATATTAGTCTCGAAACGAATCAATTAATCGATTGTGACCGAACGATTGATGAGCTTCTTTCCACAAAAATAGACCATTTGATGGGGAAAGTACAAGAAAATAGAACGGAAGCAGGCATAGCTGACCTGGAACAATTAATCCAAAAAGCAATCCAGCTGGACGTAAATGTTCAGGAGCATTACTTGAAGTTAGCACAGTTGGCTGAATTAAAGCATGCTTATCAAGAAAGCATCAACTACTATGAAACGGTTTTGGATATGTGCAAGGATCAAACATTGAAAGCAGATGTTTGCTATAAAATTACTGATCTGAAAATAAACATTGGTGATTTTTACAGAGTAAAAGATTATCTCTATACCGCAATGAATGCAACGGATCATCATAATTCACTCGTCCTTTTAGTGAAATATATTTGGGAAAATGAAGGGTTAACCGAGGAATGCCTGCAATTAGCAGAAAGGCTGGAAATGAAGCTGGACAGTCTGTCAGCAGAGGAAGTCATCCTTCTCGCAGCAATCAGAAATGATGCTGGTTTATATCATCAAGCATTACAGTTAGTGGAAAAAGCAGTAGCGATGGACAGTAAAGTCATGAAAAACTGCAGATATCTGGCACTGGTTGCCATGCTGGACTATCGAATGCCAGAGTTCATTCCAAATTCAGACATAGAAAATGAGTATTACAACAGATTAACGTATTTTGAAGGAACGTTTGAACAGATGGTGAGAGATGCAGACGGTGATATTTGCATTGTCGGCAACCATCCGTCTGCGGAGGATGCCTGTAAAGGTGAATGGGTGAACAGCAGAGAACTGGTTATTCGCATTAATGACTATTCCATCGATTTCCCTCTGTCACAGGATTATGGAACGAAAACAGACATATGGATCAAAGAACCAGCATATGACCAAAGTTATCGGAGAAATGTGAATGATTTTGATTTAGTCGTGATTAGCGGACCAAATATCGAACATACAAATGAAAATGGAGTGGATCTTTTCATTGATTTTCTCGATGCGGAAAAGCCAGTACAAACAATCCCGCATCCTGTTTATACAGAACTTGCTGGTAAGCTGGATGCAAAGCCAAGTACCGAGCTGCTGGTATTATATTGGATATACAAAATTCAGGGACCGATTCAACGCGATAATATAATAGGTTTCTCTAATGATGAAGCAAAAGAAATGTCTGTATTGGAAAATATTATTTTTCAGGATTATTTAGAGCCTGTGACAACTTGAGATGTGAAATTCGACATAAGTAAGTGCACTGTTGATTTCTGCTTAGGAAGTCACTTTTTGCGGGCAACGTTTCAGTCTCTTCGCTCGCAAAGAACGCTCGCTGCGGGGTCTTCAGTATAGTGATTAGCTATCCAATGCTAAGAATTAATTAGCATAATCAAATGTTAGGAAATAAAAGCACAAAACCGGCGTAGTGTGTTTCCCACGGTCAGTTACTGCGTGTTTTGTATCAGAAGTAACAAATATTTTAGAAACAGCCTATAGGAAAAGTGGATGAAGAGAATGAATACTTATAAACGCAAATTAAAAAAATTAATCAAAATCATACTAGCATATGCAACAATCATTTACTGGAAAATCAGGCCACGTCAACATACGAATAAACCGGTTGCTTTTTTGTTTCACGTATCCAAGTGGAAGCAGCCTTATATATCTGCTTTTTTGGAGGATTACGATGTTCGATTTGTTCCTTTTGATTATAGACTGAAGTTTTTACGCTTTGAATTGGAAAAATACCCGGAAAAGGTTTTTATCGTGTGGGGCTTTCATATGGATGAGGAATTATTTCGTTATGCCAGCCATCATGAAATCGCGGTATACCGAGTGGAAGACGGGTTCGTTCGCTCCAAAGGGCTAGGCTCGATGCATACACCACCCTATTCGCTATGTATAGACAGAAAGGGGATGTACTTTGATGCATCCCGGCCTAGTGATTTGGAGGATATTTTGAATACCTATCCTTTCCATGAGGACAAGCGGCTAATGGAGCAGGCAAAGCACAGTATAAAGCTGCTGATAGAACTTGGTGTTAGTAAATACAACCATGTTGAAATAAAAAATATCGGGGAGATCTATGGACCGAAGTCGAAAAAGCGGATTCTCGTCATTGGCCAGGTGGAGGATGATGCTTCGGTTTTAAGGGGAAGTTTTCAAAAATGGACGAATAATGATCTCGTTCGAATTGCGAGTGAGGAAAATCCAGAGGCAGAAATTATGTATAAACCACATCCGGATGTGTTAACGGGTAGGAGGAAAAAACAGTCGAATCCAGATGATATCCGGCATTTGGCAAAAGTCATCGAGGAGCCCTTGAGTTTAGTAGATGCTTTTCAGACGATTGATCATGTGTATACTATTACTTCGCTTTCAGGGTTTGAAGCGCTCATCAGAGGGCTCCCTGTTACAACGCTGGGAGCTCCATTTTATTCCGGGTGGGGCCTGACCGATGACCGGCAAGTTATTCAAAGGCGAAAGCGAAAGTTAACCATCGAGGAATTATTTGCGGGTGCCTATATTTTATATCCGATGTACAGGGATCCATATACAAAGGAAAAATTGACGTTAGAAGAGACGATTAAACGGATTAGCAATCAGGATTAAAAGGTGAAAGATTTTTAAAGGGGTGTTTTGATGTCAAAGGTGACTAAAAAGGAATTAGCTGCGATGGGGGTATACATAGATGATGTGAATTATCTAATTCAAAAGGTTTTATTCGAACCCCCAGTCAGGTCAAGAAATACGACGATTCATTCGGCAGGAGTAATCGGGGCTTATACGAATTTAAGAGGAGGAGTCATCCGTAATGTAAAATCGATTGGAAGATTTTGTAATCTGGCACCTGGTTTTACAATCGGAATGGGAGAACATCCGGTTCATTATTTAAGTACCCATGACTTTCAGTACAGTGAAACGTTCGGTTTTGGTTCCTGGCAGGAGGCTAAAAATTTTAAAACGACGGTACCAAGAATAAAAAGCAAGCCGAGTCCTGTTATCGGAAATGATGTATGGATAGGAGCAAATGTGACGATTCTTAAAGGTGTAACCATTGGGGATGGGGCTATCATTGCTGCAGGTGCCGTAGTGAATAAAGATGTGGAGCCCTATGCTATTGTCGGTGGAGTGCCAGCGAAGCGAATTAAGTACCGTTTTGACAAGGAAATCAGAGAAAAGCTACTGGAAATTAAATGGTGGAATTATACGCTGGAATCATTAGAGGGCATTCAATTTGATGATGTTGAAGTGGCCCTCAAGCAGTTAGAGGAGAGGAAAGAAAAGGGCTTGTTGGTAGAACGGAAGAAACCAAGAGTGAAGATTGTGAAAGGGGAAATTGTTTGACAGAGGAGAGTCGAGCTGGGAAAGAGAGGGAGTGGGAAAGAGGTAAGGACGCGGATGAATGATAAACGTTATTTGAACTGATGCTGAAGGACCCAAATCTGAGATGAATTTGTTTGACGCCCTACAATAATAAGGTTCATGGAGTGATGGAGCAGATGAAAAATTGTCTTTATATGGTTATATTATCTTTACTTATCGTATTTGTGTCCGGATGTGAAGAGAGGGAAGGTTCGAATGCTGAACATGAGACGTTGGATAGAGAACAGAACCGCATGAAAGACAGCAGGAAAACAGTAGCCGTAGGAAATCCCGGTGCAGAGGAAGAATTATCCGATGAGGCTCAGGAAGCAATCCAGGTCGTACATGATAACATTAAATTTTCTGAAGAAGAGGATTTGAAAGGCTATGTCGATACAGTCAGTTCAGAAATAAAGGAAGAAATTCAGATGTTAGCTGCGGATATTTTTCAAAACTATGATATAGAAAATGAGATTTTAAGCACGAAGGTGATGGAAGAAAATGAGGATACTATCGTTTTGCAGGTGGAACAAAAATCAGTTGCAACCTATATTTCTGAAGGGAATGAATTTGAGGACAACATTTCCATCGTACAGCATGTATTGAATAGAGAAGTTGGAGAGTGGAAAATAGCTTCGTCTGGATTGGTGGATAGGCGGTTGGTGGAATAGGGGAAGCGCGGGGATGGTTCTTGCTTATAGAGGTTTTGGAAGCAGGAGAACCTTCTCCATGCTTAAAAGCTGATTCGATCAACTGACATTTAGTGGGGATCAAGAAAACCCCACTGATTGAAAGTTCACTTTATGGTTAAACGTAGCAAAGGGACGGTGCTTTTTAAAAGCGGTGCAACGTCCCTTTGCTTTTTTAGCCATATTTCTTTTCGTACCTGTTTCCAAGATACCGCAGCAGAAAGAACTGAATGATAATCCCTGCGATTAACAGGATATAGCCATTGCCGACAAAGGAATAGCTTAAATACAGTACACCTGCTATGCTTGCTGGAACGAGGGCATATGGTACCTGTGTATTCACATGGGCAATGTGGTCTGAGCCGGAGAATATCGATGCCATAACCGTTGTATCGGAAATGGGGGAGACGTGATCCCCGAAAATGGATCCGGCAAAAATCGCCCCAACAATGATTGGTACAAGCTCTGTTCCACCAAATGTGTAGGCTAATGGGATGGCGATTGGTGTTAGGATGGACATCGTTCCCCAAGAGGTTCCTGTCGCAAAGGAAATGAACATTCCAATAATAAATATTAAAAATGGCAGTAATGCAGCTGTCATCCATCCTTCTGTTACGCTTACGACAAATTCAGCTGTCCCAAGCTCGGAGGTAACCGTTCCAATTGACCATGCCAAAATAATGATGACAAGTGCAGGGAGCATGGTGCGTATACCTCCAAGCAAGGTTTCCTCACAATCCTTTAGTTTCATTCCCTGTATAAGTCCCATAATCAGACCAACTGCTGTCATGGCAAAAGCTCCCCAGGTCAAGGCAATGGACACATCGGTATCGGCGAGTGCTTCCATGAGTGATTTTCCTTCCGTGCCTCCACCGGTATACCATAATCCCCATAAACTGACGGAAATAAGAGTTAACAGGGGAAGGAAAAAATTCCAAACATTTCCCTCTTTTTTATGAGGCTTACCAAGATCAGCTTCCACGGATGATAATGGGACGGAATCATCAGGAATAAGCTTTCCAGTCGTTTTAGCGCGTTTCTCTGCTTTAGCCATTGGACCGAAATCTTTTCCAAGAATGATCATCGGCACGGCAAACAGACAGAGAATGGCATAGAAATTCCACGGGATTGACTGTAAAAAGGCAAAATATGGTTCCAGCCCGACAATACTTGCACTGACAAATGCCCCAGCGATTAATGAAACCTGAAAACCAATCCAATCAGAAACCGGACCAATGGTAGCAATTGGTGCGGAAGTGGAATCGATGATATAGGATAGTTTTTCCCTGGATACTTTATGTTTTGCTGTAATATCTTTGGAAGCGTTTCCGATTATAACCGAATTTACATAGTCATTAAAGAAGATGATAAGGCCTAATAAATAAGGCAGAAGCTGGACTTTTTTCCGGGAGTTTAATCTTTTCTCGAGGGCGCGAATTAACCCCTGTGCACCGCCCGTTTTAAACATAAATGCTGCACCTGTTCCCAGTAATGCAGTCATCACTAGAAATCTAGCATTCCACGGATCAATCATGACATCCTTCATCCAAGTAAACGTAACAGCTACTGCCTCAAACGGATCTCCGCCTGCAGCAATCATTCCACCAACCCAAATACTAATAAACAGTGACAACAAAACACGCTTCGTAAAAATGGCCAAAACAACAGCAACAATCGGTGGTATAACAGATAAAATCTCCAAACGTATCCCCCCTCCATTTTTTGAAGCATAGGCATGGTCCTCTTGCTTCCGAATATCTTCAGAAGTGAAGTCTCATGTCCTTGCTATCCATCGTGAATCGGTAAAAGTAAAATTTATAAATCATCTCCTTTCCTTATTTAATACGTGGATTATAAGAACGGTAATTACTGGATAAGAGGAATGGTTAGAGTGGCAGCTTTTATGATGATTTTAGAAATTATATGCTTTAGTTGGTTGGATTATGAAAAATGACGGAAAAGCATGAAGATGATTTAACTGCTGGTAATGAAAAAGGATTGTTTTTGTATCTAGTTTAAATTCATGTAGGAGGGAAGTTCCAGGTTCCCGAATGAGCTGGATCAAGGTTGGAAAGGTCAGGTAGAGTGGTTCTAGGTTCCCGAACGATCTCGGTCCAGATTCGAAAAGTCACGTAGAAAGGTTCTAGGTTTCCGAATGAGCCCGGTCCGGATTCGAAAGGTCACGTAGAGAGGTTCTAGTTTCCCGAACGAGCTCGGACCGGATTCGAAAGGTCACGTAGAGTGGTTCTAGATTCCCGAACGAGCCCGGTCCGGATTCGAAAAGTCACGTAGAAGGGTTCTAGTTTCCCGAATGAGCTTGGACCAGTTTCGAAAAGTCACGTAAAAAGGTTCTAGGTTCCCCGAACAATCTCGAAAATAAACGAAAGGTCACATAGCAAAAAACTCTATCATTTAAATTCGATTATAGAGCCTTTCATAAGGGTGCTTGTTTCATTTATAAAACGGAATTGTTTAATATACCTCTTTTATAAACTTTTTAAATTATTTTCATGACTTTCGTGTTTTTTTGTTTATTCTATTTCGAAGCGGAAGTACAGTACGTGTGCTTCCGGGAATATTCTCTCCTTTTCGTTCATATGATTTATGATGGGGAGGGGAAATTAATCATGAGTGATAAGCGTGATATGAGTCAGAACAGCAAAGATGAGCAGTTGGAGTCTTTTCGAGTTAATGATAAGGGGAAGAAGTTAACTACGAATCAAGGCTTGAAGATGTCTGAAGATGAATTTTCCCTTAAAGTAGGTGAGCGTGGGCCTACGATTATGGAGGACTTTCATTTCCGTGAGAAGCTAACGCACTTTGATCATGAGCGTATTCCAGAGCGGATGGTTCATGCACGTGGGTTTGCGGCACATGGTGAATTTCAATTATATGAAAGTATGAGCAAATATACAAAAGCTAAATTTTTGCAGGAACCATCGAAAAAAACACCGGTATTTGTCCGATTTTCTACGGTAAATGGGTCAAAGGGATCAGCTGATACAGTTAGGGATGCACGAGGATTTGCGACCAAATTTTATACAGAAGAGGGAAATTATGATTTAGTTGCTAATAATATTCCGGTCTTCTTTATTCAGGACGGTATCAAGTTTCCGGATCTCGTCCATTCCTTTAAACCGGAACCAGATAACGATATCCCACAGGCTTCTACCGCCCATGACACTTTTTGGGATTTTGTCGCAAATAACCAAGAGTCGGCGCATATGATTATGTGGATTATGTCGGATCGGGCAATTCCGAGGAGTTTTCGAATGATGGAAGGGTTTGGTGTACATACCTTCCGATTCGTCAACGACAAAGGGAAGGCCCACTTTGTCAAGTTCCACTGGAAACCATTATTAGGAACACATTCCCTTGTTTGGGATGAGGCTCAGAAGCTTGCTGGTGTGGACCCGGATTTTCATCGGAATGATCTATCGCATGCAATAGAAAATGGGTTTTATCCGGAGTTTGAATTGGGTGTTCAAATCTTGGCTGAGGAAGATGAATTTAAGCTGGGATTTGATATTCTTGATGCAACGAAAATTTGGCCGGAAGAAGATATTCCTGTCAAAATCATTGGAAAGATGACACTGAATCAGAATGTCGATAACTTTTTTGCCGAAACGGAGCAAGTGGCATTCCATCCTGGCCATGTAGTACCGGGAATTGATTTTACCAATGACCCGTTGTTGCAAGGGCGGTTATTTTCTTATTTAGATACACAGCTGATTCGACTTGGTGGACCTAATTTTCATGAGTTGCCAATTAATCGACCTGTCGTGCCATTCCACAATAATCAGCGTGATGGATACGGACGGCAAACCATCAATCAAGGAAAAGTGGCGTATCATCGGAACTCCATGTGGGGGAATACACCAGCACCAGTTAGTGAAGAGAAGGGTGGTTATAAGAACTATCAAGAAAAAGTAGAAGGCCGAAAAATCCGTGCAAGAAGTGAAAGTTTTACCGACCATTTTTCTCAGGCAACACTGTTTTGGAACAGCATGAGTCCGGCTGAGAAAAAGCATATCATTGATGCATTCAGTTTTGAATTAGGAAAAGTGGACAGTATTTCTGTGAGACAGCAAGTGGTCGATATGTTTGCTAATGTGAGTCTTAAACTAGCTGTTGCTGTTGCGGAAAATATCGGTGTACGGCCCCCTAAAGGGAGAGGGTCAAATATTACAAAGGCATCGCCAGCACTTAGCCAGGAAAATACAATTTTTAAAGCGAAAACCAGGAAAGTTGCTGTGATTCTTACTAATGGTTTCCCGGGACCGGAAGTGAAATATGTACTCGACCGTTTTGTTGCTGTAGGAATGGTTCTGGAAATTATTGGCGAAAACCTAGGGGTAGTCGAAGGAACGAGCGGGGTAAGTTATAATGTAGATTATACGTTCCTCACGGCGGATTCTGTCTTGTTTGATGCGGTGTACATGATTAACGGAAGTAGAAAAAGTCAGAAGTTTAATAAGGATGCAGCATACTTTATCGATGAAGCATTCTCCCACTATAAGCCAATTGGTGCTACCCATGAAGGACGAAAATGGCTGGAGGTAAACCAATTAATTGGTAAGCCGGGAGTTGTAATGAAAGATGACTTAAAGATTTTTGCGGATGAGTTTATTCAGGCCGTTGCAAGCCATCGATTTTGGAATCGAGCAGTTTAACTAGGAGCGGGGGAGATATTCTCTTGCTTCTTTTTTTGTTCATTTGGAAGCGGGAGGATGTACCCATACTTCCTTATGTTATGATAAGTAGGAAAAATAATATGAAAAGTAGGTGCGTACAGGTGGACAAGCAGGAATTTATGAACCTTGTTGAAAGGGCTTACGACGCAAAGGATCTCAAGCCGGAAAGTATTTTTATGTTTAACCTTCTTCAATTTGATTTTACGTATAATGATGAAGAAAAAACATGCACGATTACATGTCCGATTACAGACATCATGCTTAATCCGAGTGGCATCGTTCATGGTGGAATTTATACATTTATTGCAGACACAGCAATGGGCCATTTAAATTTTCATTTGAAGGATGCTCCATATGTCACATTGGAAATGAAAACATCTTACTTTAAGGCTGTCTCAGCTGGGAAAATTATCGCAACTTCACGTTACATAAAAGAAGGATATAAGGTCTCCTTTATGGAATGCGATGTGAGGAATGAAGAGGGGGATGTATTGTGTAAAACAACAGGAACATTTTACCGGTTTGAAAAGAAGGGGTGAGAAGAAACATGGGAGGGAGTTTTAAAAAAACTCCCTCCCATGTTTTATTAATATCCTATCAAATTCAAAGGGTTCAATTAAGGTCTATATTCGGACATTGACACTTAATTGGTGAAGGAGTAATATAAAATCGAATATTGTCAAAATTTCTAAAGAGGAGGGTTCAATACATTTTCATGAATGCTTTTTAGACGTTATAGGTTTTCACGTGGTTAACTTTATTCTTCTGTTTGTTTAAAAAAAATACTACTTTAAAGGTTGGAAATTAAACTGCAGCTAGAAAGGAGCATGAAGGTGGCTGTCACTAAAAAAGAAGATGTTCCTATAATTGAAAACGGAGAAAAACTTATTGCACTTTCTCATCTATCTCAAAAGATTATAGTAGAGCCACAATACTATTTAAATGGCATTTCCGGTGCAATTAATGAATGTTATCTTAGAGAAGGTGCAGTGGAACGACTTTTACAAGCAACGAAACTTTTGCCTAGTGAACATTTCTTTGTTGTGTTTGACGGTTGGCGACCATTTGAAGTTCAAATGGAACTTTATCAGAGATTTAAATTAAAAATGCTGTCTGATGGAGTACCGAGAAAGCGAGTTGAAAACAAAGTAGCCAATTTTGTTGATTTTCCATCCAAAGATCCAGCTAAACCCTCTAATCATTTAACTGGAGGAGCAATTGATTTAACGATTGCAAAGCGAGATGGTCCCTTAAATATGGGGACGGATTTTGATGATTTTTCGAATAAAGCCGTTACGGATGCGTATGAGTGTCTTACCCATGTGAATGATGAGGAAATATTAATCAAGAGGAATCGGCGATTATTAAAAGGTATTATGGAGGATGCCGGCTTTTTAAATTATAAAGAAGAATGGTGGCACTATGATTACGGTAATCAAAACTGGGCTAAAGCTTATGGAAAGACGGCCATTTACGGTGGGATTTTATCGTTAGAAGGAAATTTGAAAACTTAATAATTTAGCTTTTTCGTAAAATAACGGTCAATTAACGGACATAGTACGAAAAGAGGAGATGAAGTGTATCTTGCCAATCAAAGTACTTGCTGTCGGACCAAAGGATTTAAAAAATTTAGTTTTAGAAGTTGGACAGGAATATCCGGAAATAACCATCCATTATGTTACCTATAACAGTGAAAATGAAGTTATTCATCTCGTGAAACAGCATGAACAAGAGAATCTGCAGGAAGATATTGATAATATGGTGAATTTTCACTATAAACTGTGGAAAAATAATCAAATCAATGTAGCAATTACTTGTATTGGTTCCGTGTATGAGAAATTAAAAGAGAAGGGAGTACCAACATCAAGAATTATACCGACAAGATCTTCAGTTAGAAGCAGTATGCAGCATGTGTTACTTGAAGGGAAGAATTTACGTCAATTAAATTACAAATTGCCATAGGAATTATCAATTTGAGCAGCATGTATGAAGAGGAGCATTTTACAGAATATCAATTACAGCGGCGGATACTAGATTTGCAAAATATATTGATTGATTATGGGGAAGAATCACAATCTATTATAAAATGGCCGGAACGTAAAGAGGTTAAATTTATTACCACTCGGGGAGCACTCCAATTCGAAAATAGCCAATCCAAAGAAATGAGGCTTTTGAGAGAAATCTTTAGCAAAACTCAAATTAAAGCTAGCATTGGTATAGGTATAGGTCAAACCGCGAATGAGGCTGAATTGCATGCAAGGGAAGCTTTAAAAAAAGCATCTGTAAATAATCCAAGTTGTTTTGTTATGGATTTAGATGGTACCGTTCATGGACCAATCGGAAATGAAATACAGTTATGTTACTCCATTCGCAGCGATGATCAAAGAGTTCTTGAAATGGCAAAGCTTGCAAATCTGAGCAGTTCTACGATTAATAGGATTCTTTCTTTTTGTGAAGCAATTGGGAAAAATACCTTTACAACGAAGGAATTGGCCAATGGATTAGGAATTACACCGAGAAGTGCCAGGAGAATCTTAACGAAGCTTGAAAAGGTAAAATTGGCTACAGTAACTGGAGAAGAACAACCGGTTCATAGAGGAAGACCTAGACAAATTTATTCCCTGGTCTTAGCTAATTAATTAGGATGTAAACATAATATTGTAAACGATTGCAATCGGGTTGGAAACCTAAAATTTATAAGGGGGCTTACAAATGATTTATTCCATCATACAACCGGATGATACATGGATTCTTTGGGGATTTTTAGCTGGTTGGGCAGCCGTTAGTATTTATTTGGAACAACGATATAAATGGGCATCTAAAATATCGGGAGCAATTATTGCCTTAATTGGTGCGATGGTTTTGGCAAACTTAAATATTATCCCAACGGAGTCACCTGTTTATGATACTGTGTGGGCGTATGTTGTGCCACTATCGATTCCATTATTATTATTTAGGTCTAATATTTTAAAAATCTGGAACGAAAGTGGAAGGCTACTCATTATGTTCCTGTTAAGTTCAATTGGAACTGTTGCCGGAGCAATTATAGGGTTCTTTTTGTTAAAAGATGTGATACCAGGCTTGGATAAAATCGGTGCCATGATGACGGGCTCTTATATGGGTGGCGGTGTAAATTTTGCTGCTATGTCTGCAAAATTTGAAGTACCTGGGGAAACGGTATCTGCTACTGTTGTTGCCGATAATCTGTTGATGGCTTTATATTTTCTTGTTTTAATTCTAATTCCTTCTCTAAACTTTTTTAGGAACCGTTTTAAGACGCCATATGTAGATGACATAGAAAATCATACGGGGAAAGATGAAAATCTAGCAACCTCTTATTGGGGAAGAAAGGATGTCTCATTAAAGGATATTGCACTGGCCATGGGGACTGCTTTTGTTATTGTCGCCATATCTTTTAAACTATCAGAAACATTTGATAACCTAATTCCTACAGGTGAAAATGTTAACTTTTTCTTGAATGCTTTGAACGGAATCTTAGGTGATAATTATTTAGTATTGACTACAATTACCATGCTTGTTGTAACCATATTTCCTCGTTATTTTGAACATATTAACGGAGCACAGGAAATTGGAACTTACTTAATTTACATTTTCTTTGTCGTTATTGGTGTTCCAGCATCACTTCCATTAATTTTGCAGCATGCACCAATGATTCTTATATTTGTAACTATCATGGTATTTATTAATATGATCTTTTCCTTTACTTTAGGGAAATTATTCAAATTTTCATTGGAAGAAGTTATTCTATCAAGTAATGCAAATATTGGCGGACCAACAACTGCAGCTGCAATGGCCATATCAAAAGGATGGACAAAACTTGTTGGACCAATATTAATCGTAGGTACACTTGGTTATATTATCGGGAACTATGCGGGAACTGCAATAGGATATTGGTTTAGTACCTTTTTCTAATTGAAAGATGGAAAAATTTGGCGTTTGCCAGGCTTTTAGGCGAATGCCTTAGTTTTACTTATAAAATAAGAAAGTTTTATATTTGTATATTTATCACGTGATTAACTGGCTGTAAGACCCCCACTTTAAGAATTCGAGATACATTAAAGAATTATAAGTGGGGGTAGGGCAGCCAGTAAACTCCTGATTCGTTCAGAGGCCTTTAGGTCATACCCTTGTGGTACTAACAATCAGTGGGGGATGATAAAACCCCACTGATTGAAGATTCACTTTAGCAGAAAAAGGACAAGGAGGAATTAATCCTCTTTGTCCTCTTCATCCTCATCCTCATCCTCATCTTCATCCTCGTCCTCGTCTTCGTCAGCAACCTCCTCTTCTTCATCTTTATCATCGTCATCATCATGCTTTTCTTGTTCTTTATTAGATTTTCTGTCTTTCTTTTTCTCTTCTTTTTCCTCTTTTTTCTTCAATTCTTCCTGTTTCCGTTGTTCCGCTTTAATATTTGATTCTTCTTGCTTTTTAGCTTTTTCCTGTTTGCGTTCGTCTGTTTTCTTCTTTGTTTCTTCTTTTTTCTTCACAGCCTCGCGTTGCTTTTCGGCTGCTTTTTTATCGTTATCTTCACCATCATCATCTTCTTCATCACGGTCTTTATTTTTAGTTGCTTTGGAAGCGGCTTTCATCGTTTTTTCCGCTTTTTCGTTCATTTCCTCAAGAAGTTCATCCTTTTCTTCGTCCAAATCTTCATTTAACTCAGCAAGTTCTTTATCATACTCTTCCTGGTCGATTTTTCCAGAAGTTAATTTGGATTCAAGATCAGTTCGCTTTTCATCCGCTTTACGTATTTTATCTTCAAGTTTGGTTAACTTTTTATTAATTCTCTTTTCTAGTCTTTCTTGTGCTTTCACAATATTCTTTTGAAGAGCTTCTTTTGCCTCAGGGTTTTCAACTTTATCAAGAGCAGCAGTCAAAGAAAGAAGGTTAGAAGCCATTTTTTCTTCGATTACAGCGCGAACAGAATCTAAGGAATCTGGTTCTACAAGTTCACCGTCATTGGTAACTTCACTGTCACCCTCCACTAATTCCCGAGTTTCTCCAGATTCTGCTTCCTCATAGTATGTCAGTGCTCGTTCTTGTTGTTCCAGTGCTTTTTGAAGAGCTTCTTTCGCTAAATCTTCTTCGCCGACTGCAATTAAAGCTTCTGCTTCTTTGATACGTTCCTCGGTAAATGCTGCCATCAGTTCAGCCTCTTTAACGGAATCGAATGTAAAAGCTAACTGAACATTTTCTCGAAGTGTTTTGAGGAAATAGAAAAAGTCCCCAGGTAGCAGTGAAGGTTCATTTATTTCTATTGGATCTGTTTGATCAGTAGTTTCTTCTTCATATGCTGATTCATTCTCCTGAACAGGCTCTTCTGTGACAGGGTCAGGAGTTTGCTCTTCTTGATTTGTCTCTTCACTAACAGAATCAGTTGTTTGCTCTTCCGTCTTGTCTTCCTGAACGTTTTTTTCCTCGACTTGGGAAGCATCTGATTGCTCATCTTCATTCGCTAGAACCTGGACAGTTCCAAATGAAAAAGCAAAGGTTGTTGCAACTACACCTGTTGCTAAAATAGTGTGTAGTTTTTTATAAAAATTAACCATAAAAAAATCCCTCCAAAAATAATTAATAAAATTGGAAGAATATCGAAATCAACTATAAATAGTTTTCATTCTCCATTCTTCAGCAGCTCAGCCACCATAGTTTCTCCTTAGGCCTGTAGCTTTGCGTCTCTACCTTTCGATAGATTTGCCTTTTTCAAATGAAGAACAATTATTCGTTCATCATTTATAAAAATGATTATACTTCATACCATAAAAGGAAGCAATAGGATGTTTTAATAAAGGGTGGGGACGCTTCTCCTGTTGCTTCCAAATTTATAAAAAAAGGAAGGAAGAGAATTGTCCCCATGATTTGTCACTTCTCACGTCCCCAGCACTCAATCCCATCTTCATTCTCTACTGCATTCCGATAAAAAACAGGATCCTTTCCTTCCTTTTGTTGTTTGCGATAGTCCTGTAGTGCAAGCTTGGCTATCTTGAAAAGTCTTGTAATGGCATATAAGTTGATTAGTGCCATGATGCCCATAGTTAAATCAGCCAAGGCCCAGACAAGGTCAAATGAGGAAAGCGCCCCAAATATAACCATCAATAGTACCACTAGTCGATAAGCGAATAGATATGCTTTGCTTTCCTTAATATAGTTTATGTTGCTCTCACCATAATAATAGTTACCTAAAATGGAACTGAATGCGAACAGGAAGATTGCGAGGGCAATGAATTGTCCTGCCCAATCCCCTATCAGCTGAGAAAATGCAGTTTGTGTAATTTGTATCCCATCTGCATCACTTCCAACAAATCCACCGGCTGTAAGAATGACCAATCCAGTTGCACTGCAGATCAGCAATGTATCAAAAAATACACCCAATGCCTGAATAAGACCTTGTTTAACAGGGTGGGATACGTCCGCTGTTGCTGCTGCATTGGGGGCAGCACCCATACCAGCTTCATTGGAGAATAATCCGCGTTTTACCCCCATCATAATTGCCGCACCAAATCCCCCACCAGCAACTTGCTGAATTCCAAATGCATTGGCAAAAATCAGGGAGATGATCTCGGGTAATGCAGTAAAATTCATGATTAATACGATTAGTGCAAGAACAATGTATAGTAATGCCATAACAGGTACAATTACTTGTGAAACACTTGCAATACTTCTTACTCCACCGAAAATAACTAAAGCGGTTAATACCACTATAATAAGCGCACTGATAGATGGATGGATGCCATACTCTCCAGTAAAAGCCAGACTAATGGTATTGGATTGTACTGAATTAAATACAAGACCATACGTAAATGTGATAATAATGGCAAAAACAATTCCGAGTGAGCGATTGTTTAATCCTTTTTCAATATAATAGGCTGGCCCGCCACGATACATGTTCTTATCCTTTACTTTGTATACTTGGGCAAGTGTACTCTCTACAAATCCGGATGCCGCACCTAGTAAAGCAATCAGCCACATCCAAAACAATGCCCCAGGACCTCCGAGTGCTACAGCAGATGCCACTCCGGCCATATTTCCTGTTCCAACCCTTGAAGCGGCACTAATAGCAAACGCCTGAAAGGAACTCGTTCCCTTCTTTGTCCCGGTACCTAAATACGCGCGTTTGTCCGTAATAACCTGGAACATATCTTTTAAATAAAACTGTACGAACCCAGAACGAATGGTGAAATATAAGCCTAATCCAATTAAGACGATAATTAGAACATACGACCATAACACATCATTTAGAAGAGAAATTATATTCTCAAAAAACTCCATCTTATCACTCCTTTCATGCACACCTTATTAGTATGCTCCAACTAGCTAGAGTCATTCAGTTTTGAACAATCTAAACCTATTCGACAAATTTCGGGAAGTGACAGGCACCAAAAGGGAGGCACCAAAAAGTCATTAAAAAATGAAACTTATTTATACGTTGAGCCGTATATTAAGAGAAAATTTATAGAAGGGATGTTTTGGGGAATGTCAGAAGTAGAGAAAGTAAATATGGAAGAAATGAAACCGGAAAAGCCATCATTATTTGGAATGATTTGGAGTCCAACCGAACAATTCGAACGAATCAAAGAACGTCCATTAATTTGGGTACCATTAGCAATTATTTCGTTATTATTTATTATTGGAACGCTATTGACGATTTTTACTACAGATTTGGGGCTTGAACAAATTCCAGAGGAAGAGATGGCATTAATCAGGATTGTTGCTATGGTTACAGGGGTGATAGTCGGTGTAATTGCTCCAATTTTTGGTGCGTTGTTGAGCACGGTTATTTACTGGATCATTATCAAAATTGCCCGTACAGAAGCAACATTTCAACAACTATTTTCGATGAATGTTTACATGATGATTATTGCGGCGTTTAGTGTAATTGTAAATGGTATTGGCTATGCACTGCTTGGAGGAAATCCGGAAACACTTTTCACGAGCCTTGGATGGATCATTCCCGCAGATGAGGTAATGAGTGCTTTGTATAGCAGCATCGAAGTGTTTACTATTTGGGGTGTTATTCTTGCTGCAATTGGATTACATAAGGTGGGAGGTTTATCGAAAGGCGTTGCATGGACCATTTCTATTGCTTTTTATGTCATTGGCGTGGCTTTTGCCATGATAGGTGCCTATATAGCTGGAATGTTTGTTGTCTAGTAAGCAAAGAGGAAAAGAATTCAACTTAAAGAGCTTGTTTAGGGAGACATTATCTAGTGGAAGGCTGAAGATTTTCCCAATATTTTACAGTTCCCTCAATCAATCTTTTTATAAATAGAAATTCTTGAATTTAAAGAAAACAGAATGGAATCGACAAAGTTTATAGCTTTTGATAAAACCTCCTTGTTAGTAAAGAATTTACTTAAATAAATAGAACCCGGACGGTGCTTGGCCGTTCGGGTTCTATTTATTTGAAACAAAGGAGCATTCGACAAAATCCGAGAAGTGACAGGCACTCAAACGAAGTTATTTGCCTAAATGCTTGTGGTGAGCGGTTAAGCGGGATTCCATATTTAATGTACAAAACTAGTACAAAACTAGTAAAAAACATATATAATAAAAAACATGACTATATTACTAAATAATTAGAAGCGGAAATAAATAGAAAGAACTAAAATATGTTTTACATCATATGAATACGGGAAGGTGAAAGTTTATGAATTGGAGGGGGCAGATTAAGCAAGGGATTGATTCCTGGATGGATATTATGAATGGCCAGGATAAGTACCAGGCTATCATAGAAAGGCTATCGACGATTCGAAAAGATATTGACGATGAGCTGACAGTATTGATTGCTGGAGAATTTAAAGCAGGAAAATCGACGTTTATTAATGCGCTCTTAGGAGAAAAAATTCTCACAAGTGATGTCACACCTGCTACTGCTGTCGTTACTAAACTTGTATATTCAAAAGAGAAGCGGATATTGGCTCACTATAAAAATGGGGAAACCGAGCAATATGATGAAAAGTGGCTGGAGCAACTAACAGCCGAAAGAACTGGTGAGTTTCAACAGATTCGTGAAAAGGTCAATTACATAGAATTACAGCTGCCAAATCATTTTTTAAGGCAATTTACGATTGTCGATTCTCCGGGTTTAAATTCAGATTTTCAACATCATACCGAGGCAACTGAAAAATTTCTGGAACGTGCTGATGTCGTCATTTGGCTGTTTAATTACAGAAATATAGGAACTTCTACAGAATTTACCCATTTACAAAAATTAATTTCGTATCAAATAGAGACCATTGGCGTCATCAACGGTATTGATTTAATGGATGAAGAAGAAGACGATTTAGAAGAGATTATCGATTTTAATAAACGGAGACTTGGTTCACTAGTCCAGAAAATTATGGCTTTATCAGCAAAAGAGGCACTGGAAGGGAAGGTGGTTGGTGATTCGGAACTTTTAGAATACAGTAATTGGCATGAGGTAGACAAACTGTTTGACTCTTTATCACAGCTGTCGAATCGAAAGGTGGAGCGGGTATATCAGAGGTTGATAGAACCGCTGGAGCAGTACGACAAAATATTGCTTGATGAAAAATCTTCACTGCAATTACACCGAAGACTTCCCCTTATCAACCAATTTTCCAGGAAGGACTTTCCTTTAACAGAGGAACTGTACAATGAGGTTAATCAGGCGATCGGCATAAAAAATCAAAAGGAGTTGTATTGGAAGGATGTTTTTCCAAATACAGTTCTTAATCTGTATGATTCAGAAACTGTGATAGGGGATATCGTATCTTTTATCCATCGTAACGGAATTGCCCATGATTATGCTTTAAATCAGCATTGGTCAGATATGCGGTCCATGATGGCTGAGTATAATCAAAAAGAACGGACATTGGAAAAGGCCAGCAATTTAAAACAGCAAATGTCCCAGCTCCAAAGAGATTGGGATGAATTAAAAGGGCGGAAATATTTTAAAAAGAGGAAGCTGCAGACATTTTCCGCTCAACTGGTTGACTTCAATGAAAAAGCTGCAGCTGTTATAAGAGCGGGTAAAGAAATAAAACCATTAGAGAATAAAATCACCAAGCAAATAACGCGTTTGGAGGGAAAAATTCAGGAATGTATAGATAGGGATATGGACAGTATTTTTAAAAATAACCCCCATTTAATTGGCCGCTGGAATGGAAGACTGCAGTATATAGAGGAAAAATATGCGGAAATTACAACAGATTCAGTAGAAGAAATGGCAGTATTCTTCGCGAGTCTAAAACAGTTTCAGGAGGATGTATCCAAGTCATTGACATCGGAACATTCATCTATTAAAGAATTGTCGAGCTTTAAAAAGGTTATACATATTTTATCCAATATAGATTCTTTGTATATGGATTTCCCATTTGATTTCGCGATTTTGCAATTCCAGCAAATGAGTCACTTTGAAAAAATAGATGAACGTGATTTTAAGATCCCATTACCAGATCTGATTCCTGCCAATCAGATGGACAGAGATCCTATTTATCTATCAAAATTAAACTACAATCCGGAGAGAGAAATACGAAAGATTGAGTTTGTAAGGAAGAAGCGATTAGGTTATTCCACATTTACCGCCATCATAGCAGGCTTACTAATTTTCTATTTTGACAGGGAAAAAGAAGCTTACAAGGAATCTGAACAAATGGAGTCTTACCAAGCATATGAAGTGGAAGAGACCATTAACGAAGAGATAGTAGAGGATATGAACAAAGAGCAGGACATAGAAAAGGAACCAGAACCTATAGATCAGCAATTGATATACGAGTTTCTAAGAGACTTGCAAATGGAAGTGAATACTTTATACACTCCAGAAACATTCCATTATCCAGACTGGATGACAGTGGAGGCATGGGATGAATTTGAAACTTATCTATACGAGACCATGGATGCCGAACGTGGGGATGGAGCGGTTACCTATATCGAACATCTGCCTGACGGGAGCGCCAATGTAGAAGCCGTGGTCGATTATAGCGATCATTACTCGGAAAAGGAATACCATTTACGTTTCCAAATCAAACGCCAGAATCAGGAAGATCCGTATACAGAAGAATCATTGCTCATTACTAGCTTTAGTTACGAGATAGCTGAGGAAACGGAAATAGAAATTCCTGTATCCGAAAGCAGCTTTCGTTATTTTATTGAAAACTACCGTTCATCATATATGGACGCATTAAACTATCATGATTTTTCCATTGTAGCATCGTATTTCCAAAGGGATAGTGCAGCCTATCGGGAAATTGAGCAATATATACAGGATATATCAGGTAATGATTTCTATTTTGACTTCGAAACCGTGGAATTGATCGATATACAGCAAATTGCTCCGAATCAATATGTGTTGACTACAAACGAAACCTTTACCTTTTACGATGAAAACGATCAGCAAACCTATTATGAAAGAACAAAGGGTTACACAGTGAATCTACAATATCCGGAAAATATGTCCATCAGCCAGATTGACACCATTCATACGGAAAAACAAACAATCGAAGCGTCAATCGATGAAACAGTAGTTGAATCTGAAATAAATGCATTTATTAACTCCTATTACGAGGATCTTAAATATGCATTTAATGGTTATGGATTCAGCTATTTGGAACCGTACTATAACCCGGATGGGGAAGAGTATACATCGATGTCTGATTATATAGCATATGCCAATGAAGAAAACACAGAAATGGAGAATCGCTATTTAGAAGTAGAAACGATTGAACCCTATGAAAACAATTATTATACCGTAGCCTTCCTGGCAGAAGACGACTATTTTCTGGAAGATGGAACAGGATATAACCAGTTAGCCCGTCATACACTGCTTATCTTTGTAGCGGATGATGGGGATATGCAAATTGAGACATCACAAACAGATATTTTAGAAGAAACTGAATTTACATGGGAAATCAGTTATTAGGGGGACAATCATGAGCTTTTCATTAGAAGGTTACCAAGTAAAACGAAATGCTTTAATAGACAAACTCGATTCATTATCCCTTCTATTAGAAGAAATGGATAATGAAGTTGAGAAAAAACAGGTGGAACATATAAAAAAGGAATTGCTTACGAACACCTTTCAAGTAGCTGTAGTCGGGGAATTTTCACGTGGAAAATCTACATTTATCAATGCTTTACTCGGAGAAAAAGTGCTACCTTCTTCGGTGAAACCAACCACCGCCTTATTAAATATTATTGAATACAGTGAGGAGCCGACCATTAAACTGCACTTTCATAAGGGAAATCAAGTAAAAGAAGTAACGGAGCAAGTATTTACTAAACTCGTAGCCCCAAAGGATCCTATAGAAGGGGATACGCAGTCCGAGAAGGAATATGAAAAGCATGTAGAACTATTAAGCTCCATTAAATATGCGGAAATTGGCAGACCACTGTCGTTTTGTTCAAATGGTGTTACCATCATTGATACGCCTGGTACAAATGATTTGGATCCTATTCGTGAACAGATAACGAATTCCATCATTCCTAGGTCCGATTCTGCAATATTAATTTTATCTGCCGTAAAGATTCTATCGGAATCAGAGATTAGCTTTCTGCGGGATCGGTTATTGGCTAGTGATATTCAAAAAGTATTTATCGTCATTAATTTTAAAGATGATTTGGGTGGTCCGGAAGACGAACAGAAGGTATTGAATTATGCGTATGCCCACTTAAAAGATATTTTAGCAGACCCAAAAATTTTTCTTGTCACTGCAAAGCAGGCTTTAAATGCCCGGAGAAAGGAAGCAGGGGAAGAGCTTGTCGGTAGAAGGGGAAGACCGATTAAAGTATGGGATATCCAGGATACAGGTTTTCATGAACTGGAAACGCAATTAGCCGACTTTTTGGCAAATGACCGAGGGAGAATCAAACTGCAAAAACCAATTACCAGAACAATGAAATTGATGGAACAGACGGTGACAAAGCAACTAACTATGCAAAAGCAGTCCCTTGAAAATGAAATGGATGATTTACAGGAAAAAATTGAAGCCTTCCGTCCGAAACTTGACCAAATGAACAAGTTGGGAATGGAGGCCCAGAACAAATTGTCCTTGGAGCTATTAAAACAGCATGAACAGCTGAAAAAATGGTATCAGCAGGAATTAAATGGGATTTCGGCTGCAGGGTTAGATACATTTAACGAAAACCGCCATCTTTCAGTGGAACAGATTAGCAGACTAGTAGAAGATACGATTGCTCCTCTTGAAAAACAGCTGCATATCGATAAAAAGGAAAAAATAAGCAATGCAGTTAAAATGAGTATGGAAATGGTGAGTAAGCAGGTAAATGAGGAATGGTTTAAAATGGAGGATGAGTTTGATAGTATGCTAAAACCAGATTCCCATTCACCGTCAACGATTCATTACGAAACAGATGACGGCTTATCTATCTTTGATGATATACTAGATGATTTGGATATGGCATGGGAGAGAAGCAATAGTTTTCTCGGAAAGCTGGCCATAGGTGCAGGTGCTGTCGCAACGATTGTCATTGGAGGAATTACTGCCTTATTTAAGTCTGGCTGGGCATGGCTAACTGGTGAGGATGAAAAGTCGAAGTTTAAGAGTAATTTAATCAAACAGTTTGATGATTCGAAAAGACAGCGGCTCAATTCCTTTGATAAAGAATACAAAGCGATAAAGGAAGCGGTGCTTTCCCAATACAAGGAAACCATTGATTCGCATGTAAGGCAAATGGAAAAACAGCTGCAAACGCTGATGAAGCATGCGGAAATGGAAGAGATGGATGTACAGAAAGAATTGGAGATTATCCATCGATATGAATGGAGACTGGAGCAAATAAGAACGGAAATTACAACGATTAATCAGAGTTTGGCAACGAATGCAGATGCGAAGGTTGGGTGATGAAGAATGAATTACACAGAAGCAAAGGATGCCATCTATAAAAAAGCTATGGATCTCGAGCAACACTTGCAAGAAGTTCTTCCTGAAAGTGAGCAGAGAAGACAGCTAATAGATCTTATAGAGGATGTGGAGCAGGACTATTTCAATGTCGTGGTCATAGGAGAATTCAAACATGGCAAGTCCACGTTTGTCAATGCATTGTTAGGAACAGATGTTATGCCTAGGGATGTAACTCCAACTACGGCAGCGATTAATGCTGTACTATATGGTGAAGAGGAAAAAGTACAGCTCGTAAAGGCTGATGGCAACACGGAAGAAATGGAATTATCTAAGGAGAGTTTGCAGCCATTTACGGTGGAGGGTGGATACAATATTAATGACGTAAAATATTTGAAGCTATTCCTAAAGTCGAATCTATTAAAAAATCGAGTGGTTTTAGTCGATACTCCCGGAGTTAATGATTTAAATGAGCATCGGGCACAGATTACTTATCAGTTTATTCCAAGAGCGGATGTTGTTATCTTTTTGACCTCGATGACGAATGCTTTGAAAAAAACGGAACAGCGTTTTATTGAAGATTATTTAATGAATGGACTGGACAAAACGATTTTCGCCGCTAATTTTCTGGACCGAGTCGATGATGACGAGGTAGACGATGTCATGGAACACATGGAAAGAAGACTTCAGAAAATCACCAATCGAAGGGACATTTCGATTATAGGGTTGTCTGCAAAGGAAGCACTGGATGGGAAATTGAAGCAGGATGAGGAGTTGCTGGAGTATTCAGGGATGGTAGACATAGAGAAAGCCTTACAAGAACAAATAAATAGTGGGTTAAAAGGGCAAACGAAAATTAATCATTTTAATGATAGACTTTCTCAGATTACGGAAAAAATTATTGGTGAAATTCAAACTGTCAACACGCTATCAATGGAAAATGCAGAGGAATTGGAGGCGAAATTAGCTTATATCCGTGAATGGAAAAATAATCAGTCGAGTATGGAGAATCACCTAACTCATTACATTCAAGAGCGGGAAGAAGAGATTCGCTATATAATAGAGAAGTCTGTAACATATTTTGGTAACGGACTACAGGAAGATGTTCGGAACAGAATCCATGTCTATCAAGGAGCAGACGTAAAAACGTTAGTAAGTTCCGACCTGCCAGTTGTGATCCGCTCACAATTTAATCAGTGGGTGAACCAGTATAGTGACTATATTTATGACTTGCTCCGCCGGTTGAAAATGGAAATTTCAAAAGGTTTATCCAACTCTTTTAAAACGAATGTTCACGTTCATTTTCAGCATGCAGGAGAGATAAAGTTTTCGAATGAAATTCTGGATTTGAACTATAAGACGGGAAATGCCAATGTGAAAGCAGGATTTCTGATGGGGGGAGCAAGTTCCATTGCATTATTGCTTGGAGGAGGATTTTTCCTACCAATTGTCGGGATGGCGGGAATGCCCTTTCTCTCACAAAAAATTGCTGAGAAGCAGCTGGAGAATGTTAAACCGGAAATAATGAAAGGGGTAAGTGATCAGATTGATATTCTATTAAATGATTTCCAAAAACACTTGGATCACTTCCTGCATCAGGAAATTAGGCAAATAAGGGAAACTTCTATAAATGAATTTTACCGTCAATTGCAATCGTTTCAAACAATAGTGGATAAACAAATCGAGCAGAAGACTGCAGAAACAAACCAAATTAAGGAATATCAAAAGAAACTAGCATCCTGTGAAAGCTATATAAAAGAAATCATTTTAGAGGAGGAACTGGTTAATGAGTGATTGGATTAATACAACAACAGATTTATCTACTGCATTTGATCAAGATTTCAGTAGTGGGACCTTTGAAAATAATGCACTTACAGAAGCATCTACAGCGGAGTATACACCAGTGATTACTGGGAACAGCTTTAATCAGGATATACTGGACTATCAGGATCCATTAAAGCATGCTCACAAATATCAATTTGAACCTTTAGAAATGAATCTCTTTAACACGCATTTTGTGGAACCACATTATGTGGAAGGGTATATGAGGAAAGACGGAACCTATGTGGAGGGCTACTATCGTGATGGGGATGGAAATCCGCTTACTAACCTTACAAAAGAACAAGGTGGCGGTTATGCACGGACCAATCCGGATGGGAATCCGTTTAATAATTTAGGAGAGAAATACTAGTATTGATACAGGTTAAAAAGTTTTAGAGAGCTAGAAAAATTGGTTGGATTCATCATATATCTGAGGACATATAACAGCCACTTGTACATTAAAATTTATCTATATAATTCACCGAAGAAAAATGAGAGCAATTTGCTATTGAATTTCTCTCATTTTTATGAAACGAAGTATAAGTCGTGCGACTGTACCGTTATTCATTTAACTATAAGAGGAGTATTACACAAATTGCCAAATAGGAAATTTGTTTGATTTTAAAAAAATACATTGAAAAATTATTCCTTTAGCATTACTATTTAACTATAAAAATGTAAAAGGCAAACTTATTGAAAGATAAGGACGCAAAGTCACGAGTCTAAGGTTATGAAACTAAGATCGTCGGACTGCCAAAAGTCGGTTAAATGGTTGTTTGAAACCATTGTGCAGATTTGTGTCCACTATTGTCTTTTAGTGGACTTTTTTATTACCTTTGGTTAGTAACGGAACTTTTACATGAATTTAAACATGAAAGGTGGATGTCCCGGAGTGACCGTATTATTTGGAACTGTAGAGTATTTTAGGGAAGAAATATTAAAAGGGATTGGAATGGTTGACAAGGAAACCATAGAAAGTGATTTGCTAGAAATTTACTCAACAATAAAGAGTGATATTTTAAATGATTTTGTATGTGACGAGGGATTTAGAACAGATTGTTTACAAAACCTTGACATCGCATATAAACAGCAGATTATGTCTCATCCTGACAGTTACCTTGCTGCACCATTATTAGTCGGAAAGGAATAGTTGCAGACATGAAAAAAGCAAAGAATAACTTATCCCTAAAAAACAACGTGAGTGTTGGAGATAAAGTGGTGTTTGATAGAAAAAATAACCAATATGAGGGCAAGGTGTTTCAAGTAAGAGATAACAGTGTACTAGTTGAAATATCGAAGGAATCCGCGAGAACATTAGGTTATGAATTGCCAAACACCGTAGTTAGGCATGGCAATTATATGATTATGTAATGTTACAATATGATTAGTCTCTGTACAACTAAATTCTAGTTCTCTACAAGTTTAAATGGCTTAACTAGCTTAATTGATACTAGTTTAAGTCATTTTTTACACAATTGGGTAGTCGAATTTGATGCAGCCAAAATGTTATATCCCAAGTATAAGGTAAATGAATACATTCGATAAAGGACAAGCAAATGCAGTTTTTTTTAATCCGAATTCAAACTATATCGAATGTAAAATTTTTATATAAAAACAAGATTAGATATTGCATATTTCAATTTCGCATATTATGCTGTTATATGTTGAATTTAATTTAGTGAAATAGAATCATGTAGAATGATCGCAAAATGCAACCAACATACAATTAAATTGTAAAAAAATATTATCCTACGATAATGGCAAACTTATTGAAAAGTAAGGACGCAAAGCTACGGGTCTAAGGTTTTGAACTATGATCGCCGAGTTACCGAAAAAGGATGGGAATTAGTAGTTTTTGACTATCCGAAACTACTATAGTCCACCATTCTTTTTGGTGGACTATTTTTATGGGAAAATAGTTGTTTTCATCCACCCTAGGTATATAATGAATGATTTTGTAAGGATTAATAACTACAGCGATAGCGAACGATTCAAAATATTTAAGGGGATGATTAATCAATGGGAATGACATGGAGTAATGAAGAGATTGAATACTTAAAAGATGGCGCGGGCTTTGTAAAAGTATCCACCATCGCTAAAAATTTAGGAAGATCCTATCAAAGTGTGAATTTAAAAATGAAGCGGCTGAATGTATATAATACCAAAACACAAACTGGAATGTTAACGATGCATGAGTTAGCAACTATTATTGGTGTTGATCGGAAAACGGTAGAGGGCTGGGTTATCAGACATGGTTTAAAATGTAAAAAGCGTGTGACAAAGGAAGAAAGAACGTTCTTTCTTATCAGTCCGGAAGACTTTTGGGAATGGGCCGAGGATCATAAAGAAAAAGTACAATTTACTGACATAGAGCCTCATATTCTTGCTCCAGAACCGTTATGGGTAAATCAGGAAAGACGAAACGAAATGGATCAATCTTTGAAAAAGAAAAAGAAGTATCAAGCCTGGACAACGAAAGCAGACAAGGAATTGATTAATTTACGTAAAGAAGGCTTAACCTATAAGAAAATAGGCGAAATTATGAATCGAAGTGCTGTCAGTGTGGAAAGAAGATATAAAAGAATTCATACTAAATAACCTCCCTCCAAAAAAATCAGGACAAAGTAAAAGAGTGTATATGATGAGTACAATTCTAATAGCAGATGATTCAAGGTTTATGAGAAATTGGCTAAAAGATATACTTGCAAATAGTGGATATACCGATATCGTTGAAGCCACTGATGGAAAAGACGTGATTGAAAAATATAAAAGGATAACGCCTGATGTCGTTATCCTAGATATTACGATGCCTAAGGTGAATGGGTTAGAAGCACTAAAAGAAATTTTAGAATTTGACGAAGAAGCTAAGGTGATTATGTGTTCATCAATGGGTACAAAGTCAAATATAATCTCAGCACTAAAAATGGGTGCAAAAGATTTTGTTGTAAAACCGGATTTTAATAATATAGTAGACATAATTATAAAACTACAAAACCACAATGAAGAGTATAATAGAAATAAAAATAGCGTATGTCTGGAGGAGAAAAAAATATGAAGAAATCGGGTATTTGCGTGAATTGCGGGAAAATGGGTCAGCTGTTTCATGACTTGTGTACAGAATGTTATGACGAAGAAATGTATATGGTTAAAGAAATCAGGGGATTTTTAAAGAAACATCCAAAATCAAATGCGATGGATATTTCCTCAGAAACAGGGATATCGATTACGAAAGTTACACGATTAATTAAAAACGGTACATTAATTTAATTTGTAGGTATACCCAAGCTATTTTCACTTTCTAGAAGCCCTCATTTATTTCAATCAACACATCCCAGGACATTTTAAATTTCCTACTAAATATTTCTATTTATAAATCGAATGAATAAACCGATATAATAAACAGTTACATTATTGTACAAACGTTCGTAGCTTAATTATATATTTGCAGGAGGTAAAGCATGGATATTGCATCATTAGTAGGTTTATTATTAGGAATCATTGCCGTTGGGGTGGGGATGGTATTAAAAGGGGTAAGTGTTACGGCACTTATTAATCCAGCTGCCATTCTTATTATCATTATCGGTACTGCAGCGGCAGTTATCATTGCCTTTCCCAGCAGTACATTAAGGAAAGTGCCTAGCCTATTTAAAATATTATTTACAGAAGAGAAGCAAAAAAGCAATATGGAATTAATTGAGATGTTTGGCGAGTTGGCGGATCAGACACGTAAAGAAGGAATATTGTCATTGGAAGGCAAACTGAATACGACGGATGATCCATTTCTGAAATCCGCCTTACAATTAGTAGTAGATGGCCATGATCCAGAATACATAAGGGATGTTTTGGTAGGAAAAATTGATCTTATGGAACAGCGTCATGAAGAGGGCGCTGCCATATTTACCCAGGCTGGTACCTATGCACCTACACTAGGGGTATTAGGTGCGGTTGTCGGATTAATCGCAGCTTTAGCGGATATGTCCGATATCGATGCTCTTGGTTACGCGATTTCAGCGGCGTTTGTTGCTACGCTGCTCGGGATATTTACTGGTTATGTCTTGTGGCATCCTTTTGCGAATAAATTACGTGAAAAGTCGAAAAAAGAAGTACAGCAAAAGGAATTGATGGTTGAAGGAATTTTATCCATTACAAATGGAAATTCTTCTGTCATGGTAAAAGAAAAACTTGGATCTTTCCTTACTTCCAAAGAATTCAGTAAGTTAAATGAGGGTGATCAAGATGCGTAAAAAAAAGAAAAAAGGTCATCATGTGGATGAATCCTGGCTTCTTCCTTATTCTGATTTACTAACATTATTGGTCGCATTATTTATCGTTTTATTTGCAATGAGTGACATCAATGTCCAAAAATATGAGGAGCTGGCCAGTTTTTTCCGCGATGAATTTGCTGCCGATGGGGAAGGAATCTTAGAACAGAATAAAGGGCCAGGTGAGGTTCGACCACCAAGTGATGTGGAAGAAGACAGTAAAGAGGAACACGAAGAGGAAAAAGAAGAGGAATACGTGGATGAAGCTCTATTAGAAAGAAGAGAATTAGAATCGATGCAGGCAAGCATTAATGCCTATATAGCTGAAAATAATTTAGAAGATGATTTAGGGACTACGTTAACGGATGAAGGCCTGCTCGTAACAATATTAAACGATGTTTTTTTTGATTCGGGAAGTGCTGCCGTGAAATCAGATGGCAGATTGGTAGCTAGAGAGATTTCTAACTTTTTATATTCTGACCCACCACATCAAATTGTCATTAGCGGACATGCCGATGATGTTCCTGTGAATAACAGAAGATTCGCATCTAACTGGGAATTAAGTGTGACAAGAGCGGTTAATTTTATGACATTGGTTTTGGAAAATGGCAATCTTGATCCGACCCTCTTTAGTGCAAAAGGCTATGGTGAGTATAACCCAATCGTGCCGAATACCAGTGAAGAGAATCGAGCAAAGAACAGAAGAGTAGAAGTGCTTATTTTGCCTAATTATGAAATTAATATGGAGGAATAATGGACGGTCATTCTTTGTATAAAGAATGGCCTTTTATAATGGTCAAGAAAGCAAACCATTTTATTCCCCCTTTTATGGTTAAACTTACCACTATTAGAACGAATATGTTTAACCGATATAGGTAATAAGAACTCTTTTTCGAGTATATTCTTGATGTGGTTATGAATAAGTAGTACTATTGTAATGGGAATTTTGTCGAAAAATGTAGATTAATGTATTATATCCAAAAATAGGAATACCTTCTCATAGATTTACAGACAAAATAGCACTGCATGGCTATATCTATATTTTAGGAAAGGAACGATAATTAAATTATAACAAAATCATCCAACGAAAATGGCAAACTTATTGAAAAATAAGGACGCAAAACCACGGGTCTAAAGCACTATGCAAGGACGGCCGGGTTACCGAAAAGGATAGGATACTGATAGAATTCCTTGCTAAAAGCATTGAACTTTAGTCCACCATTCTTTTTGGTGGACTATTTTAATACAACAAAAAGGTAAGTGACGGAGGAGTAACTATGACAACAGAATTAATACAACGCGATATTGTGGAAGGATACATTCGAGGATTATTGGATGTAATGGGGGAAGATACGGAAAGGGAAGGGTTAAAAGAAACACCAAAGCGGGTAGCGAAAATGCTGGAAGAAGTATTTGCTGGTATCGGGGTGGATCCGGAGACGGCTCTTACGACAACATTTCAATCAGAAGGCTATGACGGCATGATCGTTGTGAAAGATATTGATTACTATACTTTTTGTGAGCATCACTTAGTCCCATTTTTTGGGAAGGCGCATATTGGTTATCTTCCAGGTAATCGCATTGTTGGGCTTAGCAAGTTTGCGAGATTAGTTGAATTAACTTCCAAGCGTCCTCAGGTTCAGGAGAGAATGACAGACCAGATAGCCGGTGCAATAGCGAATGTACTTCAGCCAAAGGGTGTCATCGTTACATTAGAAGGGCAGCACTTATGTATGTGCGCGCGAGGAGTGAAAAAGCCGGGATCATCTACGGTCACAACGGTGAAAAAAGGAATATTTAAAGAACAGGAATCACTCATTCGCGAGTTTGAAAGAAATATAGACGCTAGGTAGGAAGGAGGTAAGGACCATGCTTTATTTGTCAAGAAGAGTTGATTTTTCGGCCATGCATAGTTATGAAATTCCTGATTGGAGTGAGGAAAAGAATGAGCAGGTTTTCGGGTTGTGCAGTAACCCAAGTGGTCATGGACATGACTATAAGTTAGAGGTCATGGTGAAGGGTGAATTGAATGAAAAATCCGGAATTGTGGTAAACACGGTAGATATTAAACAACTGGTTGGAGGATTGGTTGAGCGGGAACTGGACGGGAAATTTCTGAATCGGGACCATGCTTATTTTCAAGAACATATTCCGACGACCGAAAATATCGTTACTTATCTTTGGAATTCCATCGCACCTCAATTGGAAAATTGTACACTGCATCGACTTCGCTTACATGAAAATCCTTATTTGTTTGCAGAAAAAGGAGAGAAAAACATGGTTACATTAACAAGAAAATATCACTTTAGTGCGGCACATCGTTTACATAGTGAACATCTGTCCGCAGAAGAAAACATCGAGTTATTTGGAAAATGCAATAATCCCAATGGCCATGGTCATAACTACTACCTTGACGTAACTGTCCAAGGCGAGCCAAATCCAGTTACAGGGATGATCACAGATTTAGGAGATTTAGATAAAACCGTTGAATCGGTCGTATTGAAGAAGTTGGATCATAAGCATTTGAACTTGGATACGGAGGAATTTAAAGGCTTAAATCCAACATCAGAAGTTGTTGCCAAAGTCATTTATGAAATGCTGGATCCCCATTTGTCTAACCTTCATAAGATTGGCTTATGGGAGACAGAGAAGAATTACTTCGAATATTTTGGGCCAGGTGAATAATATGACATTAAATCTATCGCAATTGAAAAATAAAGTCATTGTCATTACTGGTGCCAGCCGTGGAATAGGAAAGGCAACCGCTGAAGCATTACATAAATGGGACGTAAAGCTGGTGCTTGGCGCAAGAAGCGTGAAGAAGTTGTCTAATGAATTTAACTCAGAAAATGTGCTACTGATTCCGTTGGATGTTCGGGATGAAAATTCTGTTCAGCAGTTTACAGAAAAGGCGAAGGAAAAATTTGGACGTGTGGATGTGCTCATTAATACGGCAGGGGTTGGCACGTTTGATAGTGTTCTAGAGTCTAAAACAGAAGACTTTGATGACATGTTAGCCGTAAACCTTCGTGGTACCTATTTAACGTGCAAGTATTTTGGCAGGATGATGAAAGAGCAGCAGGACGGTCAAATCTTAAACTTTGTCTCGATTGCAGGAACGACGGCATTACCCGGCAATGGTGGCTATTCAGCTTCCAAATTCGGTGTCTATGGTTTAACAAAAGTACTTCAAGCAGAATTAAGACGTGAGGGCATTCGAATCACTTCTGTTCTACCGGGATCGATTGATAATTCATTTTGGGATGATAAGGACTTTGATCTTGATAAGTCCAACATGATTCCACAGGACTCTATCGTAGAACATATTTCTTATCTATTATGCCAGCCTAAAAATTCCGTAGTAGACGAGATTACAATCATGCCTCCTTATGGAATTCTGTAGGAGGATGTGATTATGAAAAATGAAGGATTTTTTTTCAAAAATACTTCGGGAGAAACCTAAGAAAAAGGAAGAACCATCCGCATTATTCGAACCTAAGCTTTCCCATTTAACAAGCTATGATCAGGTTAAAAGAAGAGCATTAATCGGGTGGATGGTTTCTCGCTGTGCAGCAGCTCTGGATTATGATGAACAGGAGCGTGAAGCACTGTTCTTCATAGCCTTTACTGCAGAATCCTTTGAACAGCTGGAAAATGAAGTGGTTAAGGAACTTCTCGTGTTAGCTAATTCAGCGGTGGATTGGATTGAGGCGAATGCTGTGATTGAAGAGGAAATGAAAGCTATTCAGCCTTTATTTTCACCCAAAAAAGTGTTAGCACGTGCATTCAATGAGGTTCAGTTAGACGTGAAATATGATGAACAGATTGATGAATGCAGTTCCGTATGGGAAGTGTACCGGGACGTTATTTATGCAGCCACACATGGACAGTTTCTGTTAATTAAAAAATCGGATGTCATGAATTATAAAAGTGGAGACCTATTATGTGAAGTGGATGTAGTAGAGCGGCATGATATTGCCAAGGCGAGAAATGCGGCAAAAGATGCCTTTACCGAAAAGGGTGTTAAGGGCTCGAAAATCCTTAGTTACAATTTGATTATTTCCGAAGCCGTTACGAATATTTTAAAGCATGCAGAGTATGGAAAAATGCTGGTGTATCAAGCGGGTGATTTGTTTTATGTCGTTATCGAGGACAAGGGTCCAGGATTTCCTTTAAAAATTCTGCCAAAGACAACACTCATGGCTGGATTTTCCACGAAAGAATCCCTTGGCCAAGGATTTACGCTCATGATGAAAATGGCGGAACAGGTAGTATTGGAAACTTCGGAGACGGGGTCAACACTAATTCTAATTTTAGATGGAAAAGGAAATGAAATGAATGAAAAACATGGAGCCTAATGTAAATAGCACGATTCCAAAAACATTAATGACTGCTAAATTATTTGCTGGATTTTGGGATAGATGGCTTGCACATGGGATAGAACGTGAAGTAGTGGATAATGCCAAGCATGAAATGGAAGACATTAAAGGGTGGACAACATATTTTAGCAGTTTTGGAGAAGAGCATTTTCAAATCGCGCAGAATAATGAAGTGAATGGGCAGAAGAAGAAGGCCATAAAGCATTATCAATTATCAGGAGTCTATTTCAACCTTAATCATTGGATATTTCCAGACAGATTGGAAGAAAAAATAGATTGGTATAAGAAATCACTTGATTCCTTTGGCAATGCGGATCGCCTGTTTGATATTCCGTGTCGTTATGAAGCGGTTAGTTTGGATGGAACAGCTTGTCCAGGAAGAATTCGAATTCCTTCTCAACCTAAGGGAAGCGTGATTATTATAAACCCAATTGATTCGAGTAAAGAAGAGCTTTACTCCTATGAAAATCATTTCATTGAATTAGGCTATGCAACATTCAGTTTTGATGGTCCTGGTCAAGGGGAAACATTCACATTAAATGGATTAAAGGCAACAACTGATAGGTGGAGCACATTTCTTGACCGTGTTATTTCCCTTGCACGAAAGGAATTACCTGAAACCGAAATCTATTTATTTGGAACAAGCTCAGGAGCAAATTGGTCCATTATGGCCAGTAATCATCCGTATGTGAACAGGGCTATCGCTGTTAGTCCAGCGGTTAGCGTTCAGATCGAGATGCCCGATTATTTTACGGAAAGAATGCATGGGATTTTGGAGCACTCAACTGGAATGCTTCCTGATATACAAGAGCTAAATACGACAAAACCAATATTATTATTTCATGGGAATAAAGATGTCATGGTCATGGATCAGGATATGTACAGTCTTTATGACAAACTGCCTGATGGTAAACGATTGATAGAATACGCGGATGAAACACATTGCTGTAATAATAAGCTTGCTGAGATTCGTGAGCTTGCAGATAGCTGGTTCCGTCAAGAGCTGGGAGGATAATAGATGACGTTCGAACAATTTTGTACGTTAATTTCAGAAATTAGTCATGTCCCGTTAGAAGAAATAAAGGAAGATGCTTCATTTAGAGATGACCTGGGTATTGATTCCCTGCAAATGGTTAATGTTCTCGTTGAATTAGCAGAGAAAACGGGAGCAGGACTTGGAAGTTTAACAGATTCTGAACAGTTTTCTACACCAAAAAAATTATATAAAGCCCTGTATGGAGGTAACTAAATGGAGACGTTATTTGATCTATTTTAAAAAGAGGTACACGCTAATCGAGTAGTCCTAGGCACATTTGAAAAAGATTTTATGGTGAAAGAGATTGAAAGGTTATGTTATTCCTTTAATTGAAGATGATAAATCATAGGATGTTCGCAATCAAATTCATGATATACGTCAATTATTCAAGGAACAGTCCAACTCTGCTGTAGAGATGACAATTACTTTAGCAGATTTGCTGAAATCCTTGCACAGTTAATCCGAATCTCTTTCAACCATTTCTAAGAAACTACTGAAAAATATGGAAAAATTTGATTTGAAGGGCGAACCTTCCAAAGGGGGAAATAATAGAGATGATCAAACTAAGTAAGAAAGTAGAAGGAAATCTATGTACGATTTACGTAAATGGCATCCTTGATTATGCCACCATGGAACCTTTTAATAAAGAAATTCAAGCGATTGAAGAAGGTACGAAAAAAGTAATCATTAATTTTGCAGAGCTGGAGTTTATTGATTCTACTGGTGTTGGTTCCATTATTAATCTTGTTCATGAGGCGAACACGAAGCATTTCGAAGTCGAACTGGATGGTGTTTCGGACTTTATTCATGAAATCCTGGAAACGATTGGTGTATTTCAAATAATGGAGACACTGCAAAAGGAGGGGCAGTAAATGTACAGACGTGAATTTGCTTATGATAATAGCCAAAGTAATGGGGATGTAAACAAAACGTTGCAACGTGAAATCAAACTTGCCCAAAACATTCAAATGAAGCTGTTAAATGGGGATAAGCCGAAAATTGAAAGTGGAGAAGTTTCTGGAGTTTCCATTCCTGCCAGGTTAATTGGAGGAGATTACTACGATTTTTATTTGCTTCCAAATGGAAAACTGCGCATCGTTATTGGAGATGTGATGGGAAAAGGAATTCCAGCAGCGATGTTAATGATTTTAACACGTGGCGCTTTCCGGAGTGCTTCGGAGAGTACGAAGGGTCCTGGTGAAACGTTAACGGCAATGAATAAAGCCTTATATGCTGATCTTCGTGCACTCGGTTCGTTTGTTACTGTACTCTGTGCAGAATGGGACCCGGAAACAGATACATTAACGTATGCAAATGCTGGTCATAGTTTGCCAATTGTTATCGAGAATGACGGAGACTTAAGGGAAATCCCGAAAGTAAAAGGGGTAATGCTTGGAGGTTTACCAGAGTCTCAATACAATGAAAATGCCATCCACCTCGGTGAAGAAAGTCTTGCCTACTTCTATACAGACGGTATTACCGAAGCGGTCAATAAAGATGGAGATATGTATAAAATGGAACGTTTACAAGACACACTTATACAATACTATTCTCTTCAGGTAAATGAGATTGAGGAGTCTGTCGTCCAGGCATTGGATGACTTTACAGAAGGTGTCCCGCAAAAGGATGATATTACGATGGTATTGTTAAAGATTAGTAATGGTAAAACAGATATTACCAGTTATAATTCCCCAATACTAAATTAATAGAGGGGTGTATGCAAATGCAAAGTATAATTTCTCAGGGGAAAAACATTGAAGAGGCAATTCATTTAGGCTTGGAATTATTGGAAGTGAATAAGAGAGATGTCGATATTGAGATTATCCAGCAGGCAAAAAAGGGATTTGCTGGGTTAGGGAGAAAACAAGCCATCGTTAAGTTATCATTAGGCGGGAATCCAAGTGGTGCTGAGCCAACAGCACCTGAACACGGAAATACCCCTTCTATGGATGAATTTATCGATACATTTCTTGAAAGTGAATCCCCTAAAGCTGCTGATATGGCAGAAATTGAACAGAACGAAGCAAATGACACAGTTGAAATGGAAATGGATGAATTAGCAGGGAAAGCTTGGGTAAAAGATAGTCAAATTCATGTGAAAGACTCTCCGAATAAATATGCAACCGTGAAAATTGGTGAAGGTATTCAATTAATGAAAAACAATGAATTGGTTACAGAGAAGTCAACGATTGTGTCTGAACGGGATCATTTAATGTTAAACATAAAACCATTGGAGACGCAATATACGGTTTGGGATGTTCGTGTAGAAAAGGATAAATTAAGTGCCATACTAGAAGTGAAACCGGGGTTCAAGGTTGAACGGAGAGTAAGAGATATTGAACCAGATGAGCATATCGAATTAAGTGTAGAAGAGACAAAAGAGGTAACAAACACACTAAAGTATGATCAGGTCGTTCGGATGCTGGAAAATCTTCGGGTCATTTACGGAATCAATCACAATGAAATCATCAGAGCAATAGATACGACAGAACCCGGAACATTCGAAATTGCAACAGGAAAGAAAGCAGAACCTGGCAAAAATGGCTGGATAGACTTGAAGGTAGAAACGGATCCAATGAATGGCCTAATTGAGGATGAATCCGGTAATGTGGATTTCCGGGAAACAAATGTCATTCCTTCTGTTGAAAAAGGGACAATTATTGCTACACTGCATGATCCCATCCCTGGAAGACCGGGGATCACCGTAACAAATGAGCCATTACCAGCAAAACAGACACATCCTTTGAAAGTTGTTGCCAAAAATGGAATTATCGAAGTAGATGCAAAGTTAGTTGCTACCGAGTCTGGACGTCCATCCATCGAGCAAAGGGGCCAGTTAGTTAAGGCAATGATTCTTCCCAAGCTGGTTCATCAAGGGAATGTTGACTTAGCCTCCGGAAACATTCGGTTTAACGGAGATGTTGAAATTATAGGTGAAGTGGAAGAAAATATGCTTGTTGAAGCTGGCGGGGATGTTTTTATCCATAAAGCAACGAGTGAGGCTACGATTACTACCTCCAAATCAATCGTTGTAAAAGGAAATGTGATAAGTTCAGAGCTATCTGCAGGTAAAAATAATATGTTAGTTGTAGAATTAGGTCATCTGCTTGGAATTATGCATGTGCAGGTTGAAAAAATGATTACAGTAATTAAACAGCTGACGACCTCTCCTGCCTTTAAATCAAATGATTTTTCTGTGACAGGATTGCAGCCACTTATTAGGATTTTATTGGAAAAAAAGTTTTATAATTTCTTACCCTATGTCAAACAATATCAGGAAGTAGTGGAAAAAGGCAGGGAATATATTGAGGGTGAAGAATGGCATCAGGTAGGAGTGTCGATTAAGCAAATATTCATTGTTCTTTCTAATCAAGTAACGACAATGGAGCGGCTAACCAATTTATCACAGAAAATGAAAGAGCTGTCTGATACAAGTGATATTCCTGTTGAACCCAATTCCTACATTACCGTATCCGATACGATCAATAGTAGCCTTTACTGCAGTGGAGATATCAATATTATTGGAAAAGGTTGTATTAATACAAAAGTGCATGCAGGTGGTAAGTTACATGTTAGAGGAATTGTTCGAGGTGGAGAAGTGTATGGTCGACTTGGTGCTACGATCCATGAAGTAGGGACAAATAGCGGTACAAAAACCATTGTAGCCGTCCCTAAAGATCAAAAAATTCAACTTGCCAAAGCCTTTGAAGGTACTGTACTAAAAATAGGGAAGATATCTTATAAACTTCAGGAAGAAAGAAAGCATATAACCGCACGATTAAATGATAATGATCAAATTATTTTTGAATGAGCTAAACAGGATAGGAGAGTTTCCAATGCTTAAATATAATATTGTAAATGAAGAAAATGGTGTACAGGTTACTTTACATGGTGATTTGGACATCGAAGGAACAGAAATTATTAAAGAGGAATTACTTCCAAATCTTTTGAACTCGAAAGAAGTAAATGTCAGTTTTGAAAAAGTCCCTTTTGTGGACTCGTCTGGTATGGGATTATTAATTACTCTTGTGAACTCATTAAAAGAAAATAACTCAAAAGTGACCATTTCCAATGTAAAGGAAGAGGTGTTCGAAATATTCGAGCTTTTACAGCTTCCGGAGATTTTAGGTGAGGAAGTATTTGTTTAACTTTTTTTGTATGAAGGAAGTTGGAAATGCACAGAAATAAGGAGAAGTGATTATTGGATTAAAGACAATAAAGTGAGTTTTCATTCAATGGTTTTATCAACTGCATTGATTGTTAGTACCACAAGGAGAGACCCATTTCTGAACGAATCAGTAGTTTACTGGCTGCCTGTCTCCATTTATCATTCTTAAAGTATCTCGAATTCTTCTCGCTAAGGACTTGCAGCCAGTTCATCACGTGAGAAATAAAATGAAATTAGGAAGACATATTCCGATAAGGGCAAACTTGCTGAAAGGTAAGGACGCAAAACTACGGGCCTAAAGCGATGAAGCTATGGTAGCCGGGTCACCGAAGAAGATGGTTTTGATTAATACCACCTTTTTGGGGTGGTATTTTTGATTGATTTTCTAAAAAGGAGTTTATATTATGTCTACAAATAACCTAAAAAGTCTAATCGATGATGAGCAATTCTTTCATCATTTTCAGCCATTATATCATTTAAAAAAAAGGAAAAGAATCGGATATGAGGTATTATTTCGGTCGAAATTGTTTCAAAATCCCGAAATGGCATTTCAAACAGCTATTGCAGAAAACTGCCTGTATGAACTCGAAATCAAAAATATCCAAAAGGCAATTTATTCGTATTCCCGTATAAGTGGGATGACAGAGAGGGATAAATTGTTTATCAATGTTTATCCTTCCACACTGACTCAACCAGCATTCCTGAAATTTATGCACAAACTTCTATTAGAAACTCACATCAAGAGTTATCAAATTATCTTAGAAATAAATGAATCAGAAGTAGTTTGTAACACATCTTTACTGCAAGATAGAATAGCAGAATTGAAAAAGCTGGGATATTTTATTGCCATTGATGATTTTGGCAAAGGAACTGCTTCGCTACGGGCACTTATAGAATTCACTCCGGATTTTATAAAAATGGACAGGTATTTTGCCGATGGGTTAGCAGCATCAGAATCTAAACAGGAAATGATTAAATCGATTGTAACTTTTTGTGAAAGTACCAATGTCTATCTTATTCAGGAGGGAATCGAGAATCAAAAGGAACTTTCCATTATTCATACGCTTGGAGTTCAATTTGGACAAGGATATTTACTGGGGAAACCTGCACCTTTACGGGGCGTAGAGGTATAAAGTTTTCAGGAATATATCAAAGACAGGTTCTTAGGCTTCATATGTTGGAAATCACATCCATGGAATGTCTTTACCTGCCGGGGAGTTTATCCGTATAAAGGGAATGCGAGGGAGCATCATAATGAAAAACAAACGATATAGTAGTAATTTATTTGTCAAAATGTCCAGCATATTTTTAATTTGTTTGCTGGTTCCTATGATTATTATCTTTTTTTATACAACCAAATCTTCAACGGATGCTTTAGAGAGTGAAGCTAGCAGTTCGCTGTCAAGATTGGCAATGGAAAAGAAAAATCAAATAGATATGGTTTTTGATCAGCAATTCAAAATATCGGATGCCATGGTTAAGGAAATTGCGACGATTGATTTTTTTGAAGAGGTTTTTGAGGAAGAAGATATCGATGAGATGAAGCGAAATGCAATTACCAATAACATCGAGGACAGATTAGCCAATTCAGATGGACTCTATGAAAATATCTTTTATTCGTATGATGATAAAGTATTTATAGATGCTATTGGTGGAGGATCGGTTGGACACGTCTTTGATACGGAATCTGAGGCCTATTATTATGAGCAACTGGACAATCCAGGAGTATCTGCTAGTGGTTATTTGTATTCACCAGCAACGGGCCGACCTGTTGTTGCAGTTTCGAATTCGATTATGGATGAGCAAACAGAGGAGATAATGTCGGTACTCGTTATTTCTGTAGACATCAATAAATTAACCGAAGACTTAGCTCAGGGAAGCTCGGAGCAAAATGTCAATACGATGATTTTGGATGGATCGGGTCTTGTGATTGCCTCAGACCAAGCCGAGTATGTTCTTGATTTGAATTTTAGTGAAGAAAATGGATTACAGAGCTTTTATCAAACATTAAATGTAACGGGATCAGGGCAGGCACGCTTTTCTCTTGATGGAGTAGAAAATATTGCCTCATTTGAAAAGAATGAGAAGTACGGATTATATGTAGTTTCCTATATGCCGGTGCAACAATATATGAGTAAAATAGACGGATTGGAATCTGGTATTTTTACAGTTGGTTTGATTAGTTTAGTTATAGCTATTGTTCTTGTACTATTTTTCATTCGGTCGATTGTTAAACCGATTAAGCTGGTATCCAACACTGCAAAGCAAATTGCCAGTGGTAATTTAACTATTGAAAAAATAGACATTAAAAATAACGATGAAATCGGGGAAATGGCAGGTTCATTCAATCAAATGCTTTCCAGTCTTCGTGCCATGGTGGAACAGTTACGATTGACATCAGAAAAGGTTGCTGCTTCTGCTGAAGAATTTACGGCAACGTCCGAACAGTCCTCTGAAGTAAGTCAGCAAGTAGCAGAGGCTATCCAGCAGGTTGCTGCAGGAGCGGAGGAACAAGCACAAAATGCTGCATCCAGCTCTGAAATGGTGAAGGAAGTTTCCAGTGGGGTATGGCAAGTTTCTACTAATACACAAAAGGTTGCGGATTTTGCTTCCCAAACGACAGAAAAGGCAAACTCTGGTGCAGAATCGGTCTATTCATCGGTTTCAGAGATTGAGTCAATTAATGAAAACTTCCAGGATGTGGCTGTGAAAGTTAAAAGCTTAGGAGAAAGATCAAAGGAAATCGGAAAAATTGTTGAAGTGATTACAGGAATTGCTGAACAAACCAATTTGCTTGCATTAAATGCTGCTATTGAAGCAGCAAGAGCCGGTGTACATGGACGTGGTTTTGCGGTCGTCGCTGATGAAGTAAGGCTTTTAGCGGAGCAGTCCAAGGAGTCCTCGAATCAGATTAAAGAATTAGTTCAGGCAATTTTAGGAGAAACCGAGCAAACCGTGTTATCTGTAGATCATACCGTTCAAAAATCGTCACAGGGAATTGAAGCAATCAAGTCGGTGGAGCATACTTTTGATGACATACAGACTTCTGTTCGTCAAGTGACCGATCAAATTCAAGAAGTATCATCTGCAACACAGCAAATGAGTGCAGCGATTGATCAGATTACTTCTAATATCGAGCAAATCAATAGCATTTCAACAGAAACGGCATCGCAAACCCAGGAAGTTTCCTCCGCGGTAGAAGAGCAATTAGCTTCATCAGAGGAAATAGCAGCTTCTGCCAACGAGATGGCAAAAATGTCGGAAGAATTACACGAGATGTTGAGGAAATTTAAGATTTAAGTTTGTAGACATAAAGTGAACCTTCAATTAGTGGGGGGGGATTTATCCCCTGCTGATTGTAAGGTGAACAATCACGTGATAAATATTAAACCGAACGGTGCCAGGCACCGTTCGGTTTTTTAGTAAGTAGGGAGGAGAAATCCCCTGGCAAGCAAGGGATAGAGGTCAAAAAACATTCGACAAATTTCGGGAAGTGACAGGCACCATACGTTATTTAGCCGGTGCCTGTTTAGATTGGTCTGGCTGAATGTTCCTTCTGTCCAATTCATTTGTTATCAGTTTTACAAAGTCCTCTGCTAATTCTATTTCAACAGCTTTGTTGTATGCATCGATTAATGCGCTATTGCTTAAAAATTCCATTTGATTACCCCATTTTCATATTAGAGCTGTTTAAACAGAAGTGTTTTGAGATGCATTTTTTGCGATTCGCTTCATATTTCTTTTTCTTACTGTTTATATTAAAGTATAAAAGTGGAGTGGGGAATAAGAAGGTATTCTTATTTTGGGTAGGAAATGGTTCTTATTTGAAGGGTGGGATGTAGAGGTAGTTGGGGCGGATTAGGTTGTTTTCCGGTAATTGGCTGGGTTGTTACAGAAACAGGTTGAGTTGTTTTGCGAGAATTGGGGGAATTCTCGCGCGAACAGGATAGGTTGTAGCTCGAATTGGGGATGTTCTCGGACGAACAGGATAGGTTGTAGCTCGAATTGGGGATGTTCTCGGACGAACAGGATAGGTTGTAGCTCGAATTGCGAAAGTTCTCGCACGAATTGAATGCATAATCGTACGCTTAAACCAATTTCCACGCTATTAAAACTGAATGTTACTTGTTTAATTAATTTATACAAAAAGGAAGCAGGAGAAACGGTCCCCATGCTTCAAAAGGAGGAAATGTGATGATTTATCAATACTTTGGGCAAATCAAGGGCATACTAGATACTGTGGTAGCTAAAGAGGCTGAGAAAATGTCAGAAGCTGCAGATAAAATTGCTGAATCCATCCAAAAAGATGGAGTGGTGCATTTATTTGGATGTGGGCATTCTCATATGCTTTCCGAGGAAGTTTATTACCGTGCAGGTGGATTGGTTCCGATTCATCCAATCCTGCATGAGCCATTAATGCTGCATGAAGGTGCGCTTCGGTCGTCGGAATTGGAACGAACCCCTGATTATGCAGGAAGCTTTATGGAGGAACAGGATATACGGGAAAATGATGTGATGGTGGTAATTTCGACGTCAGGCAGAAATCCTGTACCGATTGATGCAGCGCTGATTGCAAAGGAAAAAGGGGCTTTTGTAATAGGTATCTCATCCTTTGTTTATGCTGAAGGACAAACGTCCAGGCACAAAAGCGGGAAGTTTTTGCATGAGGTGGTCGATTTACCGATTGATAATCATATACCAGTGGGAGATGCACTGTTGTCTGATGAGAATGTGGCGGTAAATTTTGCACCTGGTTCGACCGTAGTGGGTGCATCGATTATTAATGCGATGGTGGCCGATACCATTTCACAAATGGCGAAAAATGGGTACGAGCCACCAGTCCTATTAAGTGGAAATGTTGATGGTGCAGATGAGCATAATAAAGCGGTAATGGAAAAATATCGGGATCGGATTTCCTTCTAGTGCATAAGCAAAGCATAAAAATATAGCTGAGAAGTAGCGAACAAATTCGTTCATGCCTGGAGAATACGAGTTTTTCTAAAGTTCATCATAAAGTATAGTGGTATAGACAACTATATTTAAAAGTGGTATAATTTTTACGGATTGTAAAGGCTTACTTTCATAAAGAATAGTACTGAACACTTATTTGGTAACAGATATAGTAAAATGGACTAGCCTTTTCAACAAAATTTTAATTTTCAAGGGAGGTTTTATTACTTATGATGAAATATCTGCAAAACCTAGGTAAGTCATTAATGCTTCCAGTTGCCGTATTGCCTGCAGCTGCGGTGTTAATGGGTATTGGTTACTGGATTGATCCGGAAGGATGGGGATCTGGCAATGTCGTTGCAGTATTTTTGATTAGTGCGGGTAGTGCAATTTTAGACTTTATTCCGATATTATTTGCAGTCGGTGTCGCTATTGGGATGACACGGGCCAAAGATGGGCCAGCGGCACTTAGTGGTTTAGTCGGCTATCTTGTTATTACGACCGTTTTATCAACGAACAATGTTGCTAACTTGCTGCAAATAGAAGCGGAAAATGTAAACATGGCATTTGGTGCGATTGAAAACGTATTTATTGGTATTATCTCTGGTTTAATTGCAGCGGCTTTATATAACCGCTATAGTAACGTGAAATTGCCGGATGCACTGGCATTCTTTAGTGGAAAACGGTTAGTGCCGATTCTTACGGCTGCTGTTATGCTGATTGTTTCTATCATTATGCTATATGTATGGCCGGTTGTGTACACTGGTTTGGTTACATTTGGTGAGGCAATCAGTGGATTAGGTGCAGTTGGTGCAGGATTATACGGATTCTTTAACCGTATTTTAATCCCAACAGGTCTTCACCATGCCTTGAATAACGTATTCTGGTTTGATGTTGCCGGGATTAATGATATCGGTAACTTCTGGTCTGGTGAAGGTGTTAAAGGGATTACTGGTATGTACCAGGCAGGGTTCTTCCCGATTATGATGTTTGGTCTGCCGGCAGCTGCCCTGGCGATGTATCATACAGCAAAAACGAAGCGGAAAAAGCAGGCTGCTTCCCTATTAATGGCAGCGGCTTTTGCTTCCTTCTTTACGGGTGTTACGGAACCACTTGAATTTTCATTCATGTTCTTAGCACCAGTACTTTATGTGATTCACGCAGCATTAACTGGTTTATCCTTATTTATAGCAGCTTCCTTTGAATGGACAGCAGGATTTAGTTTCAGTGCTGGATTAGTTGACTTTTTCTTAAGTTCACGACTTCCATTAGCGAATAATCCATACATGCTGCTCGTTCAAGGTCTTGCATTTGGATTGGTGTATTACTTCCTGTTCCGGTTCTTAATTGTTAAATTTGACTTCAAAACGCCTGGTCGTGAAGAGGATGAAGGAGATGAAGTGGTGGATGCAGAACCGGAAGCGGATACTGCTGGCAAAGATAAATATGCAGTCATGGCTGAGACAATCTATGATGCACTTGGCGGAGACGAAAATGTTACATCGGTTGATAACTGTGCCACTCGCTTGCGTTTAGAGGTAAAAGACATGGACACTGTGGACCAGAAGCGAATCAAAGCTACCGGGGTTCCTGGAGTCAATGTCGTTGGAAAAAACAGTATTCAAGTCATTGTCGGAACACAAGTTCAAGCAGTGGCAGAAGAAGTGCATAAATTGCGCAAGAATAAATAAGCGAAAGGGCCGGTATCATAAAGATACTGGCCTTTTTGAAATAAGACAAACTTGGGAAGTGAAAGGCACCATATTGGAGGAATGTGAAATGAAACGTTTATTAAATTGTACAGCATCTGATTTTGCGAAAATGGATAAAAGTGATTTGCTGCAGGCGATTCAGGCATCGGAAGGGAGAACGATGATTTCTGAGGTAATTGTTCAGGCCACTCCGTTGTATCCGGGGTTGACCAATGCAGAGTATGTGGCAGCATTTGGGGCGGATTTGATTTTACTGAATTTGTTTGATGTGAATGAACCAAGAATAGAAGGCTTAGACAATGCGGAAACAACTGAAATAATCAGGGAAATGAAGCGATTAGTTGGAAGGCCGGTTGGCGTTAATTTGGAACCGGTGGATGAGGAGGCGGATTCGTTAGAGGTATTGGATGAACTGCCAGAGGGAAGAAGAGCGACAGAAGACTCATTGAAAAAGGCTAAAGAATTAGGTGCTGACTATGTATGTCTAACAGGCAATCCGAAAACAGGAGTTACGAATGAAGCAATTTTAAAAAGCATTAAGGTGGCGAAAGAGGCTGGCTTGATGATTATTGCTGGAAAAATGCACGGTGCCGGTGTGAAAGAGGGATTAGCCGTAGAAGAAACAGTTAAAGAGTTTGTAGCTGCAGGTGCGGATATTGTTCTTGTACCAGGAGTTGGGACGGTTCCCGGTGTAACACAGGAAAAGACATCTAGACTGATCGATGCGATTCATGAAGGAGGGGCACTGGCTCTGACCACGATTGGAACAAGCCAGGAAGGGGCGGAAAAAGAAACGATTCAGCAAATCGCCTTATATAACAAAATGGCAGGAGCAGACATCCATCACATTGGAGATGCTGGAATGAATGGCATTGCCGTTCCTGAACGTATTATGGATTACTCCATTACTATACGTGGAAAACGCCACACCTACACGCGCATGGCCGCCTCCATCCTAAGATAAGCTACACACACATTCGACAAATTTCGGGAAGTGACAGGCACCTAATCGCGTTTGAGTTGCATTTTGAATTTGTATTTATCAGAGCGGTAGGTGGATTTGACGTATTCTATTGGTGTTTCCTGGTCGTTTTCTAAGTAGCTTATTCGTTGCATGACAAGTACTGGGTCACCTTTTTTGATATGCAGGTGCTTGGTTTCTTCCTGATTTGCCAATGAAGCTTCAATGGTTTGCTGGCCATAGGTGATTTTTAATTGTAGTTTTTGTTCAATATATTTATAAAAGGAAATGGAAAGGTCCGGTTCCTGCAATTCACCAACTAATTTCTTTGGGGTGTAAATGGTTTCCAGTGCCACAGGTTCCTCATTTGCGAGACGGACTCGAATGACCTCATAAATTTCGGCATTCGGTTCTGTCTTAAGGATGGATGCAACATGCGGATCATTGGAAATGACTTTGAAGCTTAATAACTTATTAGAAGGAACCATCCCGCGATTTCTCATATCTTCACTGAAACTGGATAAGCCGGAAAGATCCTGTTCGAACTTTTTCTCGGCAACAAAGGTTCCTCTCCCTTTTTGTCGGTAGATTAATCCTTCCTTTGCTATGTTTGTAATCGCCTGTCGGACGGTCATTCGGCTTATATCGTATTTTTCAGCGTATTCCCGTTCAGATGGAAGCAAGTCCCCAGGAGAAAGTTCATCCTGAATCATACGCTTAATTTCTTCTTCTAATTGGTAATAGATGGGGATTGGTGAGTTTTTATCAATCATGAAAATTCCCTTTCTTGTCAGCGTATTTTACAATATTTTAACAAATTAAAATCAACTTGTACACATATACAAATGTATAGACAACTATATATATTTATGGTACTTTGATAGTAAGATGAAAGGAATGATTGTTGGTGGAAGCTTCTATTTTTATAAAAAATGCAATTATTTTCTTAGAGAACGGTGAAGAAGTGAATGGTGGTCTATGGTTGGAAGCTGGTAAGATTAAATCCATTCTTCCTGGAAAAGACCTGCCTACCCAGTTGCCAGAGTCGGTTCAAATCATGGATGCTGCAAATCTGAAGGCAATCCCAGGCTTTATTGACGGACATATACATGGTGCAAACGGAGCGGATACGATGGATGCAACAGAAGAAGCGCTTAATGCGGTGGCCTCCTTACTTCCGGAAGAGGGCACAACCAGTTTCCTGGCAACAACGATTACCCAGTCTCACGAAAATATTGATAAAGCACTAATAAATGTCGCAAACTATAAAAATAAACGAGGCAAAGCAGAAATGATCGGGGTTCATTTGGAAGGACCATTTGTTGAAAAGTCAAAAGCAGGTGCCCAGCCTTTAGCATACATTAAAAAGCCTGACCTGGATCAGTTTAATAAATGGCAGGAAATTTCAGGTAGCCACATTCGCACGATTACGATGGCTCCTGAACATGATAAAGACGGCTCATTTATTGGAGCGTTATCCGAAAATGGCATCAATGTTTCTGCAGGCCATACGGATGCAGGATTTGCAGGAATTAAAAAAGCTGTAGAGCAAGGAGTAGCCCAGCTGACACATTTATGCAATGCGATGAACGGAATTCATCATCGGGATATTGGTGCTGTTGGTGCGGCGTTTCAATTGAAAAATCTAAGTGCAGAGCTTATTGCCGATGGAATTCATGTTGTTCCGGAAATGCTGCAGCTTATTTACAACAATATAGGAAGTGACCGGCTCATTCTTATTACCGATGCGATGCGGGCAAAGGGGTTGCCGGCAGGAGATTATGAGCTCGGCGGACAACCCGTTAAAGTAACCGAGGACCGTGCCGTTTTGGAAGATGGAACATTGGCTGGCAGCATTTTGAAAATGATTGACGGAGCTCGAATGATGATAAATCTCGATGGTGTTACATTGCAGGATGTTATAAAGATGGCTTCTGTTAACCCAGCAAAACAAATCGGTGTATATGATCGAAAGGGAAGTATTGCAGAAGGGAAAGACGCAGATATATTGCTTGTAGATAACGATTTTAATATCCAATACACCATCTGCCGTGGTGAGATTGCGTTTAAAGGAGAGTAATTGTAATGAATATTATTAAAGTAAAAGATTATGCTGCAATGAGTGAAAAAGTTTGCACATATCTTATCGATAAAATTCAAACGCTGGATAATCCTGTATTGGGGCTGGCAACAGGGTCGACTCCAGAAGGCATGTACAAATGTTTGATTGAAAAGTATAACAAGGGTGAAGTGTCATTTAAAGATGTTTTGACATTTAACCTGGATGAATACGTTGGATTGGAGAAGAATGATCCGAATAGCTATTATTTTTATATGAACGATAAGCTGTTTCGTCATGTGGATGTACTTGAGAGAAATACCCATCTACCTAATGGCACTGCAGAAAATTTAGATCAGGAGTGTAAGGATTACGAACGGGTTATTCGAGATGCTTGCTATGTGGATGTACAAGTTTTAGGATTGGGCCTCAACGGACATATCGGTTTCAATGAGCCGGGAACCCCGTTTACAAGCAGAACTCATGTGGTGGAATTGGATGAATCCACACGCAACGCCAACTCACGCTTCTTTGATTCGATGGAGGATGTGCCAGCGAAGGCGATCACGATGGGAATTGAAACGATTATGGAAAGTAAAGAAATTGTGCTGCTTGTGTATGGCGAGAAAAAGGCGGATGCAGTTGCACGATTGCTGGAGGGCGAAGTAAGTGAAGACTTCCCAGCTTCTGTATTGCAGCAGCATGATTATGTAACGATTATTGCGGATGAAGCGGCTCTCAGTAAAGTTGGAAATCAGATTTTAAATAAATAAGAGGGAAAAGCTGTCATGGTGGATGGTGCGTGACAGCTTTTTTGAAATAACGTAGAAAACAAAATAGTCCCGTGAGATTAGTTATTGATTTTAAATTTCTTATACTTAATCCCTTTTAGTCTTTCTTCATATTGCTCCTGGAATAATTCTTCTTGTTCATCTATGTATTCTTCAAAATAGATTTTTTCAATATTTTCATGATTAGAGAAATAAACCTGTTCCTCTATTTTTCCACTTGGGATAGATGCAGGCAGAATAATCAAAGTAGCCAATTTCACCATTTTGATTATATAAAGGAGCTCTATTCAAAATCATGAGTTTGACGTCGCCGTTTTTTAGACGGACGACACTGCCGATTGGTAGTATTTTCAAGTGGTTTATATCATCGCTACTATTTTAAAACTTAAGTATTGAATATAGTACTACTAATTATTATGTTAGAATGTGGCCACATAGATGTTCGCACATTTATATATCAACAACACTTACTTCCCCTTTCATCCATGTCACTTTTTAATATTTAAGAATTATTATAAAAAATAACTCTTTCCAAATATTCCTTTTTATGTTAAATTAAAGATGAAAATTAAATAATGATTTGTTTTACACTAGGGGAACCCTTGATAAGGGCTGAGAGAAAAGTAGTTTACTTTGAAACCCTTCTGACCTGAACAGGCTTGTACCTGCGTAGGGAAGTGGTAAGCGCGACTATGTATTTTATGTACTTTTTCATAAATATGAAACCACTTTCCAGTATGGAGAGTGGTTTTTTATTGCAGCAATCCAATTCCCACTCCGACAGAAGATTCACTTCCTGTTCGGAAAAAAGTTTGTTTCTAGGCAATATTTTACTTCCTTTTCATTCTGTAAATGTAGAATTCCCAATATTCAGTACCTTGAGGGGGAGGAGGGATCACATGAAACTGATCGCAGTAACCGATGACAGCCACCCGGTAAAGGAGCTTGCTGAAACGATTATTGCCATAAAGGATTGGATCGATTTTGTGCAAATTCGTGAAAAGACGAAATCCGCTCGAGAAATTATCACTTTACTGGATTATTTACAAGCTGGTGGTGTAAGGAACGAGAAAATCATGATAAATGATCGATTAGATATTGCACTGCTTATGGGCATTCCAAATCTTCACTTACCAGAACATGGTTTACCGGTGAAAAGGCTGAAACAACGTTATCCACAAATCAGGGCTGGCTGCAGTGTTCATTCGTTCGAAAAGGCAAAAGCAGCAGAAAAAGACGGAGCAGATTATGTATTATTCGGCCATTGCTTTGAAACAGATAGCAAAAAGGGGTTAGCACCCAATGGAGTGGAACCGATTTTGCAGATGAAAAGGGAACTTGCTATTCCTGTTTATGCGATTGGCGGAATGACGATAGACAAAATGCCAATTATGAAGCGGGTAAAAGCAGATGGAGTGGCTGTCATGTCCAGTATTTTTCAAGCAGAGGAACCACAATTAGTGACAAAAAAATTCTGTGAGGAGATTCATGATGAAACGAAAGTATGAAGTAGTGGTCATTGGGGGTGGGATTATTGGCTGTTCCATTGCCTACTACTTAGCAAAGGAAAAAGTGGAAGTTGCGGTATTGGACAGTGGCAGTATTGGAGCGAAAACGACGAGTGCGGCTGCTGGGATGCTTGGAGCCCACTCAGAATGCAATGAGAATTCCTCCGCCTTTTTCCCATTCGCAAGAGAAAGCCAAAAGAAATATTTCGAGTTAAAAGATGAGTTATACGCGTTAAGTGGTGTGGATATCGGATACAGGGAGGGCGGAATTTTAAAGCTTGCATTCTCAGAAGAAGACATTCACGCTCTGAATCATCTTCTCGTTCGGCCAACAGTAGAATGGTTAAACGAGAGTGAGATAAGGAAAATGGAGCCAGGTCTTTCTCCCGATGTATTAGGTGCAGCATATATCAAGGATGATGTCAATGTCATTCCTACTCGTACGTGTGAGAGTTTTGCCAAAAGTGCTCAGACTTTAGGTACACAATTTTTCGAATACAGTCATGTCTATGGCATCGAAAAGCAAGATGGCAACTATATTGTTCAAACTGCCAATGGTGATATAGAAGCAAGGCATGTGGTGGTTGCTACGGGTGTTTTTAGTAAGGCTCTTTTTAAGAATCTTGGTATTACTGAAGAACTCACACCTGTCAAAGGGGAAAGCATCATTGTTCACTATGAAAAACCGGTTTTAACACATACGCTATTTCATGATAGCTGTTATATCGTTCCAAGAAATAATGGAAAGCTGATTATAGGTGCCACGATGGTGGAAGATGACTGGAGTGACACGGTAAGCCTCCAAGGGGTGAACTTTTTAATTGAAAAAGCAAATACCATGCTTCCGGCTGCATCAGCATTTAAAATAGCTGGTTTTAAGGTTGGACTGAGACCTGGAACATTTGATGGGCATCCATTTATTGGAAGGCATCCAGAAGAGGAGCGAGTTCTCATCGCTAGTGGTCATTACCGTAACGGAATATTACTTGCTCCAGAAACCGGACAAATGATCTGTGATTTTATTCTGGATAAAGAAATAAAGTCAGAATGGGTGGAGGCGTTTCGTGTCGATCGCCGTCAGTACATGAGGGTTTAGGAGGTGAAAGGCTTGAATGTTCAGCTAAACGGGAAACAGGTGGAAATCCCGGAAGAAGTAAATTCCGTGGAAAAGCTCTTGGCCCATTATCATTTACAATCACGCATTGCAGTTGTGGAAATTAATAAGGAAATCGTGATGAAAGAGGACTATGTACATCAAAAGCTATCTCATGGGGACGCAGTGGAAATTATTCATTTTGTAGGAGGAGGATGAGGATGTTAAAAATTGCTGATCGTACTTTCCAATCACGTCTTTTATTAGGAACAGGAAAGTACCCATCATTTGAAATTCAAAAAGAGGCTGTGGCCGTATCAGAAACGGAAATTTTAACGTTTGCTGTAAGGAGAATGAATATCTTTGAAGAAAGCCAACCGAATTTTCTGGAACAATTGGACTTAAGTAAATATACCTTTCTTCCCAATACGGCTGGGGCAAAAACAGCAGAAGAGGCTGCCCGAATCGCCAAACTGGCCAAAGCATCCGGATTATGTGACATGATTAAGGTAGAGGTGATAGGTGATGAGAGAACACTTTTGCCAGATCCGGTGGAAACATTAAAAGCGTCCGAAATGCTTCTTGAAGCGGGGTTTGTTGTTCTGCCATATACGTCAGATGATGTGGTATTGGCTAAACGCTTGGAAAACCTGGGTGTTCATGCCATTATGCCAGGAGCAAGTCCAATTGGATCAGGAAAGGGAATTATTAATCCATTAAACTTACAATTCATTATCGAACAGTCCGAGGTTCCAGTGATTGTTGACGCAGGAATTGGTTCTCCAAAAGATGTTACATATGCGATGGAACTTGGAGCAGATGGGATTCTTCTTAATACGGCGGTTTCCGGTGCTAAGGATCCTGTTAAAATGGCAAAGGCTGTCAAATACGCGATAGAAGCTGGCAGATTAGGCTATCTTGCAGGGCGTATTGAAGAAAAAGACTATGCGGTGGCGAGCAGTCCAACAACAGGGATGGTAGGATCTTGAAAAATCGGTATGCACGACAGGAATTATTTTTAGGGGAAAAATCACAAAGTAAAATACAGAATAGCAGTGTGATTATGATTGGAGCAGGCGCCCTTGGGTCAAGTAGTGCGGAAATGCTCACAAGGGCTGGTGTTGGCGAACTCACCATTGTTGACCGGGATTATGTGGAATGGAGTAATTTACAGAGACAGCAGCTTTATAGTGAAGAAGATGCCAGGAACAAGCTGCCTAAAGCAGTTGCGGCAAAAAACAGGCTACAACAGATTAATAGTGAAATAACGATTCATAGTCTTGTTAGTGATGTCCATGGTCTCAATATCCAGGAAATGATAAAGGGGCATGATGTCATAGTTGATGCCACAGATAATTTTGAAACAAGGTTAATCGCAAATGATGCTGCCGTAAAACATGGTATTCCCTTTATTATGGGGTCCTGTGTCGCAAGCTATGGTACCACATTTGCGGTCATTCCGGAAAAAACACCTTGCCTGCATTGTTTATTAAACCATTTGCCAGTCGATAACATGACCTGTGAAACGGTTGGCGTTATTAGTCCAATCGTTCAAATCGTTGCGGCAACACAAGTGACACAAGTTTTAAAGATTCTATCAGGAGAACCTGTAAAACCGTTACTCAAGTCAACGGATGTATGGAAAGATGAAAAGGCTGAAATCGATGTGACGCGTTTGAAAAATGAACATTGCCCAACATGTGGCAACGAGCAAACCTTTCCGTATTTACAATATAAGAACCAAACGAAGTCCGAGGTATTATGTGGAAGAGACGCAGTACAAATTAGACCTGCAACAACACAAACGTTTGTGCTTAACGTCTTTATGGAAAGGTTAAAAGGAATGGTTACCAAACCAATCCTCAATCCTTTCTTACTTTCATGCGGGTTTGAAGATTATCGTGTCGTTTTCTTCAAAGATGGGCGTGCCATCATACATGGCACCAATGACAAAATGGTTGCCCGCTCGATTTATAATCGGTTTTTGCAGTATTATTCGGAGTAAGGTGAGTTTATTTCCCCAGTCCCATGCTGATGTTAAACAGTTGGGCTGGGGTTAGCGAGTAGGATGGGGCTGTATGTTGTTTTTGATTTTTCTGGGTGGAGGATGAGAGCATATTAACGCGGTTAGATAGTTAACTTGAGTATTAAACTGTAAATTTTAGTGCATTGAAAGTTAACGATAACCTATTCCTTGTGAACCTCAGCAATTTCCATTTCATCGTCGGACGTCGTGATCAAGGACTAGCAACACCTTCCAAAAGGAGTGTAAAAATATGAAACTCATTCCAGATATAACAGATGAAAAGCTCATAAGTCTTTACAAACAAATGTGGCTAATCCGGCTCTTTGATGAGAAGTTGGAACAATTTTTTGCTGAAGGTAGTATGCATGGCACAACCCATTTAACGGTAGGACAGGAAGCAACCGCTGTGGGAGCATGTGCTGTGTTAAGGGATGAGGATAAAATAACGAGCACACATAGAGGGCATGGCCATTCCATCGCAAAAGGGGCGCGAGTGGATAAAATGATGGCTGAAATGTTTGGGAAAATAACTGGCTATTGTAAGGGAAAAGGTGGTTCCATGCATATTGCCGATTTGGAGCGTGGAAACTTAGGGGCGAATGGAATTGTTGGTGGCGGAATACCGTTAGCAGTTGGATCAGCACTTACTGCACAAATGAAGGAATTGGATTATGTTACGGTGTGCTTTTTCGGTGATGGTGCCACAAATGAAGGGAGTTTCCATGAGGCTGTTAATATGGCCTCCATTTGGGATTTACCTGTTGTATTTTTTTGTGAGAATAATCATTATGGGATGTCCAGTCCTGTATCTGAATTGGTAAATATCGAACATATCGCGAACCGGGCTGGAGCTTACGGAATTCCCGGTGTCATCATTGATGGGAATGACATGATAGAGGTTGTGAATGCAACATATCAAGCAACCGAGCGGGCACTTCGTGGGGAAGGGCCCACTTTGATTGAAGCAAAAACGTATCGATGGAAAGGCCATTCGAAAAGTGATGCAATGACATACCGTACACGCAAGGAAGAAGAAGCATGGCGTGCAAAGGATCCCATTATCCGGTTGGAAAAGGTATTAGTGGAGGAAGGAATTTTTACAAAGGAAAAAGCAATAGCAGTCAGGCAGGAAGCATATCAGGAGATTGAGGATGCTGTTGAATTTGCAAAAAATAGTCCTATGCCACCTGTTGATGAACTACGAACCGATGTCTACGCATAGGAGGAGAGCACCTTGAGAGAATTAACCTATCTGGAAGCAGTAAGAGAAGCAATGAGCCAGGAAATGCGAAAAAATGATGATGTATTTTTAATGGGGGAAGACATTGGTGTGTACGGTGGAGGCTTTGGTGTCACAAAGGGAATGGTGGAAGAGTTTGGAGATAAGCGGATTCGCAATACACCGATTAGTGAAGCGGCAATTGCTGGGGTTGCGGTCGGTTCTGCTCTAACTGGCATGCGCCCGATTATTGAACTGCAATTTTCTGATTTTATCACCATTGCAATGGATCAACTTGTTAATCAGGCTGCTAAAATACGATATATGTATGGAGGAAAAGGGAAGGTTCCATTGGTTTTAAGAACACCAAGTGGATCTGGAACAGGGGCAGCTGCACAGCATTCACAAAGTTTGGAAGCATGGGTAGCACATATTCCGGGACTTAAAGTTGTACAGCCTTCTACCGCATATGATGTGAAAGGATTGTTAAAGACCGCAATCGATGATGACAATCCGGTTATTTTTTACGAGCACAAACTGTTGTACAAACAGAAAGGAGAAGTGCCGGAAGAACCATATAGCATTCCATTTGGTAAAGCGGATATCAAACGGAAAGGAACGGATGTAACGATTGTTGCAACGGCTATGATGGTTCATAAAGCATTAGAAGCTGCCGACCAATTAGAAAAGGAAGGTATCCATGTAGAAGTGGTGGATCCAAGAACGCTTATACCATTAGACGAGAAAACGATTATAGAATCCGTCATAAGAACTCGTCACCTAATCGTGGTCCATGAAGCAGTAAAACGTGGGGGGATTGGTGGAGAAATAGCTAGCATGGTAGCGGAAAGTGAAGCATTTCATCACTTGGCTGCACCGATTAAACGACTGGGCGGGGCAGCTGTACCTATTCCATTTAATGAGGAACTTGAGAAAGCAGCGGTGCCACAGGTTGTGGATATTGTGGAGGCGGTTAGGGAGGTGTTGGTTGGGGGGATGGTTGTGAGGTGAATTACAAAGGAAGCAATTCCGGATACATGGGAAACAAAAGGAAACCCATCCCTTCATATAGATCGTGCAGAAGTATCAGTGAAAGCGACCGTAGAACCACCAGAAGAAGAATGGGTGAAAGTACGTAACGCAATTAAAGAAAATACAGGGTATGTGTTACAGTTGAATTTAAAAATAATTATTTTCACGTGATGAACTGGCTGTAAGACCCTTGCGAGAAGAATTCGAGATACTTCAAAAATGATAAGTGGGGTCGGGCAGCCAGTAAACTCCTGATTCGTTCAGAGG
>NZ_WOFB01000021.1 GCF_009733865.1 Oceanobacillus salinisoli | reverse complement strand
GAAATACACGGAGACTCCTTGAAAAAGAAAACCACTTTTTCTGTGTGCGATGTAACGCTGACGAAGCTTTCCTGGTCCTGCGGGAAGAAGAGCATCGGTGAGACTACGTAGTGCGTCAGCACGAAGGAGGCTCACCAGCTCCCCGCGGAAAGCGAAGTGTATTTCCGTAGCGGTGTTAAGCACTTTATTATGAATTAAAGATATTAGGGATTTATATCAACTGCGAGGTTTAAAAGAAGCAGGATTTAAGACAAGAGCCAGTTTTTATTGACCTTTGTGGTAGCTCTCGGCTATTAATGTGGCTCCTTTTTGTATGAATAAGCAAAGTATTAGGAAGTAAATACTAAACGATGATATACTCTATCTAAGTGGTTAATGTTATCTAAGGGAGGAAATATAATGGCAATTGAAAATGTGACAGATCAAAGTTTTGCTGAACAGACTTCAAAAGGGTTAGTTTTAGCAGATTTTTGGGCACCATGGTGTGGACCTTGTAAAATGATTGCACCAGTATTAGAGGAAATTGACGGTGAAATGAGCGAAAAAGTTCAAATCGTTAAATTAGATGTAGATGAAAATCAGGAAACTGCAAGTAAATATGGTGTTATGAGTATTCCAACTTTATTATTATTTAAAGATGGAAATGTGGTTGACCAAGTGATTGGATATCAGCCAAAAGAAGCGTTAGTAGACTTAATTAACAAACATGCATAATAAATAACCACGTAAACAATCCCTTGTTGCTGAAGTGACAAGGGATTTTCTAAGAATAAATGGAAAGAAAATTGTTTTTTTGATTTTTGCAAAAGGAATGGAATAATACATGAATCGAACCATTAGTGAAAAATTAGCTGTTCTGCCTGCACAGCCTGGATGTTACTTAATGAAAGATAGACATGGAACGGTTATTTATGTTGGGAAATCAAAAGCACTTAGAAATCGGGTCCGATCCTATTTCACTGGTGCACACGATCAAAAGACGCAGCGATTAGTACAGGAAATCACTGATTTTGAATATGTGGTAACTTCCTCCGAAATGGAAGCATTAATACTGGAAATGAATTTAATTAAAAAGTACGATCCAAAATACAATGTGATGTTAAAGGATGATAAATCCTATCCATATTTAAAAATAACTTCGGAAAGACATCCTCGACTCCTTATTACTCGCAAAGTGAAAAAAGATAAAGGGAAATATTTCGGGCCGTATCCTAATGTGATTGCAGCACGGGAAACGAAAAAATTATTAGACCGTCTGTATCCGTTAAAAAAGTGCAATAATCCACCAGGTCGTCCGTGCCTGTATTATCACATGCACCAATGTTTGGCATGCAGTGATAACCCGCCAACAGTTAGTGAGTATAACGCCATAGTGCAGGAGATCACTTCTTTTCTTCATGGTGGGTTTAAAGACATAAAAAAGAATTTAACAGAAAAAATGCTTGAAGCGAGTGAACAGCTCAACTTTGAACGTGCGAAAGAATTCAGAGACCAGATACAGCATATCGAATCTGTGATGGAACAACAAAAAATGACATTAAATGACCGGACTGACCGTGACGTGTTTGGATACAGCTTTGATAAGGGATGGATGTGCATCCAAGTGTTTTTTATAAGGCAGGGAAAGTTAATTGAACGGGATGTCTCCATATTCCCTTTCTTTGATTCTCCTGAAGAAACATTTTTAAGTTTTATTGGTAGATTTTATTTGCATAAACAGCATATTAAACCGAAACAGATTCTAGTTCCAATTGGTACGGAAACGGAAATGTTAAGCGAATTATTAGAGACTGATGTTCATACTCCGTTTAGAGGAAGAAAGAAAGAATTAGTGGAATTGGCTGAAAAAAATGCAAAAATTGCTTTGAAAGAGAAATTTTCTTTAATAGAACGGGATGAAGAACGTACAATAGCAGCTGTTGAAAAAATTGGTGAAAAGCTGAATATAGAAACACCGCATCGTATAGAGGCTTTTGATAACTCCAACATACAAGGGACAGATCCCGTATCTGCAATGGTTGTTTTTATTGATGGCAAACCGAGCAAAAAAGATTATCGAAAATATAAGATCAGGGATGTAGAAGGACCAGATGATTATGAAACGATGCGGGAAGTAATTCGCAGAAGATATACTAGAGTTTTAAAGGAGAATTTGCCATTACCGGACTTAATCGTAGTTGATGGTGCGAAAGGGCAAATGAGTGCAGCTCTGGACGTACTTGAAAATGAGTTAAGCCTTGATATTCCATTATGCGGTCTGGCGAAAGACGACCGCCATCGAACAAGTGAATTATTGTATGGAACTCCTCCAGAAGTAGTATCTTTATCAAGGAATTCACAGGAATTTTATCTAGTTCAACGTTTACAGGATGAAGTTCACCGATTTGCTATTTCATTTCACAGGCAATTACGAGGCAAAAATTTATTTCAATCAGAGTTAGATAACATTCCAGGTGTTGGTGAAAAGCGCCGGAAATTATTACTTCAGCATTTTAAATCAATTGATGAAATTAAACGTGCTAATATTCAGGATATGACAAAACTCGGAATTCCGAGCAATATAGCACAGGAAATATTAGATTATTTAAATCATGATCATTAGAAATTTCTACAATAAAAGCTGTAGCTCTATTTCTGAACTACAGCTCTCTACTCTCTACAATTCGTGTACCTTATTCGGTAAAAACAATGGTGAATTTAATGAGGTTAATTCGGTTGTTGATGTTTTCTATGCATTCACACTCTCTCCCGAATATCTGTTGTATGGCTTCTGCTATGAAGCCAGATTCGAGCCGGAATTCCCTGGCAAATGGTGTTTGTAATTTTAATACGATTGAATCGGCCATTAGCTCAAACACCAGTTCTTTCTTTTTTTCCTTTACTAAATCCAATTTACCCCAACCTAACGCTTCAATAATCAAATATAAGGATTCCAAAGAATCAATTTCAAATTTTCTCGCTAAGTTTTTTCCCATAAAGTAAAGGAGTGTGTCTGATTCTTTGCCAAGCAATTCAGGTAAACTTATGTATCTTAAAACATCATAGCCAGCGCCATCAGTACGTAAATCTTTTAGCTGAGTAGTCGTAAGAAGATTTTTGGTTATTTTTGACATAGGTGCCATCCTTTCTTTCATCCCACTTGCATTACACTATGATTCCTCGCTAAAGGGTGTATAATACGGTTTTAAAATTAAATACTGCAAGTGGCTCACTAATCCCTTTTGTTGCTTCTTATATGAGAAAACCATCTATTAAGGCTTTTTCTAAAATGTTGGGACTGCAGTTACTCGTCCCACCGAAAAGATTTGTTATTATTACACAAAATGCATAAACTGCGAACTAGTATGTGCACCGCCCGTTTCCGCTCCGGGCAGTCGCTTTTCGCGGGCTCGCAATGAGCCTACTCCCGAGCAAAAATCGCTCGCTGCGGGGTTTCATCGTCTTCGATTTCCCGCAGGAGTCGACCGCCCTCCACTCCAGCCAACCAGTTTAATAGCGATAAGCTATACTAAAATTTATTTAGCTAATTCTAACATTAGAAAGATAAAAGCTCAAAGCGAGATGAAGTGTATTTACGGAGCGGTAAGTTAATGCGCAGTTTATATCTACTGCGAGTTAAAAAAACAACAAAACTTACCAAAGGAGCCTTTAGTAAAAAATGAAGGCTAACATATATTATCTATTTTATGCCGCGATTAATCAAGCATCCTAACGACGTTTTCTAAGATTTTTTAACGAAAGAATTAATATATTGGTCAAATTTACTGGGTGGTTTTCTTGACGCTTAGAATAGTTAGAAGTACAATAAACTTGTTAAAAGATTGTACAATTTTAAAAAATGAAGCTAGTTTGGATAAAAGCGCTTTATTTTTTGAAACGTACACAACCAGACTATTATTCTACTAAGGGGGGATAACTATGGCAGAACATCGTGATCTATTTTACAGAAGATTACATTCTTTGCTTGGGGTAGTACCTATTGGGATTTATTTGGTCACACATTTAATTGTAAACCATTTTGCTGTTTATGGAGAAGAGGAATTCAACAGGGCAGCAGGGTTTATGGGCAATCTTCCATTTTTATTGCTACTGGAAATTTTTGTGATTTATCTGCCAATTTTATTTCATGCTGTGTTAGGGGTGTACATTGCATTTACAGCTAATTACAATGTTAAAAAGTTTAACTATTTCCGAAATTGGATGTACGCTTTACAACGGATTACCGGTATTGTAACACTAATTTTTATCGTGTGGCATGTTTGGGAGACACGTGTCCAAAAAGCATTAGGTAATGCAGAAGTGAACTATAGCATGATGGAAAGCATTCTTTCCACTCCATTTATGTTTTGGTTTTATGTAGTAGGTGTAATTGCTACGATCTTCCACTTTGCTAATGGATTGTGGGGCTTCTTAGTTACATGGGGTATTACACAAACTCCAAAATCGCAAAAAATTGCTACTTACGGTGCAGTCATTGTATTTCTTGTGTTAAGTTATGTTGGAGTTAGAACTTTAATCGTATTTGCATACGGAGTTTAGTAGATAGAGAAAAGGGGAGTGAGTATTTATGAGTAATCGCAAAATTGCTGTAGTTGGCGGTGGACTTGCTGGTTTAATGGCTACCATTAAAGCTGCTGAAGCAGGTGTCAACGTAGATTTATTCTCAGTCGTACCAGTGAAACGTTCTCACTCAGTTTGTGCGCAGGGCGGTATTAATGGAGCGGTCAACACAAAGGGTGAAGGTGATTCACCTTGGATTCACTTCGATGACACAGTTTATGGTGGGGACTTTTTAGCGAATCAGCCGCAAGTGAAAGCAATGTGTGATGCAGCGCCTGGCATTATACATATGTTTGATCGTATGGGAGTTATGTTCAACCGTACGCCAGAGGGTCTTCTTGACTTCCGTCGTTTTGGTGGAACACAGCATCATCGTACAGCTTATGCAGGTGCTACGACAGGTCAACAGTTATTATATGCATTAGATGAACAAGTTCGCCGTTATGAAGTGGAAGGCTTAGTTACGAAGTATGAAGGATGGGAATTTGTTGGTGCAATTCTGGATTATGATGGAGTTTCAAGAGGAATTGTTGCCCAGGATATTAAGACCCATGAAATTAAATCCTTCCGCTCTGATGCAACTATTTTTGCTACAGGTGGACCGGGAATTATTTTCGGTAAATCAACTAATTCGATGATTAATACGGGTTCTGCCGCTAGTATTTTGTATCAGCAAGGTGTAAAATACGCCAACGGTGAATTTATCCAAATTCATCCAACTGCTATCCCTGGTGATGATAAACTTCGCCTTATGAGTGAATCCGCTCGTGGGGAAGGTGGACGTGTATGGACATATAAAGATGGAGAGCCGTGGTATTTCCTAGAAGAAAAATATCCTGCTTATGGAAATCTGGTGCCTCGTGATATTGCAACACGTGAAATCTTTGATGTTTGTGTCAATCAAAAACTGGGAATCAACGGAGAGAACATGGTATATCTTGATTTATCGCACAAAGATCCAAAAGAATTGGATATCAAGCTTGGTGGTATTATTGAGATTTATGAGAAATTTGTTGGTGAGGACCCACGTAAAGTACCGATGAAAATTTTCCCTGCTGTTCATTATTCCATGGGTGGAATGTGGGTGGATATTAATCAAATGACAAACATTCCTGGTATTTTTGCTGCTGGTGAATGTGATTATTCACAACACGGTGCAAACCGATTAGGTGCAAATTCACTATTATCTGCCGTTTATGGTGGTTCTGTTGCTGGTCCTAAAGCAATTGAATATACGGAAGGACTTGAAAAGCATGCAGATGAATTGTCTTCGGAATTATTCGATTCCAAAGTAAAAGAAGAAGAGGAGAAATTCCAGCAATTAATGAACATGAATGGTAATGAAAATGCATACCAAATCCATCAGGAGCTGGGAGAATGGATGACGGATAATGTCACTGTAGTTCGTGAAAATCCAAAACTTCTAAAAACCGATGAGAAAATACAGGAATTGCTCGAGCGCTGGGAGAATATTAACATCAATGATACATCGAAATGGTCCAATCAAGGAGTTATGTTTACTCGTCAGTTGAAGCATATGCTTCATTTAGCGCGTGTTATAACTATCGGTGCGTATAACCGTAATGAAAGTCGCGGTGCACACTATAAACCGGAGTTTCCTGAGCGTAATGACGAGGAATTCCTGAAAACAACCATTGCTGAGTTTGATGTAGAGAACCAAGCACCAGTATTGAGCTATGAAGATGTAGACGTTTCGCTAATTGAACCACGTAAGCGTGACTATACGAAAAAACACTAATAGGGGGAGAGAAGTAGAATGGCTGAACAAAAGACAGTTACCTTTATTATAACTAGGCAAGACGGCCCGGATTCTGCTCCTTACGAGGAAACTTTTGAGGTACCTTACCGGAGGAATATGAATGTTATTTCTGGGTTAATGGAAATCCGTAAAAATCCTGTCAATGCAAAAGGTGAAAAAACAACTCCGGTTCAGTGGGATATGAACTGTCTGGAAGAAGTATGTGGGGCATGTTCTATGGTCATTAATGGTGTGCCAAGACAATCTTGTGCTGCATTGGTGGATGATTTGGAACAGCCTGTACGGTTAGCTCCAATGGCAACATTTCCAGTCGTTCGTGATTTGATTATTGATCGTGAACGTATGTTTGATGCCTTGAAACAAGTAAAAGCATGGATTCCGATTGATGGCACACATGATTTAGGACCTGGTCCACGTATGCCGGAAAAGAAACGCCAATGGGCATATGAGTTATCCAAATGTATGACTTGTGGAGTTTGTCTGGAAGCATGTCCTAATGTTAATGATAAATCCGATTTTATTGGTCCAGCTGCGATTTCGCAAGCTCGTCTATTCAATGCTCATCCGACCGGTGATATGAATAAGAGTGAGCGTTTGGATGGATTAATGGAAGAAGGTGGAATCAGCGGCTGCGGTAATTCACAAAACTGTGTGCAAGTTTGTCCAAAAGGGATTCCATTAACCACCTCCATTGCTGCAATGAATCGTGCAACCAATATCCAAGCATTTAAAAACTTCTTTGGAAGTGACAATGCGCATTAATATTTTATTCAAAAGACCTTTCCAATTGTTTTTGGGAAGGTCTTTTACCTATTAGGGGGATGTTTATGCAGGATTATATAAATGATTTTGAAAGGTGGAAAGCAGAGTTTGAATTTTCTATACCGATTAAAATTCGTTTCTCGGAAACAGATATGTACGGGCATGTGAATAATGTGTCCGCATTCATTTATTTTGAGGAAGCTCGAATTGATTTTCTATATACAATCGGGTTGCATGAATTAATACAAAAAGATGGCGGTGCAGTAATTGTAGCGGATCAGCAATGTGACTACCACCGACAAATGTTTTTTTATCAACGGATCAAGCTGTTTGTAAAAGTAAATCATATAGGTACAACTTCCTTTAATCTACATTATTTAGCTTTAAACGAACGGAAACAAGTTACCTTAACAGGACGCGGAAGAATGGTTTATGTGAATGCTACTTCTTCCAAACCAAAACCGCTCACATTACAAATGAAAGAATTATTATCAGCAAAAGAAAAACCAAAAACCGACTCCTTAAAATAAGGGTCGGTTTTTGGTGTTTACTGACTTCATATCAGTAAATATAAAATAAGTCAACTAATCACCATATAGTCTAGCGTCTTAGAGGGGTTCTAAGCTCACTATTTACAGCTTTAATTCCCCCATACGAAGAAGCTCGACTACGGCTTGTGATCGCCCCTTAACTCCTAACTTTTGCATAGCATTTGAAATGTGGTTACGGACAGTTTTTTCTGATATAAACAATTCCTGGGCAATTTCCTTTGTTGTTTTGTCTTGTACTAACAATTCGAATACTTCTTTTTCTCGTTTGGTTAATAATTGCTTCGGTTTATACTCGTTGTCCTTCAAATGTTAACCCCTCCTTGCTCTCAATAGAGCTGCATGCTGAAGGGAAATTATTTAGTCACTATAGCTTATGAGGATGTCAAAAAATAGTGAGCACATTTAGACGGGAAAAGTATTTTTTCTTAAGGGTTTTTGTTGTTTAATTAACCTCATAGTAGATATAAAGTACGAACTAGTATAGTGCTCCGCCCATTCGCTACGGGCAGTAGCGCACCTTAGGGCACGGCTTCAGCCTCCTCGGAAGAAAACCACTTCCTGCTCAGGTCTAGACACGTGCTTTTCCCGCAGGAGTCGACCGCTTCCGCTACAATCAACTATTTTAATAGTAATTAACCAACAGATGGTATAACGCAACAATTATAATATTTTAGGAAGTTACAATACTCAACAATAGCGTAGTGTATTTCCGTAGCGGTATTTTAGCTCCAGCATAATATAAAGTTACTCCGCAGTTTATGTATTTAGTGACAAAATAACAAATTTTTTTGGTGGAGGAGTAACCGCAGTCTGAATCTTTTAAAAAACAGCTATTTTAACAATTTTTAAGCGTTACTTCCGCCTTTTTACTACAGCTACGGACTAATGTAGGTTTTTAGCAAAATTTGGCGTATTCCGTTTGTATCCGCTCTTCATCATGAATTGTAACGAAATGATTTAAGCCTACATATCTTTATTATCCAAGGAGAAATTTTAAATAGCTTTAATAATTGAATTACGCACTATCTTTCCCTAATATGGTAAACTATTGGTTAAGGATTAATGTAGGAGGTAACACAATTGGATGAATCAGCAGAAGCAATCGTAAAAATGGAAAAACGACTTCGATATATATCAGGAATGATTAAACAGAATGGCAGAAGAATATTAAATAATTATCCTATCACTTCACCTCAATTTGTTGCCCTGCAGTGGTTATTAGAGGAAGGTGACTTAACCATTGGAGAATTGTCGAATAAAATCAGTTTGGCTTTCAGTACAACAACAGATTTAGTGGACCGAATGGAACGAAATGAACTTGTCGAAAGAGTACGAGATTTAAAGGATCGACGTGTCGTCCGGATCCATTTGTTAGAAAAGGGAAAGGTAATCATCCATGAAGTAATAGGAAAGCGACAAGCTTTTTTAGGTGAGGTGCTAGAAAATTTCTCTGAAGAGGATATGAAAAATTTAACTAGGTTATTAGATTTATTATATAATCAAATGAAAACGGTAAGTGAAAAATAACAACTTAGAAGAGGCGATATTGTTGGAAAGAGCTATTGGGGTAATTGATTCGGGAGTTGGCGGCTTAACGGTTGTGCATGAGCTAATGCGTCAATTGCCGAAAGAAAAGCTAATATACTTAGGGGATACTGCCAGATGCCCATATGGCCCCAGGACAGAAGAAGAAGTAAAGTTATTTACGTGGGAAATGGTGCACTTTTTGTTGGAAAAAGATATTAAGATGCTGATTATTGCCTGTAATACGGCCACGGCATTCACATTAAAAGAATTGCAGAATTCACTGGATATCCCAGTGATTGGTGTCATTCAGCCGGGAGCGCGTGCGGCTATTAAATTTACTAAAAATAATCATGTCGGTGTCATTGGTACAGAAGGAACTATTCGCAGTAATGCTTATACAGAGGCATTACAGACAATAAAGGCAGATATACATGTAAATGCGTTAGCGTGCCCATTATTTGTTCCAATGGTGGAAAAAGGAATCCTAACAGGCCCTGTTGCAACATCTGTTGTGGAAGAATCCATTCTCCCGATGAAACAAAAAAATCATATGGATACGCTGATTTTGGGTTGTACCCACTATCCATTAATTAAGGACACGATACAGGAAGTAATTGGAGAGCATGTAACCATTATCTCTTCCAGTGAGGAAACAGCAAGAGAAACGAGCACTATTTTAGAAGTCCATAGTCTGCTCAGCAGGGAGGAGAACGTTCCTGTTCATCAATTTTACGCGACAGGTGAATTGGAAATTTTTATTGAAATAGCCAAAACAATTTTTCAAGAATCCAATTTCAACATGTTAAAAATAAAGAAAGCATGTTTAGGAACAAATCAGGAAGTGTAGTTTCCTGATTTTTTTGAAATAAATTATTGATTTTTGATGTGAAGAAAAAATGTCCGTTTTTCTAATATCAATTTAATTATGATTGGTCTATTTTTTACGATGGCTCGTATATATAATAGTACAAACCATCGTAGGAGGTATAGGCATGAATAAGAATGTTGTTCTTTTAACAGGTGCGATATCACTTTCGCTTGTATTATCAGGTTGTTTTCAAGGAGAGCAATCGTTGGAAGAGGAAATGGACCCACCTCAAGATGCAGAAGCGGTTGATAGTCTGGAAGAACCTAGTTCGGGTGATACGGAAACACTAGATGAGGAAACGGTAGATGAGGAAACAGAAGAGGCGACAGCAGAAATGCTTCCTCGAGAATTATATTTAATAGATAAAAATGGGATGGTCGCTTCTCAGACCCTTGAATTACCAGAAACAAATGAGGTTGGTAAACAATTAATGGAGCATCTTGTTAAAGGTGGCCCTGTATCATCCCTTCTTCCAAATGGATTCCAAGCGGTACTGCCTGAAGGTACAGAAATTTTAGGGCTAGATTTGAAGGAAGATGGAACAATGGTTGTAGATGTATCGGAAGAAATGAAGAATTATGAACCAAGTGAAGAAGTGAAAATATTAGAAGCGATTACGTTCACACTGACACAGTTCGATAATGTTGAAAAAGTGCAATTGTGGATTAACGGACACCCACAGGAGGTAATGCCGGTAGATGGTACTCCGATTGGTGACGGGTACTCCAGATCGAAAGGAATTAACGTCGTACAATCAGATACAGTAGATTTATTGAATGCCCAACCTGTCACGATGTATTATCCTGCAGAGCATAATGAAAATAGATACTATGTTCCTGTCACACAATATGTGGAATCCAATGATGACGCGGATTTGTATCAGGCGATTGTACAATCCTTGATTGAAGGACCTGGTTATAATACGAATGTTATTCATGTATTTAACGCAGATACGATGTTAACCAGTGAACCGCAAATGGAAGATGGGGTATTAAAGTTAATGTTCAGTGAGACAATTTTGAAGGACCCTGAACAGGCGGTTATTGCCGATGAGGTAATGGAGACATTGGTAAGAACATTAACAGAGCAAGAGGGAGTAGAAGCAGTTGACATCAAAGTCGAAAATGTGGATCAGCTCGTTAGTGAGAATGGGCAAACCTATGACGAACCAGTAACAAAAGACTCCATTTCTGAAACAGAAAAATTATAATAACGGAGGGGTTCAATTTTGAACCTCTTTTTTTATTGTTTACAAGAGGATGTTCAAAAAGTCCGGTGAAAAATGACACATCGTTAGGTCTACTAAAACCGCCCACTTCCTTTAAAAAGAAAAGCACTTTTTCTGCGTGCGATGTATCGCTGACGAAGTGTTCCTTGTCCTGTGGGCAACGTAGAAGTCACCACAACACGCTCAGGGCCCTCTACTCAAAGCTTCACCGCCACGAACTTTAGGGCACACAGGACGTGCTAGTGTCAGCGCTCGCAACAAATGTTTTCGGTGGGACGAGTAACCGCGGCCCCAGGACGTTGCGATCTTAGCCGACCGGTCCTTTTCACCCTCCTTTGAACACGCACTATAAGACAATCAACCAATCAAATTTGAGTTTGCTAAGATGAATTTCCGTGTTGCTTTCGTGTAAAATATGTTAAGCTAAGGATTGAAATAAGGAGGAGTTTACATATGAGAAATGATCAGCGAGAGTATAATCAGCTAAGACCAATTGAAATCATTCCGAATTACATAAACCATCCAGAAGGTTCGGTCCTCATTACAGTAGGAAATACTAAGGTAATATGTAATGCAAGTATAGAAGATCGTGTTCCCCCTTTTATGAGAGGGCAGGGAAAGGGATGGATTACTGCGGAATACTCCATGCTCCCACGTGCAACGGCACAGCGTAATATTAGGGAATCCTCAAAAGGGAAAGTAAGTGGGCGAACAATGGAAATTCAGCGACTGATAGGAAGAGCGCTGCGTTCCGTTGTTGATTTAGATAAAATTGGGGAGCGCACGGTTTGGGTGGATTGCGATGTGATTCAGGCAGATGGAGGCACGAGAACGGCTTCTATAACCGGCGCGTTTGTTGCAGTTGTGTTAGCTTTTGGTGAACTGATCAAAAATAAAAACATAAAAGAGATGCCGGTAACGGATTATTTAACGGCTACGTCTGTGGGCATATTACCGGATGGAAAAGAGATATTGGATTTAAATTACGAAGAGGACTCTGAAGCTAATGTAGATATGAACATTGTGATGACCGGTTCAGGAGAATTCGTTGAAATCCAAGGTACAGGTGAAGAAGCGACGTTCTCTTTAAATCAGCTGAAAGTGATGCTTAAACTTGCCAGTGAAGGGTTAGAGCAAATCATAGAGATTCAGAAGAAAACCTTAGGTGAATTATCAGAGCGTATTGGAGAAACAACTAGAAAAGAATAATAAGGAGCATGTCAATGAAACGTATTGTTATCGCGACCAAAAATAGTGGTAAAGCAAAAGAGTTTAAAGCATTTTTTTCTGAGAAAAATATGGAAGCTGTTTCATTATTGGATATTGAAAAGGATTTACCGGATGTTGAGGAAACAGGTGAAACCTTTGAGGAAAATGCTGAATTAAAGGCGGAAGAGATCAGTCGTATTTTGGGCATTCCAGTTTTGTCAGATGATTCCGGGTTAGTCATTGATGCATTAGGCGGAAGACCTGGAATTTATTCTGCGCGGTATGCTGGAGAAGACAAGGATGATAGAGCAAATATCAATAAGGTACTGCAGGAATTAGAAGGAATACCAGAGCATCAACGCACTGCCAGGTTTGTTTGTGTTTTGGCAGTTTCCAGGCCAGGCGAAGAAACAATCTTCAAAAAAGGATATTGTGAAGGCTTGATCGCATCTACTCCATCTGGTGATTATGGGTTTGGATATGATCCTATATTTATTCCAAAAGGCTATAAAAAAACAATGGCAGAATTGGGCCCGGAAGAAAAGAATCGGATTAGTCATCGAAAAAATGCAATGGTTGAATTGGAAGACTGGATAGACAGCCTGTAATTGGTGGTGAGAAATAATGTATGAAGTTTTAATTTTAAGTGATAGTCACGGTTTAACGGATAAAATAACAGAAATAAAGAAGCGGCATCAAATAAAGACGATTATTCATTGCGGTGACTCGGAGCTAGATTTTGAATCCAAACCACTTGATGGCATGTATAAAGTAGCAGGAAATTGTGATTTTGATTCCAGATATCCGAATGAGGAGGTCATTACTGTTGGGGAGTTAACTTTTTTTGTAACTCATGGTCATTTATATCATGTGAAATCCAATGTGATGTCATTATCCTATCGCGCGGAAGAAGTTGGTGCAAACGTCATTTGTTTCGGACACACACATATCGCTGGTGCAGAACAAGTGGACCAGCAGTTATTTGTAAACCCCGGAAGCATACGGCTGCCAAGAAACAGACGTGAAAAGACGTACGCCATCATGAAGTGGGAATCCATCAATGATGTTCATGTCAACTTTTATTCAGTAGATGGAGAAGAAGTGAGAGAATTAGCTTATCATGGATCATTTTAGTTGGGATCATCTGAGAGGGAGGTAAATATGGTGAATGTGTTAGCAATATTTGAAAAGTCCCCCTCTCTGTCTATGTCCCCCTTTTCACTGGACTTTTGCAACCATCCACTTAAAAGGTTATCCTGGCAGTGAAAACAAACCTGATTTTTTAAATTTAAGAGAGTATAAAGTTGCGCTTTGATGTCTAGATCCATCGCCCAGTGACTAGCGGACTTCCCTCACCTCCGTACGTCGCTAAACGGGCGCTTGCGCTTTTCTTAAAATTTAATGTTGACAAAAAAATCCAGAGTGATTATAATATTATTTGTCCGTTAAAAAATATCAAAAGTAACGATGTACATAATTGATGCGGGTGTAGTTAAATGGTATAACCTCAGCCTTCCAAGCTGATGTCGTGGGTTCGATTCCCATCACCCGCTCCATATGTCCCAGTAGCTCAGCTGGATAGAGCAACAGACTTCTAATCTGTAGGTCGGGAGTTCGAATCTCTCCTGGGACGTTTAAATTACTTCATGAAAAGAAACCTAACCAAAGTAGGTTTCTTTTTTCATGTTTAAATTTATCTTTATAGGGAATGTATATCTAATACCAAGAATATTATACTATATTTATTTAAGGAAAAGGGTGAATGTATGCAAACACACCATGATAAAGTCATACTTTTTCCAAAGTGGAAGAAAACACTCGAAGAAGAAAGTTTGAATGCGCTTAAAGATAAAGAATATGAAAAAGCATTGGTGAAATTAAATAAATTATTAAGTTACGAAGCCGACAACCATGAAATTATAACTGGAAAGCTGATTTGTTTAATGGAATTAGGAAGATTTAACGAAGCACAGGATTTATGTGAAAAGTTACTTCATAAACCGGATGAAAACTATTATCACTATGTACATATTTATTTAACTTTATTATTTCAAACGAATCAATATGATTTACTTATGGAACAAGTAGAGGAAGAATTTGAAAAGCATGACATACCAAAACTGCAGAAAGAACAATTTAAACAGCTATATGAAATCAGCAAGAAAATGAAATTGGATGTGACGGTCGAGAAAAAGACATCTATTTTACAAGAGCTGTTCCAAGCTGTAGAGGATCAGAATTTTGAAGAGCAGTGGCGGCAGGTTGAAAAATTAAGGTCCCTTCATACAGAACCATCTAATCAAGTAATCGAACTCCTGGTAGCTGAACATGTCCACCCATTAACGAAAACAGCTATTATACAGTGGCTCAAGGAACATCATATGGACGCTGAAGTGGAGATTTACAAATTCGATGTTCACTTAAAGATAGTTCCGGCTGAACTGGATGATATAAAGGAAAGCAAATTTGTTATAGAAATACAAAATTTAATTAGGGATATCGAACAACAAAATCCTTCCCTTTATCAATTGCTTATTAAATTATTATATGATTATGCTTATGTGCTTTACCCAATCATGCCGCCAGAAGAGGATTATATACATATCGCTCATGCCTTAGAAGCTATCGGAGACGATTTCTTAAGTATATCTCCTAAAAATCAACAGCAGATGCCTGAAAAAGTTAATCAATATATAGATAAAATTACAATGAGTGAATCACTTTATTTGAGTATTATTGAAGGATAGGTTAGGATATGTGATAAATGCTTGAAAGCCATTGGAATTATGTTATAATAAGGTGGTTGTGAAAATACATAGATAGCAGTAATTATTGTAATATACATAATTATGAAATGGTTATAATAGATTTTGGAGGGAAATAAATATGTCAGCTAAATGGGAAAAACAAGAAGGAAATAAAGGGGTACTAACTTTTGAAGTACCGGCAGAAGAGTTTGATAAAGCATTAGATCAAGCTTTCAAAAAAGTAGTGAAAGATGTTCAAATCCCCGGATTCCGTAAAGGGAAAATTCCGCGTCCGATTTTTGAAAAACGCTTTGGTGTGGAAGCATTATACCAGGATGCAGTAGATATTGCTCTTCCAGATGCATATCGTAAAGCAATTGATGAAACAGATATTTTCCCAATTGCACAGCCTGAAATCGATATTGAACAAATTGAAAAAGGAAAAGACCTCATTTTCACTGCTAATGTCGAAGTAAAACCGGAAGTAACTCTTGGTGAATATAAAGGTTTAGAAGTGGAAGAACAGTCTGTTGAAGTAACCGATGAAGACGTGGAAGAAGAAATTAATCGCCTGCGTGATCGTCATGCAGAACTTGTAGTGAAGGAAGAAGGAGAAATTGAAGAAGGCGATACAGCAGTAATTGACTTTGAAGGTTTCTTAGATGGTGAAGCGTTTGAAGGCGGAAAAGGTGAAAATCATTCGCTAGAAATTGGTTCCGGACAATTCATTCCTGGTTTTGAAGAACAATTAGTTGGTAAAAAAGCTGGAGATGATACAGAAGTAAAAGTAACATTCCCAGAAGATTACCATTCAGAGGAATTAGCTGGAAAAGAAGCTACATTCAAAGTGAAAATTCATGAAGTGAAATACAAAGAATTACCAGAACTAGATGACGAATTCGCAAAAGATGTCGATGATGAAGCGGAAACTCTTGATGGATTGAAGAAAAAGAAAAGAGAACAGCTTGAAGAAGAAAGAAAGCAGAATGCGGATAATGAAAAGCGTCAGCAATTAATTGAAAAAGCATCAGAAAATGCCGAAATTGATGTTCCTGAAGCAATGGTTGAAACAGAATTAGATCAAATGGTTCGTGAATTTGAACAAAATCTACAAATGCAAGGCATGACTATGGAAATGTATTCCCAATTCTCTGGTCAAGATGAAGATGCCTTAAAGGAACAAATGAAAGACGATGCTGAAAAACGTGTGAAAACGAATTTAACATTGGAAGCTATTGCGAAAGAAGAAAATCTTGAAGTATCGGAAGAAGATGTCAATGAAGAGCTGGAAAAAATGGCGTCTATGTATGGAATTGAAGCACAACAGCTTATTCCAATGCTTGGTGGTAACACAGATACGATTAAGAATGATATATTAATGAGAAAAGCAATCGACTTCCTGGTAGAGCAAAGTAAAGCTGTTTAAACAACAAAAACATACAGGAAAAGTTTCAAATTTGACACAATAGGCAAAGACAACAAGGTGCGAAACATATCGCACCTTGTTTTGTATTAATTGAATGGAAATACGACTTAATTTTAGAATCTGTCATATAGTATAAGTAATATGAATGACTTATCTATGGTAAACTAATAATTAAACAAATCATACTTGTTAAACCATAGGTAGTAAATGAGATAAAAGCCTCCATATAAAGATGAATTTAAAGGAGTTTATGCAAACAATAGTGGTTTTTATTTTGTTTTTTGATATTCTTCTGATATGATGGCTATAAATTGAAACCTAGATTCTAGGATATTTAGGGGTGAAAATGAATGTTTAAGTTTAATGAAGAAAAAGGACAATTAAAATGCTCGTTTTGCGGAAAAAGCCAGGATCAGGTTCGTAAGCTAGTTGCCGGACCGGGCGTTTATATATGTGATGAGTGTATTGAATTATGTACGGAAATTGTAGAGGAAGAGCTTGGTACAGAAGAAGAAATGGAATTCAAGGAAATTCCTAAGCCAAAAGAAATCTGCGAAATACTCAATGATTATGTTATTGGCCAGGAGAAAGCGAAAAAGAACTTATCTGTTGCGGTTTATAATCATTACAAACGTATTAATTCTCCGAAGAGCAATGATGATGTGGAGCTTGCGAAGAGTAATATAGCAATGATTGGGCCAACGGGTAGTGGTAAAACATTATTGGCGCAAACATTAGCACGAATTATCAATGTACCATTCGCAATGGCTGATGCAACATCATTAACAGAAGCGGGCTATGTTGGGGAAGATGTGGAAAATATTCTTCTCAAATTAATCCAAGCTGCGGATTATGATGTGGAAAAAGCAGAAAAGGGTATTATTTATATTGATGAGATTGACAAAGTAGCACGTAAATCGGAAAACCCATCGATTACACGTGATGTATCCGGTGAAGGGGTACAACAGGCACTATTGAAAATTTTGGAAGGTACAGTTGCCAGTGTGCCACCACAAGGAGGCCGTAAGCATCCACATCAGGAATTCATTCAGATTGATACGACAAACATCCTGTTTATTGTTGGTGGAGCATTTGATGGGATTGATCAGGTCATCAAGCGCCGTCTCGGTAAGAAAGTAATCGGTTTTGGTGCTAACGCGAAGCAGGAAGACTTGGATATGGGACAATTACTTCAGCAAGTACTTCCGGAAGATTTATTACGCTATGGTTTAATTCCAGAATTTATAGGAAGAATTCCAGTTATTGGTGCATTAGAACCATTAGATGAAGAAGCACTAGTGGAGATCCTGACAAAACCGAAAAACGCTTTAGTAAAACAGTATCAAAAGCTCTTTGAGATAGATAACGTTGAATTAGAAATCAAAGAAGAGGCATTGGTTGAAATAGCGAAAAAAGCAATAGAACGCAAAACGGGAGCTCGCGGATTACGTTCTATCATTGAAAGTATTATGCTTGATGTGATGTTTGAATTACCGTCTCGTGAAGACATTGATAAATGTGTCATTACGAAAGAAACAATTGTAAATGAAGACGGTAGTCCAACACTTGTCTTTAGTGATGGGACTGTCCAGGAAGGAATAAAGAAACATCCAAAAGAGAGTGCCTAGTTACACGAGTACGCTATAATGAATAAGGTCAGATTTCGTTCAGTTGGTTTTTCTGGATAGAAACTGGATGATAATGCTGAATTTAAACAAGATGGAATTCCCTTCCATCTTGTTTAGAGACTAACTGAGCAAAATGGTTCTTTTTCAAGAGCTTTTGGCTTTTAGTTAGTCTCTTTTTTAAACGCTGTAAAAAGAAGGGAAATGAAAGGATAACGTGACTGCGCAATCGTTATTTATTGACTATGAGCTAACAAACAGCGATAGTCGTTACGTTATCCAAGCGGGTTTTTGACTAGTGTCATCATTTGGTTATAATTAAAAGAATCGCTGTAATTTTTTCCAATAAGTTTAGTATATGAAGAAACGTAAATACTATATTTGAAAATGCTTTAGTTTACAAATGGAAAAATTATCTTTAAACTTTAAGAACATACAAGTTTTGTTATCATAATTATTTGGAGGTTACATTTCATGTCGAAAGAGATTATTCAGGTTCCCCTCCTTCCTTTACGTGGGTTACTCATTTTTCCAACTATGGTTCTTCATCTTGATGTTGGAAGAGATAAATCAATTACGGCCTTAGAAAAAGCAATGATGGATGATCAAACGATTTTTCTTGCCGCACAAAAAAAAGTAAGTATAGATGAACCTGAGCCAAAGGATATTTACCAAATTGGCACATTAGCAAAAGTTAACCAAATGTTAAAACTGCCTAATGGTACGATGCGAGTATTAGTTGAAGGACTGTTCCGCGGGGAAATTGTACGCTATATGGAAACAGATGATGAATTTATGGTTGAAATTGAAGAAATAGAGGATATCCATGGGGAAAACCATGAAGAAGAAGCTTTAATGCGATCATTATTAAGTCAATTTGAACAATACATAAAAGTGTCAAGAAAGATTACGGAAGAGACCCTGGCAACGGTAACAGATATTGAAGAACCTGGCAGGCTAGCTGATATTATTGCATCCCACCTTTCTTTAAAAGTAAAAGAGAAACAAGAAATACTGGAAATGAAGGAAGTTAAAAAACGGATACAAAAATTAATTCATATTATTTCCAATGAGAAAAAAGTGCTTGATCTTGAGAAGAAAATTGGACAACGTGTCAAGTCTTCCATGGAAAAGACGCAAAAGGAATATTATTTGCGTGAGCAATTGAAAGCAATTCAAAAAGAACTTGGTGAAAAAGACGGAAAAACAGGCGAAGTGGACCAACTGAAAGAAAAAATCGAAAACTCCGATATGCCGGAGCATATTATGGAGGTTGCTTTAAAAGAGTTAGGAAGGTTTGAGAAGGTTCCCCAGAGCTCAGCGGAAAGCGCTGTTATTCGTAATTATTTGGAATGGCTGTTGTCTTTGCCTTGGACGAAAAAATCACGGGATACTATTAATATTAAAAAAGCGGAAAAGGTTTTAAATCAGGAGCATTATGGGCTGGAAAAGGTAAAAGAACGGATTTTGGAATATTTGGCAGTTCAAAAGCTTACAAATACCATCAAAGGACCAATTCTTTGCCTTGTAGGGCCACCAGGAGTAGGGAAAACTTCACTGGCTAAATCCATCGCTACTTCCGTTAACCGTAGTTTTGTGCGTATTTCCTTAGGTGGGATCCGGGATGAAGCGGAAATAAGAGGACATCGCAGGACGTACATAGGAGCAATGCCAGGAAGAATTATTCAGGGAATGAAGAAAGCTGGAACGATTAACCCGGTATTTCTTCTGGATGAAATTGATAAAATGTCCAACGACTTTCGTGGTGACCCTTCATCAGCCATGTTAGAAGTTCTGGATCCGGAACAAAATAGTAATTTCAGTGATCACTTTATTGAAGAGACCTATGACTTATCCAATGTTCTTTTTATCGCCACAGCGAATAATGTCAATACGATTCCAGGACCATTATTGGATCGTATGGAGCTTATTTCGCTTGCAGGATACACGGAAGTGGAAAAAGTGCATATTGCTAAAGAACACCTTATTCCGAAACAGTTGAAAGAAAACGGGTTAAAAAAAGGAAATATGCAAATTCGTGATGAGGCATTATTAAAGTTAATTCGAACATACACCCGTGAGGCAGGAGTACGCGGGCTGGAAAGACAGATTGCAAAACTGTGCCGTAAAACAGCTAAAATTATTATTTCAGAAGAGAAAAAACGGGTGGTCATCACGGAGAAAACGATTGAAGAGCTGCTAGGGAAGCCTATGTTCCGATATGGATTAATGGAACAGGAAAATCAGGTTGGAGCAGCTACTGGACTTGCCTACACGAGCGCTGGTGGGGACATTTTATCAATTGAGGTTAGTCACTACCCTGGTAAAGGAAAACTTACTCTAACAGGGAAATTAGGTGAAGTGATGCAGGAATCAGCCCAGGCCGCATTTAGTTACATAAGGTCGCGTGCAGAAGAACTCCATATCGAACCTGATTTTTACGAGAAATATGATATCCATATTCATGTTCCAGAAGGTGCTACACCGAAAGATGGCCCTTCTGCCGGCATAACGATGGCTACAGCACTAGTCTCAGCACTTTCAGGTAAAACAGTTAAAAAGGAAGTTGGTATGACTGGTGAGATTACATTAAGAGGCAGGGTCTTACCAATTGGAGGTTTGAAAGAGAAGGCTTTAGGAGCTCATCGTGCTGGCTTAACGACGATTATTATTCCAGAAGAAAATAAAAAAGATATTGAAAATATACCAGAAAGTATTCGTGCTGGCTTAACGTTTATTCCTGTTAGACATTTAGATGAAGTGTTAAAACATGCACTAGTGGAGGAATAAGATGAAAGTAACTGAAGCAGAAATCGTAATTAGTGCTGTCAGCAAAAAACAATATCCAAATGACGGTCTGCCGGAAATTGCATTAGCAGGCAGATCAAATGTTGGCAAATCATCCTTTATAAATAAATTGATCCATCGGAAAAATCTGGCGAGAACTTCTTCTAAACCAGGAAAAACTCAGACATTAAATTTTTACAAAATTAATGAATCCTTTTATTTTGTAGATGTCCCAGGTTATGGCTATGCTAAAGTCTCTAAGAAGGAAAGAGAAAAATGGGGTATGATGATGGAAGAATACTTTCAAACCCGTGATACGTTAAAAGCGGTTCTTCTTATTACTGATGTACGCCATGAACCAACGAGAGACGATATACAAATGTATGAATTTCTGAAGTACTATGAGCTTCCTGTTATCATTGTAGCCACGAAGCTTGATAAAGTTCCGAAAAGTAAACAGGCGAAACACATCAAGCGAACCGAACAAACCTTGCAAGTTGACCCGCATGATGTTGTATTACCATTTTCAGCAGAAACTGGAGAGGGTAAAGATGAAGCATGGGGCTATTTAAGAACATATTTAGGTGTTTAACGTACGTGTTTAAGAAGGAGGATGAAAAGGACGGACGTGAGTTGCTGAGTAGCGGGCTTCCACAGAATCAGCTCGCTCACGTTACCCACGGGACTTAGTCGAAGTTCCTCTATCTGGTTGGATCTTTTTCACATAGTTTATTGTTAGTGAATTGATAAACCTTGAATACTGCTTTTGAATACCAATGCGGAAATATACTACGCGTACCTTGGGGCGATCCGTGAGCTCGTAACAGGACGTTGATTACTAAGGCGTTGCGCAGGACATGGATGGCTTCGTCAGCGTAACATCGCACGCTGAAAAAGCGCTTTTCTTTTTCAAGGAAGTGGTTTTCTTCCGAGGAGGCTGAAGTGTTGCCCTAAGGTGCGCGTACTGCACGTAGTGGAATCGGGCGGAGGATTATACTAGTTCGCACTTTATATCAAATACGGAATAACATTTTCCTGTAATATGGAACAAATCTTTCAAAAATCAGCTTTATAAAATGAAAAAATCCGAACTGATTCGAATTTAACTAAAAAATTCTGAATCATCGTTCGGATTTTTCTTTAACTAAACCACTTTGTACCTGTCTCATTTCTTTTTCTTTAACATATAAATACCAATAATAACTAGAATAACCGGCCAAAATGTTTCCATAAACTCCATGACATCATATACCCAATAAAAATAGATGGAGAGCGTATTGGAAAAAATCATAAATACACTAAACCCGATGAGCAGTATTCCCGTAAAATATCCTTTTTTTGTTTTGGATGCTTTAATAAAAAAGGCAATTCCAATGATTAACACGTAAATAGCCCAATGGTCAATCCAAAAATGATATTGTTCTAATCCGTGAAAGTGAATTCCTAATCCCAGGACAACGGTGCCACTGAATAAATGTTGATAGTTTCGATAGGAATAACTGTGGAATAATAAAATAAGACCAATAATAATCAGTACCGTCTGCCAGGAATAGAAATTAGTGATAATAGGTATTTTTAATTGCCTCAGCAGAAAAAACAAACCTATACCTATTAATACATAAGCGATTAATGAATTTTGTTTTTTCATTGTGATTATCCTTTCCGATGTAGCGATTTCTTGCTTATAAGCCTATTGTATGATAAAGTACATTCGAGTTAAAATTTAAACGTTTTTTACTTTGAATTGTTTCAAAATCTGTTCACATTTTATGAAATATAAATGGGGAATACGTGTTATAATAATAGATAATATGTTTTTATAATTACTTTTTATTTATAATTATTATATTGTAGTTGTTCGGTAATGTAACGAAATAGTTGGGGGTCGACAAAAGTGCACATTATTAAAGTAGGACTAAATTATAAAACAGCCCCTGTAGAAATAAGGGAAAAGCTCACCTTTTCAGAAAATACCCTGGAAGAAGCAATTCATGAATTAAAGAAACAAAAAAGTATTTTGGAAAATGTGATTATTTCTACATGTAATCGTACTGAGATTTATGCAGTGGTTGATCAGCTCCACACAGGTCGGTATTATATAAAAAAATTTTTAGCTGATTGGTTTGATATTGACAAACAATTATTTTCACCATATTTGCAGATCATGGAAGATGATGGTGCGCTAGAGCATTTATTCCGAGTTTCTACCGGATTAGATTCCATGGTATTAGGTGAAACACAGATTTTGGGGCAAGTAAAAGAAGCTTTTTTGAAATCGCAGAAACTAAGTACAACCGGTACTATTTTCAATGAGTTATTCAAGCAGGCGATTACATTTGGTAAGCGAGCACATAAAGAGACATCCATTGGAGAACATGCTGTTTCCATTAGTTATGCCGCCGTTGAATTAGCAAAACAAATCTTTGGTAATCTCCATGACAAACATGTTGCCATTTTAGGTGCTGGTAAAATGGGAGAATTGGCAGCAAAAAACCTGCATGGATCTGGAGCAACGGAAATCACGGTCATTAATCGTACGATGGAAACAGCAGTAGAATTAGCGGAAAAATTTCAAGCAAAAGCAGTGGGAATTGATCAGCTGATTTCAGTTCTTGCTGAAGCTGATATTCTTATTAGTTCTACTGGATCAAAATCCGTAGTTATTACAAAAGAAATGGTAGAGAAAGCTCAGGTTAACCGTGCGAAGCGACCATTAGCAATGGTGGATATTGCTGTTCCAAGAGATGTTGATCCAGAAATTAATGAGTTGGAAAATGTTTATCTCCACGATATTGATGACCTTCAAGGAATCGTTGACGGCAATTTAGAAGCGCGAAAAGCAGCTGCTGAACAGATTGAAATGATGCTTGAAAAAGAGATTGTTATGTTTAAGGAATGGTTAAAAACGCTTGGAGTTGTGCCAGTCATTTCGGCTTTACGCAATAAAGCACTAGCGATCCAGCAAGAGACGATGAAAAGCATTGAAAGAAAAATGCCTGACTTAACAGATAGAGAGAAAAAAGTTTTAAATAAACATACGAAAAGTATTATTAACCAATTACTAAAAGACCCAATTACCCAAGCGAAGGAAATGGCTGGGGGCGATCATGCAGATCATGCCCTTGAATTGTTTGTAGAGATATTTGGGATAGAAGATGAGGTAAGGGCGGAATTTAAAAAACAGGCAAAAAAAGATGACACGTTAATGACATTGCAAAAAAACGAATACATCACCTTTCCTCACTTGGAAAAAATTACAAGTGTTAACTAAGAAAAGCGGCTGACGTGCCTTCTTTATGTGCACGATTGCTGGACATACGTAAAGAACCAGATGGCGTTTTGCTTTCTGGTTCTTTTTACTCAGCCTCTTTTTCTTTTCCAATCAGTTCAAAAAAGGTTAAAATATACGTAAAAGTATAAAGGATTAATTATTTATTTGACGATAACAATCGCAACAGATGACCTAGGAGGATTTATTCATGCGTAAAATAGTAGTGGGATCAAGAAGAAGTAATCTCGCATTAATACAAACGAATTGGGTAATAAACCAGTTAAAAGAAGCAGGGGTACAAAATGAGTTTGAAGTAAAGGAAATTGTAACGAAAGGTGACCGTATATTAGACGTAACGTTATCTAAGGTTGGTGGAAAAGGCTTGTTTGTAAAGGAAATTGAACAAGCGATGTACGATAAAGAAATTGATATCGCCGTACATAGTATGAAAGATATGCCCTCTGTAATGCCAGATGGTCTTCTTATCTCTTCGGTACCTGTACGAGAGGATCCGAGAGATGCTTTTCTTTCTAAAAATAATATTCCGTTGATGGATTTACCAAAAAAGGCTGTTGTGGGTACAAGTAGTCTGCGTCGTGCTGCGCAAATCTTAGCTGCAAGACCTGATGTATCTATCCAATGGATTCGAGGAAATATTGAAACCCGAATTAGGAAACTCAAAGAAGAATCCTATGATGCAATTGTACTTGCAGCATCAGGCTTGAAACGCGCCGGCCTTAATGATGATATCGTAACGGAATATTTGGAGCCTGAAGTCGTTGTACCAGCAGTAGGGCAAGGGGCATTAGCGATTGAATGCAGGGAAGATGATACAGAAATAAGGGAAATATTGGATAAAATTAATGATGCTAATACAACCAGAACCGTAACTGCTGAACGAACTTTTCTTCACCTTTTAGAGGGAGGTTGTCAGGTGCCTATCGGTGGATATGCTTATCTTGAACAAGATGATATTATTTTAACTGCATTAGTGGGAACGCCAGATGGAAAAACTATTTTAAAAGAAGTGGTTAGGGGAACAGATCCTGAAGAGGTTGGGAAAGAGGCAGCAAGTTTGCTGATTAGCCAAGGCGCAAAAGATATTGTAGAAGGAGTTAAAGAGGAGTTGGACAAGTAATGTCCTCCTCTTTGCAAGGTCGTAAGGTAATTGTTACGAGGGATATGAAAGGTGCTAAACAATTTTCGAGAAAAATCGTTAAAGCTGGTGGCCAACCAATTGAAGTTCCTCTATTAACGATTACATGTGATGATCGTAAGGAGAATAAACGTATATTTAATGATATTAATCAATATGATTGGATTGTTTTCACAAGCGCAAATGGTGTAGAATGTTTCTTTCAACTAGTCGGGATGTATCATGTTTCCCTAGAGGAACTGAAAACATTAAAGATAGCGGTAGTTGGCCAAAAGACAAATAAAAAATTAAAAAAATATGGTTTTTCAGCGGATTTTGTTCCTTCTCGCTACAATGCCGATACCCTAGCACGTGAATTCCTTTTATCGATTAAGAATCCGGGAACTGTTTTACTTGTTCGTGGTAATTTATCAAGGACTGTTCTTCCCCGGGAATTGAAGCGGGCGAACATCCCTTATGACAGCTTATATGTTTATCGAACAAGGCCAAATGATAAAAATAGAGTTCTTTTAAATAATGTGTTACAAAAAAGTTTTGATTTTATGACGTTTACTAGTCCATCAGCTATTGAGGCATTTTTTACTTTATCGGAATATCCGCTTCATAAGCCATGTGTATGTATTGGTACAACGACGGAACAGCGTGCAAGAGAAAAAGGAATTTCAACTGTTTTGACACCGGAAACATTTACAATAGATGCAATGATTGATTGTATGATAGATTACATAAATAAAAAGGAGTAGAGATGAATGAAGTTTAAACGACATAGACGGTTACGATCATCCGCTTCCATGAGGTCGTTAGTTAGAGAAAATCATTTACGGGTGGATGATTTTATTTATCCAATGTTTGTTATTGAAGGAGAAAATATAAAAAATGAAGTTCCTTCCATGCCAGGGGTATTCCAGGTTTCTATGGACCTGCTGTTGGACGAAGTTAGAGAAGTATATGAGCTTGGAATTAAAGCAATTATGTTTTTTGGAGTCATAACTGCAAAAGATGAAATTGGTACGGGCGCTTTTGTGGACGATGGAATTGTTCAATCGGCAACACGTTTAGTGAAACAGGAATTTCCTGATGTGTTAGTTGTTGCTGATACTTGCCTTTGTGAATATACCGACCATGGTCACTGTGGTGTCATTCACGACCATGATGTAGATAATGATGAATCGTTAAAAATTTTAGCAAAAACGGCAGTATCTCAAGCCAATGCCGGGGCAGATATTATTGCACCTTCCAATATGATGGATGGGTTTGTAGCGGTTATCCGTAAAGCATTGGATGAAGCCGGATTTACGAATATTCCAATCATGTCCTATGCGGTAAAATATGCTTCTTCCTTTTATGGACCTTTTCGCGATGCGGCAGATAGTGCACCACAATTCGGGGATCGCAAAACCTATCAAATGGACCCGGCAAATCGTTTAGAAGCATTGCGGGAGGCCGAGTCAGATATAGAAGAAGGCGCGGATTTTATCATGGTTAAACCAGCCTTATCTTTTCTTGACATTATAAGAGATGTAAGAAATAACTTTGATGTACCTGTTGTTGCTTATAATGTTAGTGGGGAGTATGCCATGATTAAAGCAGCAGCCCGGAATGGATGGATCAATGAAAAACAGTTAGTGCTGGAGATGCTTACGTCCATGAAGCGTGCCGGTGCAGATATTATTCTTACGTATTTTGCAAAGGATGCAGCAGTGTGGTTAAAAGAAGATAATTAAATAGAGGTGAAGAAGAATGAAAAGTTTTGAAAAATCACAGCAAATTTTTGAGGAAGCGACAGGTTTAATGCCAGGCGGTGTTAACTCACCAGTTCGTGCATTTAAATCCGTTGGCATGTCACCTATTGTTATGGAATCTGGAAAGGGCTCAAAAATATACGATGTGGATGGAAATGAATACATTGATTATGTGCTTAGCTGGGGTCCACTTATTTTAGGTCATGCTAATGATCAGGTTGTAACGAAATTAAATGAGGCCGTACAGAAAGGGACAAGCTTTGGTGCGAACACGGATAAGGAAAATAAGCTGGCACAATTGGTGATTGATCGTGTCCCTTCTATTGAAATGGTACGTATGGTCAATTCAGGTACGGAAGCAACGATGAGTGCGATTCGACTTGCTAGGGGTTACACTGGAAGAGACATCATTATGAAATTCGAGGGAAGTTACCATGGTCATGGTGATTCCTTGCTCATTAAAGCTGGTTCTGGTGTAGCTACATTAGGTCTCCCAGATAGTCCAGGTGTGCCTAAATCGGTTGCAAGCAACACGATAACTGTACCATATAACGATTTGGATAGTGTGAAATTAGCATTTGAAAATTACGGGGAAAACATTGCTGCAGTAATCATGGAACCTGTATGTGGAAATATGGGTGTAGTCCCACCACAGGAAGGGTTTTTACAGGAAATGAGAGAAATTACTAGAGAAAATGGTTCATTACTTATTTTTGATGAAGTGATGACCGGGTTCCGGGTTGGTTATCAATCTGCACAAGGGTATTATGATGTAAACCCTGATTTAACTTGTCTTGGAAAGGTCATTGGTGGTGGATTACCAGTTGGTGCAGTTGGCGGCAAGCGTGAAATTATGGAACAAATTGCCCCAGCTGGTCCGATATACCAAGCAGGTACCTTGTCAGGAAATCCGCTTGCAATGACAGCAGGTTATGAAACTATATCGGCACTCAGTCAGGAATCTTATGATGATATTAATAAAAAATTAGATAGATTAGTGGAAGGGTATAAGCTAGCAGCAGAGGATTATAATATTCCTCTTCATATCAATCGGGCTGGGTCGATGTTAGGTGTATTCTTTACAGAAGAGGAAGTTATTAATTTTGAAACCGCAAAAACATCGAACCTGGATTATTTTGCGCAGTACTTTCGTGCCATGGTAGAAGAAGGAGTCTTTTTGCCACCTTCTCAATTTGAAGGTCTGTTTCTATCTACCGCTCATACAGATGAAGACATTGAAAAAACAATCCATGCCGTACGCAAAGCCTTTTCAAGAATTAAATAGTTTGAATGGGCGTTCTCCAAGCTTTTAGACGAATTCCTTAGTTGGTTTTTAAACGAAAGCTCTTTTTTCTAATATTGTTGTTGTGTTACTTGCAGTAGATATAAATGGTGACGTAGTATAGTACACATTGATTTTCGCTACGGGCAGTCTACGCACTTTTTTCTTCTATCCCTAATAAGAAGCAAAGCTATTCCTTAAGCGAGGAATAGCTTTTTTTCATGCATATCCTATAAATATGACTCATATAGATTACTAAGACGCTTAAAGCATATAGGATAATGCTTAGGAGGGAGGAAGTCAGTTGTCTGCTAATCAATCGGTATTTACCTTTGAATTGAATGAAACCCTTTATTTTGATAAAGGACAGGAAGTAGCAGAATTGCGAGGAATATCATTAGATCCTGAAATATCTATTCAAGCTTTTAATGACTATATTTCCATAAGGGGTGTCCTAGAGTTACAAGGAGCATATGAAAAAGCAGAAGATACAGTGGGAAAAGAAGAGAGTGTAGCGGACTTTAGCGGTCTTGATACAAAAAGATATGTAGAAAACGTTGTCGAAACAGATGACAGTTTAGCTGAGTTTACGCACCGTTTCCCGGTTGAAATATCTGTACCTACGTATCGTGTATCTGATATAGATGACGTAGCCGTTAGTGTTGAATCTTTTGATTATGAATTGCCGGAGCAGAGTCAGTTGAAGTTATATTCAACCATCGCCATCCACGGGATTAATCAGGATGCAGAAGTACCTAGAGGAGAAGAGGATACCGTTGAGGAAGTCGAACAAGCTAATCAAACAGAACAAACAGAACAGGAAGAGGACATAGAACAGGCACAAGAACCAATTTTATCAGAAACTGTAGAAGAAGTGGAACAGGATGAAACGGAAGCACCTTCTTTGTTGAATAGGGAAGCAGATTCCTTTGAGTTTGAAATCAAACAAAATCAACAAGAAGATGTCAATCAAACGGATGATTTATTGAGTATTCCGGAAACACCTTCCTTGTCGGAGGAACTAGCAGAATCTGAAGAAGACAAAGTAGAAGAGAAAGAAGAAGGCAGATGGTCATTTAAAACCAAATCCCAGTCTTTTTCTGATTTCTTTGCGAAAGAAGAAGTGAAAAGTGAGGAAATGGAAGAATTAGATGAAATAGTAGATAGTGAGGATAATATAGAACCAAAAGGAATGCATACGGAAATTGTATATGACAATACGTCTGATGAAAGAGATGATGAGGATATTACCTATTTATCAGATATATTCCGTGATTCAGAAGAAGAGGGATATACAAAGATGAGGCTTTGTATCGTACAAAAAGACGATACGATAGAGACGATTTCTGAACGTTTTCAAGTTAGTCCATTACAGATTATTAAACAAAATCAATTAGAAGAAGATTTTGATGTTTCTGAAGGACAGCTATTATATATTCCAGCAAAAAAAAATAATACTCCATAAAGGTAGCATCTCATGAAGATATTACCCCTTGAAGTTGGTTTCAAGGGGTTTTAAGGTGGTGTGGAAGATGACAGAGTATCTTAAATTTGTATTACAGGCATATAATATCTATACGAATAAAATTCATGAAGTGACTCCGAGGCTATTTAAAGTAAATGACCATCAGCAAGCTTATGCACTGAAAAGAAGTGCATTAACAGACAAGGACATTCGAAATTGGGAAGGCGTGTACCGTTTAGCAAATGCAAAAAACTTAGATACGGTATTACCAGTTTATTTGACAAAGGATGGTCAATTTTTCTTTCGTCATAATAACTCGATCTATTATGTGAGTCCATGGGTAGAAGAAACGAACCATAAAAGGAATAAAACATGGATTTCAAACTTTTATGAGACACTTGCTGACGTACATAACAAAACAAAACGTACACAAAAACTACCTATGGAAAAGGTATCTACCCCATTTACCTCTTTCCAATCTTTTTGCAATAATGCAAAAAACCATCTACTGACCTTTGTGCAACAGTTTGAGAAAAAGCGATATATGTCTCCATTTGAGCTGCTTGTTTGTACCCAGTTTCGAGATATTGAATATGCATGCACAGAAGCAGATAAACGGATTCATCGATTTTTAAATGATCATGAAGGTGATGAAATCAAGTGGAATTACTCCTTATGTCATCGGAATCTAAATGCTACACACATAAAGAAATCATATTTTGTGAATTGGGAACATGCTCGATACGATAATCCGGTTATGGATTTAGTCATATTTTTTCATCAGGAGATTGGGCATTTTAACCCTGCATCCGATTTATTTATCGATTTGTTTCCTTCTTATACCAAAATCAATGAACTAACTTTACCTGAGTTGCAACTCCTTTCGATTTACTTGCTGTCACCAGGAGAATACATGCAAACGATCCATCATTATATGAATAATATGAGAACAGAATCGATGGTACAATATGTTACGAAATTACAATATCAGTACCGAAAAATTTTGTTTGGATTAAAATGGTCAGAGTACTTAGAAAGGGAATTTGAGAGCCACGACTTAGATAATATAGAGACTTAAAGGCGTGTTCAAAAAGGAGCATGAAAAGGACCGGTCGGCTAAGATCACGTCCTGGGACTGCGGTTACTCGTCCCGCCGAAAACATTTGTTGCGAGTGCCGACACTAGTACGTCCTGTGCGCCTAAAAGTTTGAGGCGGCGGAGCTTTGAGTAGTGGGCCCCGAGCGTGGTGTGGTGACTTCTACGCTGCCCACAGGACGTGTCGCACTTAGTCGAAGATCCCCTAATTTTCACCGGACTGTTTGAACATCCTTTAAATCCATTTTAAATAAAAACAAATCAATAACCCAACTAATATTCCCAATAAAATTAAGTCAAACGTAGTAGGAAAGAAAATCGTTCGAAATAATTGGAATAGTAATATTGGCAATGTTACATTTTCCAGGACAAAGATACAGCGCCTGGCCCATGGTGGAAGTTTGTATCGATAATATTTCGCCAATGAAATCACCTCAATTTTCATGGTAGTCTTTTATTTTGGTCTATTCATAAGCATTGTTGCTTTTTATTCGCTGTAGATATAAACTGCGTACTAACTTTAGACGATATGTTGGAGCTATATCTACCGCTACGGAAATACACTACGCACACCTTAGGGTGACCCGTGAGCCTCCTCGAGCTGACGCGTATGAAGTCCGCTATCATTATTAGAACAAGCGAGAGCATCATGATAGGAATTTTCATTAGTCAGGAGTTTATAGATTTTGTGTCTAAAGCAACTAATTTTTCTCGGTAGGACGTGTAACTATAGTCCGTTTTTTTGAAAAACAGTCATTATTTTTAATATAATATGAATACATACACTTGTTTTGTGAAAAACTATGAATATATGTTGACGTATGTTTAAGTTAGCTATAAAATATGGATATTAAATCACTATGTCATATAGAAATGCGATGATTGGGAAGAGTACAAAATAAAACCTTCAGAGAGGGAAATCCAGCGCTGAAAATTTCCTAGGATTCTTTATTTTGGAAGGTCGCCCATGAAGCAGCTTCTTTGAACTTGCATTAGAAGAAGCCGGTGATATGCCGTTATTCGAATGAAGTGTATCAATCCTGTTTAGCATGGGATTGATAAACAAAGGTGGTACCACGGAAATAAACCCTTTTCGTCCTTTAATAGGATGGAAAGGGTTTTTTAGTGTGAGAGATGAATGAGGAGGAATATAAAAATGAGTGAAAATGAATATTCTGCACTTCCGCCGAAGTACAATCCACAGGAAGTGGAAAAAGGCCGATATCAATTTTGGTTAGAAGGGAAGTTTTTTGAAGCTACTAACGATCCGGATAAGGAGCCATATTCCATCGTTATCCCACCACCAAATGTTACTGGAAAATTGCACTTGGGGCATGCGTGGGATACTTCCATGCAGGATACCATTTCCCGAATGAAACGGATGCAAGGGTATGATGTTCTGTGGCTTCCTGGTATGGATCATGCGGGAATTGCCACTCAGGCAAAAGTAGAAGCAAAATTGAAAGAACAAGGTTCAAATCGTTATGAATTAGGCCGTGAGAAGTTTCTTGAACAGTCTTGGGAATGGAAAGAAGAATATGCTGATTTTATCCGGTCTCAATGGGAGAAATTAGGCCTTGGTCTGGATTACTCTCGTGAACGTTTTACGTTGGATGATGGATTATCTGATGCAGTGAAAGAGGTTTTTGTTAAGCTTTATGAAAAGGGATGGATTTACCGCGGGGAATATATTATTAACTGGGACCCGACTACCAAAACGGCACTATCTGATATTGAGGTTATCTATGAAGAAGTTCAAGGTAAATTCTATCACATGAAATATCCAATAAAAGACAGTGAAGAGACGATTGAAATAGCAACAACCCGTCCGGAAACAATGCTTGGGGATACAGCAGTCGCTGTTCATCCGAAAGACGAACGATATAAGCATTTAATTGGCAAGAAGGTTATTTTACCGATTGTAGGAAGAGAGATTGAAATTGTTGCCGATGAATATGTAGATATGGAATTAGGATCTGGTGCTGTAAAAATTACGCCAGCTCATGATCCAAATGACTTTGAAATTGGAAACCGCCACGATTTGGAGCGGATTCTCGTAATGAATGAAGATGGCACGATGAATGAGAACGCTGGTAAATATCAAGGTTTAGATCGTTTCGAATGCAGAAAACAAATTGTCAAAGATCTTCGGGATATGGATGTTTTGTTTAAAATTGAAGAGCGTGTTCATCAAGTTGGGCATTCAGAGCGAAGTGGAGCAGTTGTGGAACCATACTTGTCCACACAATGGTTTGTTAAAATGCAGCCATTAGCTGATGCAGTTATTGAAATGCAAAATAACGAAGATGAGAAAGTAAACTTTGTGCCTGAAAGGTTCGAACGCACCTACTTGAATTGGATGGAAAATATTCGTGATTGGTGTATTTCCAGACAACTATGGTGGGGACACCGTATTCCAGCCTGGTACCATAAAGAAACCGGAGAAGTTTATGTAGGAAAAGAAGCACCAAAAGATGTAGAAAACTGGGAGCAGGATGAAGATGTACTCGATACATGGTTTTCTTCAGCACTATGGCCATTTTCTACAATGAATTGGCCAGATACAGAATCCGAAGATTTTAAACGTTACTTTCCAACCGATGTTCTTGTAACAGGGTATGATATTATCTTCTTCTGGGTAGCACGAATGATTTTCCAATCTAAAGAATTTACTGGACAAAGACCATTTAAAGATGTCCTTATACACGGTTTAATTCGTGACGCAGAGGGGCGGAAAATGAGTAAATCTTTAGGGAACGGTGTCGACCCTATGGACGTCATTGAAAAATATGGTGCAGATTCCTTAAGGTATTTCCTGCTTACCGGATCCACTCCAGGGCAAGATTTGCGTTTCTACTGGGAAAAAGTCGAGTCCACTTGGAATTTTGCGAATAAAGTATGGAATGCGTCCAGATTTTCTCTAATGAATATGGAAGGTTTCAAGTATGAGGATATTGATTTAACTGGAGAAAAATCACTTGCAGATAAATGGATTTTAACGAGACTGAATGAAACAATTGAGCACGTAACTAAGAATACGGATAAATATGAGTTTGGAGAAGCGGGGCGTCATCTATATAACTTCATTTGGGATGAATTATGTGACTGGTATATTGAGATGGCGAAACTACCGTTATATGGTGATGATGAAGCGAAGAAAAAGACAACTCGTTCTGTACTCGCTTATGTATTGGATCAAACGATGCGCATGCTTCATCCATTTATGCCATTTATTACCGAGGAAATTTGGCAAAAACTTCCTCATCAAGGGGAGTCAATTACCGTTGCTGCATGGCCAAAGGTAAGAGAAGACTTTCATGATGAAAAAGCATCCAACGAAATGAAGCGTCTTGTTACCATCATTAAGTCTGTACGTAATATTCGTGCAGAGGTAGATACCCCGATGTCCAAACCGGTAAAGATGCTAATTGAGGCTGAAGGTGAATCGGTAGTAAATGAATTGGAAACCATCAGAATGTATTTAGAACATTTCTGTAATCCAAGCGATTTAATCATTGACCAGAAGGTAGATGTTCCAGACAAAGCTATGTCCGCAGTGGTAACAGGAGCAGAAATTTATTTGCCGCTTGAAGGATTAATTGATTTTGATAAAGAAATCAAGCGCCTAGAAAAAGAGTTAGAAAAATGGAATAAAGAAGTAGAACGAGTACAGAAAAAACTTGCTAATCAAGGTTTTGTAAGCAAAGCTCCACAAGCAGTTGTAGAGGAAGAAAAACGTAAAGAGCAGGATTACCTGGATAAGCAGGCAAAAGTGAAGACTAGACTAGCCGAATTACAAGGTAATTAAATAAATGATTAAAAGCAGAACATGCGCTCTGCTTTTATTATCTGGTTCTTTGTAAGGGAATCTTCGAGTAAGCCACCGTCTAAAATAAACGATTTTTATCGAAAAAACACAGGATATGACACACGATTTTTTAATAGTGTGACAGTATTCGTCTTACTTTTTATTGTCTCTATGCTAGAGTGATTTTAACGACTCTAGCAGAGGGAGGGGACAAAGGTGGACAAGAATAAACAAATTATCGTCAAAGAAAATGGTAAAGTAATAAGAAAATATCCAGATCAACTATTACATTCATCAAACCGTGAATCAGCAGCTACCCTTCAGGAGTCTGATGACGATCCCGTACAAACTTTTGAAAGGAAAATGATTTCACCTGAAGCAACTTTAAAAAAGTCAAGTAAATTCACTATGTTTAAACCAATATTAATAGCGATTTCCTCTGCTATAGCAATTGGTTTGGTCCTAAGTGTCATAATGTTTCAGGTTCTCATAGATGTGGAAGACGGGCTAGCTAATCAAACAGTAACCGGTATGCAGGCTACAAATGGGAATCAATTAGATGAAGAAGAAGTTACCAACCAAACTGCCTCCGATGGTGCGGTTGAATCTTCAAGCTATACATTAGAGCCATTACAGGCATTCGTGCTGCAGGCTGGTGTTTTTTCAGAAAAGGAAAATGCAGAGGTTTGGGCGGACAATTTTTCAAATATAGGATTACCTTCATTGATTTGGCAGCGTGGAGAACAATATTTCCTACTTATAGGTCTTGCTGATTCTAAAGAGCAGGCTGGCAATATTGTTAATGATTTGGATACTGGTGAATATGATCTTTTTGTTAAAGAATGGTCTACTACTCAAGGAGAAGTGGATTTAACGGAACAAGAACAAAATTGGTTAGTTTCCTTTCAGCAGACCTGGCAAGAGAATATTAGTAAGACAGATAACTTGTCCAAAGATAACTGGGGTGATTTACCAACTAATAAAATCAGTGAATCCGAAAAATTGTCTGCATTTGTAAATTCTATTGAAAATATGGAGACATTAAATGGTATTGAAGCCCAGCAGCATTTACTTCAACTGATGTATGAATATGAATTATTAACACGTGGAACAGGCAGCGAATAAAGTTGCCTGTTTTTGCATTTTATGTGGAAAAGGCGGTATAAAATACAATTTCCGCTAGAACTTTTATTCATTTTTGATTCAAGAAACCTATACAAAAGCGTTTTTTGATGATTTGTCATGATATTCCGTACTCAAGTAAGATGATGGTATCTGAAAGAAAGGAGATAAAATATGTCATCACAATCCATTATGATTAAAGATGTTCCAAAAGAGGACCGGCCCAGGGAACGTATGCTTAAATTAGGGGCGGGACATTTATCAAATCAGGAATTATTAGCAATCCTATTAGGAAGTGGCACGAAGGAAGAGTCGGTTATGGCATTGTCAAATCGAGTTTTGATGCATTTTGAAGGTTTAAAATTATTAAGAGATGCGACGGTTGAGGAATTGGTTGCTATTAAAGGAATTGGTTATGCTAAAGGGGTTTTGCTATTATCGGCTATTGAGATCGGAAAAAGAATGAATCAGTACAGGTCGGAAGAAAAGTATATTATTCGCTCCCCTGATGATGGTGCAGACTATATCATGGAGGAAATGCGGAATTTGAGTCAGGAGCATTTTGTCGTTCTGTTTTTAAATACAAAAAACCAAGTGATTCACAGACAGACGATTTTTATTGGGAGTCTCAATGCCTCAATTGTACACCCGAGAGAAGTGTTCCGTGAAGCCGTAAAACGGTCAGCAGCCTCTATTATCGTTGCTCACAACCATCCATCCGGAGACCCCACCCCTTCCCAGGAAGACATTCATGTAACACGACGGTTAGTGGAGTCAGGAAAGATGATAGGAATTGAACTTTTGGATCATCTAATCATCGGAGACCGAAAATTTGTATCATTAAAAGAAAAAGGATACTTATAACACTATCTATTTTAGAATTTTTTTCGTATAATTATATAGAATAAATATGTAGCGCCATTTTCGATATATGTATTGAATGTGGCGCTTATTGAGATGATATTTTAATATGTGAACTGGTCTCGATATTCATGACCTGAATGTTTGCAACATCCAAAATTAATCGATATAGTTAACCTACATAAGTTAAACGAATTGTATAGTTGGAGAGGAAGATATAGTTGGGCGGATTAAGCTTTTTACAAGATTTAGGTATAGACTTAGGTACTGCAAATACATTGGTGTTTGTTAAAGGAAAAGATATAGTAGTAAGAGAACCTTCAGTTGTAGCGAAAAATACAGAAACAGGAGAAGTAGAAGCAGTAGGGATGGCTGCTAGAAATATGATAGGGCGTACGCCAGGAAATATTTCGGTTATTAGACCGATGAAAGATGGAGTTATTGCAGATTACGATACGACCTCTGTGATGATGAAATACTATATACAAAAAGCAATGAAGAAAAGATCTTTCTTTGCGAAAAAGCCAAATGTCATGGTATGTGTTCCTTCCGGGATTACGATGGTAGAGGAACGTGCTGTTATTGATGCGACAAAACAAGCTGGTGCAAAAGATGCCTTTCCAATTGCTGAACCATTCGCAGCCGCTATTGGAGCTGGGCTGCCAGTTTGGGAGCCAACCGGAAGTATGATTGTTGATATCGGTGGAGGTACAACAGAAGTTGCGGTTATTTCATTAGGTGGAGTTGTAACCAGTCAGTCCATTCGCATTGCAGGAGATGATATGGATGAGGCCATTATAAACTACATAAGAAAACAATATAGTTTGTTAATTGGCGAAAGATCTGCCGAATCGATTAAAATGGATATTGGATCGGCTGGTGAAGTAATGGAAGATAAAGAGTTGGATATTCGCGGCAGGGATTTATTATCCGGTTTGCCGAAGACAATTACTATTACAGCAAAAGAAATTGCAAGGTCACTAAACGATACGGTGGAAGCAATTGTCGAAGCAGTTAAAAATACATTGGAAAAAACACCTCCAGAATTGTCTGCAGATATAATGGATCGGGGTATTGTATTATCCGGTGGAGGTGCATTGTTAAAAAATCTCGATAAAGTGATAAGTGATGAGACCAAGATGCCTGTATTTGTTACAGAAAACCCATTGGATAGTGTAGCAATTGGAACAGGTAAATCTTTGGAGTACATTAAACATTTCCGTTCCCATCCGAATGTATCTTCTCGTCCTTCTATAGATTAAGAGGGTGTAGTAATGCCGTTTTTTCGTAATAGACGATTATTTATTTTTTTAATTGGATTTATTGTACTTGTTGCATTAATCGGATATTCGTTAAGGGAACGAGATAATGTAACAATGGTAGAACAATTTATAAATGATACGGTTGGTTGGGCGCAAAATGTCATTCATGTGCCGGTTACATTTATCACGGATATTATTTCAAATATTGATGATTTAAGAAATACGTATAATGAAAATCAAATATTAAGGGAACAACTGGGACAATATAAAGGACTTATTTATGAAGTACAGGAATTGAAGGAAGAGAATGAAGAGTTAAAAAATGCATTGGAATTAACCGAATCAGACTCGATTAGAGAATTCGATGCCATACAGGCTACCGTTATTTCCCGTTCTCCAGAGCAATGGCTCGATGAAGTGACAATTAATAAAGGAAAACAGCATGGAATAAGAGAGAATATGGTTGTTATTACTGCTGAAGGAATGGTTGGTAAAATACAAACGGCTCAACAATACACATCTAAAGTACAATTACTCACTGGATTTGACCAATTTAATCGTATTTCAGCCACCATTTCACGTGAAGAAGGAAACGATATATTTGGAATGATTGAGGGATTTGACAATGAAACGGGTACCTTGTTGTTCCGTATTATTGAAGAATCTGAGAAGGATGTAGACGAGGATGAATTAGTGGTCTCCTCTGGTATGGGTGGGGTGTTCCCTGCCGGAATGGTTATTGGAACGGTAAAAGATGTTGTTCCAGACCAATATGGTTTAACACGTACGGCACTTGTAGAACCAGCCGCAGATATGTATGAAATAAATCATGTCATGGTGTTGGACCGAGCTGCTGCAGAGGTTGAAGAAGTAGAAGAGGAGGAGGAAGAATGAAACGCGTATATATTCTTTTATTCCTCTTTCTGTTTCTCATTTTGGAAGGTGTCGCCATCAAGTTTTTACCGTCCAGCATTGTTTTGAGTGAACAAATGATGGTTCCGCACTGGATTCTACTGATTCTTATTTTTGTAGCGGTTTTTTTTGATAAAGGACATACGTATCATGCGATTCTGTATGCAATCATATTTGGTTTTTTAGTTGATATTGTCTATACTGGGATACTAGGGGTATATATGTTTTCCTATGGTATAGTAGTATATATTATTCATAGCTTGAAAAAGTTTCTTCATGGGAATTTTTTTGTCATGCTTTTGTTTAGTATTTTAGGACTGATACTAAGTGATTTATTAATTACGTTTATTTACGATTTAGTAGGAATCATAAAAGTTAGCTGGGAACATTATTGGTTAGATCGTTTAGTTCCAACCGTAATATTAAACCTAGTGTTTTTTATTATATTATATCCAATTCTAGTGAAGAGGCTTATAGCATGGGGAAGTGAAGCGAACTGGGATTAATATGGACTAATCGGTAAATAGACAAGCAACTGGTTATGATGTTAATGAGGTGAACTAATTGTGCAGGATAAGAAACAGTTAATTACAATCAAGGGTACAAGGGAAGGACTAACACTTTTTATCGATGAATTATGCTCATTTAATGAGGCTATTAAAGAACTTCATGATAAAATTATTAAGAATAAACCAAAAAAAGATGACCCAATTGTATCTGTCAGAATAAAACTTGGCAATCGTTATTTAGAAGATGATCAGGACAAACAGCTGACGGAGATTATTAATCAGGCAAACGGTTTTAAAATTGATTCGATTGAATCAGAGGTTATTCGCAAAGAGGATGCGTTAAAATGGAAAGAAGACAGCAAGATAAAAGCGATTAATCGGATTGTCAGGTCTGGCCAGGTTCTGGAAGTGAAAGGTGATCTCCTACTAATTGGGGATGTTAATCCAGGAGGAAAAGTAGTTTCAACTGGAAATATATATATTATGGGTAATTTATATGGAATTGCCCACGCAGGTGTTGATGGCGACCGAAATGCTTGTATCGTAGCATCCTATATGAAACCGACACAGCTTAGGATAGCGGATTATATTAGTCGGGCCCCAGATTACGAGTCTGATGGTGTATATATGGAATGTGGTCTTGTAGATGAAGGACAAGACAAGATCATTATTGATAGGCTGCAAGTTCTTTCAAATAAAAGAAAAGAATTAAGCAGATTTGAAAGGAGAGTACAAAATGGGTGAGGCAATCGTAATTACTTCTGGTAAAGGCGGCGTTGGTAAAACAACTACATCAGCTAATATTGGAACTGCGTTAGCATTAATGGAGAAAAAAGTATGTTTAATAGATACAGATATTGGTTTGCGAAATCTGGATGTAGTTATGGGCCTGGAAAATCGAATTATTTATGATATTGTCGATGTAATTGAAGAGCGATGCAAATTAAAACAGGCATTAATTAAAGACAAGCGATTTGATTATTTGACCTTGCTTCCAGCAGCACAAACGAGCGATAAAACTGCTGTTACAACCGATGGTATGAAAAAAATTATTTCGGAACTAAAACAAGAGTATGATTACATAATTATTGATTGTCCTGCAGGGATCGAACAAGGTTTTCAAAATGCAATTGCTGGTGCCGATCGTGCCATTGTTGTCACTACACCAGAAAAATCCAGTGTTAGAGATGCCGATCGAATTATTGGTTTAATAGAAAAAGAGGATATGAAAGAACCACCAAGACTGATTATTAATCGTATTCGCAATCATATGATGAAATCAGGCGACATGATAGATATTGATGACATTGTTCAATTACTTTCTATTGATTTAATTGGCGTTGTTATTGATGATGAAGAAGTAATTAAAGCGTCCAATAAGGGAGAACCAGTTGCCTTGCACCCAAATACTAAATCTTCCATTGCGTATCGAAATATTGCTCGCAGAATACTTGGAGAAACAGTACCTTTACAATCGTTGGAAGATGAAAAAGGAATGTTTCAAAAGGTGAAAAAATTCTTTGGTATAAGAGCATAGATTGAGAGAAACTGAGAGGGTTTCAGTTAAAGAAAAATCCGAACCATGATTCAAATTTCTTCCGTTAGAATTTGAATTCGTTCGGATTTTTTCTTTTTACACGTTAGGATCCCACCGAAGATTTGTTGCTTTTGTCACTAAATACATAAACTGCGAATTAAAGAAACTTCTTAGAGTAGCTCTCGCTTGTTCTAATGATGATAGCGTGTTGCATTCAACTCCGGCAGAATACTTGCGGTTCGTGGGCACGACCTCAGCCTCCTCGCGGAAAACCGCCGCTGCTCAGGTCTGGAACGTGCTATTCCACAGGAGTCTATGTATTCTGCCTACGCTGGTATTGTCTTTCTGAATTAATGTTTAGCTATAACCTGTAATTAGGACGTTTTTTCACCTCAAGTGAGACCTTACTTAACTAAGTAACAAAATACGTACTCAACCAGATTACTTTCTGCTCGTAAGAAATCTAGCTTTGTATTTTAGGGGAAAATATGTTTTTTTAATCTAATCAAACATCAATTAGTAACATCCGTAGAAAGTTGAATAGCTCACACCAGCGGAGGAAATACACGGAGACTCCTGTGGGAAAAGTGGCCAAAGTAAGACCCCTAAAGAAGACAGTACGAGGAGGCTCACGGGTCACCCGCGGAAAGCGTAGTGTGTCTCCGGAGCGGTAAATTGATGCTCCAACAGCATCTAAAGTTATGTAACAGTTTATATCTACTGCGCTGTTAGAATTGCGAAACTTACGAAAATCATCGTGAAATCCTTTGCTTTAAGAACGGAGTGTTTTGTAATGTTGCAGCTTCTGTTTTTAGCTTTTCCTTCTTTAACTCATGTTTTTGTATTCATATGTCTGCTTCTTGTCACATATACTTGTACAAATGTTTGCGAAGGATAGTGAGGACAATGGATAAAGGCGTTAAAAAAGTACGAAAATCAATCGAAAGACGAAAGAAAATGCGGGGGTCTATTACAAACGACAATGAAATGAGAAAAATCTATCCAGCACTCCCCCAAGAAGAAGAGAAGCATGGGTATTATCCTTTTTTCGCGGAGGAAATGACTCCAAGCGAAAGAAATGGCAGTATGGTTACAGGAATTGTGTTAAAGGGAATGTTGTCGGTGATGTTATTTTTAGGTACAGCATTGCTTTATCAAAGTGATTCACAAGTGTTGGAGACGCCTAAAGAATGGACGAGCAGTGTCTTAACAAACGAATTTCCTTTTGCACAGGTGAATCAGTGGTATCGTGAAACATTCGGTAACCCCATGGCCTTTTCCCCTGAACAAGTAGAATCAGGCAATAGAAGTGAATCCTTAGCACTTCCAGTCAGTGGAAGCATTACAGAATCTTTTCATTCGAATGGAAAGGGAATTATGATTACACCAGGTGAAACAACGGAAGTTTCTGCTCTTCGCGAAGGCATTGTCATTTTTGCTGGGAATGATCGCGAGACGGAAAAAACGGTCATTGTTCAACATGCCGATGGAACGACTTCGAGCTATGGTCATTTAAGTGATATTGATGTTCACCTTTATCAATTTGTGACCAATAACCAGCCATTAGGCACGTTCCAGCCAACTGCTGATAGCCAAACGGTGTATTTTTCAATCGAAAAAGATAATGAATTTATCGATCCTGTTCAGGTGATTCAAGTTGATGAACAGCCATAATGTTTTTCCAAAAATACACATTCATCCAATATTATTAATATTTATATTTATTTCTTTTATCACAGGTACATTTTTGGAACTCGCCATCATTTTGACCATTGTTTTCATCCATGAGCTCGGTCATTATGTTATGGCAAGGCATTTTAAATGGCGAATTAATGGTATTATGCTATGGGTATTTGGCGGTGTATTAGACACGGATGAACATGGTAACCGTCCAATAAAAGAAGAAGCGCTGGTGACGATAGCAGGACCATTTCAGCATGTAATTATTCACCTGCTTCTATTTTTTTTGTCTTTTCTAACATTCATACCATCTAGTATGATAGAAACAGCCATACATTATAACTCTGTTATTCTCTTATTTAATTTACTCCCAATTTGGCCGTTGGATGGCGGTAAGCTATTATTATTAATGCTTTCTAAGTTTTTACCATATAAAAAAGCACACTATTCAGTTATTATCTCTTCTGTTTTATTAAGTATCAGTTTTCTTATTTTGCAAATTGCTGTATACTCTTTTACATTGAGTACAATGTTGATTATGATTTTTCTATTGATGGAAAATAGAAGGGAATGGAAACAAAGGTATTACGTGTTTATGCGTTTTCTCCTCCATCGATATGAAGGAGCATCCCATGCTTCTAAAATACAGCCTATCCGTGTTTCGTCTGATTCTACGATAATGGATGTATTTTCCCAATTTAGACGGGGAAGAAAGCATTCCATTTACATTACTAATTCTGATAGACAACGTATGGTTATAGATGAAAATGATTGTTTGTATTCCTTCTTTTATAAAAAACAGTATAATCAGCCGATAGGAGAGGTTTTTGTCAATAATATTCATTAATTTGACATGCCCTTGACAAAGGGATGAATAGATGATAACATCATTATGTTATACGAAGTAGCACCAGTGCTACAACCGCGCAAAACAGGTTTTTATAAACTCTAAGTAAATAGAGTACCTGCATGGCGAGTCTGAGTGATTAAGGAGGTGCAAGGATGTACGCAATTATCGAAACAGGTGGAAAACAGGTAAAAGTTGAAGAAGGCCAGGAAATTTACGTAGAAAAAATTGCTGCTGATCAAAACGAATCTGTAACATTTGATAAAGTTCTTTTCGTAGGTGGAGACGATGTTAAGGTTGGATCTCCGTATGTTGAAGGTGCTACTGTAACTGCCAAAGTTGAAAAACAAGGTCGCAGAAAGAAAGTTACAGTTGTTAAATTCAAACCGAAGAAAAACTATCACCGTAAACAAGGTCATCGTCAACCTTATACAAAATTAGTAATTGAAAAAATTAATGCGTAAGGATATAAGCATATGATTCAGGTAACTGTGTACCGGTCAAACAATCAAATTACCGCATTTACAATGTCTGGTCATGCTGATAGTGGTCCATACGGCTATGATTTAGTATGTGCAGGTGTGTCGGCAGTATCTATTGGTGCTGTTAATGCAGTGATGGAATTATGTGACTTGGAATTAGGTGTAGAGCAAGGATCTGATGGTGGCTATTTATACGTTACCATCCCTGAACCGCTTGATACTCGTTTAATGGACAAAGTTCAGCTCTTATTTGAAGGAATGCTTATTTCCTTGAAATCAATTGAACTGGAGTATGGTCAGTTCATTCAAATAAAAGATAATCAGGAGGTGAAATAGGATGTTACGTCTAGATTTACAATTTTTCTCACAGAAAAAAGGTGCTGGTAGCACAAAAAACGGCCGTGATTCTGAAGCAAAACGCTTAGGTTCAAAACGTGCGGATGGACAATTCGTATCTGGTGGATCAATTTTATACCGTCAGCGTGGTACTAAAATTTACCCAGGTGAAAACGTAGGCCGCGGTGGTGATGACACGCTTTTTGCTAAAGTTGACGGTGTTGTGAAATTCGAACGTTATGGCCGTGAACGTAAAAAAGTTAGTGTTTACCCAGTTGCTCAAGAAGCATAAGTAATATAGAAAAAAACTCCAGTCAACCAATTGGCTGGAGTTTTTTACTTTTGCTCCACGTTAGGAAAGTATAAGAAAAACGAACTCATTTGATAAAAGATGAGTTATGCGGATTTTTCTAAAAAGAGTATAAGTGTGCTTTTAGTAGCCATGATCATGGATTGTTTTTGTTTTTAAATGGACTTTCCTAGCATTTCTGCTATACTTTCATAGTAATGGGGAGGAGAAAATATGGAAGATCTGGAAGTCGTTCGATTGCTGCAGCATTATCGTCATGACTTAATGAATAAACTTCAGCTTGTACATGGTTACCTTAATATGGGTAAAATAAATAAAGCGCAAGATAAGATGGATGAATTATTTTCTCATTTTAATGAAGAGCGGAAATTAATTAGTTTGCAGTCACCAAAATTAATTTTATGGCTCATTCAATTTAATCACGCCTATGATAATTTTCGTATGACGTATAATATACATATTGATAATCAATCGCTACAGAATCTGGATAACGTGTTATATATGAAATGCAAGCAGATTATGGATTACTGCGAGAAAATAGGTGACCCATCTGAGCTATATGACGTAGAATTGACTATCAATGATAAGGAAGAAACATATACAGTGGAGGTCTTATTAATTATCAACGGATTGCTGGATGAGGTTCATACTTTGAATATTAATGAGGAAAATAAAGATGCACGTATTGAAGTAATAAATCAAGAGGATGGAATGGTTTGTCGTATTCTAGTACCAAGGAAAGAGTGAGGTGAATTAAATGTTTGTAGATCAGGTACGTGTGTATGTGAAAGCTGGAGATGGTGGAAACGGGCTTGTTGCATACCGGAGAGAGAAATATGTTCCTAAGGGTGGCCCAGCAGGAGGGGACGGAGGAAATGGTGCAGACATTGTATTTGAGGTAGATGAAGGGCTTAATACTTTAATGGATTTTCGATATAATCGTCATTTTAAAGGAAAACGCGGTGAAAACGGAATGAGTAAGAATCAGCATGGGAGAAATGCGGATCCATTAGTCATTCCTGTTCCACCGGGTACAACTGTTTATGATGAAGAAACAGAAGAAATGATTGCTGATTTAACTGCACACGGTCAACGTGCAGTTATTGTGCGAGGTGGTCGGGGCGGTCGAGGCAACTCGCGATTTGCAACACCAAGAAATCCAGCCCCGGAATTTGCGGAAAACGGGGAACCAGGAGAGGAGCGCAATATAAAAGTAGAATTAAAAGTGATTGCAGATGTTGGCCTGGTAGGATTCCCAAGTGTCGGTAAGTCCACATTTATTTCCGTAGTCAGTGCTGCAAAACCGAAGATTGCTGACTACCATTTCACAACGTTATCCCCGAACCTCGGTGTAGTGGAAACGGAAGACCACCGAAGTTTTGTGATGGCAGATTTACCTGGTTTGATTGAAGGTGCACATGAGGGAGTTGGTTTAGGCCATCAATTTCTTCGTCATGTTGAGCGCACAAGATTAATTGTTCATGTAATTGATATGGCAAGTATGGAAGGCAGAGACCCATACGAGGATTATAAAAAAATCAATAATGAACTAAATGAGTATGATTCCAGCTTATTAAAGCGACCACAAATTATCGCAGCAAACAAAATGGACATGCCTGGTGCAAAAGAAAATTTAAAACAGTTTAAAGAGAAATTGGAAGAAGATATTCCTGTTTATGAAATTTCTGCACTGACAAAAGAAGGAGTGCGGGAGATTCTTTTTGCTGTTGCAGATAGATTAGAGATGATTCCGAAAGCTGCACCGGATATCGAAGAGACGGAAAAAGAAGTGGTTTATCGTTATCAAAAAGAAGAGGATCCATTCCAAATTTCGAGAGATGATGACGGTGCTTATGTTTTATCAGGTACTAAAATAGAAAAACTGTTTAAGATGACCGATTTTGCACGGGATGAAGCTGTACAGCGCTTTTCTCGTCAGCTCCGCACGATGGGAGTGGATGATGCACTCAGACAACGTGGGGCAAAAGATGGAGACATCATTCGATTACTTGATTTTGAATTTGAATTCATTGAATAGATAAGATTAATGCTTTTGATAGTGATGAGGGGGAAGCTTTTTGACTACAATTGGATATTTAGGACCAAGGGGAACATTTACAAAACTAGCAGTTGATTCTGCTTTTAATGGAGAAGAAAAAGTAAGTTTCAACACGATTCCAGAGTGTATTGATGCAGTCAAAGATGGGTCAATTGATATCGGTGTGGTGCCTTTGGAGAATGCGATTGAAGGTACCGTTCAGTTAACGGTTGACTATCTTGTTCATCAAGTAAGACTACCGGTAATGGCTGAAATTGTTGTTCCGATTCAGCAGCACTTATTAGTACATCCCAATTTTTCTGGTGAGTACTCTGATATTAAAGAAATTCACTCACACAGTCATGCTATTGCACAATGTCACCAGTTTATTCATAAGTACTTGCCTGATGCGTCGATTCACTATTCTTCGTCGACTGGGAAAGCAGCAGAGCTTGTTAGTGACAATGGTGAAAAACCTATTGCAGCAATTGGCAATCGCCTAGCTGCAAGTGAATATCAGCTGCAAATTCTAAAGGAGAATATTCACGATTACCCTAACAATCATACGAGATTTGTTGTACTTACAAAAAATAAAGAATTATTGAAGATTAAACATAACATGCAAGGGGAAAAGACGAGTTTATTAATTACCTTGCCTGATGATGAGCCTGGTGCCCTGCATCAAATTTTATCTGCATTTGCATGGCGAAAAATGAATTTATCTAAAATTGAATCACGCCCAACTAAAACTGGTCTGGGTAATTATTTCTTTGTCGTTGATGTAGAACAGCAATATGATGATGTCTTATTTCCTGGAGTGAAAGCGGAACTGGAAGCATTGGGCTGTAATGTTACGCTTTTGGGAACCTATCCGGTTTATCATATGCAATTATAGAAATATGTAATCAACGTTGCACAATACTAGTTCGCAGTTTATGTATTTGGTAAGAAAAGCAAGACATCTCTTCGGTGGGACGGGTAACTACAGGCACAATCTTTTAGAAACCAGTATAAGAAGTGAAAATCCGAACCAATTCAAATTCTAACTGAAGAATTTTGAATTATGGTTCGGATTTTTTTAACTAAAACTCTTTTCTCGCAGCCTCATTTTTTAACGCGTTAGTACAGTGTAACATTTAAGCTAAGTTGAAATAGTTATAGCAAAAATTTAAAACAAACTCATTCACTATACAAAAAGTTAATACGACTTTTTCTAATTCTTTTTTAGATTATCATACAATTGGTCAACATTTTTATTTTTCCTGCATATGTTGATATAGTAATTAGCCCAGTTATAAAAATGAAAGGAGTATGGTTCGTTTTGAAGATACACGTTGTTCAAAAGGGAGACACACTATGGGAGCTGTCCAAACAATACGGTGTCGATTTTGAAGAATTAAAGCAAGTGAATTCCCACTTGGCTAGTCCGGATATGATTATGCCAGGTATGAAAATTAAAATACCAAGTACAGCAAAAGCAGTTAAAAAGGAAACGCAAGCACAGAAAGAAATAAAGAAACCTTACAAAGATGTCAGTCCAAAACCAATGCCTGTCATCCATGAAGACGATAAAGAAAAGAAAAAAATAGTAAAACCTGAAATGCCAGTTCAGCCGCCAAAAATGCCGACACAACAGATTATGCAAATGCCTATCATTGACCAGGATTTTGATTTCGAATTTAATTTTCCGCAAATGCCGAGCTACCCAAAACCAAAGGCGAAAGAAGAACCTAAAAAAGAAAAGGTAAAAAAAGAAGTGAAAGAACCAGTTAAAAAACAGCCATCACACAAACCATATCCACCGAAACAACCGATGTACCAGCCTCCAGTACACGCACCAGTACACCAGCCAATGATTCAGCCGATGCCACCTATGATGCCATGTTGTTTCTATGTACATCCGTGTCATCCGCCAATGCCGCATCCGATGATGATGCCAGATACATTTATGCCACCAGCACCCCAGCAACCAGCATTACCAGCACAGCTGGCAGTAGATGATTGTGGTTGTGGAGGAACATCGTCTCAAGCGCCAGCAATGACCGCACCGGCCGATTACTATCCAACACAGAACTTTAGCAGCTACCAGCCAATGTTAAATACCGATCCTTTTATGGGGGCTCAGATGTATCCAACTCCATACCCTGCAGCTAATACGGATTCGGCATTTGATTATCCTACTCCTCCATCTTATCCTAACTTTTCCGCTTTGCAGAGAGATGAAGATGGTGAGGAAAAAAACGAAGATGAAAATAAATAATTAACAGGAAAAGAGACGTCCAGTTTGCGTCTCTTTTATTTTTTGCACGTTAGGAAAGTATAAAATTTTAGCATGAAGAGGATTCGACGTAGTTAAAATTTCAATGTACCAAGTATAAGAAAAACTAACACATTCGCTAAAGGACGAGCGAATGCGAGTTTTTCTAACTTTTTGCAAAGCTGATCATGTAGGCAGTGAATAGCGACAGAGCAAGTTTTGTCGTGTATATTTAAAAGGATGTCCGCACATATTAACGAAGAAATGATTTTGACATAAAAAAATTTTTGTAATATATTCATTTAATGGTAAAATTATCTATAATACGCTATGTTAGTTTACCTTACATAAGGGGGGATAAAATGGAAAAGCAAGTGGAAGCAATTGTAGAGTGGCTGCGACAGCAATTAAAGCAGTCAGGTGCTAAAGGATTTGTCGTTGGTGTGAGTGGGGGGATTGATTCTGCAGTTGTAGCAAATCTGATTAAACGTGCAGCCCCTGAAAATTCTTTGGGTGTTTTACTTCCAATCTATACAAAGCCAGAGCATATGACAGATAGTCAAAAAGTAATTGAGAAATGTGGAATTGATTCATTAACACTGGATTTAACAGAATCTCATAACGTTATGTATTCATATATTCAAGACCAGTTAAAAGGTAAAAATGAATTTAATGAATCGACCGACCAGTTAGCTGGTGCTAATTTGCGTGCAAGATTGCGAATGAGTGCCCTATATACGGTAGCAACGAACTACAATTATCTTGTAGTGGGGACAGATAATGCTGCTGAATGGTATACAGGCTACTTTACAAAATATGGTGATGGCGGTGTTGATATTCTTCCAATTGTGGATTTTACAAAATCTGAGGTACGTGAATTGGCGAAGTATTTAGATGTTCCGGAAGAGGTAATCACAAAAGCACCAAGCGCAGACCTTTGGGAAGATCAAACAGATGAGAAAGAAATGGGAACAACCTATGACCGGATTGATGCATATCTGGGAGGGGAAGAAATTCCCGAAAAAGACAAGGATATTATTGAATTATTGCACAAGCGTTCTGCACATAAACGTGATCCATTACCTCAATATAAAAGAAAAAGTTAATTTCCTTAAATTTACTGTGTAAAACAACTTCCCTTCAAACAAACTACTCATAAGGGAGGTTGTTTTATGTATAACGTGAAATCAACATTTATCTTTGCAGTATTGTCCATCGTTATGATTGGATGTACCAATGCAGATAATCATACACAAAATAATTCAACTAACAATCAAACTCAACCTATTCATTATGATACACGACAAGAACATAACCAACGAATCGGGATAGAGAATCAATCAATAGGAGAGCAAGGTGGTTATCCTCAGACACAGCAGCCAGGTGTCAATGCAGGTGATAATGAAAATGGCTACACGGATCCCTTTACGAATGAGGAAACAGAAATGATATCCAGTGAATTGAAAAAGGAGAGAGATATTGTTCAAGCACAGGTAGCATCTACGGATGACCGTATTATCGTCGCTGTCATGTTAAGAGAACATTTTAATCAAGATGTTGCACCTGTTGTTCGTGATATTGAAGGGCGGGTTAGACAAATTGTTCCAAATACAGACAAGGAAATTGTTGTTTATACTGACGACATTCAGTGGGATCGCCTAAAAAATTTACATGCACGTACGAAAGCAAGTGAAAATGGAGAAAATATCGAGGAACTGTTTGAAAATCTTATAAATCAAAATGATTGACCTTTGCATCCGCAAAGGTTTTACTTTTATATATGTGTATTTTTTGTTATAGTAAAAAAGGAAATTTCGAGAGAGGAGAATGCCCGATGGCTGGTCATTCTAAATGGAAAAATATACAAAAAAGAAAAAATGCTCAAGATGCTAAAAAGGGTAAAATCTTTATGCGTCATGCAAAAGATATATATACTGCGGCTAAACAGGGCGGTGGCGATATTGCAACGAATGCGGCACTAAGAACTGCAGTGGAAAAAGCTAAGGCAGATAATATGCCTAATGATAATATCGATCGTAATATAAAAAAAGCAACAGGTGACCTTGATGGTGCAAACTTCGAAGAACTTACTTATGAGGGCTATGGTCCTGGTGGTGTTGCTGTTATTGTAAATGTACTAACAGATAATAAAAACCGTACGGCATCAGATATAAGACATGCGTTTAAGAAGAATGGCGGAAATCTTGGTGAAAATGGCAGTGTATCTTTCATGTTTGATCGTAAAGGTTATATCATCGTTTCCAATGAAGAAGGTAATGTGGATGAAGATGAATTAACACTTGAGGTGCTTGAAGCAGGGGCAGAAGATATCGTTACACAAGAGGGGGCATATGAAGTTTTTGCAGAACCAGAAAACTTCCAACCAGTTGTAGATCACTTAACAGAGTCAGGATATACCATTGCCGACAGTGAAGTTACGTTAATTCCTCAAAACTACAACAGTGTTTCTGAAGAAGATGCGACGAAAATGCAAAATCTTTTAGAAGCACTGGAAGAAAATGAAGATGTACAAGATATTCACCACAACCTGGAGGAAAGTGAATAAGAACGAGTAAACTTCTATTTCTAACTGGAAATAGAAGTTTATTCTATTATGATAAATCATGATAGAATGGAATAGGAGAGAGATTACATGATTGCTTATATAAGAGGGAATGTAGCATTGGTACAGGATGAGTCGGTAGTTATCGATGTACAAGGGGTTGGATATGAATTAATTTGTGCGAATCCATTTGCCTTTCAAACATACATAAATAAAGAAATACTAATTCATACCTTTCATTATGTCCGCGAAGATATGCAAGTGCTATATGGCTTTAAGAATGAGGATGAGAAATATTTGTTTACCAAATTAATTTCCGTTTCGGGTATTGGTCCTAAAGGAGCTCTGTCAATCTTAGGATCTGTGGATATTCAGGAGTTTGTCGGTGCAATAGAGCGTGAGGATGATAAATTTTTAACCAGCTTTCCCGGTGTAGGCAAAAAGACTGCTAGACAAATTATTTTAGATTTAAAAGGAAAACTGAATGTTTCATTCTCCATTGGACCAGATGCTGAGCAGGATACGAAAGAAAATAAAATAAATAATCAAGTATTGAGTGAAGTGCAGGAGGCTTTAAAATCACTAGGATATACGGAAAAAGAAATCAAATCCATCCTTCCTGAACTTAAAAAACAATCTGACCAGGATATTGATGGGATGGTTAGAAAAGCACTAGCATTATTCATGAAAAAATAAGAGAGGAGGAAATCTCGCGTGGATGATAGAATGGTTACAGGTGAACTGCAGGATAATGATAGATCAATGGAGCAAAGTCTTCGTCCCATTAATTTAAATCAGTATATTGGTCAGGATAAAGTGAAAGATAACTTAAAAATATTTATTCAGGCAGCCAAAATGCGCGAAGAACCATTGGACCATGTGTTACTATACGGACCACCAGGTCTAGGGAAGACAACATTAGCGGCAATTATCGCAAATGAAATGGGTGTTCATTTCCGCTCTACATCAGGCCCAGCTATTGAGCGAGCAGGAGATTTAGCAGCTATTTTGTCTTCATTGGAACCGGGTGATGTATTATTTATTGATGAGATTCACCGTTTACCAAGAACCGTTGAAGAAGTATTGTATCCGGCGATGGAAGATTTCTTTCTGGATATTGTTATTGGTACAGGTCCTAGTGCCAGGTCGGTACGAATAGATTTGCCGCCATTTACATTAGTGGGTGCCACAACGAGAGCCGGCTTACTATCAGCACCGCTTAGAGATCGCTTCGGAGTACTAAGCCGATTGGAATTTTATGAAACAAAGGATTTACGATCTATTGTGGAACGGACAGCGGAAATATTTGAAACATCGATTACAAAGGAAGCGGCACTTGAAGTAGCCCGCAGATCCAGAGGTACTCCGCGCATCGCTAACCGACTGTTAAAACGCATTCGTGACATTTCCCAAGTAAAAGGGGAAGAGAAAATTAGTTTAGCGACAACCAATGAAGCTTTGAAAATGCTCCAAGTGGATGATGTTGGGTTAGATCATACGGATCATAAATTATTAAAAGGGATGATCGAAGGGTTCCGGGGTGGTCCTGTAGGCCTAGATACCATTGCAGCAACTATTGGTGAGGAATCCCAAACGATTGAAGATGTATACGAACCTTATTTGCTGCAAATAGGTTTTATACAACGAACACCGAGAGGGAGAGTTGTCACTCCAAAAGCATATCAACATTTTGGTATGAAAGGGTATGAGGATGAATGAATTTGGGAAAGCTTTTTATTGTATTAGGTATCATTTTCCTTGTTATTGGCATGATTTGGAGTTTTATAGGGAGATTGCCGGGAGATATTAGTTTTAAAGTAGGAAATGTATCCTTTCATTTTCCAATCGTAACATCCATTGTTATCAGTATTATACTTACTATTATTTTTACGATAATTGGTCGATTTCGTTAAAAGTGCTTGCTAAAAAATGCTTTTTCCATTGCTTTTTTAACAACCCTGTTTTCTAAAGGATAGGGAGCACGGTAACTCGACCTACCGAAAAGATTTGTTGATTATTACAGGAAAACGTTATTAATTTTTTATATAAATTGCAAATAGTTTAATTTGAGATAATACTATCGCTACGGAAAACACTACGAGTACCTTAGGGCCGCTGGTGAGCCTCCTCGTGCTAACGCGTCTTTAGGGGTCTTACCGATGCCACTTTTCCCGAAGGAGTCCCCGTGTATTTCCCTCGCTGGTTTTGAGCTTTTATATTTCTAACATTTTATTTTGCTAAGTAAATTTTAGAATACTTATCACTATTAAGATGGTTGATTGGAGCGGAGGGCAATCGACTCCTTCGGGAAGAGCACGTGTCTAGACCTGAGCAGCGGCGGTTTTCCGCGAGGAGGCTGAAGCCGTGCCCTAAGGTGCGCCACTGCCCGGAGCGGAATCGGGCAGTGCACATACTTAGTCATTAGTTTATACCCATTCCATAACAACAAATTTTGCGAAAAGATTTTAGCAACCGCTATTGGAAAGTTAGGAGATTCATGATGAATATTGAAGATTTTGATTTTAACTTACCTGAAGAACTTATTGCACAAACGCCGTTAAAAGATCGAACGTCGTCACGGCTGCTAGTCTTAAATAAAGAAACAAAAGAAATCAAACACCAGCAATTTACAGATGTGAAAAAGTTTTTAAGAGCAGGAGACTGTCTTGTATTGAATAATACAAAAGTGCTGCCTGCAAGGTTGTATGGGGTGAAGGAAGACACAGGTGCAAAAATAGAAGTATTATTGCTGCATCAGCAAGAAAAAGATATATGGGAAGTTCTCACCAAACCTGCTAAAAAGGTAAAAGAAGGTACAGTCCTCATCTTTGGTAACGGTCTGTTGAGAGCAACGTGCATCGGTTATAAAGACCATGGAGGACGGATATTGGAGTTTTCCTATGATGGTATATTTTATGAGGTACTTGACCAACTTGGAGAAATGCCACTGCCTCCGTATATTAAAGAGCAATTACCGGAAAAAGATCGGTATCAGACGGTATACGCAAAGGAGGAAGGTTCCGCAGCTGCTCCAACTGCAGGACTTCATTTTACAACTGCATTACTGGAAGAAATAAAAGAAATCGGAGTTACCATTGCTTTTATCACATTACATGTTGGCCTTGGAACATTCAGACCGGTTAGTGTCGATAAAATAGAGGAACATGAAATGCATGCAGAATTTTTCCAAATGACAAAGGAAACAGCGGAAACATTGAATAGAGTTAAAGAAAATGGTGGTAGAATAATATCTGTTGGTACAACTTCGACCAGGACACTTGAAACGATCGCAAGAGATCATGGGGAATTTGTGGAATCCAGTGGATGGACAGATATATTTATCTATCCTCCATATGAATTTAAAGCAATTGACGGCTTAATTACCAATTTTCATTTGCCAAAATCGACACTTATTATGCTTGTCAGTGCATTGGCAGATAGAGAAACTATATTAAAGGCATATAATGAAGCTGTAAAAGAACGTTATCGTTTTTTCAGTTTTGGAGATGCCATGTTAATCATTTAGAAGAGGACGTATGTATATGACGACACCAATAACCTATGAATTAATTAAAACAGATAAACAGACGGGTGCGAGACTTGGACGAGTCCACACACCACATGGGTCATTTGATACCCCTACCTTTATGCCTGTTGGAACATTGGCAACCGTTAAGACAATGAGTCCAGAGGAATTAAAAGAAATGAATGCCAACATCATTCTTTCCAATACCTATCATTTATGGTTAAGACCTGGAGAAGATATTATTCGTGAAGCAGGTGGATTACATAAATTTATGAATTGGGATGGCGCCATTTTGACAGACTCAGGTGGTTTCCAAGTTTTTAGTTTAAGTGATATGCGCGAAATTAAGGAAGAGGGCGTACATTTCCGAAACCATTTGAGCGGCGATAAATTGTTTTTGTCACCTGAAAAAGCAATGGAAATACAAAATGCCCTTGGGTCAGATATTATGATGGCATTTGATGAATGCCCACCATACCCGGCCACACATGAGTATATGAAAGCTTCGGTGGAAAGAACATCACGCTGGGCGGAACGTTGTCTCCAGGCCCATCAGCGAAAAGATATTCAAGGATTGTTTGGAATTGTTCAAGGTGGGGAATATGAAGATTTAAGAAAACAAAGTGCCAAAGATTTAATTTCCCTCGATTTTCCCGGGTATGCAGTAGGTGGTCTTTCTGTAGGTGAACCTAAAGACGTGATGAATCGTGTCTTAGAGTTTACGACTCCTTTGCTACCAGCGAATAAGCCTCGTTACCTAATGGGAGTTGGTTCACCAGATTCATTGATTGATGGCGCGATTCGTGGTATAGATATGTTTGACTGTGTTTTGCCAACGAGAATCGCACGTAATGGAACTTGTATGACCTCGACTGGACGATTGGTTGTAAGAAACGCGAAGTATGCACGTGATTTTCGGCCAATAGACGAAAATTGTGATTGCCACGTTTGTAAAAATTACACTCGTGCATATATTCGCCATCTCGTTAAGTGTAACGAAACATTTGGATTCAGACTTACTACTTATCATAACCTGCATTTTCTGTTAAAATTGATGGAGCAAGTACGATTTGCGATAAGCGAAGATCGACTTGGTGACTTTAGAGAAGAATTCTTTGAGCAATACGGTTTGAATAAACCAGACGCAAAGAACTTTTAAAAGTTTATATAAATGAAAGGGAGTGAACACCTAATGGAAATGATCGTTTCATTATTGCCTATCATCTTAATGTTTGTTATTTTCTATTTCCTGCTTATTCGTCCACAGCAAAAGAGACAGAAGAAAGTTCAGGAAATGCAAACGAACCTGCAAAAAGGTGATGAAGTAATTACAATTGGCGGTTTTCATGGCAAGATTCATGCGTTAGACGAAGGGACCATCGTACTAATTACTGAGAACGGTACGAAACTTACGTTTGACCGTTCAGCAGTACGTGAAGTAAAGCAACAAAACGATTAGTAATTTGATATGTAGAGATCATACATATGCAATGAAAAAGAAGTTGTCCGAAAATTTACCTGGACAGCTTCTTTATTATGTTGAACAGTTATTCTCTTGTATCACCAATTATATTAACTCCTATTACCCCTCCTACAAGTGCTGCAAATATATATCCGAAGTGGTGAAGCGTTTGTTCCAGAGAAAATCCCTGCTGGTAACCTAGATATTGTACTAGGAACGTAAAAACAGTAAAGCCGACTCCGGTAACCGAACCTATTATCCATCCCTTTGTTTTCCCTTTTAGACCGGTAATAAGCCCACCAATGAATAAGGAAAGTATTCCAATCACCAATGCAATCCATGAAAGCAGATCTGCATCTAAAGAAGTAACACGCAGTAAAAAAGCAATAATGACACTGGAAATAAGAATTAAACCCAGCACGGCAATCCAACCAAATAAGAGTGCATGAAATAGTTGTTTTCTCATGTATAGTACTCCTCCTTAACCTTTGTCCATCTTATAGTAATCATATTCATCACCATATAGAAATAGAAGAAAATATTTAAAATTTCGCTGCATATTGATATAAGTAGTGGACAAGGAAGAAGGGTAACATGGACGTCATTCTAGCAGCAATAATCTTTGTCACAAGTTATTTCTTTATCATGCAGATAGGATTAACCGGGTGGTTGTAGCTTTAGCAGGTGGAACTCTATTATTGCTTACGGGTATCTTATCTCCCTCTGAAGTGTTTCAGGGATATATTGACTGGAATACCATTGCTTTGCTTTTTTCAATGATGGTACTTATTCAGATTACGGAAAAGACAGGCTTTTTTACTTTTATCGCTATTAGCTTTGCACAGAAAGTTCACGGAAAACCGATTCCACTATTAATTGGAATTAGTATGTTAACAGCGCTGGGCTCTGCTTTTTTAGATAATGTAACCACTGTACTTATATTTGTTCCAATTGTACTGAAAATAACATTCCAATTAAATTTGCCTTCCTTTCCATATTTAATAGTGATCATTTTTAGTTCAAATATTGGCGGATCTACAACATTAATTGGTGATCCTCCCAATATTATGATTGGACAAGCGGTAGATGAACTGAACCTTCTATCCTTTTTAAACCATTTAGCCCCGGTAGCAGTCATAATGTTCATAGTTATGCTCGGAGTCATTCTCGTATATTATAAAACCTTACTTCTACAAAACCAGTCAAATAAAGAGGAGCTAATGCTTATCGATGCGAGTTCCTACTAAAAAAAACACCGCTATTATACAAATCCTTATCTGTCCTAGGTATAACACTTATTGGATTTGTTTTACATACTTTAGTGCATGTGGATTTAACTATTATTGCCTTAGCAGGAGCTGTTCTGCTCCTGCTATTAACCGATGAAGAGTTAGGGTCAGAACGTATATTTGCAAATGTGGAATGGGTGACTTTGCTCTTTTTTATCGGCCTTTTTGTATTAGTAGGTGGATTAGAAGAAGTGGGAGTCATTGATCAATTAGCTGTAGGGATAATGGGGAGTACAGATGGTAATTTAGCTTCTACCGCGTTGCTGATTTTATGGGTATCTGGCCTGTTTTCCGGTATTGTAGACAATATTCCTTTTGTTGCTGCCATGATTCCAGTTATTCATGAATTTGAAAGTTTAGGAATGGATAACTTGGAACCTATATGGTGGTCGTTAGCACTAGGGGCATGCTTAGGTGGCAATGCGACACTTATAGGTGCATCTGCAAATATTGTTGTAGCGGGAGAAGCTGAAAAGGCAAAACAGAAAATACCATTTATCGCTTCATGTTCTTTGGAATTCCGATCGTTTTCCTATCTCTAATTGTTTCATCTGTTTATATTTGTGTGCGTTATTTAACACCATAACGTATACAGATGTAATAAGGTTATCACATCTAAAATAGTAGGTAATTAGTATAGTAATAGCACTTTAAAACGCATGGAAAATTAATCCATGCGTTTTAATGAGTAACCATTAGTTTTCATACATTAATCTAAAGGCTGGAACACAATTTTAAACGCTCCGCTCTAAAGGCGAATGATTTCACTATAAGGAAGATCATAAAAGGCCTTTTTAGTAAGTTTTGTTTTTTAGCCTCGCAGTTACGTCGAACTTTATCTATTTAGTGACAAAAACTTGAATATTTAGAAAACTGCT
>NZ_WOFB01000020.1 GCF_009733865.1 Oceanobacillus salinisoli | reverse complement strand
TTTAGTAAGTTTTGTTTTTTAGCCTCGCAGTTACGTCGAACTTTATCTATTTAGTGACAAAAACTTGAATATTTAGAAAACTGCTATGTTCAAAAAGTCCGGTGAAAATGACACATCGTTAGGGGATCTTCGACAAAGTACCGACACGTCCTGTGCCGAAAGTCGAAGTCACCACATCCTGTGGAAGCTCGTTGGCTCGCTTTTCCGTTGCTCGCGCTTCATTCCAAACGGTTGAAACTACCAAAGTTAAGAAATTTTATAACCATTTTTGCAGAAAAGGAACCTGTTGTAACTCTTCTCTTGTAAGAAACCGTAAAAAGATTAAAAAGATAATATATACGATAACCAGGATTATCAGTGTTAATAAGAACAGGATGATATTCGAAGGAAATGCTTCATACATGTTTTTTAAAAAGTTTCCAGCTCCAAAGGTCAACAGAAGCAGAAGGATCATCTTACAAATGTCTTTAAAAGGAATGTAGTAGTGAATAGCTTTTTGTAACGTAATTAAATGTAATAACGTAATTAATACTACTCCTACACACATCGCGATGGCAACACCCATTATTCCGAATTTCGGATTAGAAGCCAGTACAAACAGCACCGCAAATTTGACCGTAGCGCCAATGAAACTATTCCACATAGCAGGCTTGGCAAGGTCAAGGGCTTGTAGTGCGGCTTGAAGCGGAGATTGAATATACAATAACATATAAAACGGAGCCATGAGCATAATAAATGAACTAGCATTTCCCGTGCCGTACATATAAGTTAATATTTGAACTGAAAATAGGGTCAGTACGACGGTCGCGATGGCTCCAGATGCAAATGATATTCGTATGGATTGATGAATACGATAATGAATTAATTTTCGATTATTTTTGGCTTCAGCCTCTGAGATATTTGGAACTAGAGCAATTGCCAGGGAATGAGTGATAAACGTTGGTAAGTATAACAACGGCAAAACATATCCGGTTAATTCCCCATATTGTTTGGTTGCTAAAGTTGTCGTGACTCCAGCGATTGCTAAACTTTGTGCAACGAGGATAGGTTCTAAAAAATTAGAAATAGATCCTATCATTCTGCTGCCTGTACTAGGTAATGCAATGGAAAATAGTTCCTTCATTGTTTCTTTACTTGATTTTAAAAAGGAAAAGAAGTTTGTCCGAATTTTAACCGGTTTTTTGCGTTTGAAGCTGTATACCATGAATAATAAAGAGGCCAGTTCCCCTAAAATCACACTAATCATTGCACCTGCTGCAGCATATTCAACGCCATATGGAAGCAGGAGGTTGATGAATAAGGCAACACATGTAATTCGTACAAGCTGTTCGATGACTTGTGCGAAGCTTTGTGGTTTCATGTTTTGCTTTCCTTGAAAATAACCCCTTAAAACGGCAGAAACAGCAGTTATAGGAACAATCGGACTAATTGCGATTAAAGGCAAAAGTGTACGTTCATCTGTTAAAAGTGTTGTTGCTATAAATGGAGCACCGAGAACCATTACAACAGTAAACAGGATACTCGTAATGGAAGTAATCATTAAGGAAACGACTAAAATTCGTTTGACTTTTTTCTGGTCACCGACTGCATCTGCTTCTGCCACGCGCTTGGAGATGGCAACTGGCAGACCTAATTGCGTTAGTGTCATGACCAGAAAAAGGGTTGGCAAAGCCATCATATACAACCCAACGCCTTCTTCTCCCATTAATCTAGCCACAACAATTCGATTAATAAAACCTAAAAATCGTGTAATCATCCCTGCAATAATAAGAACGATGGCACCTTGTAAAAATGTTTGTTTGGCCATATTCGTCGACCTGCCTTCTCAAAAAATAAAAATTCATATACAATGATATATATGCTAATTATGTGTCCGAGCATGACAGCAAAAAAATCTCCGGATAAATTAGGAGGGAAAATATGGAAGTCGTACATACTGTAAGTGAATGGAAAAAGGTCGTTAAACCAGTTCTAGAGAGTAAAGCGAGTGAATTTCAGGCGTTGGGTTATTCCCAAGCGACTAGTGAAGATGTATGGAAATGTTTAGTAGAAAAAGTTTGGAAAGGAAATCCTGATAAACGTATTCATGAGCTGGTTCAGGATATATTTCATTTAGGTTCTAATGTATACTTAAGTTATCTGACAGTTAAATCATATGAAGATGATGATTTAATGGCTTCTATCGCTGCCTTAACCGGTGAGAAAAGAGATAAAGATGCAGAATAAAGATTGTACATAAGTAGGAGGCAATACTCATGAAAAAGAGAGGCAGAATCGTTGCCTTTTTTCTGGTCGTATTACTTTTTGCACTAACGATTGGAACAACGATTACAGGTGTTACCAAAAATATTAATTTAGGCCTTGATCTTCAGGGTGGTTTTGAAATTCTTTATGAAGTGGAACCAGTAGATGAGACACAGGAAGTAACTAGAAGTTTATTGGAAGGTACCGTACAAACATTAAATGACCGTGTCAATCGTCTCGGTATAAGTGAGGCGGTTATAAATATCGAAGGAGAAGACCGAATTCGGGTTCAGCTTGCTGGGGTAGGAAATCAGGCAGAGGCAAGAGAACTAATTGGAACTTCTGCTCAACTCACTTTCCGGGACGTCAATGATAATGAATTATTAAGCGGGACAGATATAAAAGAGGGTAGTGCATCCCAGGATTTTGATTCAACAACCGGTGCACCGATTGTTACCCTGCAATTAAAGGATGCCGGGAAATTTGGTGAAGTAACAAGTCGAATTAAAGAGATGAATGACCCGGAAACACCGTATCCAGATAATTTACTCGTTATTTGGATGGATTACCGTGAGGGTGATTCCTTTGCGGAAGAGTATGCTAAGGAGGATGCGAAATACATTTCTGCACCTAGTGTAGATGAGACACTAAATACATCCAATGTCATGATTAGAGGTAATTTTACCGTAGAATCTGCACAGCAATTAGCAGATATTATTAATTCTGGATCATTGCCCGTTCATATGACGGAGATTTATTCGAATTCCGTAGGGGCACAATTTGGTGAACAGGCATTAAACGAGACTGTATTTGCGGGGATAATTGGTATTGCAGTTATTCTTTTATTCTTAATGATGATGTATCGTTTCTCTGGTGTCATTGCATCCATTAATTTGATTATTTATACATACATCGTTCTAGTCGTGTTCGAATTAATGAATGGTGTCTTAACCCTTTCCGGAATTGCAGCCCTTATTTTGGGGATTGGTATGGCTGTAGACGCCAATGTCATTACATTTGAACGTATTAAAGAAGAATTACGTGCCGGGAAATCTGTAAAGGCAGCGTTTAAGGCCGGGGCTAAAAATTCTTTATCAACCATTCTCGATGCAAATATAACGACTCTTATTGCAGCTGTTGTCTTATTTATTTTTGGGACAAGCTCTGTAAAAGGGTTCGCAACGATGTTAATTATCAGTATCTTAATCAGTTTCCTGACTGCTGTCTTTGGAACACGTCTATTGCTTGGTTTTTGGGTTCAAAGTGGTTTCCTCACAAAACGTAAGGGCTGGTTAGGAGTAAAAGCGAATCAAATTAAGGATATTTCCGATACAGTTGAAGAAGAACCAAAATTATTTAACCGTGAAGTGAACATGGTTAAACATCGCAGGAAATTTTTTATTGGTACAACGATTGTTGCAATCCTTGGGGGCATATCGTTTATCATGTTCCAAATCAATCCTGGAATTGATTTTACAAGCGGATCGCGTATCGAAGTTGTTTCTGATAAGGCGATCAATCCAGAGGAAGTGGAACAGGGATTTGAGGAATTGGGTTATCAGCCAAAAGCTATTGTTTTATCTGGTGACAATAATGAGATTGCAGTAACTCGGTTTGAGGATGTACTTACTGAAAATCAAGTAGCCGAGGTACAGCAGTATTTTTCAGATCAATATGGTCTGGAGCCGACAGTGAGTGTGGTTTCTCCAATTGTTGGTCAGGAACTGGTGAAAAATGCCATTTACGCAGTATCTATTGCTGCAATTTTTATCATTATTTACGTAACGATTCGGTTTGAGTTTTTCTTTGCCATTACAGCCTTAATCGCATTATTGCATGATGTATTTATCATGCTTGCAGTGTTTAGCATTACACAAATAGAATTTGACATCACAATCGTGTCCGCTCTCTTAACGATTGTTGGTTACTCGATTAACAATACGATTGTTATATTCGATCGAATTAGAGAAAATATACGATTAAAGAAACGAGTGAAGTCTTTTAAAGAACTTGCTGCGGTAATTAACCGAAGTTTTGTCCAATCTTTCACAAGAAGCATGAATACGTTTATTACAACGTTCATTGCTGTCCTGGCCTTCCTGTTTCTTGGAGCTCAGTCCATTACGACATTTGCTTTTGCATTAGCCGTAGGATTATTGGCGGGAACCTACTCATCTCTATTCCTTGCATCGCAACTGTGGCTTGTTTGGCGCGGCAGAAACATTAAATCAAAGCCGCTCGATTTCACAAAGAAAAAACGCGTGGAAGGTCCACAAGTATAAGAAAAGCGCAAACGCCCGTTTAGCGACGTACGGACTGCGCCTGGCCATGCCAGGTGGTTCGGTGTTGCCGTGCAAAGCGGCGGTTTTAACCGAACAGTCCCCGTAGGAGATAAAGGAAACACGACGAACGGAGTGAGTCGATGTTGACTTTCACCGCAAGGGTATAAGTGCGACTAAGCCTCTGGTTTCACCAATCGGCAAGTCTTCTTTATCGTACGGAGGTGAGGGAAGTCCGCTAGTCGCTGGGCGATGGAGCTAGACATCAAAGCGCAAATTTATACTTTCTTATCTCTTAAAAAAATTCCAAACCCTTGCTGTTAAAAAGCGGTAAGGGTTTGTTTTTAAGAATAAGGGTAAATTAATATTAGATACTACATTTACTAAAAGGGAGGTAAGAGAATGAAAGGGCAATCCTATGTCATTTTAGCAATTATCTTTGTCATTATTGTTGCTTTATTTGCGGTCATGAATGTGGAAGCGGTGGAAGTGAATTACTTATTTTGGTCTGGTGAATCGCCACTAATTCTAGTTATATTATTTTCGGTGTTAATGGGTGGAATAATTACAGCAACCGTTGGGGCTATAAAATTTTACCAATTTCAAAAGCAGTTAAAGCAATTAAATACAGAAAATCGGGAAATGAAAAAGATATTAGAGGAAAATAATCTACTTGAAAATATAGAAATCGATGACCAGGACGATAACAGGAATAAGTAATAGAAGAAGGATAAATATTCTAGTTTGCTACCCCTGCTACTCTCTAGTATAATAGTTTAGTCAGGGGTGAATTTATGTTACAGAGTAAGTCAAAGTGGAAATATATGGATTTAGAAGGTAAATCATTACCATGGATGCAAGAGACTACCGAAACATCTCCTATTATAAAGAAGATGTTACTTCAAAGAGGTATTGAAACAAAAGAGGAAGCCAATCAATTTCTATCACCTGATATAAATAAATTACATAGCCCGCAACAGTTAGACTCTATTACTAAGGCAACGGAACGTGTCCACCAGGCTATTCGTGATCATGAAAAAATTCTCGTATTTGGTGATTATGATGCAGACGGTGTCAGTTCAACCACGGTCATGCTGAAAACATTGGAGGAGCTTGGTGCGGATTGTGATTATTATATTCCAAACCGGTTTACGGAAGGTTATGGTCCTAATGAGGAAGCGTTCATGGAAGCGTACAAGAATGGCTATACATTAATTATTACAGTTGATACTGGAATAGCTGCTGTGTATGAAGCATTTGTCGCAAAGGAATTGGGAATCGACTTAATTATTACCGATCATCATGAAGTGCAGGATGAATTACCAGATGCATATGCCATCCTTCATCCAAAATGCTCTCCTGAATATTCATTTAAAGAACTAGCTGGTGTAGGGGTCGCTTTTAAATTTGCTGAAAGTTTATTGGGATATTTTCCTAAACACCTGCTTGAATTTGTAGCGATTGGAACGATAGCAGACCTGGTTCCATTAATAGATGAAAATCGAATTCTTGCCTTTTATGGTTTACATGCTCTAACTATTTCTAAAAATGTTGGAATTAAAGCACTGAAAAATGTTTGCAATATAGAAGGAAATGTAACCGAAGAAGATGTAGGCTTTTTGATTGGTCCAAGACTTAATGCGGTTGGTCGGCTGCAGGATGCAGATTTAGCCGTACAACTACTTATGTGTGAAGATCCTTCAGAAGCTTTGGAATTAGCAGAGGAGATTCAAAGGCTTAATCAGAAAAGGCAGCAAATTGTGAATGATATTGTCAAAGAAGCAGAAGAGTTGGTTCAGGATGTGGAAGGAGTCATCATTGCGGCAAAAGAAGGCTGGAATGAAGGTGTATTGGGAATTGTTGCCTCCAAATTAGTAAGAAAATATGAACGCCCTGCGATTGTGCTGACAATTAAGCCTGAAACAAAGGAAGCAAAAGGTTCTGCGAGAAGTATCCCTGCTTTCGACCTATTCCACCATTGTATGAAAATCAGGGAACTTTTTACGCATTTTGGAGGACATGCTCAAGCAGCTGGTATGACTCTACCAGTAGAAAATATTGCACTTATCAATGAAAGGTTAAATATGTTTATTTCTGAAGAACTAACAGAATCAGATTTTAAACAGGAAATTGAAATAAGTGGTAAACTTGAGATTACAGATATCAGCCTCGATTTAATAAACGAAATATCACGGCTGGCTCCGTTTGGTATGAAAAATCCTAAACCGGTTTTTGAAATCAAAGACATTCCTATGGAAGTTCGGCAAATTGGAAGTAATAGAAATCATTTGAAATTACAGTTTAAGAAAGAAAATACCCAACTGGATGGAATAGGGTTCGGTTTGGGAGATCTATATCATGATATTTCACCAAACACCCCAATTTCGGTTGTTGGTGAATTAGGAATAAACGAGTGGAATGGCGTGAAAAAATCCCAGGTGATGATTCAGGATATGAAAATTGATTCCTGGCAGCTTTTTGATAAACGAGGAAGGAAACAGATTGAAATATTGCCAAGCCCAAATCGAAAAATCATAGCATTGTGTCATGGTGATAAACAAATCGATCCAAATATCATTCATATTAGGTATGATGAAGAAATAGACCGTCTGCCGGAAGCTGATGTATTATATATATGTGATTTGCCACCAGATTTAGATAAACTAAGATCTATTATTCAAGAGACAAACCCCAAAATGATACATGCCAGCTATACGATAGAGGATAGTGCATATTTAACATCTTTTCCGTCGAGAGATGAGTTTATTTGGTTTTATGCACTCATAAAAAAACGTAAAAAGATTGACTTTAAAAAAGAATCAGCGGCAATTATGAATGCGAAGGGTTGGAGCAAAGAACGAATTATCTTTATTTCTAAGGTGTTTTATGAATTAGGTTTTGTTAGAATAGATAATGGAGTCATTGAAATCAATCCGAATCCTAGCAAACGAGATCTTAGTGATTCGACTTTATATAAGCAGCGTATGAACCAGATGGAAATTGAAAAAACACTGTACTATTCAAACTATGAACAATTATGGAATTGGTTTACAAATTGTATCGATGATTTGCAAGCTGCCAAGGAGGAAATAACCAATGGATTATAAACAATATGTAGAAATCGTAGAAAACTATCCAAAAGAAGGGATTCGTTTTAAAGATATCACTCCATTAATGAATGATGGAGAATCATACAAATCTGCTGTAAATGATATTGTCAAATATGCAAAAGAAAAAGAAATAGATATTGTTGTTGGTCCTGAAGCTCGAGGATTTATCATCGGTTGTCCAGTTTCTTATGCACTGGGAATAGGCTTTGCCCCTGTTCGCAAAGAAGGGAAATTACCGCGTGAAGTGATTAAAGTCGACTATGGTTTAGAATACGGGAAGGATGTTCTAACCATTCATAAAGATGCGATTAAACCAGGTCAACGTGTATTAATTACAGATGATTTGCTGGCAACTGGAGGAACCATTGAAGCTACAATAAACTTAGTTGAACAACTTGGTGGGGTCGTTGCCGGCTGCGCATTCCTGATTGAGTTAAGTTATTTAGATGGAATGGATAAATTAAAAAATTATGACGTAATGACACTAATGAGCTATTAGGAACAGAAAGGGTCTGACGAATGAAATAATGTCGTCAGACCTATTATTATATATTTTTTATTTTTAGTAAGTGCGTTATAATAATTATTATTATTACACGTTTTTTTTTGTAAGTATTGTAGCTTTTTAATATTCGCAGTTGATCTAAAATCCGACATAACTTGAGATGATATTCTGGTGCGTTTAACCGATCCGGAAATACACTACGCGCACCTTAGGGCGGCTGGTGAGACTCCTCGTGCTGTCTTCTTTAGGGGTCTCATTGATGTCTCTTTTCCCGCAGGAGTCTCCGTGTATTTCCTACGCTGTTTTTGTGCTTTAATTTCCCTTGCATTTGATTTCGCTAAATTCTTAGCGTAGAAAATCGAACCACTATTAAGCTGGTTGATTGGAGTGGAGGGCAGTCGACTCCTTCGGGAAAAGCAATGGCTGAAGACCCCGCAGGAAGTGATTTTCTTCCGAGGAGGCTGAAACGTTGCCCTAAGGTGCGTGACTGCCCGGAGCGGAAATTAACGATGCACTCACTAATGTCGGAGTTTATAGATTTTGTGTCAAAAACAATGAATATTTTCAGTGGGTTGAGTACCCTCAGTTCCGGCCTTTTAGGAAACAGACTTATTATATAAAATACTTTAAAAATTTATGGTGGACACTGTGCAGAAAAGGACATATAATGATGATTATATTTACATCCTCTTAACGTAAGTGATTATACCTAAGAAGCAAACAAAGGTGATTATATGGCAAAAGACGATAATTATACAATTGAAGACATTAATCGATTATCTGGGGAATACCTGAGCGACGGAGATATTTCCTTTATCAATCGTGCATATGAATTTGCTAAGGAAGCGCATAAAGAGCAATATCGAAAATCTGGTGAACCTTATATCATTCATCCTATCCAAGTAGCGGGAATTCTGGTTGATTTAGAAATGGATGCAGAGACTATTGCAGGCGGATTCCTTCATGATGTAGTAGAAGATACAAATGTAACATTGGAAGACCTGGAAGAAGAATTTAACCATGAAGTTGCGATGCTTGTCGATGGGGTAACTAAATTAGGTAAAATTAAATATAAATCGAAACAGGATTTACAGGTGGAAAACCACCGGAAAATGTTTGTTGCCATGGCAAAGGATATTCGTGTCATTTTAATTAAATTGGCCGATCGTTTGCATAACATGAGAACGTTAAAACATTTACCGCCTGAGAAACAGCGTATTAAAGCAAATGAAACGATCGAAATATTCGCGCCTCTTGCACATCGCTTAGGGATTTCGACGATTAAATGGGAATTGGAGGATACTGCACTACGTTATTTGAATCCGCAGCAGTATTACCGGATAGTCCATTTAATGAAGCAAAAAAGAGAAGAACGGGAATATTACATTCAGGAAGTCATTGACGAATTATCGAAGCAGTTAAAAGAAGTGAATATAGAAGCTGAAATGTCCGGAAGACCTAAACATTTATATAGTATTTACCAAAAAATGGTCAAGCAAAATAAGCAATTTAATGAAATATACGATTTACTGGCTATTCGTATTATAGTTGATAGCATTAAAGATTGCTATGCGGCTTTAGGTATTATTCATACCAATTGGAAGCCAATGCCTGGACGATTTAAGGACTATATTGCCATGCCAAAACAAAACCTTTATCAATCTTTGCATACTACCGTGATTGGCCCAAAAGGGGATCCGTTGGAAGTTCAAATTCGTACGAAAGAAATGCATGAGATTGCGGAATACGGGATTGCTGCACATTGGGCATATAAAGAAGGGAAGCAGCTCAAAAGCGGCAACAAGACGTTTGAAGAAAAATTAACTTTATTTAGAGAAATATTGGATTGGCAAAGTGACACACATGATGCAGAAGAATTTATTGAATCACTTAAAGTGGATTTATTCTCCGATATGGTTTATGTCTTCACACCAAAAGGGGATGTTATTGAACTTCCGTCGGGCTCAGTTCCACTTGACTTCGCTTATAAAATTCATACGGAAATCGGCAATAAAACCGTTGGAGCTAAGATTAATGGGAAGATGGAACCACTTGATTATAAGCTCAAAAATGGAGATATTGTTGAGGTGATGACCTCTAAACATTCTTATGGCCCATCACAGGATTGGCTGAAAATTACCCAAACTTCTCAAGCTAAAAGTAAGATTAAACAATTCTTTAAAAAGCAGCGGAAAGAAGAAAATATCCTGAAAGGAAAAGAAGTGGTTGAAAAAGAAATTCGGGCCTTAAACATTAATCCTAAGGATGTCCTAACACCTGAAAACTTACAGCGTGTGTTTGAACGTTTTAATTTTACGAATGAAGAGGATATGTATGCAGCCGTTGGATACCAAGGTATTACTGGTGCTTTAATTGCAACACGGTTAACCGAAAAAATCCGTGAAGCGAAACAAAAAGAGCAGGATCTTGAGCAAAGTCTAAGTGAAGTGAAGTCTGGAGTTCGTGATAAAAAAGCACATAAAAGGGATTCTGGTGTACGTGTAAAAGGTGTAGACAACCTTCTTGTGCGTCTTGCAAAATGCTGCAATCCTGTACCGGGGGATGAAATTGTTGGTTACATCACAAAAGGAAGAGGTGTTTCCGTTCATCGTTCGGATTGTCCGAATGTACAGACAGAAGAAGCAAGACAGCGCTTTTTACAAGTAGAATGGGCCATTGATCAAAACGGTGAAAAGCAATATCATGTCGATTTAGAGGTCTCAGCTTATGACCGAAGAGGATTATTGAATGAGGTCTTACAAGCTGTTAATGAAATGAAAACAAATATAACCCATGTAAACGGCCGATCTGATCGTAATAAAATCGCGATTATCCAAATAACCATTCTTATCCATAATACGAGTCACTTAAGAAAAGTAGTGGAGCGAATTAAACGAATTAAAGATGTATACAGTGTAACGAGAACATTACATTAATGAAAATGGTTAAATGAAGGAATGATCTCCAAATGAAAGCAGTAATTCAACGAGCAAGAAATGCAAATGTAACAGTAAATGGTGAAATGCTAGGAAAGATAGACGAAGGATTTGTTGTGCTTTTAGGGGTAACCCATGAAGACACGGTAGAAGATATTGACTACTTGGTCAAAAAGACGGTTCATCTTCGGGTTTTTGAAGATGATGAGGGAAAAATGAATCATTCGCTTATCGATATTGGTGGAAGTATATTGTCTATTTCTCAATTTACACTATACGGCGATACGAGGAAGGGCAGAAGACCAAGCTTTACTAAAGCTGCTAAACCCGATTTCGCCAATGAAATGTATGAAATATTTAATGATAAAATAAGGGAACAGGGGGTTGCCGTTCAAACAGGGCAATTTGGCGCAATGATGGATGTGTCTTTCACAAACGTAGGACCGGTTACCTTCATTATTGATAGTAAAGATAAATAAACAGGCAGTGGCATATAAAAGGGAAATAATCCTTTAGGAAACATCCTTATATAAAGAAAAATCCGAACTAATTCAAATTCTAACGTAAATATTTTGAATATAGTTCGGATTTTTCTTGGCTAAAATACTTTTGTGCCAGTTTTTTCCTTGAACTATTTTTCTCTCACATTTTTAGGAGAGTATAAAATTTTAGTAAGTTAGGGCATTCAACATAGCTAAACGATTATATATTTTCCGGTAAAAGTGCCAAAAAACTTGTCTATATTAGTAGTTGGAGAAATATATTCCTAATCCATTTACGATTCCCGTTACCAGCTGTTGTTGATAGGTGTTGGTGTGGAGGAGTTGTTCCACTCCTTTGTTAGATATAAATCCCAGCTCAAGCAATACGGAAGGCTGGAAATTTTGTCTTATGACATAATAATCGCCAACACTTGTCCCTCTATCTCTAGCATTTGTCTCTTTTATAATTTCCTGTTGTATATAATGGGCAAGCTCTTTGTTTTGCTCATGGTAATAGTAGGTTTCAATACCTGTAACATTAGGCTGTTCAGGAAAACTGTTATAGTGGATGCTTATAAAAGCATCGGTATCCAATACGTTGGAATAGGTTGCTCTTGATTTAAGGGAAATAAATTCGTCTTCTGGTCTTGTTAATAAAACATTTGCACCGAGAGAAGTCAATTTCTTTTCTAACTCTTTTGCTGTTACGGAAGCAATATCTTTTTCATAAGAACCCGATGCACCAATTGCACCGACATCATGACCACCATGTCCTGCATCGATGACAATCGTTTTATCAGTAAAATCAAAACGCAATCCACCGTACTGGTCGATCGGGTCAATTAACTGTTTGAGCACATATCCTGTTACTTCATCATTGGTGATTTCGTACCAATCTCCTGCTTCGGAAACGACGTCAAACGTATCTCCACTTTCCGCAAAAGAAATAATTTCAAATTTAGTGGATGGACCACTTCGCAATTGTGTATTGTCATACCGTATTGTAATGGTCTTATCGGTATTTTCATTAATTTCTGGATCGTTTTCCAAAATGGAAATATAGTCACTAATAATCCAGCCTGTTTGATTCTCAAATTCAATTTCCACCCAGTTACCCTGTGTGCTTTTAATATGATATTCTTCATTCGTATTAGCTTGTCCAATTGGTTCAAATTCTGTACCAGGACCACTGCGAATATTAACATTATCTGTTGTAATAATAGCATTTTCTGCTTTTACTTGTTGTGAAAACAAAAAGAAAATAAAAAGACTTATATATAAAAGATATGATTTTTTTATCTGCAAAAAACTAATCCTCCCCGAAAAATCTATTCTTATCGTCTCCAATAAGTATAATAAAATTCTCTTCTTTAGGCAAAACTATAATATCTAAAGGAGGAAAAACGATGAGATTACAGGACAAACAGTGGAATGCAGGGAATAATAAAGACATATTTGGAGTGGATTTACATCAATTTATCGATCTGGATGGACATGCAAATCATATGGAAATTGCAGAGGAATTGGGAATATCGATTGAAGAAGTAAAAATGTTGAAGAAAAAACTCAATCGGTCTTGACATTCTAAAATTTTGAGATTAATATTATATTCATTCAAGTTGATTAGTATTTAATATATTGTCCGATGAGGGAAAGAGTAGTTAGTAACCGACTGGACAGAGAGAAGATGTCTTGGCTGAAAACATCTTTACAGAACGAACTAAATGAAAGACATTCCCAAGGATTTATATCGAAATAAAAGTAGGTATAAACGTTTTGCAGGCGTTAACTGTGAAGAGCGAATGCATTTCATAGCATTAACTAGGGTGGCAACGCGGGTAACTCTCGTCCCTTTTTTTATAAGGGACGAGAGTTTTTTATATACATAATTTTAAAGAGAAACCAGGAGGTATAGCGGATGAGTATGAAGGCCCCAAGAGGGACAGTTGATATTTTGCCTAAAGATGCAAAAAAATGGCAATTTGTGGAGTCTCAAATTAAAAACATATGCAACCGATACAACTACGAAGAAATTCGAACACCATTGTTTGAACATACAGAGGTATTTTCCCGTGGAGTTGGTGATACCACGGATATTGTACAAAAGGAAATGTATACGTTTGAAGATCGCGGAGGAAGAAGTTTAACGTTAAGGCCAGAGGGGACTGCTTCTGTTTCGAGAGCCTTTGTCGAAAACAAACTATATGGGGAAGCCAATCAGCCTGTTAAATTATATTACTTTGCACAAATGTTTCGTTATGAACGACCTCAAAAAGGTAGAATGCGGCAATTAAATCAATTTGGTGTAGAAGTGTTAGGTAGTGATGATCCTGCTGTTGATGCAGAGGTAATTGATTTAGCAATGACCGTTTATAAAGAACTTGGACTGAAGTCATTAAAATTGGTTATCAATTCTTTGGGGGATAAAGAAAGCAGAACCAATCACAGAAATGCATTAATCGAGCATTTTACACCACATAAAGAAGAACTATGTGAGGACTGCCAGCTTCGTCTCGAACAAAATCCAATGCGCGTACTGGATTGTAAAAAAGACAGGGAACATCCGGCAATGAATACAGCACCTTCTATCTTAGATTATTTAAACGATACATCAAAAGAATATTTTGAACAAGTGAAATCTCATCTAACCGCAATGGGAATAGAGTATGTAGTTGATTCTAATTTAGTTCGCGGTCTGGATTATTATAACCACACTGCCTTTGAGATTATGAGTGATGCAGAGGGATTTGGAGCGATTACAACTCTTGCTGGCGGCGGAAGATATAATGGATTAATTGAAGAGTTAGGTGGACCGAATACTCCTGGGATTGGCTTTGGCATGGGCATGGAAAGACTCTTAATGGCATTGGAAGCAGAAAAAGTGGAGCTTCCTGTTGATGATAAATTGGATTGCTATTTTGTTGCAGTTGGCGATGAAGCAGTAAAAGAAGCGGTTCGTCATGTTCATGATTTAAGAGCAAATGGAATCCAGGTGGATAAGGACTACCAGGGACGAAAAATAAAGGGTCAATTTAAATCGGCAGATCGATTGCAAGCGAAATATGTATTGATTCTAGGTGAATCTGAGCTTGAAAAACAAGTAGTAAACGTAAAATCGATGGAATCAGGAGAACAGATGGAAATTCCATTAGAAAAATTAACCGATACGATGAAGGGTAAACTGCAAGGAGGGGAAGGCAATGCTTAAACGTTTTTTTGCTGGAACATTAACTGAAGAAAATATTGATCAAGAGGTTCTATTAAAAGGCTGGGTACAGAAACGACGTGATTTAGGTGGTTTAATATTTATTGACCTTCGTGACAAATCAGGACTTGTACAAGTTGTCTTTAATCCGGACTTTTCGAAAGAAGCTCTAGAAGTAGCAGATAAAATAAGAACAGAATATGTTGTCGAGATTAAAGGAAAAGTGGTAGGCCGTGATGAATCTACCTATAATCCAGCATTAAAAACAGGGAAGATTGAAGTTATTGCCAAGGAGCTTACGATATTAAATAAATCCAAAACACCGCCATTTGCTATTCAGGATGAAACAGATGTAGCTGAGGACTTGCGGTTAAAATATCGCTATATTGATTTACGCAGGGGAGCATTACAGGAAACCTTTAAGTTGCGTCATCGAACAACACAGGCGATTCGTAATTTCTTGAATAATGATGGTTTTTTGGAAATGGAAACGCCGATTTTAACAAAGAGTACCCCAGAAGGAGCCCGTGATTATCTCGTTCCTAGTCGGGTACATTCAGGAGAATTTTATGCATTACCGCAATCACCTCAATTGTTTAAACAATTAATTATGATGAGTGGTTTTGAAAAATACTATCAGATAGCACGTTGTTTCCGTGATGAGGATTTAAGAGCAGACCGTCAGCCAGAGTTTACACAAGTGGATATTGAAACTTCCTTCATGACAAGTGATGAAATTATGGAAATGACAGAACGCATGATGCAGCAGGTCGTTAAAGAAGTAAAAGGGATTGATATTGAGCTTCCTCTTGAAAGAATGCCATATCAGGAAGCGATGGACCGTTTCGGATCTGACAAACCGGATACTAGATTTGGTCTTGAGTTAATTCATGTATCAGATATTGTTGCTAATTCAGGATTTAAAGTCTTCCAAGGTGCGATTGAAACCGGTGGGAAAGTAGCCCTGTTGAATGTACAAGGAGAAGCGGCGAGTTTCTCTAGAAGAGACATTGACGCATTAACAGATTTTGTTAAGGTCTATGGTGCAAAAGGACTTGCATGGCTTAAGTTAGAAGGGGACGAGTTAAAAGGACCAATCGCTAAATTCTTATCCGATGAAGAAAAATCTGGCATTATTTCTAAAGCAAATGCACAGGATGGAGACTTATTATTGTTTGTTGCAGATAAAAATTCCGTTGTCTATGATAGCTTAGGTGCCTTAAGATTAAAACTTGGTAAAGAACTCCAACTTATAGATGAATCAAAATATAACTTCCTTTGGGTCACAGATTGGCCATTGCTTGAATATGATGAGGAATTGGGTAGGTACTTCGCTGCTCACCATCCTTTTACATCACCAGTTAATAGTGATGAAGACAAATTAGAAAGCACTCCTGAAAGTGTTCGGGCAAATGCATATGACCTCGTTTTGAATGGATATGAGCTTGGTGGAGGTTCCGTGCGTATTCATAAGCGTGATTTACAAAATCAAATGTTCAAAGTTTTAGGATTTACTGAGGAAGAAGCGGAAGACCAATTTGGTTTTCTTCTTGAAGCTTTGGAGTATGGTGCACCACCACATGGAGGAGTAGCACTTGGGTTGGATCGTATCATTATGCTGCTGGCTGGAAGATCTAACTTAAGAGATACGATACTATTTCCTAAAACAGCCTCTGCTTCTGATCTGTTAACTGCTGCACCGAGTGGAGTAAGTAAAGCTCAATTAGATGAGTTGGGCATTGATGTAGTAAGGAAAGAGGACTGATTTAAAAAGGTTATGTACTTGTAATGATTAAAATCGTATTTATAACAATATTGAATATTGAAAAAATAATATTGATATGTTAAGATAAATTTACAAAGCTTATCATTCATCTTAATCCTGATATGTTCGTCTATTTAACGTATTTTGACCGAACAACTATATAAATGGGAGCTTCGCGTTTTTATGTTGCATGCAGGCCGCAATTTCAGCGGAAGCATAAGAAACATAAAACAAGGCACCCACTTGCTGATTGCGGGATCAAAACATAAAATGGACGGCATTATCGGGATTAGACAGTACATAATAATCAATAACAGAGCACAAGAGAAGATTTTAATGTGCAAGAAAAAAACTGACTTTATAATGAGTCAGTTTTTTTCTGTTTTATCACGTGATTAACTGGCTGTCAGATACCTGCCAAATAATTTAAAATGTTCCATGGTGAGCACGAGAATCAAAAGCCAGTAAATACCTAAATTAATCATCTAACAGTTAGTGGGGGAAAGAAAGCCCTCACTGATTGAAAAGTCGTTTTTAATCATTTAATTGGATCCTTGAGCTACCTGCTCCAGGTTTCCGTTTTTATCCATTCGGAATGTTGGAGCTTTTATAGTTCCTTGATCATCCAGAACGGTCATTTTTCTAGCTCTTTCCATAATTTGAATAAATGCTTGGTAATCTTCTTTCATTGTATTCATTTCATTTTCTGTTTGTTCTAGCTGTTTTTCAAGCTTATTCACTTGTTCTTTTAACATGCTATTCTCTTTTTGTGTCTGTTCGAGTGATGCTTTTGATTGATTGGAAGCATAATAGTCTTTTTTTAGTTCTCTTAAAAATTGAATAACCATATCTATCGTAATAGAAGGTGCTTCTGTTTGATTTACTTCTGATTGAATAGAAGTTTGTTCATCTCCGTTTGAAACTTCATAGTTGGAAGGTACGGCCATAACCGGTTTCCGAATTGGGCCGGATTTCTTTGCCATTGCACGCTTTTTCTCTTTTCGCTGTCTTTTCGCAAGGTCGATTGCACTCTCGTATTTTTGTCTGACCTCCGCATTCCAACGAAATCCGCAAGCGGCAGAGGTGCGATTTAATTTGTCTCCAACTTCTTCAAACGCATTTAATTGTGTGCTACCTTCTCTGATATGGCGTAATACAGTTTCTGCTAACAGTAAATCATCTTCATGTGACCAAGCATCTTGTCTGACTTTTGCCATTATGTTCAACTCCTTTTCCTAGCAGCATAAACAATAGATTTGTACAGATAGTTATTTTTAAAACTTAAATGAGTTTAGTAGGATATCTATCTGTATGAATTGTTTGTTACAAGTTAGTTCATCTAAGGAAAATAGATTTTCCTGATGACTAGTGACTTTTTTATTATTCTTACCGCAAGGAATCGGATTTATACCTTATTTCTTTTTTCTCGTTTAATTTTATCGTAGACTTTTTTCAGAGCCTGTTCAAATTTGCCAGATTCCTTTGGATGGTAATAGTGTTTATTTTTTATAGAATCCGGTAAATATTGTTGACTCACCCATCCGTTTTCATAATCATGGGGGTAGATATAATCCACACCTCTTCCCAGTTTTTTTGCTCCTTGGTAGTGTGCGTCTTTCAGATGTGCAGGGATTTCTCCACCTTTTCCGCTTCTGATATCGGACAGAGCTGCATCCAATGCTTGATATGCGGTATTGGATTTCGGTGAAAGGCAAAGTTCAATTATTGCTACACTAAGCGGGATGCGTGCTTCTGGAAAACCTAATCGCTCCGCAGCTTGAACAGCTGCAATTGCTCTTGGTCCAGCTTGTGGGTTAGCCAGACCAATATCTTCATACGCCGTTACAATCATCCTTCTAGCAATACTATCCAGATCCCCAGCTTCAATTAATCTTCCTAAATAATGCAGTGCTGCATCTACATCACTGCCGCGTATGGATTTTTGAAAAGCAGAAATAACATCATAGTGTGCATCCCCATCTTTATCATGGGAGAAGCTTTTCTTTTGCATACATTCCTCCGCAGCCTCCAGTGAAATGTTGATCTTATTCTGTTCATTAGGTGGAGTGGATGAAATGGCTAATTCCAATCCGTTTAATGCCGAACGTAAATCGCCACCTGAAGCGACGGCGAAATGTTCTAACGCTTCATCTGTTATATGTATATTTTTGTTTCCAAATCCCTTTTCCTCATCATATATAGCACGCTGTAACGCGGTTTTAATGTTTTCTATCGTTAATGGATGAAGTTCAAATAGGTGACATCGGCTTCTGATTGCCGGATTGATTGCGTGATACGGATTGCTGGTTGTGCAGCCTATTAATGTTACCAGGTTGCTTTCCAAATGGGGGAGAAGAAAATCCTGTTTTGCTTTATCTAGACGATGAACCTCATCAAGAATAAGGACAAGGTTTCCACGCATTTTGGCTTCTTCCACTACTATTTCCATATCTTTCTTTTTATCCGTTACAGCATTAAGTAATTTTACAGGCAGTCCTAAGCTTTTCGCTAAAGCATTTGCCATTGATGTTTTTCCTGTACCTGGAGGTCCGAACAGTATCATGGAAGAAAGCTGTTCTGCCTTGATCATTCGATATAAGATTTTTCCTTCTCCAACCAAATGTTCTTGTCCAATGATTTCTTCAATATGGTTAGGGCGCATTCGAAAAGCTAGTGGTTCGTGTTTCATTTCAATCGTCCTTTACTAGTACGCTTCAAAAAGGTACAATCACTTTTGCACTTCTTTTGAAGACATTTAATTTTAATGATAATTTAGTATAAAGCTTAATTCCAATTCGGTATAAATGCAAGAGACAGGTTATTCATGCTATAATATCATGGATTATGAAATAATGTTCAAACAGGGCACTAAACTCTGCTGGTTTTTCTTTTGAATATATGTCGAAAAGGCTTTTTTCAAAGCTTGTTGCATCTAACTATCGCAGTTGATATAAACTATGACATAGTTTCAGATGATGTTGGAGGTATTCTACCGCTACGGAATACACTTCGCGCACCTTAGGGTGACCCGTGAGCCTCCTCGTGCTGTCTCGTCTTTTGGGGTCTCACTTTGGCCACTTTTCCCGCAGGAGTCTTCGTGTATTTCCTTCGCTGGTTTCGTGCTTTTAATTTATTTTAGCTTAATTAATTTTTAGCATAGCGAACCACTAATAAGTGGTTGATTGGAGCAGAGGGCAGTCGACTCTTGCGGGAAAACGGGCAACTGAAGACCTAGCAGGAAGTGCTTTTCTTCCGAGGAGGCTGAAGCGTTGCCCTAAGGTGCTCCATTGCCCGGAGCGGAAATCGGAGCACTATATTCGCAGTTTATGTATTTTATGTCCAAACGACAATTTTTTTGAAAATAGAGATCAAAAAATAAGAACGTTTAGTTTAACGATGAAAAAATAGAGGTGTTAATTAATGAAAATTTCAACTAAAGGAAGATACGGTTTAACGATTATGATTGATTTAGCAAAAAAGCAAGGGGAAGGCCCAGTATCGCTTAAATCGATTGCAAAGGACAATAATCTATCCGAGCATTATTTAGAACAACTCGCATCTCCATTGCGAAATGCGGGTCTAATAAAAAGTATACGTGGAGCATATGGTGGTTATGTTTTAGCAAAAGATGCAAAAGATATGACTGCAGGAGATATTATTCGGGTGTTGGAAGGGCCAATCACATTGGTTGAAGGCATTGAAGAGGAACAGCCTGCCCAGCAGGAGCTGTGGGGTCGAATTCGGGATGCGATTAAAAATGTGTTGGATAAAACTACATTGGAAGATCTTAAAAATCATGATGATGATGAAAAGCAGCAAGCATATATGTTTTATATTTAAAGATGTATCAAGTACGGCTTATGTTTAGAAGGGAAAGAGATTGATGGAAGCAATATATTTGGATCATGCAGCAACGACACCAATAGAGCAAGAAGTAATTGACACCATGTACCCAATCTATCAACAAACATTTGGTAATCCATCCAGTGTCCATTCTTTTGGGAGAAGAGCGAGGCGACTGCTGGATGAAGCAAGACGTGTCATGGCTAAAAGTATTCATGCCAATGAAAAAGAGATTGTCTTTACCAGTGGGGGGACAGAAGCCGATAATTTAGCGCTGATTGGAACAGCTTTGGCAAACCGGGATAAAGGAAATCACATCATTACTTCCGTTCAGGAGCATCATGCGACACTCCATACGGCAGAATATCTAGAAAAAGAAGGGTTTGATGTGACGTATTTACCTATTTATGAAGATGGGAAAGTACGAGTGGAGGATTTACAAGAAGCATTACGTGATGATACGATTCTTGTTTCTATTATGTTTGTTAATAATGAGACAGGAATAATTCAGCCAATCAAGGAAATCGGTGAAATACTTACCGACCATCAAGCATATTTACATACGGATGCGGTACAGGCTTTTGGGTTATTGGATATTGATGTGAAAAAAATGGGAATCGATTTATTATCGGTATCTTCTCATAAAATATACGGACCAAAAGGTGTAGGTTTTTTATATGTAAGAGAAGGTATTCCAATCAACACGTTGCAGTTTGGTGGAGAACAGGAACGTAAACGACGTCCTGGAACGGAGAATGTCGTTAGTATCGTGGGTTTCCAAAAAGCGGTGGAGCTAGCGATGGAAAATAAAGAAAATCGAAGACAACAGTACCAACGTTTTAAAGAGTTATTTTTAAGAATACTTAGGGAAAATCATGTAACATTTGAGATAAATGGGGATTACCATACGCAAATTGAATCGATTGTTAATTTGAGTTTCCCTGGGGCAAATGTCGAACAACTCCTGACAAACTTTGATTTAGAAGGAATTGCTGCATCTAGTGGAAGTGCATGTACGGCAGGAAGTGTGGAACCTTCTCATGTATTAACTGCTATGTTTGGTAAAAATAATCCTTGTACAACCAATTCCATTCGATTCAGCTTTGGTAATTTTAATACCATGGAAAATGTAAACGAGGCGGCTAACCGAGTGGCAAAGATTGTAAATCGATTAACTTCATAAAAGGATAGTGAATAAATATGAAAGATAATAAAGATATACGTGTTGTAGTAGGTATGAGTGGTGGTGTTGACTCCTCTGTAGCGGCACTGTTGTTAAAAGAGCAGGGTTATGATGTTGTCGGTATTTTTATGAAGAACTGGGATGATACGGACGAATTTGGAGTTTGTACCGCAACAGAAGATTTTGACGATGTAGTTCGTGTTTGTAATCAACTGGATATACCTTATTACTCCGTCAATTTTGAGAAGGAATACTGGGATAAAGTATTTACTTACTTTCTCGATGAATATAAGGCAGGCAGAACACCAAATCCGGATGTGATGTGCAATAAAGAAATCAAGTTTAAAGCCTTTCTGGATCATGCATTATCGTTAGGGGCGGACTACTTAGCGACTGGTCACTATGCCCGGGTGAGGGAAGTGGACGGGAAGGTGCAAATGCTTCGTGGTGTCGATGATAATAAGGATCAAACCTATTTCCTTAATCAATTATCAGAGGATATTTTAAGTAAAGTCATGTTTCCACTAGGTGAATTACCAAAACCTAAAGTACGGGAAATCGCGAAAGAAGCTGGCTTAGTAACAGCTACGAAAAAAGATTCAACAGGGATTTGTTTTATTGGGGAGCGAAATTTCAAACAATTCTTAAGTGAATATTTACCTGCACAACCTGGTGAAATGAAAACGTTGGATGGCGAAGTAATGGGACGTCATGAAGGGTTGATGTATTATACCATTGGACAGCGTCAAGGGCTCGGAATTGGCGGCCCAGGAGATCCATGGTTTGTTGTCGGTAAGAATTTAGGAGACAATGTATTATATGTTGAACAAGGCTATTCCAATGATAAACTATATTCAGAAGCATTAATTGCAACGGATGTAAATTGGATTAACCCAGATGATATTCAAGAAAACTTTACCTGTACGGCAAAATTCCGCTATCGTCAAAAAGACAGTGACGTGACCGTTACATTAATGGAAGATAATAAGGTGAAAGTGGACTTCTATGAAAATCAACGTGCCATTACACCCGGACAAGCGGTTGTTTTTTATCATGGGGATGTATGCCTTGGTGGTGGAACGATTGATGAAATCATCAAAAATGATCAAGCACTTCAATATGTAGGCTAAAGATTGAGGAGTCGTTAAGATGGATAAAAATGCGCAAGGAATTACATTCATGCAAGAGCATAAATATGAAGAAGCAGCAAAGCTTTTTAATGAAGTGATTGAGGAAAATCCAGATGATCCTTTAGGATTTATCAACTTTGGGAATTTATTACTCCATATAAAAGAGTTTTCTCGTGCTGAACGTTTTTTTAATAAAGCCATTGAATTGGACGAAAATACTGCGACTGCCTATTACGGGCTTGGAAATCTTTATTTTGAACAATCTGATTTCCAAAAAGCGGTTTCCCATTTTCAAAAGGCACAACAGCTTGGCCTAGAGGAAGCGGATGTTTATTTTATGCTCGGGCTCTCCCTTCTCCATGAGGAACAGTTTAAACTGGCTCTTCCTTATTTATTAAGGGCGAGTGAACTTGCTCCTGAAGATGAGGAGGTTCAGTTTCAGTATGGACTTGCATTGGCACAGAGTAATCATCTGATAGAGGCAAAGAATGTATTTTTAAAAGTTTTAAAGAAAAATAAAAATCATGCAGATTCACACTACAACCTCGGTGTCATTGAATTATTCGATGAAAATATAAACGAGGCACTAAAATATTTTGATGAGGCATTACGTCTTCAGCCAGATCACTTACTAGCAGCAAACGGCAAAAAAAATGTAGAGAATCTGTTAAAGGAAAATAAGAAAGAATAGTGAGGTTGTTTTTATGGAAAACGTTCAGCAATCTGAAGAACAAAAGTATATTAAAGGGGAACTATTGTATACCATTTTTCATAATGAGTCTGAACATTTTTCCATTGCAAAAGTAAAAGTCAAAGAAACAAACGAAGACTTTAAGGAAAAAGAGCTTGTTGTAAAAGGCTATTTTTCCAACCTTCAGGAACAGACAACCTACTATTTTTACGGTGAATTTGAAAGACATGCCAAATTCGGCTTACAATACAAAGTTCTTTCTTACCAAACTTATGTCCCAGAGACAGAAGATGGACTGGTTGCCTATCTTTCCAGTGATTTATTTTATGGAATTGGAAAGAAATTGGCGAAGCGGATTGTGGGGAAATTGGGCTCCAACGCTATTAATAAAATTCTTAATCATCCAGATTGTTTAAAAGATGTTTCTGGTATTAACAAAGAGACTCGTGAAAAACTGGTTCAGAGCATCCGGGAAAATCAAGGGTTTGAGCATGTTGTTGTAAATTTAGCGAAATATCATATTGGATTAAAAATGGCACAAAAAATATATGCTGTTTATAAAGAAGAGGCTGTTGAAAAGCTGGAAGAGGATCCTTATCAGTATGTATTTGATATCGAGGGATTTGGTTTTCAAACGGCAGATGAAATTGCAAGACAAAATGGCCTCTCATTAACTCATCCTAATCGAATAGGTGCGGGGTGTATTTATGTCTTACAAAGAAGTGTGCAGGATGGTCATGTTTATCTTCCTTTAGACTATTGTGTAAGTGAAGTAATCGGGTTACTTCATGCCAATCATGAGTTAACAGAAGACCTTATTATGGATAGATTAGAAGAGCTTAATAAAGAAAAGAAAGTGATTATTCAAGAAGGTAATGTATATTTGTCGTCTCTGTATTATGCAGAAGATGGATTTTCTGCCCATCTGGATAGAATCCTCCAAAAAGAAGTGGAACACCGTACGCCTTTGGCAGAATTAATGAAAATCATTGGGGATATAGAAGAACAGGAAGTTTTAAGCTATGGGAAAGAACAGTTTGAAGCAATCAATCAGTCTATTCATTCTAAAATTATGATTTTAACTGGTGGACCTGGAACAGGAAAAACAACAGTAATTAAAGGGATCATTAAGGCTTATGCAGCCATTCATGACCTCTCTTTAAACCGGGACGATTATAATAACAAATCGGAATTCCCATTTGTTTTAGCTGCACCGACCGGCAGAGCAGCTAAACGATTAACTGAATCTACAGGACTGAAGGCTTTCACGATTCATAGATTGTTAGGATGGAATGGCAATAACGGATTCGATAAAGATGAACAGGAACAACTGGATGGCAAATTTTTAATTGTGGATGAGTTTTCCATGGTTGATATATGGCTGGCTCATAGTTTGTTTAAAGCGATCCCTGAAGATATGCAGGTTCTTTTGGTAGGGGATGAAGACCAGCTTCCATCTGTAGGACCAGGACAGGTACTTTCTGATTTATTGAGCAGCGGATTGATTCCGTCCATTCGTCTTAATGAAGTGTACCGTCAAAAAGAAGGGTCGAAAATTATACAGCTTGCACATGAAATTAAAAATGATACGTGTACGGTTGATTCTTTGAAAAATGACCGTGATTTTAGTTTTATTGCTTGTCATGAATATCAAATGATTGATGTCATTACAACCATTTTTTACCGCGCCCAGGAGAAAGGGATTGATGTGAAAGGGATGCAAGTATTAGCACCGATGTATCGCTCCCAATCCGGGATTACCGTGATTAACAAACATCTGCAGGAACTGATCAATCCGAAGACGAAAAGAAGGCGCGAAGTAAAAGTAAACGATGTCGTGTTTCGGGTTGGAGATAAAGTCATTCAGCTTGTTAATCAGCCGGAAGATGGGGTATACAACGGGGACATCGGTGAAATAGTGGCTGTCTTTCAAGAGGATGAAAACAAGGAAAACGTCGAACAAATTGTTATTTCCTTTGATGATAAAGAGGTTTCCTATGAAAGAAAGGGTTATGTTAATTTTATGCATGCCTATTGTATTTCCATTCATAAATCACAGGGAAGTGAATTTCCAATTGTTATATTGCCAGTGTTATCCACTTACAATAGAATGCTAAGAAAAAATCTACTATATACAGCGATTACGAGAAGTAAAGAATCCTTAATTATTTGTGGTGAGAGAGAAGCGTTTTTCAAAGGGATTCGCACAGTAGATACCAATCGTCGATATACGTCATTAAGTGAACAATTGACGAGTAGATTAAGTAATCAGGATAAAATGGAGATACCGGAAGTGGAAGAGGAGGAAAAAGATTTTTCTCCTTATGATTTCATGGAATAATATGTATATTTTAGAATGATTCGGGCAAGCCTATCATTGAAAACTTATCTTAGAAATGAGGTGTTTTTAATGGTAATGCGTTGTCCGAATTGTAATGGGAAGGATATTGGAAAAATAGGAGCTCAAAACTATTATTGTTGGTCGTGTTTCATAGAAATGTCTGTCGTAGATAATGAGTTAACTGTTCATCAAATCGAAGCAGATGGCAGTTTAAGTTCCTTAAATGATTTATTCTCAGAAGAGGAATTAAGATTACCATAACCCCCCATAGTTATATAATCAATAGAGCTAAGGGAGGTAATGGTGTGTTTCAGGACGAAAAACGAACTTCTATTATTTATTGGCTTATAATCGGTATCCTATTATTTTTATTCGTATATTTGCTTGTAAAAACTTTTCCATACTATGGTGAGGTTTTTTCCTTTCTATGGAAGCTGTTTACGCCATTTCTAATTTCCTGTTTAATTGCCTATTTACTCTATCCAATTATTGAAAAGCTGCATAGCTATAATATTCATAGAGGATTGGCCATTTTATTTATTTACTTATTATTTTTTGGTGGTATAGGATATCTCATTTATCGCGGTTACCCTGTCATTGTTCATCAGCTCCAGGACTTGGCAAATAACTTGCCGGAAATAATTGAAACATATCAAACGCTGATTTACAGTTTGTATGAGTACACATCTTTCATGCCAGAAGTAGTACATGACAGAATGGACCAGTTTTTCATTAATATCGAAAATTCGCTGGATACCCTATTATCCAATTTACTGGGTGGATTCACAAAAATATTTGATATGATTATTACTATTACCGTGATACCTGTTCTTGTATTTTACTTCCTAAAGGATTACGATAAAATCAAATCGTTTTTGAAACGGTTTATTCCCAGTAAGTATCGAAAAGAATCAAGTGAAATGATTCATGCTATGGACGACAGTCTAGGAGATTATATTCGCGGTCAACTTATCGTGTGTTTATTTGTAAGCTTAACCGCACTCATTGTGTTTAAGTTTTTACATATTGAATACGCGTTATTATTAGCGATTATTATGGGTGTTACTAATATTATCCCATATTTTGGTCCCATCTTAGGAGCCATTCCTGCAGTCGTTATAGCATTTACGACAACCAATTCTCTTCAGTTGGTTATATTTGTGATTATTGGTATTTTTGTTATTCAAATTATTGAGGGAAATCTCCTGTCTCCTTACATTGTCGGAAAAAGTGTCGCTATCCATCCGGTAGCTATCATTTTTGCATTATTACTGGGAGGGCAATTATTTGGGGTTATTGGCATGATATTGGCAGTTCCAGTATTATCTATTATAAAAGTAATAGTAAACCATGTTTTAGCTATTCCGGTTAGGCGTTGACAAGATGTTTAATTTTTTTTATACTCAAGTAAGCAAAGCTATATGCAGTGAAAAATAGAAAACGTTGAAAGTGATAAGTACATGAAGGTCAGGCTTTTAGAGAGGGATTTTCATAGGCTGGAAGAAATCCCAGTACTGGTTCATGGAAAGCTACACTGGAGTGCGGTTAATACCCGCCGGTTTCACACCGTTAACATGATTGAAGTGATGAATGATAGTAGATCGTTCATAATTAGGGTGGTACCGCGAATCTATCTCGTCCCTGCAATAATGCAGAGAGGAGATTTTTTTCGTTTATACTAGAAAATATAAGGAATGAACAACTAGGATACTTGCGAAAGAAGCATGGAATGTAAGTATATCTGGCAACTTTGTAAAGAGGAGGATGATTATTGATGAAACAGTTAACTTCGGCAGAAATAAGACAAATGTATATTGATTTCTTTAAAGAAAAAGGGCATCGTGTAGAACCAAGTGCATCACTCGTTCCTAAGGATGATCCAACATTATTATGGATTAATAGTGGGGTAGCTACGTTGAAGAAGTATTTTGATGGACGTGTGATACCAGAAAATCCGCGAATCGTAAATGCACAAAAATCGATTCGTACAAATGATATTGAAAATGTCGGATTTACAGCAAGACACCATACATTTTTTGAGATGCTTGGCAACTTTTCCATCGGGGATTATTTTAAAAAAGAAGCGATAGAATGGGCGTGGGAATTCTTAACAGGCGAAAAGTGGCTGAGTCTAAACCCGGAACTATTATCTGTTACGGTACATCCTGAAGATGATGAAGCATATGATATTTGGCTAGATGATATTAAAATTCCAAAAGAAAGAATTATTCGTTTAGAGGAGAATTTCTGGGATATTGGGGAAGGACCAAGTGGGCCAAATACAGAAATTTTCTATGACCGTGGAGAGGAATTTGGAAATGACCCGAATGATCCAGAACTATATCCGGGGGGCGAAAATAGTCGTTATTTGGAAATTTGGAATTTAGTATTCTCACAGTTTAATCATAATCCTGATGATACGTATACACCGCTTCCTAAGAAAAACATTGATACTGGAATGGGACTGGAGCGTATCGTTTCTGTCATCCAGAATACGCCAACTAATTTTGAAACAGATTTATTTATGCCAATTATCCGCAAAACGGAAAAACTTGCATCAACGGCTTACGGGAAGTCAGTGGAAGGTGATACAGCATTTAAAGTGATTGCAGACCATATTCGAACTGTAAGCTTTGCAATTGGAGACGGGGCACTTCCATCTAATGAAGGCAGGGGCTATGTATTAAGACGATTACTTCGCAGGGCAGTCCGATTTGCTAAAGAGATTGGCATTCACAAACCGTTTATGTATGAGTTGGTGGAAACGGTTGGAGAAATTATGAAAGATTTCTATCCAGAAGTATTAAAACAACAGGAATTAATTGAATCCGTGGTAAAGGTCGAAGAAGAACGATTCCATGAAACATTAAATGATGGCCTGGAAATATTAACTTCCATTATAGAAAAGGAAAAAGCTAAAGGTAGTGCGGTATTCCCAGGGGAAGAAGTTTTTCGCTTGTATGATACGTATGGCTTTCCTAAGGAATTAACCGAGGAATATGTAGAACAGCAAGGCTTTTCTGTTGATGAAACTGGTTATCATAGAGAAATGGAAAAACAGAGAAATCGTGCTAGAAGTTCCAGACAAAAAGTCGATTCCATGCAAGTACAGGATACCATTCTAAGTGAAATCGAAGTGGATAGTGAGTTTGCTGGGTATGAGCAATTGGAAACTGAAACGAAGATTGAAGCGATTTTTGATGGAAACTCAATCGTAAATCGTGCTAAAACCGGAGATACAGTATATGTCTTCTTAAATAGAACACCGTTTTACGCGGAAAGCGGTGGACAGGTTGCAGATAATGGTTGGATTTATACCGAAACAGCATCCGCATTTGTAGAAGATGTCCAAAAATCACCGAAGGGACAGCACATTCACCGTATTGTTGTAAAAGATGGCGAACTTCAAACCAATGAACAAGTAAAAGCAATGGTTTCCAAAGAATTTCGTCAGTCAATTATTAAAAACCATACCGGTACTCACTTATTGCATCAAGCACTAAAAGATGTGCTTGGAAGCCATGTAAATCAGGCTGGTTCCCTTGTTACTCCCGAGAGGCTGCGTTTTGACTTCTCTCACTTTAATCCTGTATCACAGGATGAGCTTGAAAAAATTGAACAGATTGTTAATGAAAAAATCTGGGAGGCACTTCCTGTAGAAGTGGATCTTAAGAAATTGCAGGAAGCAAAAGAAATGGGAGCAATGGCACTATTTGGAGAGAAGTACGGAGATATCGTGCGCATAGTACAAATAGGGGAGTACAGTTTGGAACTTTGCGGTGGCTGTCATGTAAAAAACACTTCTGATATTGGTCTATTTAAGCTCGTATCTGAAAGTGGAATCGGTGCGGGAACCCGAAGAATTGAGGCAGTAACAAGTAAATATGCCTATAAATACTTGAGTGATAAATTAAATGTACTTCAAACATCTGCACAGTTAGTAAAATCAACAGAAGAAAATCTTCCTGAACGAATTGAAAGCCTGTTCCAGGAAATTAAACAGCTACAGAAAGAAAATGAATCATTAAGTGCTAAATTGGCTAACGCAGAAAGTTCATCTATACTGGACCAAGTGGAAACAATAGAGGGAATATCCTTACTAGCTCAGCAAGTCCAAGTAAAAGATATGAACCAGTTAAGAAATATGATAGATGATTTAAAACAAAAACTGGATTCAGGTATTGTCCTGCTTGCAACCGAAAAAGATGGAAAAGTACAGCTGGCATCTGGTGTATCCAAAGATTTGGTAGAGAAAGGTTTCCATGCAGGTAAACTGATTAAGCAAGCAGCACAAATTTGTGGTGGAGGCGGTGGAGGCCGTCCGGATATGGCGCAGGCTGGTGGAAAAAATCCTGATAAAATATCTGAGGCAATCCAATATGCTAAGGATTATGTGCTGGAAATTTTAAAGTAATACATGATTTTCTTAGATAATGAGATAATAATCATATCTGTATATAATGAGATATTTCGACAGTTACCACAGGTGACTGTCGAAGTTTTCCTCACTTAATGAACTGGCTGTAAGGACTAATTTAACCGATAAGTAGGGATTACAACCAGTAAACAGCTAATTTGTTCATTTGGCAATTCGCAGGAAAGGATGCTCCTACAATTTGAAATTCACTTTATCTTCAATTTAATATATGTATTTCCTTGTTTCACTTTATGATACTTACATGTTAAAATGATGATAGATAAAGATTTCGACATTATTTTAGTATTTTATCAAAGAAATACAGTGGTAGTTTTTCAAAGCAAATTGGAAAATATAAAATTCCTTTATGCATATGTGTCAAAGGTTATTGCAAAAATAGTGGTAGCCAAGTTTTTAAGAACGGGGTGTCTAAATGAGTTCAATGGACAAAACAATGAAATTTAACTTTTCGGAGGAACCTTATGACCAGGACATTAAAGAAATCCTTTTTACGGTTCATAGTGCCTTAAAAGAAAAAGGGTATAATCCTATTAATCAAATTGTTGGATATTTATTATCTGGTGATCCAGCTTATATCCCACGGCATAATGACGCAAGAAATTTAATACGTAAGGTAGAGCGGGATGAAGTAATAGAAGAGTTAGTAAAATATTACTTAGAACAGCAAAAGGCAGATTAAATGAAGATTATTGGATTTGATGTTGGCTCCAAGACCATTGGGGTTGCAATCAGTGATGCATTCGGCTGGACAGCACAAGGATTAACAACAGTTTATTGGGATGAAACTGATATAACCTCAGCAGATGAAGAACTATCAAAAATAATAAAAGAGCATGAAATTGGCAAAGCTATAGTAGGACTTCCCAAAAATATGAATGGTACCATTGGTGAACGGGGAGAAGCGTGTCAAAGATTCGCAAAGCATATCGAAGAAAACTATGGTATTCCAACAGTACTTTGGGATGAAAGGCTTACAACGATGGCTGCTGAAAGGGTATTACTTGAAGCAGATATGAGCCGAAAAAAACGCAAGAAAGTAATAGACAAAATGGCTGCAGTCATGATTCTGCAAGGCTATTTAGACCAAAAATAATAAATGAGGTGAAGGTGTGCCACTTGAGAAGAAAGAACGTATCATCGTTCCAGATGAGAATGGCGAGGAAAATTTATTCGAAGTCTTATTTACCTTTGATGTGGACGAAACGGGCGATTCCTATATTGCTGTAGTTCCTGTTGAGCAAGCGGAAGATGAAGAAGTCGAAGTTTATGCTTTCCGTTATGAAGAAACGGAAAAAGAGGATTTAACCTTATTCCCAATTGAATCTGATGAAGAATGGGATATGGTGGAAGAAATGTTAAATACATTGTCAGACGAAGAATTAGTAGAATAACCATGTAACTGATGTCGATAGCCGGCATCAGTTTTTATTTAGGCTGTTATCAAAAAGATTGGGACTATGACTGCATTACCCCGGCAAAAGTAAAGAATTAATCAGAGTTATCTTTTTGCGGCCGACTCTTCCCTACGAAAAAGATTAAAACTGTTTTTGACTAAAAATATAACTCCTTACTAATGAAAATTCCTATGGTGATGCTCTCGCTTGTTCTAATGATGATAGCGGACTTTATTCGCTCCGGCAGAATACTTACGGTTCGTGGGCATGACCTAAAACCAGCGGAGGAAAATAAACGGAGAATCCTTGAAAAAGAAAAGCGCTTTTTCTGCGTGCGATGTAACGCTGCCGAAGCCTTCCTTGTCCTGCGGGAAAAGTGGCATCGGTGAGACCCCTAAAGAAGACAGCATGAGGAGGCTCACCAGCCGCCCTAGGGTGCGCGGAGTGTATTTCCGTAGCGGTAGGTGTAGCACCAATATTATCTCAAGTTAGTTTGCAGTTTTTATCAACTGCGATGTTTAAAAGTAATAGCCTGGGTAAAAGCTGGTCGTTAAAAATTTTTCCCCCTAAACACGGTGCAGTTGCATGTAATCTTACATAAAAATTATGGATATTATTGCACTTTTTTAGTATAATAAATCGAATGAGAGGGGGAGACCGAATGTCCAAAAAGAAAAATACGGGAAAATTTAAGGACAACCTCATCGCAAGAAGTGAAGAGGCTAGTAGAGTGAGAAAAATAGTATCTGTGATCATATTAGCACTTTTATTAATATTAGTGATTGGTGGTATATCCGGATATATGTATATAAAATCAGCTCTAGAACCTGTTGATCCAACCAGTAATGAAGAAATATTTGTAGAGATACCACTTGGATCATCGTCTTCAACGATTGCTAATATTCTTGAAGAAAATGGGGTAATTAAAAACGCATTTATTTATCGGTTTTACATAAAACTCAATAATGAAACAGAGTTTCAAGCAGGAAATTATACGTTTACTCCATCGATGACATTAGAAGAGATTACCGAGAATCTGAAAACAGGAAAGATGATGCAGGAACCATTATTTACGGTAACGATTCCTGAGGGGAAAAACATAGAAGAAATTGCCGAAATATATGCAGAACAGCTCCATTTTAAAAAAGAAGAATTTTTGGAAGTAGTAAATGATAAACAATATATCGAGGAATTGATTAATAAATATTCCATATTATCTGAGGAAATATTACATGAAGATATAGTAACCCCTTTAGAAGGATATTTGTTTGCTGCCACTTATGATTTTTATGAAGAAGAACCGACTATTCAATCCATTATTGAACAAATGCTTCTTCAAACACAAAAAGTAGTTACTCCATATCTGGATGAAATATCCAATCATGAACTCACTCTGCATGAAGTAATAACATTTGCATCATTAGTTGAGAAAGAGGCCAGCAAAGAAGAACAGAGAAAGGAAATTGCAGGAGTGTTTTATAATCGTCTGGAAAAAGATATGCGTTTAGAAACAGACCCTACCGTTGCCTACGCAGTCGGGGAACATTTAGAAACAACGTTATATGAGCATTTAGAAACTGAATCACCTTATAACACATACTATATTAAGGGGTTACCAATTGGTCCTATAGCGAATTTCTCGGAAAGTTCTTTAGAAGCGGTGTTAAACCCAGAGGACTCTAACTATTTATTCTTTCTGCATGATAGTGAAGGACAAATTCACTACGCGGAAACTAACGAAGAACATAATCGAAATCGAGAGAAATACTTGAATTAAGAACAGGAAAACACATGGGAAATATGAGCGATATTCATATTTCTCTTCTGTTTTTATGAATGCGGGTTTTATTTTACCTCTTAAGCATAAGTAGCAATGTATACAGAAATGAGGCATAAGCATGTTAGATGAGCAACTGCGCTATTATTTAAATCAAACACACCCTCCAAAAGGAGAATGGGTAAAAGAATTAGAAGAGCAGGCAAAAACAGATCATGTACCTATTATGGAAAGTGTTAGTATGCATTTTGTTATGCAAATTATTCGCATCAGCAAACCAAAAAGAATATTGGAGATTGGAACGGCAATTGGATATTCTGCTCTTCGGATGCTCGAAGCAAATCCAAATACATCTATTGTAACAATAGAAAGGGATGAAGTGCGTTACCAGCAGGCATTAGATAATATTCAGCGTCTAAACAAGCAGCATCACATAGACGTTATATATGGAGATGCATTAGAAGAAATAAGTAAACTGCAAAATACTGCAGATCCCTTTGATTTGATATTTATAGACGCAGCAAAGGGTCAGTATAAACGATTTTTTGAACTTTCTGTGCCATTGCTATCTAATAATGGATTAATTATTACAGACAATGTATTATTTAGAGGGTATGTAGCCAATCCTGAATCCAGTCCTAAAAAATACCGGAATATGGTAGACAAAATTAAAAATTACAATGATTTCCTAATGAGTCATTCTGATTTTACAACCTCTATCATACCTGTTGGTGATGGAGTTGCTTTAAGCTACAAGACATGAAAGGAGTATACCTAATGAAAGGAAAGCCTGTAGTAATTGGTGTTGCTGGAGGCAGCGGAAGCGGCAAAACTTCTGTTACCCGTTCCATTTGCCAACGTTTTACCGATAAAACTATTCTTGTTATTGAACAGGACTATTATTATAAAGATCAAAGTCATCTTCCTTTTGAAGAAAGATTAAATACCAATTATGATCACCCACTAGCATTTGATAATGACTTATTAATGAAACACCTTCATGATTTATTGAACAATAAACCAATTAATAAACCGGTGTATGATTATAAAGTACATACCCGTTCTGATGAAGTAATTACAGTGGAACCAAAGGATGTTATTATTCTAGAAGGGATTCTGATTTTAGAAGATCCACGACTTGTTGATCTGATGGACATCAAGGTATTTGTTGATACGGATGCAGATATTCGGATTATTAGAAGATTACAAAGGGATATAAAAGAGCGCGGTCGAACACTGGATTCCGTTATTGATCAATATTTGCATGAAGTTAGGCCGTCACATTTGCAATTTATTGAACCCACCAAGAGATATGCTGATATTATTATTCCAGAAGGTGGCGAAAACCATGTTGCTATAGACATAATGGCATCAAAAGTTGAAAGCATATTATCAAAAAAGCATGAAAATGATGAGGAAATTTCTTGATTATTTATTTAAAGTCTGCCATAGTAATGATTAGCATATTTTATAACTGTTATTAAACTCGAGCGTTATGTAAACGCTCATTTGATATGTATAGTGTAAAAGGAGTGTTTTTAATGGCTGTAGAGAAAAGTTATTATATGACAAAAGAGGGGAAAGAAAAACTAGAAAAAGAACTGCAATATCTAAAAACAGATCGCAGACAGGAAGTTGTAGAGCGTATTAAAATTGCTCGTGATTTTGGTGACCTGTCTGAGAACTCTGAATATGATGCAGCGAAAGATGAGCAAGCTTTTGTAGAGCAGCGAATTACCCAAGTAGAAAAAATGATTCGTAATGCGGTTATTATAGAAAATGATGAAGAAAATGCTAATATTGTTTCCCTCGGGAAATCCGTTACGTTTATCGAACTTCCAGATGGCGACGAAGAAACGTATACAATCGTTGGTAGTGCCGAAGCAGATCCTTTTGAAGGAAAAATCTCCAATGATTCTCCAATGGCAAAAAGCTTGCTCGGGCAAGAAGTTGGTTCTGAAGTGACAGTAACAACTCCTGGTGGAGACATACAAGTGAAGATAAAAAAAGTCGAATAGATTGAACAAAGTGGGAGCTAATCACTCCTGCTTTTTTAATATAAGTGCTTATTCAAAAAGGAGGATGAAAAGGACCGGTCAGCTAAGATCGCAACGTCCTGGGACTGCGGTTACTCGTCCCACCGAAAACATTTGTTGCGGGCGCTGACACTAGTACGTCCTATGCGCCTTAAAGTTCGAGGCGGCGAAGCTTTGACTAGCGGGATCCGAGCGTGTTGTGGTGACTTCTACGTTGCCCACAGGACAAGGAACACTTTGTCAGCGGTACATCGCACGCAGAAAAAGTGCTTTTCTTTTTCAAGGACGTGGGCGGTTTTAGTAGACCTGTCGATGTGTAATTTTCACCGGACTTTTTGAACATCCTCTATAAGGCATATTTCCAGTCTGACCTGATGTAATAGAGATGATGATTAATTGTAATATAACTTTTCTATATCATTGCATATCAATTGTGATAATATAATAGAGTAACATAGGGAGGGAAGAAACAGTGACAGATATGGAAAAAAGGACACGCACAGACAGATATGAAAAACGAAGAAAAAATACAAAATCAATCTCTATTTTGCTAGGTGTTGGTATTGTACTTCTTATCTCTTTAATCAGTATTTGGCTGTTTGGTGGGGGAGATAATGAAGCAGTGGACGATTCCTCTAAGGAACAACCTGAAACGTCTGAAGTGATGGAAGAAGATGAAGATGCACAAGAGGCATATGTACAGAATGATGAATCAGAAGCAGGGCAAACAAATACAACAGAAGAATCTGAACTGGAAAACGAACATGATGAAAATAATCAATCCATTGTTACGGAAGAAGTGGAACCATCCGATGACAATGTAATAAGAGCATATACAGCGGATTGGGAGCCGGTTGGTACAGAACAGGAAGAACCACATATTGTATCCTTTGACAAGGAATCCCAGGATTGGTTAGAGATGAAAGAGGCTATTTTATTAGCTACTGGGTTAAATGAAAATGATTATCATGCATGGTGGATAGGAAATGGTGGAGATCAAAAAGCAATTGCTACGGTTTCTGATAAAGAGGAGACCGAAGTATATCGTGTCTATCTGTCCTGGGTTACCAATGAGGGCTGGCAGCCAACGAAAGTGGAGCTATTAAAAGAAAACGATTGGGAAAAATATCGAAACTAGTAAAACAGAAAATGGAGGCATTTTTATGACGATCGGAATTATCGGGGCAATGGATGAGGAAGTAAGCCTACTCTTAGATAATATGACAGATAAAAAAGAACAGACAGTAGCTGGCTGTTTGTTTGTAGAAGGCGTAATTCAGGATAAAGAGGTAGTGCTATTAAAATCAGGAATAGGCAAGGTAAATGCTGCAATAGCAACCACGATTCTGCATGAACGTTTTTCCCCATCCTATGTGATTAATACGGGATCAGCGGGTGGATTTTCGGATAAATTAGAAGTTGGAGATGTCGTCATTTCCAGTAAAGTAGTTCACCATGATGTGGATGTTACTGCTTTTGATTATGATTATGGACAAGTTCCTGGAATGCCGGCAATGTACACGGCAGATTCCAAATTAGTTTCCCAAGCGATTGATGCAGTCAAACATATTGGATTAAATTATGAAGAGGGCATTATTGCTACAGGTGATTCTTTTATGGAGGATGAAAAACGGGTATCTTTTGTAAGAGAAAAATTCCCTTCCATGATTGCGTCTGAAATGGAAGCAGCTGCAGTAGCGCAAGTTTGTTACCAATATGACAAACCCTTTGTTATCATACGCGCACTTTCTGATATCGCCGGCAAGGAATCATCGGTTTCGTTTGATCAATTTTTAGAAAAGGCAGCAAAGAATGCAGCAGAATTAATAATGATTATGGTTAAGGAAATGAAATAATTAGCTGTTGTCTAAAAAAACAGTAAACCGATAATCTGCGACTTAACTATCGTGTTTCTAAGGTCCCGTGGCTCGAGCTCATCATCCGCCTAAGGTTGTGTGTAGACGGACTTCCATAGCAGTGGTTTGTGTTGCATTTCATGTAAACTGCGAAAATTTATAAAAAGAGCTAAAAGGAGCACATATCCATATAGGAATTAGTGCTCCTTTCTTGCCTTTTAATTACTATCTCTTTCCTTGCGATAATACTCATGAAATACTTTCATTAATGCTCTTTTTTCAATTCGTGATACATAACTTCTGGAAATATTTAACTTCTTGGCTATTTCCCGTTGTGTCATTTCCTTTGAATCATTTAACCCATATCGATATACAATCACTTCTCGTTCTCGGCTATCCAGAATAGAAAAATACTCTTGCATTTTTTCGATTTCCATATTTAATTGAATATATTCAATAATATTTTCGTTTTCCGCTTCCAATATATCAATCAAACTTATTTCATTGCCTTCCTTATCCTGACCAATAGGATCATGAAGTGAAACGTCTTTCTTTACCTTTTTCAAAGCACGTAAATGCATAAGTATTTCGTTTTCAATACAACGGGCCGCATAAGTTGCAAGTTTCGTCCCTTTATCCAGGGAAAAGCTTTCAACGCCCTTTATTAATCCAATGGTACCGATGGAAATAAGGTCTTCCATATCTTCTCCTGTATTCTCAAACTTTTTTACAATATGTGCGACCAGACGTAAGTTATGTTCAATCAGTTTATTTCTGGCTGTTTCACTCCCATTTTGCATTTCTTTTATATATTTCATTTCTTCATCTGGTGGTAATGGTTGAGGAAAGGCATGATTTTTTACATAAGAAACAAAAAAGAGGACTTCCTTTACAAGAAGAGCAAGAACGGTTAATATTCCAGACAAACACATGCACCTCCTAAGAAGATTGATTCCATATTTCTTGGTTGGGTATTTGCCTATATAACATCTCTATGAAGAGTGGGGGGCTTTTGTGTCTGTCCACTTAAATTAAATTAGAAAAACTCGGATCCTCAAACATTTAGGATAGCGAGTCTTTTCTAAAGTACTTTTCGTGAAATTTTTCTCCTTAATTAATACAGTTGATAAAATGTGCAACGTACCTTTGAGGTGTTAGTCTGGTGCGTAATTAGAGCAGTATCTATCATACGCCGTACAATATATATTTAGTGGTATAAAAACAACAGTCTTCTGGAAAATTGCCTTTTACATTCAAACATTCAACAGGTTAAAATGTCATGAAAAAAGTGACTTCCCGGAGGAAGTCACTCGCTTGTTAATTTTGTTTTATATTGTTCAAAGTCATCTTCGCGGTTTCTGATAACTGGCTTTATTCCTTTTGCATGTGCTGCTCTGGATATCATATGTGCCGAGACAGGGTTTGTAATCATAATAAACAGAATAGCCAATAATAATTTTCCACTTACGATGCCATGCTGGATATATAGGAACAAAAATGCACCAAGTAAAATTCCGGCAAGTCCTAGAGTTGACGCTTTGGTAGCGGCATGTAATTTTGTGTATATATCCGGAAACCGAATGATGCCAACCGTGGCAGAAAATACAAAGAAAACACCAATTAGTACCGTGAAAATAATTATAATATTAACAATGATATGCAGTAACATTTCACTTTCTGTCAATGATAACACCTTCTTCTAAATATTTAGCAATACCAACCGTTCCCAAAAAGGCTAAAATCCCAATTAGTAAGACAATATCATTGAGCTTATCCGTAACAAGATAAATCGAAAGCAGTACAGCAATTGCCATTAAGTTTATGCCAATTGTATCAAGAGCAACCGCACGTTCTACATTGTGAGGCCCAACAATAATCTGGTACATTAATAGAATTAGTGAAATTGCAATGGCCAGGAAACCAATCCAAATGCTAATCTCAAGAATATTTTCCGTTAGTTCCAAAACCTCACTCATCTTGTCACCTCCATAATCAGTTTTTCAAACGTGTCTTTAATGGAACGGATTGATTCATTTACATCTTCAATGTTCATCGCATGTATAAATAATGTTTCATTGTTTTCAGAGACGGCTACAGATAACGTTCCTGGTGTTAAAGAAATCAGTGTAGCCAAAATGGTAATCTCCCAATTTGATTTCACATCAAGAGGTAATGAAAATATACCAGGTTCTGCAATCTTTTTTGGTGAATAGATATACTTTAGCATATCTATATTTGAAACAATCACTTCTTTAATAAATACAAGGGTAAGCTTTAGTATATTTAATACCTTTTTAAAATAAAATTCTCCTGGAATAAAGCGACGTAATACAAATAATAAGAGAATCCCAAATATAAAACCGGTAATGAAGCTTGGCATCGTATACGATTCACTCAAAAACATCCACAGAAAGCCGACGATTAAATTTATAATAATTTGAAAGGCCATGATTAACTACTCCTTTAGTACAGAATCAATATAAATCTCAGGATCAAGCAAATATTCTGCAATCGAGTCACTAATTGGATAGAAAAATTCTGCTCCTATACCTAAGATTACCGTGAATGACAAAAGGAATACAATTGGACCAATCATTCCTTTTGTAGATTTCTTTTCTAAATTTTTTATGGTATCTTTATCACCCCAAAATCCTCTAATAAAGATTTTGATTACAGAATAAAGAATTAAGAGGCTTGTAATCAGGGCAATGATTGCAATAACAATATCTCCCCCTTGAAAAGCGCCTTCCAATAAAAGCAGTTTCCCGATAAATCCACTAAATGGAGGTATTCCTGCCAGCACAAAAGCAGAAATAAATAATAGCCAACCCAAGACAGGGTAGTGGTGTATTAATCCACCCATTTTACGTAAATCGGAAGTGCCTGCAACATAAGCAATAACTCCTACCAGCAAGAAGAGCGCTGCTTTTACTATCATGTCTTGAACAAGATAGTAAATGGAACCACTTAATGCTTCTTGATTAAAGATACCAATCCCCATAATCATATAACCGATTGCAGGAATAATGTTATAGGCTACAATAAGCTTTATATTATTAGTTGAAAGAGCACCAATGACACCAAAGATCATCGAAAGTCCGGCTATCCATATAAAGAATTCATGTGTCAATTCCAGTCGATGGGTAAAGATTAATGTAAAGACACGAGTAATGGAATACACACCAACTTTTGTCAGTAATGCTCCAAATAAAGCTGATATAACTGGATTTGGAACAATGTACGAATTTGGAAGCCAGTAATAAAGCGGAAATAATGCTGCCTTTGTAGCGAAAACAAAGAAAAGCAAAAATGCTATAGTCGTTAATATTCCCTGCTGCTCTACTTCGCCTACTCTTTCAGAAATCTGGGCCATGTTAATGGTTCCAACTACCCCATAAATAAAGGCAATAGCTGTTACGAATAACATGGAGGAAAACAGGTTAATTAATAGGTACTTAATGGACTCTCTAAGTTGTACTTTATCTCCGCCTAAAACGATTAACGCATAAGAAGCCATTAACAATACTTCAAAGAAAACGAAAAGGTTAAACAAGTCACCAGTTATAAATGCACCGGTCACACCTGTTATAAGAAAGAAGAAAAAGGGATAGAAGTAAAACTTCTCCTTTTCTCCTAAACCAGCGTGTGCGGCATAGAAAGCACATGCAACAGAAACAATATTCGTTGTCAGAATCAGCACGGCGGACAGTGCATCGACAACTAATATAATTCCATAAGGTGCAACCCAGCTCCCGGTTTGTAGGGTTATCGTTCCATTTTCCATTACATGCAAGAAAACATAACCCGCAACTGCTAGACCTGCAAGTGAAAAAACTTTCGTTAACAATCTTGAAATTTTTACATTAGAGTTAAAAAATATTAAGATTATCGCTGCTATTAACGGCAAGACGATTGGTAAAACTGCTAAATTACTCATTTGATTTACCCCTCAATTGTTCCATATTATCTGTATTGTTTTCCTCTGTTGTTCGGTATGCAAGTACAAGAAGAAGGCCAGTTATACCGAAACTGATAACGATTGATGTCAGAATTAATGCTTGTGGTAAAGGGTCTGTATATTGTGAAATACCTTCCGTAAGTACGGGAGGCTGACCTGTTTTTAATTTGCCCATCGTTAAGATAATGAGATGGGCACCATGTGATAATAGAATCGTACCAATGATTATTCGGAGCAGCTGCTTTTGCAATAAGTTGTAGATTGCTGTAGCAAATAGTACTCCGCTTAGAATAATAATCAGAAATTCCATTTACTCCGCCCCCTTTTTCTTTTTCATTTTAATGAGAGCAACGACGGCTAATGCAGCAATTCCTAATACAGCAATCTCGAATAATGTATCCAGACCACGGAAGTCAACCAATATGACGTTTACGATATTGTCCCCGCCCCCTAGTTTATAGGAATTTTCGACAAAGTAGCTGGAAATTGAATCAAACCAGTCTGAACTATGTGCGGAAATACCAACTAAAGTGATTAACAAACCAAAGCCTGCAGAGATGAAGAAATTCGTCAGTTTTGTTTTTGGAGCTTCTTCTCTCTTCTGTAAATTAGGCAAGTGGTAGAAACATAATAGGAATAATGCAATAGATACAGTTTCGACTACCAACTGGGTTAGGGCGATATCCGGTGCACGATAGATGACAAATAATGTTGCTACACCGTAACCAACAATCCCAGTGACTAATATGGCCGCGATATTGTTTCTCATAAATAAAGTTGCGATGGCACCAATTATAATGGTAATTACGACGGCTACTTCAAGAACAGTTACCTCGGCTAAGTTACCAACGTTGATCGTAAATCCGTCTGTCAGGAACATGTAGCCTGCAGTTACAATCAGTGTTGCTCCCAGAATTAATACCATGTAGGTTCTTAGTGAACCAGTCATGTATGTATTTGTAATTGCTGCAGAGTACGTATCCATTTTTTCGACAATGAAATTATATACTCGGTTAAAGCTTAGTTTGCCTGGAAGCACGTGATACACTTTATCCCATTTTCTACGTGTTACAAATAGAATGATCCCGGCACCAACAACAGTTAGAGACATCATAAGTGGTGTGTTAAAGCCATGCCAGAAATAAACTTTATGATACTCTACATTTTTGTTAACTGACTCCGCGGCGTGCTGTAGAAATGGAGCATTAACCATTTCAGGGAATATCCCTATTAATATAACACCTAGTACAAGGATAATCGGGGATATCAGCATACCGAATGGTGCTTCATGTGGTTTTTTCGGTAATTGTTCCAATTGTTTTGGTCCAGTAAATACTCCGAAGAAGAAGTACATGGAATAAACAAATGTAAAGATACTTCCAAGTACAGCTAAATAAGGAATGGCCTGGCTTAGCCATGCTGCACCTTCCAAATCAATAGTTGCGTCAAAGAATAATTCTTTACTATAGAACCCATTTAAGAAAGGAAGTGGTACCCCGGCCATGGAAAATGTTGCGAATACGGCTAAAGTAGCTGTCATTGGCATAAGTGTTATTAATCCACCAAGTTTTCTAATGTCACGTGTACCTGTCTCATGATCAATAATCCCTGCAACCATAAACAAGCTTCCTTTAAATGTTGCATGGTTTAATATATGGAAGACAGCAGCAAATACAGCAGCCTCCGTGCCAAAACCTAACATGGCCATAATCATACCTAACTGACTAATGGTTGAAAAAGCAAGTATGCCCTTTAGATCCGTTTGTCTGACTGCCATATAAGATCCCCAGCAAAGTGTTACAATTCCAACAAGACTCACACTAATAAAGAAGCCTTCGTACCCAGCAAAAATTGGTGAAAATCTAGCAACTAAAAATATCCCAGCTTTAACCATCGTTGCCGAATGCAAATAAGCACTAACCGGTGTTGGCGCCTCCATTGCGTCTGGCAACCAGATATGGAATGGGAATTGTGCTGATTTTGTAAATGCACCTAACAGGATAAATGTTAAGATTAGCGGTAAATATTTACTAGCTAAAATGACATCTACCTGTTCAATCATTCCCTGAATACTGGTAGTACCAGTTATAACTGTCAGTAGAACAAATCCACCAAGTAAACTCAGCCCACCAAAAACGGTTATAAGCATGGATTTTAATGCACCATACCGCGAACGTTCCTTAAAGTTCCAATATCCAATAAGTAAAAACGAAGAGATAGAAGTTAATTCCCAAAATGCATATAAAACAAATACGTTATCAGAAAGCACGACACCTAACATAGCCGCCATAAACATTAATAAAAAGACATAAAAATGTCCAAGTCTTTCAGATTTCTCTAGATAAAAAACTGAATAAAGCACAACCAGGGATCCTATACCACTGATTAGCAAAACGAATAGTAAACTTAATCCATCCAGATAGAAATCAAAGTTCATATTTAATGAAGGAACCCAGTTATAGGTTTCTCTAATTGGAGAAAAATCGGCTCCAACAAATTGAATAAAGTAAAGAAAAATAATGAACGGGATAAAAAATACAAAAATACCAGTATGTATTCGATCTTTATGTTTACTAATCCATGGGACAAGTATAGCAAACAGTAAAGGGGCAAAAACTGCATAAATCATCTATGCTATTCCTCCTTAATAATTCTTTCCAAAATAGATTTTGTATCATATCCATAATAGGACGATAGTATTCATCTAACTCTTTGTTTTCTGATAACTTTGATCTAAAAGATCCTGGGGATTGGAAATCGATAATCCAATGGGAATTGTAAAGATTTGTGGCGATATGTTTACGCTGGAAAACTAATATTCATTATAATATATAGTGAAAACAGACACAAACAAATACTATTAGTGCGTGTTCAAAAGGAGGATGAAAAGGACCGGTCGGCTAAGATCGCAACGTCCTGGGCCTGCGGTTACTCGTCCCACCGAAAACATTTGTTGCGAGCGCCGACACTAGCACGTCCTGTGCGTCGATAGTTCGAGGCGGCGAAGCTTTTTAGTAGCGGGCTTCGACAGGATGTCGTGACTTCTACCCACAGGACAAGGAACAATTCGTCAGTGATACATCGCACGCAGAAAAAGTGCTTTTCTTTTTCAAGGACGTGGGCGGTTTTAGTAGACCTATCAATGTGTCATTTTCACCGGACTTTTTGAAGATCCTCTATTATATTTTATTACGCAGAAAAATAAATAACTCCTACCTTAACTAGGCAGGAGTGTGGAACAGTATAATGAGATTTTATCCTTTATTAACTAGATTTTATGCATTTAATTTTGTGGGTTAAACTTCTTCTATGGATTTCTTCTTCTATTAAGGAAATAAAATCAGGGCTTAAATTTAAATCGTTTGCTGTATAATAGGATTCTATTAGTAGTTCATCTGATAAATGTTCCATTCATAGCCCTCCTAAGTAAAATGTCTTACTTGTTTAAGTTAATAATAATTTACCATGTTTCTTAAACCAGGACAAGACGCAAGTTATCTACATCAGGCTGTAGATAACTTGTGGGTAATAAAATCGTTATCCTTATAAATAGAACGATAAAGGCTGTTAAAAATGTGAATAATGTTATCCACAATACGAATGATGTAGAGATTTGTCGAACGATTTTTTAGTTTTTTATCGAATTATAGCATATTAATATTGGTTTTTATCATATAATTTCTATTTGTTACTAATAATGCGTGTTCAAAAGAGGTTGAAAAGGGCTGAGATGTTCGATGTGTCCTTTTTATCGGACTTTTTTACCATTCTCTAATAATGAAAATTTTTCTTCGTATATAATTAATGGGAACAGAACTTTTATTCTATGGTAAATTATTGTAGGATTAGTTTATAATGGATACTTAAAATAGAGAAAATATCTTTACAGAAATATGATGAGGTGTAATAACGTGATCAATAGATTTTTACCAAACGAGTATGTGAAAAGTATATTTGATATACATCCAGATAAATTAAAAGAAAAGGGTATTAAGGGAATTATAACGGATTTAGATAATACACTTGTCGCCTGGGATGTACAGGATGCTACTCCTGAAGTCATGGAATGGTTTAAATTAATGAAAAAACATGATATACAGGTTACCATTATTTCCAATAATAATCTTCAGCGAGTGAAGATTTTTTCGGAACCGTTGGACATTCCATTTATTTACAGTGCCCGAAAACCACTAAGGCGAGCATTTAAAAGAGTGCAAAAACAAATGAATTTAAAAAAAGAAGAAATTGTTGTTATTGGAGATCAACTGTTAACTGATGTTCTAGGTGGTAATAATGCAGGATTATATACTATACTGGTCGTTCCGATTGTTCAAACAGATGGTAAAATAACGAGAATGAACAGGAAAATTGAACGTATTATTTTAAATAACTTACGAAATAAAGGGAAAATCGGCTGGGAGGAATAAGGTTGGAAATTATTTTTTGCCAGGGATGTGGAGCACAGATACAAATATTTGATCCTGATAAACCGGGATATACTCCCTCATCCTCATTAGAAAAAGAAAATATTTTATGTAAGAGATGCTTTCGACTAAAGCATTATAATGAAATTCAGGATGTATCGATAACAGATGACGATTTTTTAAAAATGGTCAGTTCCATACGAAACGCAAATGGCTTAGTTGTTCATGTAATTGATATTTTTGATGTGAATGGAAGCTTAATTAAGAGCCTGCCACGTATAACGGGGGAGAACCCTATTATATTAGTTGGAAATAAGATGGATTTATTGCCTAAATCTACCAATCAGCGTAAACTGAAACAATGGTTAAGAACCCAAGCAAAAGAAGCGGGCATAAAGGTGTTAGAGGTATTTTTGATTTCATCTATTAAAGGTCATGGCATGGAAGAGTTAACCAGTCAAATCGAACAATACCGCAAACAGCGGGATGTTTTCATTGTTGGCACAACCAATGTAGGGAAATCGACGTTTATTAATCGCTTGATTAAACAGACAACAGGACATGGAGATGTCATCACGACATCTTATTTCCCAGGAACAACATTAGGATTTATCGAAATACCACTGGATGATAAAACATCCTTAATTGATACCCCTGGTATCGTTAATAGACAGCAGATTTCTCACTATATTTCTGAAGAAGATATGAAGCTGGTTACACCAAAAAATGAAATAAAACCGAGAGTCTATCAACTAAATAGTAACCAAACTTTATTCTTCGGTGGACTGGCTCGCCTTGATTTCATTAAAGGGGACAGGCAGTCATTTGTCTGTTATTTTTCAAATATGCTTCCAATTCACCGTACGAAACTGGATAATGCCGACAACTTATATGAGAACCATGTGGGTGAAATGTTGTCACCACCTAATGAAAAAACATTGGAAATTCTGCCTGAGCTGACAGAAAGTACCTTTAAAATAACAAATGAAAAAACAGATATCGTTTTTCCGGGTTTAGGTTGGGTAAGTATATTAGGGGAAGATACCACTGTTCGGGCATACAGTCCAAAGGGAGTAGCTGTTTCTGTCAGAAAATCATTGATTTAAAATGAAGGCTGTTTTCTAAAAAGATTGGGACTGTGGTTACTCGTCCCATGAAAAAACTTGTTGCTTTTTTACAGGGAAATTTTTGTGTTTGATATAAATTCCTGACTAATAGGATACTGCTAACACACCGCTACGGAAATACACTACGTGCACCTTAGGGCGGCTGGTGAGCCTCCTCGTGCTAACGCGTCTTTAGGGGGCTCACCGATGCCACTTTTCCCGCAGGACAAGGAAGGCTTCGGCGGCGTTACATCGCACGCAGAAAAAGCGCTTTTCTTTTTCAAGGAGTCTTCGTGTATTTCCTTCGCTAGTTTGGTGCTTTTATATATTTTTAGTAATATTGCTAAATAAATTTAGTATAGCTAAGCTAATCACTATTAAGCTGGTTGATTGGAGCGGAGGGCAGTCGAGTTTTGCGGGAAAAGCACGTGTCTAGACCTGAGCAGCGGCGGTTTTCCGCGAAAAGACTGAAGCCGTGCCCTAAGGTGCGCGACTGCCCGAAGCGGAATCGGGCAGTGCACTACTTAGTCCGGAGTTTATACAAATTCTATAACAAAAAAATAGGGGGAGGAGAGTCAATGTCTTTTACATTTCAGCTTATTGGGTATCCAATTAAACATTCCCTTTCACCTTGGATACATGAGCAATTTTTGAGAAAAGCTAACTTAAAGGGAACCTATACGATAAATGAAATCGAATTGCATGATTCATTTGAAGAAAGAATTCAACAAATGAGAAATGAAAATTTGGATGGATTTAATGTTACCGTTCCATATAAAGAAAAAATCATTCCATTTTTAGATGATCTCGACGCATATGCAAAAAAAATTGGAGCAGTTAATACAGTTTTAAATAAGGATGGAAGATGGACGGGATTTAACACAGATGCAACCGGTTATGTACGTTCTTTAGAAACGAAATATCCTAATTTGGCGAAGGACAGAACGAAACACATATTAATCATTGGATCCGGTGGTGCAGCTCGTGGAATATACTGTGGATTGGATATGGCAGGCTATCAACACATTGATATTGCAAATAGAACAACAGAAAAAGCAAAAGAAATTGCCAGTCTTGCTGGTAAAGCAACCAAAACAGACATCATCTCTTTACAAGAAGCAGAGCTTCATTTAACTAAATATGATGTTGTTATTCAAACAACTTCTGTCGGCATGAAACCAAACACAGAAGAGTCAGTTATGAGGTTACGTACCCTTAAACCTGGTGCAATTGTGAGTGATATTGTATACCAGCCAATAAAGACAGCGTTCCTAAAACAAGCAGAAGGTGCAGGTGCCAGTATTCATTTCGGTCATACCATGCTTTTATATCAAGCCTTGTATGCATTCGAAATCTGGGCAGGTCAGCAAATCTCCATTAACAATATGGATGAAGAATTACAACAAATTCTGGAAGGAAGATAATATGTTAACAGGAAAACAGAAGCGATTTTTACGTTCAGAAGCACATCATTTGAAACCTATTTTCCAAGTGGGAAAAGAAGGCGTCAACGAGAATATGGTGAAACAGATTAGTGAAGCATTGGAAAAACGCGAGTTATTAAAAGTAAGTATCCTGCAAAATTGTATGGATGATAGAGATACAGTTGCAATGCAGCTGTCGGAACGAACAGAAGCTGAGGTTGTTCAGATTATTGGAAACAACATTGTATTATATAAAGAATCCAGAGAAAATAAGCAATTACAGTTACCTTAAAGGAGTTAAGAATGAAACGAGTTGGAATTTTAGGTGGGACATTTGATCCACCTCACTTAGGTCACTTACTCATTGCTGAAGAGGTTCGGATCTCCCTTCAGCTAGAGGAAATTTGGTTTATACCTACCTATACACCGCCACATAAAAATGAATCAAAAACAAGTGCGATGGATCGTCGCAATATGCTGGAATTAGCAATTAGAAGCAATACCTATTTTAAATTAAATACGATGGAAATGGAAAGAACAGGAAAATCCTATACGATAGATACAATAAAAACGTTAAAGAATCAACATCCTGAACATGAATTTTTCTTTATCATTGGTGCAGATATGGTGGAGTATTTGCCTCACTGGCATAAAATCGAAGAACTAATGGAGCTGATTCAATTTGTTGGTGTCCAACGTTCAGGTTATAAGTTAAACACAACATACCCTATCATGGAAGTCGACATTCCTTTGATTGACATATCCTCATCGATGTTAAGGGGAAGATTACGCAAGCAGGAACCGGCAAAGTATATTGTTCCTGACGAAGTATATCGTTACATTAGGGAGAAGAGGCTATATGAAAATAGATGATGCGATTCAAATAGTTAAACCACATTTAACAGAAAAACGGTTTGACCATACGCTTAGGGTCAAGGATACTGCTGTTCGTTTAGCTGAAATGTATGATGAATCCAAACATAAGGCAGAGTTGGCTGCAGTGTTTCATGATTATTGTAAGTATCGCCCGCTGGAGGAAATGGAACGGCTAATTAAGATGAGTTCTCTTCCAAAGGATTTGCTGAAATACCATCACGAATTATGGCATGGGCCAGTTGCATCGATTCTTGTAGAAAATGAATATGGAATTAGTGATCGTGATATTAGGCAGGCTATTTATTACCATACAACAGGAAGAGCGAACATGAGTAAGTTGGAAATGATAGTATTCTTAGCGGATTATATAGAACCAGGAAGAGATTTTCCAGGTCTTGATGAGGTACGGGAAATGGCTAAAAAAGATTTATTGCTTGCATGTTGGATGACTTCCAAAAATACGATATCCTATTTAATGAAAAAGAATGCAACCATATATCCTGATACCTTTTATGCATATAATGATCTTACAATACGTATTAACGGAGGTAATAAAATAAATGGAAATTAAAGAAATGGTACAGCAAATCGCAAGAGCATGTGATGATAAACGTGCAGAGGATATCCTCGCATTAGATATGAAGGAAGTATCACTTGTAGCCGATTATTTCGTAATTTGTCATGGGAGCAATGAACGACAAGTACAATCCATTGCCAGAGAAATAAAAGATAAAATGGATGAGTTAGGGATTGATGTAAAACGTATGGAAGGCTTTGAGCAAGCGCGGTGGGTTTTGGTTGATGTCGGCGATGTTGTCTGTCATGTATTCCATAAAGATGAACGGAACTATTATAATATAGAACGGCTATGGGGAGATACGGAAAGACTTCCATTAGAAATAGGGTTAGAAGGTTAATATGATGGCTTATCAACAAATGGCCTATTTATATGACCAATTCATGTCTGAGGCTCCTTATGATAAATGGATTGATTTTACAGAAAACATTATTGAAGACAGTCAAGTCAGTCGAATTGCTGATTTAGGATGTGGAACTGGAGAAATAGCGGTAAGGCTGGCGGAACGAGGCTACCAAATGACTGGTGTAGATTATTCTGCAGATATGCTCACTTATGCAGATTCCAAGGCAAACGAAAAAAATTTATCCATTACTTGGCTGCATCAGGATTTGCGTGAATTGGAAGGCTTGGCAAATCTGGATTTAGCTGTTAGCTTCTGTGATGTTATTAACTATATTACCAATAAAGATGAGTTGGAAGATGTGTTTCAACAAATTTTTGCCATTCTAAAGCCAGGTGGATTATTTATATTTGATGTTCATTCCATTTATCAAGTGGAACATCATTTTAAAAACCAAACCTTTGCCGATGTATTGGATCATATGTCATATATATGGTTTTGCATCGAAGGAGAAGAAGTAGGTGAAATGTTTCATGATTTAACCTTTTTTGCTCAAGAAGGAGACAAATATATACGATTTGATGAATTCCATCATCAGCGAACTTATTCTATTGAATTTTACCACCAATTATTATTCGAAGCTGGATTTAACAACATAAAAGTGTATGCTGATTTTTCCTTGGAAAACCTTGTCCATAAAGATTCAGAAAGAATTTTTTTTGTAGCAGAAAAAGCATGAGATATAAAAAATCTCATGCTTTTTTAGAAGGAATTTTGTATATTAATGTCGAAACAATATATAACCATCATATTAACTTCTGTCATTCCCCCATTAATTCTGCGATAGGATGTGTTCCACTTGATAGAACTTCTCAAAAAAAATCTCTTCTTTCTAATCATCGGTGCAGTCACCATTTTCATTATTATTTTTTCAAGGGAGGATACTTTCAATAATGAGAGTTTAAATCCTGCTGTTTCTACGGACGGTTTGAACACAGAAACGTTGGAAATGAAAAGTGAAGAACAATTAACACAGGAAATTCTAGTAGATGTAAAAGGTGCCATTATCGAGCCCGGTGTTTACGAAATGAAAGCTGGTGATAGGGTAAATGATGTAATTGATAAAGCTGGTGGTTTTACAAAGGAGGCCGATCAAACACAAGTAAATTTGGCTCAAAAAGTGCACGATGAAATGATAGTAATGGTTCCCGCAATAGCAGAACAGGGAAGTGAAACCATAGATTCTGTGTCTAATCATGGTAAAGTACGATTAAATTATGCTACACAGGAAGAAATAGAATCATTGACCGGTATAGGACCTTCAAAAGCTCAAGCTATTATTCAGCATAGAGAAGAGAAAGGTTACTTTAAATCGGTAGAGGATTTGCTGGAGATTTCAGGAATCGGTGAAAAGACGCTGGAAAACATTCAGGATGATATCCAGGTTCCATAGACAGGTGTCGTATATTGACGGATTTTTATTTACCCGTGTAAACTAAGAGCAATGCCAGAAAAAAGAAAAGGGGAAGTATAAATGGAAAGAATATCATGGGATCAGTATTTTATGGCGCAAAGTCATTTGCTTGCATTACGAAGTACGTGTACAAGACTAATGGTAGGAGCAACCATTGTTAGGGATAGACGGATTATTGCGGGTGGATATAATGGCAGTGTGTCTGGAAGTGTGCATTGTGTAGACGATGGCTGCTATGTGATTGACGGACACTGTGTTAGAACGGTTCATGCAGAGGCAAATGCCTTATTGCAGTGCGCGAAATTTGGTGTCCCAACTGATAATGCAGATCTTTATGTGACACATTATCCATGTCTTCAATGCTGTAAGCAAATTATACAAAGTGGCATTAAAACCGTTTACTATGCCGAGGATTATCATAATCACGAATACGCCATCCGGTTATTTAAAGAGGCTGGGGTAGAAACCAAAAAAGTAAAACTGGACTACTTGGCAGTAGACACAAACTATCAAGAGAAAAATAAGTTCGTTCAAGAATTATTCGTCAAACTGGAAAATTCCGATGTAGATAAGGAAGAAATAAGCGCATTAAAGGATGAGGCTGAAAAGTTATTTACCCAAAAATAGAATAGGGTGATCTTTATGAAAGGATACTGGCATATTGCTGCATTATCAGCAGTCTTTGCCGTGTTGACCATTCACTTTAATAATTATGGTTTTATCGTTTTCTATATATTTTGGTTAGGTTATTTATTACGAGATAATCGGTTAGGGAAATTACCTGCACTTGTTTCCTTAACCCTACTCCTCTTTTTTCTCCTGTATATCCCCAAAGTTGATCCAATACATTCTCAAGCTTTGGAAAAAGAAGCGGAATCAATATATGGTAAAATTATTAGCCCGGTGTCCAAGACCGATAAAAAGATAGAGTTCACTTTTCAAGAAAAAGGTTCCGGGGATAAGCTATTCATTCTTCATTTTCCTGATCAATATAAACTAATGCCGGACATCCAACAGTTAAAATATGGGGCTAAATGTGTCGTCGAGGGGAAGAGAGAACTCCCTGTTCAAAGCACGAATCCAGGGCAATTTGATTTTCGAAAGTATGCAATGAAACAAGGAATTTCTTCCCAAGTATTTGTTGACTCACTGGAGGACATTCGCTGTCAAGGAGATTCATTATTAGACCGACTTTTCCAGGTAAGATTTAATCTTGTTGCGAAGGTTAATGATAAGGTAAGTCCTTTTACTGCATCCTGGCTAAATTCTCTCGTTCTCGGGGATGATTCCTCCTTGGATGAGGATACGAAACGGCTGTTTCAAAATTGGGGATTAACTCATATTATCGCCATATCTGGTACGCATATTGCATTATTGTTAGCATTTATATATTTTTTTACTGTGAAATTATCCATCTTAACGAAAGAGAAGGCTCAATGGTTTGTTATTCTAATTCTTCCGGTCTATGCGGTATTGGCTGGAGGGGAGCCTTCTGTCTGGCGGGCAAGCATGATGGCTGTTTTGATTATTATGCTTCATAAGTTAAGGTTGAATTACAGTGTTATGGATGTATTATCCCTTGTGTTTATTCTCCTCATTTTATGGAGTCCATCTATTATATACCACATTGGCTTTCAGTTCTCTTTTCTTGTAACGTTTGGGATTATACTTTCAAGGAAATGGTTATCCACTTCCAATTCTTCCATTATGCAGGCATTACAAATTAGTTTTCTGGCTCAAATGGTCATTATACCTCTCCAATTTTCTTATTTTTTTCAGTTCCAGCCTTTATCCATTCTGTTAAATATACTTATTATTCCGTACTTTACTCTGATCGTAATTCCTTTTATGTATATATTGCTTCCTTTAACCTTCTTTCCTCAGCCTCTCACTGACTTTTTAGATGATGTTTTTGTTTTTATCCATGAAACGGTTTTATTGTTTATTGGATGGGTTGATTCTATTGCAGATTTACCATTAGTGATAGGATCTTTCCCTTTAGGGGTAGCCATTCTTTATTACGTGTTTTTAATTCTTTTGATGAAGGAAATGCAGTTTCAAAAAGGATATAAAGCATTTCAATACGGCCTATCTATTTGTATATTGATTTTGATGATAGGCATTCGTCCTTACTTATCACCCGTTGGAACAGTAACCATGCTGGACATAGGCCAAGGAGATGCATACATTATTGAATTACCATATAGACAGGGGGTAATTATGATTGACGCGGGTGCGACTGTCTCCTTTTCCGATGGGATAGTTAGTAATAATGTATACGAACAAATAATTAGACCATATTTATACTCAAAAGGGATTCAACAGATAGATGCATTGTTTTTAACCCATGAAGATGTCGATCATATGGGGAGTGTATCTTTCATCATTAAAGAAGTGGATGTTGAAACAATATATATCCATCGTTATTATGAACCATCTGAAGAAGAAGAACAGTTATGGAATCAGTATCATGTCGATATGGAAAGAATTGGGAATGGTGAAACGGTAAGCATAAAAAATCAGTCATTTCTCGTGATGGGACCAACAAAACCAGCAGATACACCAAATGATAATTCAATCATATTATTTACAGAAATTGGTGGTTTAAATTGGTTATTTACAGGGGATATAGGTAAAGACATAGAGAAAGATACCATCAACAGATTTCCGAATTTAGATGTGGATGTACTTAAGGTTGCCCATCATGGCAGCAATACTTCCACCGATGAGAGTTTTATAAGAACAATCAGCCCTGAGGTAGCACTTATATCTGTCGGAAAAAGTAACAGGTATGGACATCCGAATATGGAAGTGATTGAACGTTTGGAAGAACAGGGAGCTACCATCTTGCGTACTGATTACCATGGAGCCGTTCAATTTCGTTTTAAGAAAAATACAGGAACATTTTTTACATTTTTGCCATAGTATAATCACGGATAGGGTTAGAAATCCGCACGATTTTCCGGAATAGTATTTAAGGGTTACGAAAAAAGAGACTGCACGTATTCAGTCTCTTTATTACGCAAAAGTATGTGTTTTTATTCAAACCTATAAGTACATGTATCTACCCACCAACTACACTTATTACAACACCGATTGCGAAAATTGCTACAAAGAAAATAAATGATCCAACAAATCCTTTAATAGAATCTACAACATCGTTATTCTTTGATTGTGGATTGTTTTCAAATTCGTTCACATTTACCCCTCCCATTTCATCAATAGTATATAGTAAATAAAGGAAAAAATCTACTTAAGAAAGAAAAATGTCATAAATATTATGACTTATGTTGTTAAGAATAGTATAAGTTTTTTATTCCAGATAATGCATAACAATTGGGTACGACTATTATCCGCTAATGACAATTCAAAGGAATATTTTATACTTTCTTACTGAATTAGAAAGACTTTACATCTATAGTTTTGTTAAGAAGACATATGCTATTAACAAATATCGTTTAACATATAGTTTCTAGAGCTATATGTTAGGCGTTTATATAGATCATGGAGGGAAATTGAAGGAATTCAAGGGTGGTTAAATTTCCCTCCACTTCCTTCTTGCTATTCCTTTCTTTACAATTTACCATATATGTATACATAAAATGAACTAAAAAGGCATTAGTTTCATTTGGAAGGTAATGGTGTAAATAAAAATGTCATATATGGAAGTAATGAAAGAAGTAAGAAAAAATCAAATCGCTCCTATTTATTTTCTCTTTGGTTCGGAAAATTATTTTATAGAAAATATAAAAAAAGAACTTGTGAACCGTGTATTAGGTGATAATAAAGATAATTTGTCTGTTTATGATTTAGAGGAAGTTCCTATTCAGGAAGTAATCAGTGATGTAGAAACATATCCATTCTTTGGTGAACGAAAACTTATTATTGCGACCAATCCAGTATTTTTAAAAACAAAACCGGAAAAGCTGCCATTTGAACATGACTTGGATGTTCTTCAGACCTATTTGGAAAATCCGGTAGATTATTCTGTGTTTGTATTAATTGCTCCATATGAAAAATTGGATGAACGGAAAAAAATCAGTAAATCATTAAAGAAACATTCAGCTGCAGTAAACTGTGAGCCAATTAAAGAAAAGAATATTTCAGAATGGATGAAAACACTGATTCAACAATTAAATATTACAATGGATGAAGAAGCGTTTGAGATTATTGACAGTGAATTATCCACCAATCTTCAATTACTGGAGAAGGAAATAACAAAGTTTTCGCTATTCGTGGGACAAAATGGTCATGTTACAAAGGAAATTGTGGAAAGTTTAATTTCTCATACGTCAAACAGCTCTTCTCTAAGATTGGTTGATGCTGTCATCGCAAGAGATTTACATCGAGCGATTTCGATTTATAAGGATCTGGAAAAGATGAACGAAGAACCAATTGCGTTAATAGGACTGCTTGCATTTCAATTTAGAACATTACTGCGTGTTAAGCTTCTCCGCCAAAAAGGATACAGCCAATTTCAAATTCAAAAACAACTAGGCGTACATCCTTATGTCGTTAAAATAGCGATGAACAGAGAAAGACAATTTTCCATTGAAAAACTACATAAAATCATCGACAAATTAACAGACACCGATACAGTAATGAAACAAGGAAAAATGGAAAAACAACTGGCATTTGAAATGTTATTGTATGATCTTATCCATGCAGCGTAAGAAAAAAGATTAAAGAAACTTACATTCGATGGTCTTTTGGAAATGTTGCAGTTTTTCTTATACAATAGACAGTGAAATTTTAGCTGCGTTGAACCCTCTCCCTGGATAACATTTTATACTTTTCTAAAGTATAATAAAAAACGATCCATGTCGGATCGTTTTTTTTATTAAAAGTAAAACATTCAGGATTATGCTCCGATATTGTTCACTTTTTTCACTAGACGTGATTTTTGGCGGTTACCATTGTTTTTATGGATAAGACCTTTTTGAACAGCTTTGTCAATCTGTTTTACTGTATCTTTAAGTGCTGTTTTTGCAGATTCTACGTCTTTTGCCTCAACTAATTTCTCAACGTTCTTGATAGCAGTACGCATTTCAGACTTTTGAGATTGATTAGCTGAACGTTTTTTATTGCTTGTTTCAACACGTTTAATTGCAGATTTAATATTTGCCATGTATTTCACCTCCTAAGCAGGACATGGTAAGACTTCATTTTGAACATCAATTACATATTCTACGCTAATATAGTCTACCTTTCAATAACTTTCGAGTTAACAAATGATATTTTACCAAAGGAATCTGTTCTTTTCAATAAATTTATTAATAGCAGCTAAAAAATTTCATCCTTTTTGCATAAGTCCCCTTCCTAAACTATGTAGCTTTTTCATCCTCGCTGTTGATATAAAATGCGCATTAACAATAGATGTTATGTTGAGCAATATCTACCGCTACGGAAATACACTACACACACCTTAGGGCGGCTGGTGAGCCTCCACGTGCTGCCTCGTCTTTAGGGGTCTCACCGATGCCTCTTTTCCCGCAGAAGTCTCCGTGTATTTCCTCCGCTGGTTTTACGCTATTCAAACTTTCTATCCGAGTATTACTAAGTAATTTTGATTGGAACAGAGAATAGTTTATTTCTCTAGAATAAAAAGATTTTTCTTTTTTACGCTGTCTTATGTATCTTTTTACTTAGAATAAAGTAAGCTCTCACTTCAAGTAAAAGAGGCTTATTATCAAACATCCTTTTTATAATTTATAGCTATACATGAATCAGAAAACCAGTACTAGCGTATGCAGAATACGTAGCCTCCTCGAAAATAAAAACCGTTTTTTTTTTTGCGATGTAGAGCTGCAGACCGCGTTCCTTGTCCTGTGGGAATAGCACGTTCCAGACCTGAGCAGCGGTGGTTTTCCGCGAGGAGGCTTTAGGTCGTGCCCACGAACCGTAAATATTATGCCGGAGCGAGTGCAAGCACGCTTTCATCATTAGAACACATCACAATAGGAATTGTTTGCTATAAACAATAATCTCATAGAAGACTGTAATTCATAAAGAGTGCTTTTGTTTGGGGATTCTGTATGTTTTTGGCAAACTTGTTCATTCTAATAATAAGATAATGTGAAAGGATGTCTTAATTATGGATAACAAGGAACAAAAATACCAAGACAACAATGAACAAAATGAACAAAAATACCAAGTAAGAACGGACTTAGCCGTTGAAGCGAGAGACATGTATGTAGAAACGGAACAGAAGGCAAAACAAAAACAAGAAAGGGAGAGCGAATTAAAGGGAGTTACATTCAAGGAGAAACATCAGGATAACATTAAAATCTCCTATGTTGATATAAATGAAGAGGGAGCCCAGTTAATCGGAAAGAAAGCAGGTTCCTATGTCACTATTTATGCGGATGGGGTTAAAAGGCAGGATACAAAGCGCCAGGAAGCTGCTGCAAAGATATTAGCAAAAGAATTGGAGCAATTGATACAAAAAAATAATATTCCTAAAGATGGTACAGGGTTAATTGTAGGATTGGGCAATTGGAATGTAACGCCTGATGCTCTTGGACCTATGACTGTGGAAAAGACATTAGTTACCAGCCATTTATTCAAATTACAATACGAAACGGTCTCGGACGGTTATCGACCGGTCGCTGCGGTTACACCGGGAGTAATGGGGGTTACCGGAATTGAGACGAGTGACATTATATTTGGTATTGTCGAAAAGTTTAAACCGGATTTTGTTGTTGCAGTGGATGCTCTTGCCTCTCGGTCGATTGAGCGTGTTAATGAGACAATACAGCTTTCCGATTCTGGAATTCATCCTGGATCCGGTGTGGGTAATAAACGGAAGGAGTTAAGTAAAGATACATTGGGAGTACCAGTGATGGCAATAGGTGTGCCAACGGTAGTGGATGCTGTAACAATCACGAGTGACACGATTGATTTCATCTTAAAACACTTTGGACGAGAATGGAATGAGAAGGATCGGCCTTCCAAAGCATTAGCTCCTGCTGGAATGTCGTTTGGAGGAAAGAAATATACAGAAGAAGATCTCCCTGATGAAGAAAAGAGACAGACCTTTATGGGGATTGTTGGAACTTTATCCGAAGAAGAGAAAAGAAAACTTATTCAGGAAGTACTGACTCCGACAGGACATAATCTAATGGTTACACCAAAAGAAGTCGATGGTTTTATGGTGGATATGGCCAATCTTATTGCAGAGGGAGTTAATGCTGCATTACATGAGAATGTGGACATAACCAATTTTGCTCAATATTCCCGTTAGATTCTTCTAATTTTCTACTAAATTTAATAGAAAATAAAAAAGATGGGTTCTACTTTCTGATAGTTACTCATAGAGTTTACTATGAGTGACATCAGAAAGAGGTGGAATAGTGGTTTCTAAAAATAAACACCTGAGGGAACGGACCTATCTTTTTTATAAAAGAAGCGGGTTATATATAAGCAGTATTATTATTTTATTTCTATTAATTGGTGTACTGACTACTGTACAGCCTACGTATAGAATTTCATCAGAAACCATTACAAAATGGACAAGTGATATTGATGGTTCTGTTTTTCTGCATTTACTCGGAATGGAAAACAGAGGGTTTAAACAAGCATTTCTGGAAGAAGATCAATTACCGAGTTTATCTTCTACGTTGTTTCAAGTAGCAACAAGTATTAAACCCAATGATCCCAGAAGTCTTTTAGGAAATGAAATACCCGGTTTTTCGATTTATGATAGTCAAATTTTAATAGCAGGAGAGGGAACGGATTATACCAATCTTCCTTATGAATCCTCCCCACCACTTGAAGAAGTGTTACGAGATAGAGAAGCGGTAGTTGAAACAGAAGAGGGGGATGAAGAAGAACCAGAGCAAAATGAGGATATGCCAACCACAGGTGACAGGGAAGTAGTTTATATTTATAATTCCCACAATCGGGAGTCGTTTTTACCACATTTACCTGATGAAACCAACCCGGATTTAGCCCATCACCCAGAGGTAAATATAACCATGGTTAGTGAACGGCTAGCGAGGTCTTTAGAGGCAAAGGGAATCGGATCACAGGTTGAAGATACCGATATTGGAAGCCTGCTTGATGAAAGAGGATGGGAATATGGTCAATCTTATGATGCTGCCAGAGATGTAGTCCAAGAAGCTTTTGCGTCGAATCAAGATATTCAGTTCGCCTTTGATTTGCATCGCGACTCGCTGTCGAGAGAACATACAACGAAAGAAATTGATGGTGAATCATATGCAAAAATTATTTTTGTCGTAGGAGAAGAGCACCCTAACTATGAGAAAAACCTTGAATTAGCGACAGAATTACATTATTTAATCGATGAAAAGTATCCTGGTTTAAGCCGAGGGGTCTTGCCTAAAGGTGGAGCTGGAACAAATGGTGTTTTCAATCAAGACTTAAGCGGAAATGCCTTGCTTGTAGAGTTTGGTGGAGTTGAAAATAATATGGATGAATTGTATCGTTCCGCTGATGTTTTTGCAGAGGTATTTAGTGACTATTATTGGGATGCAGAATCTGTAGATGGAAATTCTGGGGAGGAGTCAAAATGATTCGTATGATTATTATGCTGTTATTGTTAGCGGTGGTTTTTCTATCTGGAACACATTATGGAATGAGTCAAAGCAGTGGTGAGAAAGAAGTTGATTTAATAAGCGGAAGTAATGACATGGAAACGATGATACCAAGTCATCATATTTCGGAAAACAGTGAAACGCCTGTTACGCCCACGCCCATAGTCAATCAAGATGTAATGATGGACGATGAAGTACATCTTACGCAAAAAACAGCGTCCTTTTTGGAAACGAGTGTCCAAGGATTTTATGAAATTGTTGTTGGCGTAATGTATCAGATAGCAGAAACATTCTTTTAAATCATGATTTAAACTAAATTGTACGGATTATTTACAGGTTCTAGATTGAATATCCCACATTCAATTGCTATAATCAACATTATTGATTACCTTTGTAATTTTTGAATCTTTTTCTGTGACTTAGGAAAGTATAATATTCTAGCCAAGAAGAGGATTCGGTGTAGTAAAATTTTAATGTCCATCGTATAAGAAATCCTATCACATTCGCTAAAAGATGAGCGATGATGAGTTTTTCTGAAAAAAAAGGATAATTGTGAGCGTTCAAAAAGTGTTTTTTTGAACTAACTCTAATGGATATGTAGGAGTGAACATCAGAATGGGGAGCAAACAAAGGAAAGTACGTAATTTTTCGATTATAGCTCATATTGATCATGGTAAATCGACATTGGCTGATCGGATTTTAGAGAATACTGAAACGGTTTCTAAGCGCGAAATGAAAGAACAGCTTTTGGACGGTATGGAGCTGGAAAGGGAACGGGGAATAACCATCAAGCTAAACGCCGTACAACTGAAATATCATAGTAAAAACGGGGAAGAGTATATTTTTCATTTAATAGATACCCCTGGGCATGTCGACTTTACGTATGAGGTATCGAGAAGTCTTGCTGCATGCGAGGGTGCGATACTTGTGGTGGACGCTGCACAGGGAATTGAGGCACAAACGCTGGCGAATGTTTACTTAGCAATGGAAAACGACTTAGAGATTATTCCTGTTATTAACAAAATTGATTTGCCGAGTGCTGACCCTGATCGAGTGAAACAGGAGCTTGAGGATGTCCTTGGAATCGATGGGGATGATGTTGTTTTAGCATCAGCAAAGGCCAATATTGGAATAGAAGATATCCTGGAAAGAATTGTGGAGGTCGTTCCAGAGCCGGCTGGCGCCCCGGAAGCACCATTAAAAGCACTTATTTTTGACTCTTTATATGATTCGTACCGTGGTGTTATCGCCTATATTTGTATTAAAGAGGGTTCTGTGAAGGTGGGCGATAAAATTAAAATGATGGCCACTGGAAAAGAATTTGAAGTAAATGAGGTGGGGGTATTTACACCAAAAGCTGCCTCCAGGGAGGAACTGACGGTAGGGGATGTAGGATTTATTACAGCATCCATTAAACATGTTGGAGATACACGTGTAGGGGATACGATTACGCATGTCGATAATCCTGCTAATGAGGCGCTTCCTGGATACAGACGGTTAAATCCAATGGTTTATTGCGGACTGTACCCTGTTGATTCCAATGATTACAACGATTTAAGAGAAGCGCTGGAACGTTTGGAACTGAATGATTCCGCCCTGCAATATGAACCTGAAACGTCCCAAGCATTAGGATTTGGTTTTCGCTGTGGATTTTTAGGGTTATTGCATATGGAAATAGTTCAGGAACGGATTGAGAGGGAATTTAACATTAGTCTGATAACAACTGCTCCCAGTGTTATATTTGAGGTGGAAAAGACAGACGGAGAGACCATTTCCGTTGATAATCCATCCGAAATGCCTGATCCGCAGCAAATTCAGGACATCCGTGAACCATACGTGAAAGCAACCATTATGGTGCCGAACGATTATGTAGGAGCGGTCATGGAGATTTCTCAGAAAAAGCGCGGTAATTTTGTGGATATGCAGTATGTAGATGATATTCGGGTAAATGTGATTTACCACATCCCTTTATCGGAAATTGTCTATGACTTTTTTGATCAACTAAAATCACAAACAAAGGGTTATGCATCGTTTGATTATGAACTTATAGGATACCAGTCATCAAAATTAGTGAAAATGGATATTTTGCTGAATGGGGATACTATTGACGCGCTATCCTTTATCGTTCACCGGGATTTTGCTTATAATCGCGGAAAACAGATCGTCGATAAATTAAAAGAGCTCATACCACGACAGCAATTTGAGGTTCCGGTTCAGGCAGCCATTGGCAATAAAATTGTTGCCCGTTCCACTATTAAAGCGGTTAGAAAAGATGTTACTGCAAAACTGTACGGTGGAGATATTTCACGTAAGCGTAAGTTGCTCGAGAAACAAAAAGAGGGTAAAAAACGCATGAAAATGGTTGGGGCCGTCGAAGTGCCACAGGAAGCATTTATGGCCGTACTTGAAATGAATGAAGATTAATATGATTTCATAAGGGAAAACTTAGCTGCGTGTTATACCACTAAGTTTTTCCTTTTTAGGTTACAAGTAAATAAGACGACGAGGCGTATGCCTGTTTTAAAATAAGGAGAGAAACATTTGTGAAACAAATTCAATCCGTATACATCCATATTCCATTTTGCACACAGATTTGCCATTACTGTGATTTTGTGAAGTTTTTTTATAACGAGAAATTGGCAACAGAATATTTGCATGCATTGGTTAATGAGATTAATACAAATATAGAAGGAAACCATAATAAAATACGAACCCTCTATATCGGAGGAGGTACACCAACCGCATTAAATGATAAGCAATTAAAGTTTCTACTGGAATTTCTCCGTAATAAATTTGACTTGGAAAACTGTGAGGAATATACAATTGAAGTCAATCCGGGAGATATTGACAGTGAAAAAGCCAAACTATTAAAAGACAATGGGGTATCTAGGATTTCCTTTGGTGTGCAAGTGATGGATGACAAGCTGCTGGAAGAAATTGGCAGGGTACATCGTGTAAAAGATGTATATAAGACAGTGGATTTGTTTCATCAGTACCACTTCAGCAATATTAGTCTTGATTTAATGTATGCATTACCACATCAAACAGTTGAGCAATTTAAACATTCACTTGATCAAGCATTGGAGTTTAATCTCCCTCATTATGCTACGTACGGGTTGCAGATTGAACCTAAAACAGTCTTCTACCAGCAGCATAAAAAAGACTTGCTGCATCGTCCTACAGAAGATGATGAAATCTTCATGTATGAAATACTAAAGGATTCGATGAACAAGAAGGGGATTAAACAATATGAAATCAGCAACTTTGCAAAGCCTGGGTTTGAAAGTAAACATAACCTAACCTACTGGGGAAATGGTTACTATTATGGATTTGGAGCTGGGGCCCATGGTTATTTGCCGGGAAAAAGAATTACTAATTTGAGACCATTACCAGCCTATGTCAAAAAAGCTATGAACGATGGAAAGCCTGTGTTGCAGGAGGAAGGGATTACACGTAAAGAAGCAATAGAAGAGGAGATCTTTCTTGGGTTACGCAGGATGAAGGGGCTGAGTAAACAAGCTTTCCTTTCCAAGTTCGGATTGTCTGTTGATGCTCTATTCAAGGAACAAATTCTCAAATTAACCAAACAGAATTTGATATATGAAGAAGATGATTCCATACGTTTAACGGATAGTGGAATGCTGCTTGCAAATAGAGTGTTTGAAGAATTTATGTTAGAAGATTCCGATTTAGTGTGGATATAGGCTTACTTTATTGACAAAGAATATAGGATTTGATAATTTATAAATAGAATTAGCACTCAGAACTTAAGAGTGCTAACAGGGGTGAACATCATGCTAACTGAAAGGCAACTATTAGTATTACAAATGATTATTGATGATTTCATCGAGACCGCTCATCCGGTTGGCTCACGTGCCCTTTCAAAAAAGGAAAGCATTCCATATAGCGCTGCCACAATAAGGAATGAAATGGCAGATCTTGAGGACATGGGTTTTTTGGAAAAAACACATTCTTCTTCTGGACGTATTCCTTCTGAAAAAGGGTACCGTTATTATGTGGATCATCTTATAGCACCATTGTCCAATCAGCATAATATGAAAATAATAAGGAATGTTATTGAAGACGGCTTTTATGAATTTGAACAAATTGTTCAGATGTCAGCAGAAGTGCTTTCGGAGTTGACCAATTATACTTCGATTATATTAGGTCCTGAGTTAGGTGAAACCAAGCTGAAACAACTTCAGATTCTGCCTTTATCTGTCCATACAGCAGTTGCAATTTTAGTTACGGATACCGGCCATGTAGAGCATCGGTCGTTTACGCTTCCGGATGAGATTAATTCCTCTGACCTTGAAAAAATGGCGAATATACTTAATGACCGGCTGCAAGGTGTTCCAATCATTTGGTTAGAAGAAGTATTTCAAAGGGAAATAGTTGGTTTACTGAAACGTTATATTCGTGATTTTGATCAATCGTATCAATATTTACAGGCAATCTTCTCGCATGAGCATCCTGTAAAATTATATATAGGTGGAAAATCCAATATTCTCATGCAGCCGGAATTCAATGATGTTGATAAGATTCGCTCTTTTTATACCATGATGGAGAATGAAAATGAAATAGCGAATCTCCTTAAAAACACAAAGCATGGTATCGGTGTTTCTATTGGAAATGAAAATGAGGTTGACGCAATAAAGGATTTGAGTCTGATAACAGCATCCTACCAATTAGGTGAAGGACAAATTGGAACCATCGCACTGCTCGGACCTACGAGAATGGAGTACAAAAAAGTGATTTCGCTTTTGTCCAGTCTATCCAATGAAATGTCAGAGGCGCTTTATAAATGGTACAGAGCTTCTGAATAGGATTTTCCCTAAGAATGTGGTAGGGTATATCTGCCACATTTCTTAGGGGTGTGTTCTTATGTTTAAAAGTTTTACATAGTGTAAAGCAAAAATTTCACAAGTGGAGGTGGCAATATTGGAAGAAAACAACAAAACAATAGATGAAGAAGTCCATCAGGATGAGGAAGCTCAAGAAGAAGTTGTGGACAAAGAGGTACCAGAAGTGGAAGAAGAAAATAATTCTATCAAAGAGCTGGAGAAAAAAATAGAATTGCTTCAGACAGAAAAAGAAGAAAATTATCAGCGTCTGGTCAGGTTGCAGGCAGAATTCGATAATTATAAAAAGCGAACACTTAAAGAAAGAGAAGCGGAAAGAAAGTACAAATCGCAGGATTTAGTCAACGAATTATTGCCGGCAATCGATAACTTTGAACGTGCATTGCAAGTTGAAGTAACAGGCGATGCCAAAAACCTTGTAGAAGGGATCACGATGGTCTATAAGCAGCTTTTAGAGGCATTAAAGTCTCAGGGTGTGGAAACAATAGAAACAGAAGGAAAAGAATTTGATCCTAGCTTACATCATGCCGTGATGCAAGTGGAAGATGAATCTATTGAATCCAATACAGTAGTAGAAGAGCTGCAAAAGGGATATATGTTAAAAGACCGTGTCATTAGACCGGCAATGGTAAAAGTGAATAAATAATAGATAGAAGTTGTTAAGGAGGAAATAATAGTTATGGGTAAAATAATCGGAATTGACTTAGGTACAACTAACTCTTGTGTTTCTGTAATGGAAGGTGGAGAAGCAGTTGTTATTCCAAATCCAGAAGGAAACCGTACAACACCATCTGTAGTCGCGTTTAAAAATGGGGAAAGACAAGTTGGGGAAGTAGCAAAGCGTCAGGCTATTACCAACCCTAATACTATCCAATCTATTAAACGTCATATGGGTACAGATTATAAAGTTAAAATTGAGGATAAAGAGTATACACCACAAGAGGTTTCTGCAATTATTCTGCAACACATTAAATCCTATGCAGAAGATTATATTGGTGAAACCGTTGATAAAGCAGTTATTACTGTTCCTGCTTACTTCAATGATGCAGAACGTCAAGCGACAAAAGACGCTGGTAAAATTGCTGGGTTAGAAGTAGAACGTATTATTAACGAACCAACTGCAGCAGCACTTGCATATGGAATTGATAAAGATGATCAAGATCAAACAATTTTAGTATATGACCTTGGTGGTGGTACATTTGATGTATCTATCCTTGATATCGGTGATGGTACATTTGAAGTTGTAGCAACAGCAGGTGATAATCGTTTAGGTGGAGATGACTTTGACCAAGTCGTCATTGATCACCTTGTTCAAGAATTCAAGAAAGAAAATGGAATTGACTTATCTAATGATAAAATGGCTATGCAACGTTTGAAGGATGCAGCGGAAAAAGCGAAGAAAGATCTTTCCGGTGTCACACAAACTCAAATTTCCCTGCCATTCATCACTGCAGGTGAGGCGGGTCCATTACACTTGGAAATGAACCTGACTCGTGCAAAATTTGAAGAATTATCTTCTGATTTAGTAGAGCGTACAATGGTTCCTACTCGCAAAGCATTGTCCGATGCTGGATTATCCAAAAACGATATTGATAAAGTTCTTCTTGTTGGTGGATCTACACGTATTCCAGCAGTACAGGAAGCAATTAAGAAAGAAATTGGTAAAGACCCATCTAAAGGAGTTAATCCGGATGAAGTGGTTGCATTAGGTGCTGCCATTCAAGGTGGGGTTCTTCAAGGTGATGTCAAAGACGTTCTATTATTAGACGTAACTCCACTTTCACTTGGTATTGAAACAATGGGTGGCGTATTCACTAAGCTAATTGAACGTAATACAACAATTCCTACAAGTCATTCACAAGTTTTCTCCACTGCTGCTGATAATCAAACAGCTGTAGATATTCATGTAATGCAAGGGGAACGTGAAATGGCGGCAGATAATAAAACACTTGGGCGTTTTCAATTATCTGATATTCCACCGGCACCAAGAGGTGTACCGCAAATTGAAGTATCATTTGACATTGATGCCAATGGTATAGTAAACGTACGTGCGAAAGATTTAGGAACAAATAAAGAACAATCGATTACGATTAAGTCTTCTTCCGGTCTTTCTGATGAAGAAGTGGATCGTATGGTTAAAGAAGCAGAAGAAAATGCGGAGGAAGATAAAAAACGCCGTGAAGAAGTAGATCTTCGCAATGAAGCTGATCAGCTTGTGTTCACTACAGATAAGACGATAAAAGACCTGGGTGATAAAGTTTCTGATGACGAAAAACAAAAAGCAGAAACAGCAAAAGATGAATTGAAACAAGCATTAGAAGGAAATGATTTGGAACAAATTAAAGCGAAGAAAGAAGCACTTCAAGAACAAGTGCAGCAGCTTTCAGTAAAGCTTTATGAGCAAGCTCAGGCAGCAGCTCAAGCATCTCAAGGTGAGGAAGGCGCAAACACTGACGATGATGTTGTGGATGCGGATTACCAAGAAGTAGATGATGACAAAGATAACAAATAATAAGATGTAATAGTTTCTATATATCCTAACCCAAAGTCAAAGTCAGGACTATCTTGACTTTGACTTTTTTACTCATGGCATGAAGAACAAGAAGCGTGTAATTATGGATATTAGAGTATTAGAATAAAGGAATATTTGCCATGATTAGTAGATTGATGGTATGATAAAACCTATGCTAAAGTGTGTCGGGAGAGTGATTTAACAGTGAGTAAGCGTGATTATTATGACGTATTAGGAATAGAAAAAGGTGCAACAAAAGATGAGATAAAAAAAGCATATCGTAAACTGGCAAGAAAATATCATCCAGATGTGAATAAAGAGTCGGATGCTGCAGATAAATTTAAAGAAGTAAAAGAAGCATACGAAGTGTTAAGCGATGATAATAAGCGGGCACAATATGATCAATTTGGCCACGCTGGGACTAATGGCCAAGGCTTTGGTGGTTTCGGCGGTGGAGCGGAAGACTTCGGTGGTTTTGGTGATATATTCGATATGTTCTTCGGTGGTGGGGGAAGAAGACGTGATCCGAATGCCCCGCAGCAAGGTGCTGACCTTCAGTATACGATGGTTCTTGACTTTGAAGAAGCTATTTTTGGTAAAGAGACTGATATTCGCATCCCTAAAGAGGAAACTTGTGATACTTGTGATGGTTCAGGGGCAAAACCTGGAACAAAAGTCGATACTTGTTCTCATTGCCATGGTACTGGTCAGCTTAATCAAGAACAGAATACACCTTTTGGTCGTGTAGTTAATCGGAGAGTATGCCATTACTGCAGTGGAACCGGAAAAGAAATTAAAGAGAAATGCAATACATGTGGTGGCAGTGGTCGAGTGAAGAAGAATAAAAACATCCATATTAAAATTCCTGCAGGTATTGATGAAGGGCAACAAATACGGGTTTCCGGAAAAGGGGAACCTGGTATTAATGGTGGCCCAGCTGGAGACCTCTTTGTCGTGATTCAAATAAGAGAACACGAATTCTTTGAGCGTGAAGGAGATAACATCTATTGTGAGCTGCCAATTAATTTTGCGCAAGCAGCCTTAGGTGATGAGCTGGAAGTACCAACCGTTCATGGAAAAGTGAAATTAAAAGTACCTGCTGGAACGCAAACAGGAAAAATGTTCCGATTAAAAGGGAAAGGTGCACCAAATGTCCGTGGTCGAGGACAAGGAGATCAGCTAATCAAGGTGCGAGTTATCACCCCAACTAACTTAACGGAAAAGCAAAAGGACTTATTGCGTGAGTTTAGCGAGCTGGGCGGTAATGATGTGACGGAAGAGCAAGATGGATCATTTTTTAAACGATTTAAAAATGCATTTAAGAACAATGATTAATCAATTGGGCTTTTTGCATAAAGTAAAGGATAGTTAAGATGCTGGAATGAATAGGGGAAATCTAATGCTTGGGCTGAGCTAAGCCTGAGCTTTTTCTAAGAAATGGGTGATCAATATGAAGTGGTCGGAGATTAGTATTCAAACAACTAATGAGGCGATTGAAGCCATCTCCAATATTCTGCACGAAACAGGTGCAAGTGGGCTGGTTATTGAGGATCCTCAGGATTTAATTACTGCGAAAGAATCGCCATTTGGGGAAATCTATGAACTGGATCCGAACGATTATCCGGAAGAAGGGGTTCGGATTAAAGCATATTTGCCAGTAAACAGCTTTTTAGGAGAAACGATAGAAGAGATTAAACAGGCGATTAATAACCTGTTGATCTATGATATTGATATTGGAGCAAACGAAGTCATGTTAAGTGAAGTGAATGAGGAAGAATGGGCTACAGCTTGGAAGAAGTATTATACTCCGGTGAAAATTTCAAAGAAAATTACAATTAAACCAACCTGGGAGGATTATACACCTGTTTCAAGTGATGAAATTATTATTGAATTAGACCCAGGAATGGCGTTTGGTACAGGTACGCATCCTACAACGGTATTAAGCATTCAAGCATTGGAGCAGTATCTTAAAAATAATGATATGGTTATAGATGTGGGCAGTGGTTCTGGAGTATTAAGTATTGCATCAGCTTTACTCGGAGCAAAGGAAGTATTTGCCTATGATTTAGACGATGTTGCAGTGAAAAGTACTAAAGAAAACGTAAAACTTAACCATTTAGAAAACCAAATAACTGCGAAGCAAAATAATTTATTGGACCATGTAAATGTAAAAGCAGATATTATTGTGTCTAATATTTTAGCTGAAATTATCGTTCGTTTCATCGGTGATGCGTGGGAAAATCTGAAAGATGGTGGATTATTTATTACTTCAGGCATTATCCAAAATAAGAAACAGCTTGTAAAAGATAAATTAATGGAGCAGGGTTTTGAAATTGTAGCAATAAATGAAATGGAAGACTGGATTTCCATTGTTGCTAAGAAAGTTTAATTTAAGGTCACTTAGCGTGTGTTTAAAAGAAACAACGGTATTAGTCATGCTATGTATTAATGAAAAGTAGGTGCATAAATTGCAACGATATTTTATTCCAACAAATGCATGGAAAGAAAATAAAGTTGTTATTACTGGTGATGATGTACACCATATTACGAGGGTAATGCGCTTTACATCAGGAGATAAAATCATATGTAATGATGAGAATGGGAAGGCTGCACAGTGCGAAATTTCACGAGTAGACACTGATTATGTGGAAGCAGCTGTTCTGGAATGGATGGAAGAAAAGGTAGAACTTCCGATAGACGTAACCATTGCACATGGTATACCTAAAGGGGATAAATTAGATCTTGTATTTCAAAAGGGAACAGAATTAGGAGCATACGCATTTATTCCGTTTAAGGCCGAGCGGTCTGTTGTCATTTGGGATACAAAGAAATGGGAAAAGAAATCAAACCGCTTTAACAAAATTATAAAAGAGGCGAGTGAACAGAGCCATCGTAATAAAATACCACATTTAATGGATCCAATGACGATAAAAGAAATAATCAAGGAAAGTTCAAACTATCATATGAAAATCTTTGCATATGAAGAAGAAGCGAAGGTACAGGATTACCATACATTTGGTTCCGTATTGAAGGAAATGGATATCAAACAGAAATTATTCGTATGTATTGGCCCTGAAGGTGGCTTTTCAAGTGAAGAAGCGAATTTACTTAAAGATAATGGCTTTCATGCGGTACGGTTAGGGCCTAGAATTTTACGAACCGAAACTGCACCATTATACGCATTGGCAGCCATTTCCTATCATTTTGAAGAATTGGAACGATAGGTGGAAGGCAAACCTTGGGTGAATGCAAAATCAGCGAATTATGGATTAAAAGCAATTAAAGGAGCGTCTACCAAAACAGCAATTTACCCATATTATTGGAAGAAGTAAAAGAGATACAATATTCCTGTAAAAAGCAACCTTTTATAAAAACACAGCTTTTAGTTGAGCTATTTTCTTGTAGTATTGCCTAGATACTGCTTCTGAAAATGCTTGTGACGAACCGGTCATAAAATTGTATGCTTTTTTTAACGTGTAAAATAATCAGTTGACCTATTGATAGGATTATATTATACTTTAAAGTGGCATGTGCGACGTGTTTACATATGCCTTATAATTTTGGTTTTGTGCTTCGGAGGGAGGGAAATTAGCATGTCAAATACAACTCGCGTTCGTAAAAACGAGTCTCTTGAAGATGCTCTTCGTCGCTTTAAACGCAGTGTATCAAAAAGTGGTACACTACAGGAATATCGCAAGCGTGAACACTATGAAAAACCTAGTGTGAAACGCAAGAAGAAATCTGAAGCTGCTAGAAAGCGTAAGTATTAAAGAAGGTGCGAACTCATGTCATTACTCGACAAATTGAATCAAGATATGAAGCAAGCGATGAAGGATAGAGATAAAGAAACTCTAGGCGTAATTCGCATGATAAAAGCTTCAATACAGAACGAATCGATTAAACTTGGTAAAGATACACTATCTGAGGAAGAAGACTTAACAATTTTGTCAAGAGAGGTAAAACAAAGAAAAGATTCCCTCCAAGAATTTAAATCCGCTGGACGCGACGATCTTGTTAAAAAAATGGAAACCGAGATATCTATTGTTGAGAGATATATGCCTGAACAGCTTTCTGATGAAGAAATATTAGAAATGGTTCAGGAAACGATTCAGGAAGTAAATGCTACATCGAAGAAAGATATGGGTAAAGTAATGGGAGCAATTATCCCTAAAGTAAAAGGGAAGGCAGATGGCTCACAAATAAAAGATGTTGTTATGCAACAATTGAACTAACAGGAAAGGTTCTTATCAGAGGATAAGAACCTTTTTTTCTTAAAAGTGCGTGTTCAAAAAGGAGGATGAAAAGGATCGAGAAGTTTGAGGCGTTGAAGCTTTGAGTAGCGGGCCCCGAGCGTGTTGTGGTGACTTCGACGTTCGACACAGGACGTGTCGGTACTTAGTCGAAGATCCCCTATCGATGTGTCCTTTTCACTGGACTTTTTGAATATCCTATAAAAGATAAGAATGTATGAATTATTGTGTTTCAATGCCTAGCTGAAGGGCTAAAGATGATGTCACACTTCCATACTGCCACTTAGGTACAATCTATCTTTATGTTTCTCTGAGGGATATGATTATGGTAGTATCTAGGTAGGAAAAATTATTTCCGTTAAATGAAACTATTCCATCTATAGGCCGTATATACTAATAACAAGTAAGGAGGTGATAAAGTTTGCGGAGAAAGACGACATCTATATACATAGCCTTAATGGGAATTATGTTCATGGTTTCCTTTTTAAATATTGATTATATCCATGCTGAAAATGATGAAGGAAGTGGTCAATCTGTTTATATAATTCCGATTGAACGTGAAGTAGAACGTGGATTGGAAGCTTTTTTAAAAAGAACGACCAGTGAAGCAATAGAATCTGGTGCAGATCATATTATTTTTGAGATTGATACACCAGGTGGTCGTGTCGACTCAGCTGGACAGATTGGCACGTTGCTGCAGAATTTGGAAGTCCCCACAACCTCATTTATCATTAATGAAGCATTATCAGCCGGTTCGTATATTGCATTAAATACCGATTACATCTATTTTGCGCCTCATGCAACCATGGGTGCAAGTGGTGTCATTAATAGCGATGGGACTGCAGCAGATGACAAAGCACAATCAGCTTGGAAAGAGAGAATGATTGCTAGTGCCCAATCGAAAGGAAGAGATCCTATTTATGCTGAAGCTATGGCTGATTCTAATATAGATTTGCCTGAATATGGAGCACCAGAAGGAGAATTTTTAACTTTGGGACCCTCTGATGCAGTGGAGGTAGGTTATGCGGAGGGGATTGTAGATGACCGTGTTGAGTTACTTCATGAATTAGGATTATCTAATGCTGCAATTATTGAAAAAGAACCAACGTTGGCGGAAGAAGTTGCCAGATTTTTAACAAATCCGGTTGTTTACTCTATTCTTCTATCTGTTGCCAGTTTGGGGTTAATTGTTGAACTGTATTCACCTGGATTTGGTATTCCTGGGATTATGGGGGTCACCGCATTAATTCTGTTTTTCTATGGACATATTGTTGCTGGTTTAGCAGGAATGGAAGCGATTGTCCTACTACTAATAGGAATCATCTTAATCATTGCCGAGTTATTTGTACCTGGAGGAATCCTTGGATTAATTGGTGTAGGAGCTATCCTTGGATCTTTGCTGATGTCAGGTTATGATTTGGGACAAATGTCGATGAGTGTAGGGATTGCGTTTTTAGTTGCAATCATATCCAGTGTTATCCTATTTAGGAGAATTGGACTGGATAAAGGGGTTTTTCGGCATATCATTTTAAGGGATCGGACAACGACAGAATTAGGGTATGTATCTACTGCCAACCGTCTGGAGCTTATTGGAAAGGAAGGTGTGGCAGTTACCTCTCTAAGACCATCTGGAATTGGCGAATTTACGGATGAACGGATTGATGTTGTTTCTGAAGGAAGTTTTATTGAAAGTGGTAGTCCAATCAAAGTGGTTAAAGTAGAAGGAGTAAGGGTTGTTGTCAGAGAAAAATAAATTTTAGGAGGAATTGAAATGTCTATTTATGATTTAATGCCATTAATTGTTATCGCGGTTATTCTAATTGCCGTAGTTATTTTATTCACGTTTATTCCGGTAGCACTCTGGATTAGTGCACTAGCAGCTGGGGTTAGAGTCAGTATCTTTACATTAATTGGAATGCGTCTTCGTCGAGTCGTACCAAACCGGGTTATTAATCCGTTAATTAAGGCACATAAAGCAGGGTTAGGTGTAAAGATTAATCAATTGGAAAGCCACTACTTAGCAGGTGGGAATGTTGACCGTGTGGTTAATGCTCTAATTGCCGCACATCGTGCAAATATAGAACTTAGTTTTGAGCGCGCAGCCGCAATTGACTTAGCTGGCCGTGATGTATTGGAAGCTGTACAAATGAGTGTAAATCCTGAAGTAATTGAAACACCATTTATTGCCGGTATTGCAATGGATGGGATTGAAGTAAAAGCGAAAGCAAGAATAACCGTTCGCGCCAACATTGACAGACTTGTCGGTGGTGCAGGTGAAGATACAATTATTGCTCGTGTTGGTGAAGGTGTGGTAAGTACAATTGGTAGCTCAGATACCCATGCGAAAGTACTGGAAAATCCTGATTCAATATCCCATACTGTGTTAGCAAAAGGATTGGATGCAGGTACGGCGTTTGAAATTCTATCCATCGATATCGCTGATGTGGATATCGGCAAAAATATTGGAGCGATTTTACAAACGGATCAGGCTGAAGCAGACAAAAACATTGCACAAGCAAAAGCAGAAGAACGACGTGCAATGGCGGTTGCCCAAGAACAGGAAATGGTTGCTCGGGTTCAGGAAATGCGTGCGAAAGTTGTGGAAGCAGAAGCAGATGTGCCACAAGCATTGGCAGAGGCATTGCGTTCCGGGAAAATGGGTGTCATGGACTACTTAAATTATCAGAATATCAATGCAGATACAGATATGCGTGATACGATAGGTAAATTAACAAAAGAAAATGATGACCATGATAAGGAGTAAATTACTTGAAAGTGTAAAGGAGGGGGTCAAATGGAAGGCTTTTTAGAAGCGATTTTTAGTAATTTCTTTCTCATTCTAATTATCCTTTCTGGGATTATTGGCTTTTTCAGAAATAATGCAAATAATGCTCGAGAAGAACAAAAGGAAAAACAGTTAAATCGACCTAAGCCAGCTTCTACTCCTCCTAGTCACAAGAAACGGCCTGAGAATCCGTCAAGAACTGGAAATCGTCCAGATCCAGCAACAACAGTTTCTATGGAGAAACAGCAGCAAGAGCAAATGGAACGTTTAGCTGATCAATTAAAAACGACAACTAGAGATACGATTAAAAATATAAGTGAACAATATAATACAAGTGAAGAGACCATTCTTCAGCCAAAAAATAATTTAACGAAAGAACAAGCCCAATTAAAAAAAGAGATTAACACGAGCTTAAATCAAAAAGGATTAATTCAAGGTATTATTATGTCGGAGGTATTGGGTGCTCCGCGCGGAAGAAAACCATACCGAAGTGTCATAGAAGAACGAAAAATCAAATAAGCTTTATATAGACCATCAACGAATAAGTGAATCACTTATTTGTTGATGGTTTTTTAATTACTTAGCGTACAATGTCAAATACTTTTTTCAAGTTTTTGG